>NYTH01000039.1 GCA_002683405.1 Salinisphaeraceae bacterium | reverse complement strand
GGCGCGCCGGGATCCACCGACCCGCCGCTGCTGCTGCCGCCACCACCGCCGCAGGCCGACAACAGGGGCACCGCCAGCGCCAGCAGCGTGTATCGACATATTCCTGTCATCATGATTGCTCACCCTGCCGCGTTTTTCGCCTGCGCAACAATAGCGCGAACACGGCCACTTGCAACCCTGCCCGGCCGATGCTGTCTGATAAAATGCCGCCCTATCACAGCCGTTTCAGGAGCCTGTCAGCCATGTCTTCAATCAAGTTTATGAACGCCCGCCAATCGGGCTTCACGCTCATCGAGATCATGGTGGTCGTGGTCATCCTCGGCATTCTTGCAGCCGTTGCGGTGCCGCGGATCATGGACCGGCCGGATACGGCGCGACTGGCAAAAGCCAAGCAGGATGTGCGCGTAATCGAAAGCGCGCTGAAGCTCTACCGGCTGGACAATTTCCAGTATCCGACCACCGAACAGGGGTTGAAGGCGCTGGTCGAGAAACCAAACATTCAGCCCGAACCCAAGAACTGGAAATCGGGCGGTTATCTGGACCGGGTGCCGCAGGATCCCTGGGGCGCCACCTATCGTTACCGCAGTCCCGGCGAGCACGGCGACATCGACGTGTTCAGCCTGGGCCGCGACGACCGGCCCGGAGGCGAGGGTCCGGACGCGGATATCGGAAACTGGGATCTGAGTTCCTGATTGCCCGCCAACCAGCGCATGCCTGTCCGACCGCCGGCCCAGCGGGGTTTTACCCTGCTCGAGATACTCGTCGTGGTGTTCATCATCGGCGTGATCGTGGCCTTCACGGTGCTCTCCACCGGCAATCCGGACGCCGACAACCTGGATAACGAGGCCCGCCGGCTGCATTCGGTGCTCGAACTGGCGGCCGAAGAAGCCGTGCTCTACGGCACCGAAATCGGCGTGGATCTTGCGCGTACCCAGTACCGTTTTCTTCGGCTCGACGCCGACGGCTGGACCCCGATGACCGACCGAAGCAGCCCCCTGCGTCCGCACGAGCTCAAGCCGCGCATCGAGCTGCGGCTGCTGCAGACGGAGGACGAGCAGGCCGCCGGCTTCCGTGAGAATGCCAAGGCCGCCGCCGAGGACGAGTCGCGTCCCCGACCCGAGTTGCTATTTCTCTCCAGCGGGGAGATGCTGCCCTTTGAACTGCAGGTCCGCGCCGACACGGTAGATCGCAGCTACATTCTCAGCGGCGAACTGACCGGCGAGCTGGATATCGACACCGAGGAATCGCTGTGAGCCGGGCGGCCCAGACCGGTTTCACGCTCGTGGAGGTCCTCGTGGCGGTCGCGACGCTGGCCATTGCCATGAGCGTGTTCCTCTCCGGCGCCAGCCAGTACGCCGATAACGCCCACTACATGCAGCAGCGCAGCCTGGCTACCTGGGTCGCCGGCAACCGATTGACCGAGATGACGCTCATCCAGCCCTGGCCGGACGAGGGCGTCGACGAAGGCACGGCCGAAAATGGCGGACAGCTGTGGGGCTGGCGCAGCGAAGTGACCGAAAGCCCCGATCCGCTCCTGCGCAAGGTCGAAGTGAGCGTGTACGCCATCCAGAGCGAAAACGAGCCGCTCGACGAGGACAGCAACCCGCTGGCCCGCCTGACCGGCTATGTCAGCGAGGGCAATGGCGCCGGCGCCGGCGGGGTCCGCGCGGGCCCGGGCGGCGATTCAGCGGCGGATAGCGTCATTCGCAACAATATGCCGGAGGGCGTTCGCCCATGATCCGGCAGCGCGGCTTCACCCTGCTCGAGCTGCTGATCGCCATGGCGATTTTCGCCATCATGTCGACCATGGCCTACGTCGGCCTGAACCAGGTGCTGCAGGCCAAGGCGGATATCGACGAACGCCTGGAGCGCACGCGCCGCATGCAGACCGCGGTGAATCTCCTGCAGACCGACCTGAACCAGATCGCCCCGCGCAGCATCCGCGACGGCTTTGGCGATGCCCAGCCCGCCCTGCTCGGCACGCCCACGGGCAGCGATGCCGCCATCCAGTTCACCCGCAACGGCTGGCGCAACCCCCTGCAGCAGCCGCGCAGTCATCTGCAGCGCGTCGCCTATCGGCTGGACGAGGAAAACCGCCTGCATCGCCTGCACTGGCGCGTGCTCGACCAGGCCCAGGACAGCGTGCCGGTGGACACCGTGATTCTCGAAGACCTGGAAAGCATGGAATGGCGCTACCAGGACAGCAACGCACAATGGCAGGACAGCTGGCCACCGCTGCAGGGCGGCGGCCAGCTCACCCAGGGCAACAGCAGTACCGAACTGCCGCAGCTCATCGAACTGCGGCTGGAGACCGGCGACTGGGGTGAACTGGTCCTCCTGTTCCGTCCCACGCAGGCCGGCTGACGTGCGTTGCCCCCGGCAACAGGGCGTGGCGCTGATCACGGTGCTGCTCATACTGTCCATCCTCACGGTGACCGGCGTGGCCATGCTTACGCGGATGAACGTCTCGCTGCACCGCAGCGGCAACGTCTGGCTGGCCCAGCAGGCCTACTGGTACAGCGTGGGCGTGGAAAACTGGGTCACGCAGATTCTCCGGCTGGACGCCGAAAACAGCGAAATCGACTCGCTCGACGAAGCCTGGGCCACCCCGGTCGACTATCTGCCCATAGACGGCGGCGCCATCAGCGGCCGGCTGATCGACCAGCAGGGGCTGTTCAACCTGAACAGCCTGATGCAGGGCGACGTGGCCATGCAGCACTTTGCGCGGCTGGTCGAACTGGTGACCGAGGCGGATATCGTCACCGCCAACCGGATCGCCCAGGCAACCCGTGACTGGATCGACACCGACATCAACGTCACCCTGCCCGACGGCGCCGAGGACAATTTCTATCTCGGCCAGACGCCCCCCTACCGCGCCGCCAACCGGCCCATGGCCAGCCCCAGCGAGCTGCGGCTGGTGGCGGAAATGACCCCCGAGTTCTACGCTGCGCTGGCGCAGTACGTCACGGCGCTGCCCGCCGCCACGGCGATCAACGTCAACACCGCGCCCCTGCCGGTGCTGGCCAGCCTGCACGAGCAGCTTGATCTGGGCGCGGTGGAGCGGCTGGCGGAAATCCGCATGGAAACGCCCTGGCAGAGCGTGCAGGCCTTTCTGCAGGAAGACGCGCTGGCCGGGCTGGACATCAACGCCGCCAACCTGACCACCACCAGCAGCTATTTTCTCGCGGCGGGCCAGGTGGTGGTCGACCGGGGGCGCATTCGCTATCGCAGCCTGTTCCAGCGCGCCGAGGGCGGCCGCACCCGGCTGATCGCCCACAGCCGCGAAGTCTTCTGAACAATCACACCGGCATCCTCTACACTGCGCGACCATGGACAAGCGTTTCATCCTCTACCGGCTGCCTGAAGGCGGTTTCGAATACCTCCCGCCAGGCGGTACCGCGGCGCGAGCCGACACCGCGGAACAGGCGCTCGCCGAATCGGCCGAGACCGAACTGGTGCTGCTTATCCCCGGCGAGCACGTTCTGCTGACCGACGTCACCCTGCCCCCGGTCCGGCAGCCCGGCAAGCGCCTGATGGCCGCACGATTTGCGCTGGAAGACTTCCTCGTGACCCCCGTGGACAGCCAGCATTTCGCGCTGGGCGCGTCGGATGGTCGGGGGAAGAATCCGGTGGCCGTCATCGACCGGGCCCTGCTCGAAACCTATCTCGACGAACTGGGCCCGGCCCGCCAGCGCGTGGTCAGCATCGTGCCGGACACGCTCTGCCTGCCGCTGGCCGACCGTGACGCCTGGACCGTCTGGCTCGCGGGCGAGCGCGCACTGGTGCGATCCGGCATCGCCAGCGGCTTCGCCACGGACACGGCAAACCTGCCGACCTGCCTGCGCGCCCTGCCGGCCGACGAACAGAGTCCGCTGATTGTCTATGCCGACGATGCTGCGGCGCAGGCCGACCTGCTCGAGACGCTGCATGGCGATGGCCAGGATTTCGAAACCCATGCCCAGCCGGCCGCCCTGCTGCAGTGCTGGTCGGGCCGACCGTTGCTCAATCTCGCCAGCGGTGAATTCGCCGGGGGTCCGCGCAAGGTGGCCTGGTGGGCACCGCTCAAGGCCACCGCGGCGCTGCTGGCCGTCTGGGTGGGTATCGCGCTGGCCACCCAGATCATCGAGTACAACCGCCTGCAGTCGCAGCTGGCGGCGCTGGACAGCGAAGCGGAGCAGATCTTCCGTGAAACCTTTCCGCGCGTGGACACCATCAACGACCTGCGCTATCAGGCCGAAGAGGAAATCCGGCGCCTGCGGGGCGAGGCCGGCAGCGGCGGCCTGTTCCCACTGCTGCAGGCGACCGCAGCCGGCACCGGCGACAGCGGCCGGCTGACCATGCAGTCTCTCCAGTATCGTGAGGGGCGCCTGTCGCTCAATCTCCTGGGTGAAGACCTGAAGGCCCTCGAGGCCCTGCGCAGCAATTTCAACAGACAACCGGCTACCAGCCTCGCGGTCGAGAACGTGGATGCCGACAACGACGCGGTACGCATCCGCGCCACCGTTACGGAGGCCGGCGCATGAAGGCCTGGTGGGCATCGCTGGCCGAACGCGAGCGGCAGATCCTGGGGCTGGGTGGCGGCGTTCTGCTGATTACGCTGTTCTTCCTGCTGGTCTGGGAGCCGCTGGGCGAATCCATCGAGACACTGGAGCGGCAGATGGCGTCCCAGCAAGAGCTCAATGCGCGGCTGCTGCAGATTGCGGAGGAAGCCGACGCGGCTCGGGCCAGCGGCGCGGCGGCAACGCTCAAGGGGCAGAACCAGGCGCTGTTCTCCGTGGTCGATCAGAGCAGCCGCAGCGCCGGTCTGCGCGACGCGATCACGCGTATTCAGCCGGAAGGGGATGACCAGGCGGCCGTCACGCTGGAAGCCGCCGGCTTCAATCCGCTGATGTTCTGGCTGCACACACTGGAAATGGAATACGGCATCGGCACAGCGAGCCTGAGCGTGTCCGCCGCGGACAGCAACGGCGAAGTCGACGCCCGGCTCACGCTCAAGCGTGGCGGTTGATTGCCCGGACAGTAGCTGACATGAACTATCGACTCCTCATACCGGCCGGACTGCTGAGTATGCTCGTCGGCCTCGTGCTCTGGCTGCCGGCCAGCGTGGCGGCGGGCTGGATTGAACGGGCCGTGCCGGGCCTGAACCTGTCGGGGCTGGGCGGCAGCGCCATCAACGGCCGCGCCGCGCTGGTCACCTACCAGAATGCCGCCCTGGAAGACGTCGGCTGGACCCTGCATCCGCTGGCGCTGCTGACCGGCCGGGTAAAAGTCAGCCTGCAGACCGGCACCGACACCGGGCAACTGAGCGCCGACCTGGTGCGCAGCCTGGGCGGCCAGGTGCGCGTGTCCAGCGTCAACGGCAGCGCCTCGCTGGCCACGCTGGCCGCCCACGCCGGCTACCGCTTTCTGCCCACCGATGGCGTGCTGCGGCTGTTTGACGTGTCCGCCGAGGTTGAACCGGCCGGCGACACGGCGCGGCTCAACCAGGTGGCCGGCACCGTGGTGCTCGACGACAGCCACTGGCTGCTGGTGCGCCCGCCGATCGCGCTGGGCCGTTTCGAAGCGATTCTGGAAACCCGCGACGAGAAAAACCGGCTGCGCGTGGTGGAAAGCGATGGCCCCATCGCCGTCGAGGGCATGGCCGAACTCGACCCGGGCAACAACTACAGCCTCGACATGAAGCTGCGGCCCCGCTCCGGCGCGGACGCCCGGCTTCAGAAGATGCTGGGTCAGATGGGCCGGCCGGACGCCAGCGGCTGGTATCCGGTACGAGAACGCGGCAGCCTGCAATAGGATCGGCCGGGGGCCGGTCTGAAACAGAGTCGGTCCGGCCGGCGCCTGTCAGCCGCAATCTGCCCGAGGTTATTGCCCATGCCCGCGTGTTCACGCCGTCCAGCCGCGTTGCTCCTGGCGCTAGCTACTTCACTGCTGCTGGCCAGTTGCGGCGACTCGAGCAACCAGACCCGCCTGACGGTTACGGGCTCGAGTACCGTGGCGCCGCTGATGGCCGAAATTGCCCTGCAGTTCGAGAAGAACCACCCCGACGTGCGCGTGGACGTGCAGACCGGCGGCTCGTCCCGCGGCGTCGCCGATGCCCGCCGGGGCCTGGCGGATATCGGCATGGCCTCGCGGGCGCTGAACGACGACGAAAGCGATCTGACGGCCCACACCATCGCGTACGACGGCATCGGCATGATCGTGCACGCGGACAACCCGGTGCGCGCGTTGTCGCCGCAGCAGATCATCGATATCTACCAGGGCCGCATCGATAACTGGCAGGCCGTGGGCGGGCCTGACGCCCAGATCATCGTGGTCAACAAGGCCCAGGGCCGCTCGACGCTGGAAATCTTCCTCGAGCACTTCGAGCTGGCCGCGCCGTCGATCAAGGCCGACGTGGTCATTGGCGATAACGAACAGGGCATCAAGACGGTGGCCGGCAATCCATACGCGCTGGGCTATGTATCCATCGGCGCGGCGGAATACGCGGTCGGCGCGGATGAGCCCCTGCGGCTGCTGCCGCTGGAGGGCGTGGAAGCCTCCACGGCCAATGTCCGCAACCAGCGCTATCCCATGCGGCGCCCGCTCAACCTCGTGACACGGGGCCCGCTCGAAGGGCCGGCGGCGGCCCTGGTGGCGCACGCGCAATCATCCTCGGTCGACCCGCTGATTCGGCAACTGTATTTCGTGATTCCGCAGCGATGATCAGCCCGCAGCGCGTCGATGCGACGCTGCTCGCCGCGCTGCGAATCAGCGCCGGGCTGGCCGGGGTGCTGCTGCTGATCATCTTTTTTTTCATGGCCGCCGAATCCTGGGCCGGTCTTCGCGACATCGGCCCCCTGCGGTTTGTTCTGGATGCCAGCTGGCATCCGGAACCGGCCGCGGCCAACGGCAGCTTCCGCATCACGGCCATGGTGGCGGCCACGCTGGCCGCCACGGCGGGCGCGGTCGTGCTGGCCACACCGCTGGCGATCGGCGCCGCGCTATTCCTGCGTTTTTACGCGCCGCCCGGGCTGGCCGGACCGTTCAAACGCATCGTGGAACTGCTGGCGGGGGTCCCCTCGGTGGTCTACGGCTTCTGGGGGCTTGTCGTGCTGGTCCCTCTGCTGGCGACGCTGGGCGGTCCCGGCCAAAGCCTGCTGGCGGGCATTCTCATCCTCACCCTCATGATTCTGCCGACCATCACCCTGCTCGCCCACGCCGCCCTGGTCAGCGTGCCACCGGCCTACCTGCAGGCCGCCGCGGCGCTGGGCATGTCCCGCTGGACCACCATCCGATCCGTGGCCCTGCCTGCGGCGCGCGGCGGCCTGTTCACCGGCATCGTCCTGGGCACGGGCCGCGCGGCCGGCGAGACCATGGCGGTGCTGATGGTCTGCGGCAACATCGTGCAGCTGCCCGACAGCCTGCTGGCCCCGGTGCGCACGCTCACCGCCAATATCGCGCTGGAAATGGCTTATGCCCTGGGTGATCACCGGGCGGCCCTGTTCGTGAGCGGCCTTGTCCTCATGCTCCTGGTCACCGGGCTGGTGCTGGCGGTCGCCCGACTTGATGCCTCATCCGGCCGTTTCCGGCATGGATGACTGGCTGCCGGCATCCGGCCGGACACGGGGCCGGACGGCCGCGGCGGATCGCACGGCCGCAGGCGCCGCGTGGATGTGCGCCGTAATCGTGACTCTCGCGTTCGGATGGATCGCCGCCGATCTGCTCTGGCACGGCCTGTCCCGGCTGACGCCCGGCTTTCTGTTCGAGATGCCGCAGCTCTCGGGCCGCGCCGGCGGCTTGGCCAGCATCATCGTATCAACGCTGGCGATTCTGGCCATCTGCCTGGCGG
The DNA here is from genome assembly GCA_002683405.1 of Salinisphaeraceae bacterium. Lineage (GTDB taxonomy): Bacteria > Pseudomonadota > Gammaproteobacteria > Nevskiales > Salinisphaeraceae. Next base: position 104,843 of record NYTH01000039.1, on the reverse strand, counting down.
CCGCAGTCCCCATCGGCCTCGGCGCGGCAATTCTGCTGGCCGAATACAGCCGCAGCGATCGCCGGCTGGGCCGGTTCGTGCGTCGCAGCCTGGACGTGCTGGCGGGCGTGCCCTCCATCGTGTTCGGGCTTTTTGGCAACGCATTTTTCTGTGTCTATCTGGGCATGGGGTTCTCGCTGCTGGCCGGCGGCCTCACGCTGGCCTGCATGGTGCTACCGCTGCTCATCCGATCGCTTGAACAGGGACTTCGGGAGGTGCCGGACGACTGGCGCAATGCGGCGGCCGCGCTGGGCATGTCAAAGGCGGCCACGCTGCGCAGCATCCTGCTACCTGCCGCGCTGCCCGGCCTCGTCGTGGGGCTGGTGCTGGGCATGGGCCGGGCACTGGCCGAGACGGCGGCCCTGCTGTTCACCAGCGGCTACGTCATGCGTATGCCGGGTTCGGTGATGGATTCGGGCCGCGCGCTGTCCATCCATATTTTCGATCTGTCCATGAATGTCCCGGGCGGGACCGGCAACGCCTATGGTGCGGCCGTGGTGCTCCTGCTCATGCTGCTCACGGTGAATCTGCTGGCGCTGGCAATCGCTCGACGCTGGCAGCTCACGCAACCCGGACCCCTATGACTCCGCCCCTTCTTCCGATGCGTCACGCGCCCTCCGCACTGCTGGCGAACGGCAGCGAGCAGCACGCCATCGAGCTGCGCAATTTGTGCGTCTGCTACCACGGCAAGCGCGCGTTTCGCGACATCAGCCTTGCGGTGCCCCGCGGCGAGATCACGGCGCTGATCGGGCCCTCCGGCTGCGGCAAGAGCAGTCTGCTGCAATGCCTGAATCGTTTGACCGACATGATTCCCGGCTGTCATGTGGAGGGCGACGTGCGCGTCGAAGGCCTGAACATCATGGACCCGGCGCAGGACCTGCTGACACTCCGCCGGCACGTGGGCATGCTGTTCCAGAGACCCAACCCGTTCCCGCTATCGATTCGTCGCAACATCGAGCTGCCGCTGCGCGAGCACGGCGTGATCCGCAAGCCCGAGCTGCGGGCGCGTATCGAACAGGTGCTGGACGACGTCGGCCTGTGGGACGAGGTGCGAGACCGTCTGGACAGTCCGGCGCTGGCGCTGTCGGGCGGGCAGCAGCAGCGTCTATGCCTGGCCCGCGCGCTGGCGCTGGCGCCCCGCGTGCTGCTGATGGACGAACCCTGCAGCGCCCTGGACCCGCTGGCCAGCGCGAAAATCGAAGAGCTCATCGTCCGCCTGAGGGGTCAGTACACGGTGCTGATCGTGACACACAATCTCGGCCAGGCGCGGCGCATTGCCGACCACACCGGCTTTTTCTGGACCGAGGACGGCATCGGCCGGCTGGTCGAGTTTGCGCCGACCCACACGCTGTTCAATCAGCCACAGGACCCGCGCACCCGGGCCTATATCCGGGGCGAGCGCGGCTGAACCGGCGCCGCGCCGGCCGAATGGATGCCCCGGGCAGAACTGAGATACAGTGCGCCCGCAACGCGCGGCGCCCACACGCCGCGGTCGGTTTCCACCCCATCTGACGACAGGACAAACGGCATGGCCGCAACACGCACCAATCCCTTCTGGCTGGTGGCCATCATCGGCTTTGGCGTACTGGGCTACGGCCTGTTCCAGTGGTTCAGCGTGGATGAGCTCAGCGATTCGGAACTGCAGGCGTCTATCGAAGCGAATTACCAGGTCGACGTAACGCGCATGAGGGCCCGCTCACCGGACGGCTCGGTCGGCCTGGGCGCGGAGTGGGAGCGCAAGCACAAGCAGGCCATCCGGGAAGAACTGCAGGGCCAGACCCGGCAGGCAAAGGATTTTGCCCAGTCGTGGATCATTGCCGGCATGGGTATCCTGATCTTCAGCCTGGGCCGGATATTCGCGGCCCGCATCGGCCGCGCCCAGGAGGGGTGACTACTCGGCCAGCACGCTCGCCATGCAGGCGACATCCACGATGTCCTGCACCGAGCACCCTCGCGACAGGTCCATGCAGGGCTTCGCCAGCCCCTGCACCAGCGGGCCAATGGCCTGCGCCCCGCCCAGCCGCTGCGTGATCTTGTAGGCGATGTTACCCGCATCCAGATTCGGAAAGATGAAGACGTTTGCCTGCCCGGCCACGGGCGAATCGGGCGCCTTGCGCTGTCCCACGGCGGGATCGAAGGCGGCGTCGAACTGAATTTCGCCCTCCACGGCCAGGTCGGGCGCCTGCTCGCGCAACCGTTCGGTGGCCTGCCGCACCTTGTCGACCAGCGTGTGCTGCGCGCTGCCGCGGGTGGAGAACGACAGCATGGCCACGCGGGCCGATTCGCCGGTCATGCGCGTGTGGCTCACGGCGGCTACCCGGGCGATCTCGGCGAGTTGCTCCGCGTCCGGGTCGGGCACCACGCCACAGTCGGCGTAGGTCAGGCAGCGGCCGTCGCGCAGACACATGAGAAAGAAACTCGACACCAGCGACACGCCCTCGGCGGTGCCGACGCCCATCAGTGCGGCGCGGATGACGTTGGCTGTGGAGGCCACGCTGCCCGCAACGCTGGCATCGGCCAGGCCGGTCTGCACGCACAGGGCGGCGTGCAGCAGGGGCTGCGAGGCAATCTGGTCACGCGCCCTGTCTTCCGTCATGCCCTTGTGGGCCCGGCGCGCCGTCAGGGCCTGCACGCACCGCTCGAAGTCATCGCCTGCGCAGATCGCCGGCTCACAGCCGGCGGGCGCCTCGCGGCCGATAATCAGCGGATGCGCCAGTCCGTCGCGCGCCAGCACCTCTGCCGCTTCGAGAACACGCGGGTCATCAGGCTCGGGGAACACGATGCGGCGCGGCCTCTCGGCCGCCCGCGCCCGCAATTGCCGGAGGACATCACTCACTCGCTGTCGTCTTTGATTTCGATGAGCAGATCCTTGGCCGCCACCGTGGCGCCGGGCTTGGTGTGGATGGCGGCGATGACCGCATCCCTCGGCGCGGCGATGCCGGTCTCCATCTTCATGGCCTCCAGGGCCAGCAGCGGATCGCCCTTCTTGACGCGCTGCCCTTCCTTCACGGCAATGCGAACCACCATGCCCGGGATGGGCGCGCCGACGTGGTCGGGATTCTTGGGATCGACCTTCGGCTGCGCCGAGGCCGCCGCGTCGGCGCCCTCGTGCGCCACGCGCACCATGCGCGGCTGACCATTGAGCTCGTAGAACAGCTTGGTGTAGCCCTCTTCCTCGTCCTCGGCGCGCCCCTGCAGGCTGATGACCAGGGTTTTGCCGGGTTCGATATCAACGCTGATCTCCTCTTTCTCGAGCAGACCATAAAAGAAGCTGGTCGTGGGCAGCCGGCTGACCTCTCCGTAGTTCGCGCGGTGCTCGGCAAACTGGGTGAAGACCTCGGGATACATGAGGTAGGACGCCAGGTCGTTGTCGTCTATCTCCACCTCCAGCGCCTCGGCGATGGTCCGACGCTCGGCTTCCAGGTCGACAGCCTCGATGGTTTCGCCCGGGCGTCCCGGCAGCGGCGCCTCGCCGCGAAGCACCTTCTTCTGCAGGGCTTCGGGGAAGCCGTTGGGCGGCCGGCCCATCTCGCCGCGGAAAAAGGAGATGACCGACGCCGGAAAGTCGATATCGTGGTCCGGATCGGCCACCTGCTCCGGCGTCAGATCGTTGGACACCATGTACAGCGCCATGTCGCCGACCACTTTCGAGGTCGGCGTAACCTTGACGATGTTGCCGAACAACCGGTTGACGTCGGCGTAGGCCCGGGAAATCTCGGGCCAGCGGCGCGTCAGCCCCATGGAGCGGGCCTGCTCGCGCAGGTTGGAATACTGCCCGCCCGGCATGGCGTGGTTGTATACGTCGGCCGTGCCGGAATGCACGTTGGACTCGAACGGCGCGTAGTAGCGGCGCACGCCCTCCCAGTAATCGGAGAACTGCTGCATGACGTCGCCGTCGATGCCGGGGTCCCGCTCGCCGTTACGCAGCGCAGCCGCCATGGCCCCGAGGTTCGGCTGTGACGCCAGCCCCGACAGCGCGTCCATGGCGCCGTCCACGGCATCGACGCCGGCCTCCACCGCGGCCAGGGCGCTGGCAGCGGAAATGCCGCTGGTGTCGTGGGTATGGAAGTGGATCGGCAGACTGATTTCCGATTTCAGCGCCGTGACCAGCCGGCTTGCCGCACCGGGCTTGCAGACACCGGCCATGTCCTTGATGCCGATGATGTGCGCCCCCGCCGCTTCCAGCTTGCGCCCCATGTCGATGTAGTAGTCCAGCGTGAACTGCGTTTCCTTCGGATCAAGCAGGTCGCCGCTGTAGCAGATGGTCGCTTCGCAGACCTTGCCGGTGGCTACGACTTCGTCGATGGCGACCCGCATGTTGTCGACCCAGTTGAGCGCATCGAACACGCGGAAGATATCGATACCGGTGTCCGCCGCGCGCTGGATGAAAAAGCGCACCACATTGTCGGCATAGTTCGTGTAACCCACCGCGTTTGAGGCGCGGAGCAGCATCTGCAGCGGGATATTCGGCATGCGCTCGCGCAGCCGGCTCAGCCGCAGCCAGGGATCCTCCTTGAGAAAACGCATGGAGACGTCGAAGGTGGCGCCGCCCCAGCACTCCACCGAGAACAGGTCCGACATCTGCCGGGCATAGTACGGCGCTATTTCCAGCATGTCGCGCGTGCGCATGCGCGTGGCAAAAAGCGACTGGTGGGCATCGCGCATGGACGTGTCGGTGAGCATCACCCGCTTTTGTTCCAGCAGCCATTTCGAGAAGCCTTCCGGGCCACGCTCGAGCAGCTCGTCGCGCGTGCCGCGCGGCACCGGCGCGTTGATGTCGGCCTCGGGCATGCGGGGTTCGGGCAGCGGCAGCGCCGGCGGCGTGCGGCCCTTCATCTCCGGATGGCCGTTGACGATCACGTCTCCCAGGAATCGCAGCAGCTTGGTCGCCCGGTCGCGACGCGGCACGAACTCGAACAGCTCGGGCGTCTCGTCGATGAACGACGTGGTGTAGTCGCCGTTCTTGAAACTGGGGTGCGCAATCACGTTTTCGAGGAACTGCAGGTTGGTCGACAGCCCGCGGATGCGAAACTCGCGCAGCGTGCGATCCATCCGGGGAATGACCTCTTCCAGCGACTGCGCCCAGACGGTGACCTTCACCAGGAGCGAATCGTAGTAGGGCGTGATGACCGCGCCCGAATAGGCAGTGCCGCCATCCAGACGCACCCCCAGGCCGGCCGGACTTCGGTACACGGTCAGCCGGCCGTAATCCGGCGCAAAGCCGTTCTCCGGGTCCTCCGTTGTCACGCGACACTGCAGGGCATGGCCGTCGAGCGACACCTCCGACTGGCCCGGCAGCGAATGTTCCCCGTCGCCCAGCCGGCCGCCTTCGGAAATGCGCAACTGCGCCCGGACGATATCCACGCCGGTCACTTCCTCGGTCACGGTGTGCTCCACCTGGATACGCGGATTGACCTCGATGAAAAAGAACTCGCCGCTATCAGCGTCCATCAGGAATTCCACCGTGCCGGCGTGGTGGTAATCCACGCTCTGGCACAGCCGCACCGCCGCGCCGCACAGCGACTCGCGCTGCTGCTCGCTCAGATAGGGTGCCGGCGCGCGCTCGGCCACCTTCTGGTGACGGCGCTGCACGGTGCAATCCCGCTCGAACAGGTGAATGACGTTGCCGTGGGTGTCGCCCAGAATCTGCACCTCGACGTGCCGGGCGTTTACCACGAGCTTTTCCAGATAGCCTTCGTCGTTGCCGAATGCGGCCTTGGCTTCGCGACGACCGGATTCGACCTGGTCGCGGAGCTCATCCGCGGATTTTATGACGCGCATACCGCGGCCACCCCCGCCCCAGCTGGCCTTGAGCATGACCGGATAGCCGATCTCGTCCGCAATCTTCGCGACCTCGTCCAGGTTTTCCGGGAGCGTGTCCGAGGCCGGCAGCACCGGCACATCCGCAGCCACGGCGGCCGCGCGGGCGGAGACCTTGTCACCCAGCGTGCGCAATACCTTCACCGAGGGACCCACGAAGAGAATGTCGGCCTGTTCGCAGGCCTCCGCAAATTCATCGTTTTCGGACAGGAAGCCGTAGCCCGGGTGAATGGCGTCGGCGCCCGTTTCCCGGGCCACGCGAATAATGTCCTGAATGTCCAGATAGGCCGCGATGGGCTTGGCGCCCTTGCCGACCAGATAACTCTCGTCGGCCTTGAAGCGATGCAGCGCGAATCGATCCTCGTAGGCGTAGATGCTGACCGTTCGAATCCCCATCTCCGCCGCCGCACGCATGATGCGGATGGCAATCTCACCCCGATTGGCAACCAGCAGCTTTCTGATTTTCATGTGGTTTTCAGCCTGTCTGAACAATAAAAACGGTCGCCTGACGGGACGACCGGTACCCGCCAAGAATAGCGATGTGGGCACCCCCGAACAATCGAGGCTACACCGGTATGCGGCGCCAGAGGCCCGACTTGCGACGAGGCGTCCGGGCCCGGACCCGGGCCGATCATGATCACCGGCCGCTTCGGAACGCCGCAAGATCAATGCCACACGGCGTCGCCAGGGCGCGTTACGCTGGCGCCATGATCACAGCTCCCCAATACGTTAAAGCCGCTCTGGCCGGCCTGATGCTGATGCTCTCGGCCGCCCCGGCTGCCAGCCTGCCCCCGGAACGCGCCGCCGAGGCGCTGCATGGCGAGCTTGCCGAATGCCTGGCGTTCTACCGTCTGCTGACGGAAGCCACCGCCCGGGGCGAGGATGAAGACCTGGCGATTCGGTACGCCCGCATTGCGGCCATGACCGACCGCGAAAGCCGCCAGGCGGCGCGTCACGCCGGCCTGACCCGGCGCGAGGCGCAGCAACGGCTGGACCGGATTCAGGGCCGAATGATCGCGGGCATCGAGGGCAGCTTTCGCAACATCGGCCCTCTGGTCGACCGGCTGGGCGACAGCTGTACCGATCTGGTCAATGACCCAGAGGACCGCCTGCGCTACTGGCTGCGCATGCAGTCCAGCTGACCGGTCCCGCGCCATTCGTCACCGCTGCGCAACCGCCGGCCGCCGTCGCTGCTTGCCCCGCCTGGCCCATGTGCACTAGCTTCGGATCAATAACAGGAGGAGCAAGCATGCAAGGCAAGACAGGCCCGCATCCGGCCGGATGCGCATCAACAGCCGTCAGGCATCGTGAAAGTGCGGCGTTTTTCCTGGACATGGCGGCCACGGCCCCGGCCGAGCAGTCGGTGCAGTGCGTCAAGGCCTCGCTGATCTTCTCGGCGCTGACGCACGAGGCCTTCGTCGACGAACTGGCTGCCCGGCTGCTGGACGAGGCCGACCGCGTGGACTTTCTCGCCGCCTCGCACACCCAGCGCCTGCACCTGCTGCTTCGCGCCTTCTGGCATCTGCCGGACTACGCGCAGCGTCCCTATTCCACGCTCATCGAGTTGTTCAGCGTGATGAACTACATGGTGGCCGGTATGGCGGAGACGCTGGTACGCGACCGGGTCCATATTCCCCGGGCGGACAACCTGGCTGACGGCGGCGCAACCGACGCCGACTGGGAGGCGTTCTGCACCCTGGACAACGCCCGCCGCGTATACGAAGACATTCAGGCCATCGCCGGGGATATTTTCCGGCGGGCGGGCATCCACGTCGACGAGGACGACCTGTTCAATCCGCCGGTCACGCCCAACCATGCCGCCGTCGCGTCGTCCGCCGGCTGACCGATTCTGAGCGCCGGTCTCAGGCGCCCTCGACGGACTCGGGTTCCAGCGCGGCGATCCGCCGCCGCAGATCGTCGGGTACCCGCATACTGGCCTGTCGCTCGAAGTCGAACCAGACGATGCGCGCCGTGAAGCGAGCATAGAGCGTATCGCTGCCGCGCTCGAACAGGGCCTGCTCGAACATGAGGCTGCTGTTGCCCAGCACGGTGACGCGTGTTCCTACGTCAATTTCGCTGGGGTAGCGCAGCTGCCGTATGAACTGGCAATCGTGCTGCGCGAGGATGGGCCCCTGCCCGCGGTTCGGGGTGGACGGATTACCCGATCCGAGGGCCTCGAAGTAGGCCACACGCCCATGCTCGCTGTAGCGGAAGTAGAGGGTGTTGTTGACGTGCCCCAGGGCGTCCATGTCGCCCCAGCGGACCGTGACGGGCAGCAGGTGCCCGAATTGCGCGCGTTGCGGCAGTTCCATATTGATATCCTTTTGAATTCCGTGCGTTCAAAAAAAATGCCGGGGTGCGACGCACACCCGGCATGTGTCCGGCGTCGGCTCAGGCGGCGGCGATTTCAGACGTGCACTGCGGGCAGCGCCGGGCCTTGACGTGAATGGTTGACAGGCATTCCGGACAGTCGCGCGTGGTCGGGGCCTTGGTCACGGGTTCTTCTTCCTTCTTGCGCTGGAGGTTGTTCATGGCCTTGATGAGCATGAACACCGCCCAGGCCACAATCAGGAAGCTGATCACGTGGTTGACGAACTGGCCGTAATTCAGCGTCACCGCGCCGGCCGCCTTGGCCGCCTCCAGCGAGCCGTAAGGGCCGACCGTCTCGGCGCCCGCCTTCAGCGTCACGAAGAAATTGGAAAAATCCACGCCGCCCAGCAGCAGGCCGATGGGCGGCATGATGACATCATCCACCAGTGATTTGACGATGGTGCTGAAGGCGGCCCCGATGATGATACCCACGGCCATGTCCACGACATTGCCGCGCATGGCGAAATCCTTGAATTCCTGAAGCATTTTATTTTCCCTTTTCCCTGTTACTGGTGACACCCCAAAGCCGCCGCCGGGCGGCAGACTCGAAGGGCCCGCGCAGGCAGCGCGGAAAGTGTCCGGTAAACCCTTGCGGCTGACAATACGGCATCGGGAACCGGAGCCGTCCGCGGCACTGGCCAGGCGTCATCAACGGCCGATACCCTCGCAACACCGCGGGGCAGACACAGCCTGCGGCCTTACCGAAAAACACCGCATTCACATGAACGCAGCTTCGGGAAAGCTTTTAAAACAAAAGGATTGGCCCCGGGGCATCCTGGCGGTGCGGGCTGCGCTCGTGCTGGTGAGCACTGCCTATTTTATGCTCCTGGGCGGTCCGCTCGGACCCGACTGGATCGGCCCGGCGCTGCTGGCGGCCGGTGTGGCCTATCTGATCGGCTGCCTGGGCGTGGGCCTGCTGCGCAGCCGCGCGTGGGCGCCCATCCGCCGCTCGGGCCAGATTGTGCTGGACAACGCTATCTGTCTGGCCGTCGTGCCCTTCGATCCGGCCAGCAGTATGCCGTTATTGCTGCTCACCGCTGCCAATCCGCTGGACGCCAGTCTGCGCAAGCGGCTCTATGGTTTCGGGCCGAGCCTGTTGGCCACCCTGCTGGTCACGGCCGGCATTCTCTATCTGCGCGCCAGCCTGGACTTCGCGCCGCTCACGGTCGAACCGGTGGCCATGCTGCTGATCGCCTGGGCCGCCGTGGCCTATGGCCTCGTCAATCAGCTGACCGAGCACCGGCTGCGGGCCGAGTACGACAACATCTACGAACGCCACCGGGCCGCCATGCGCGGCGTGCGTTTTGCCACCTGGGTCTGGCGGCTGGATGAAGGCGGGACGGACAGCATCAATCCAGAGCTCGACGCGCTGCTGGGTCAGCCACCCGGCAGCTACGACGGCAAGATTTCCACCCTGCTCTCCTTCGTTCACCCGGAAGACCGGGCCCGTGTGCAGGCCTCGGCCTCGCGCATCGTGGCCGGCGGCGAAGGCTTCGAGATACGCTTTCGTCACTTCCGGGCAGATGGCCGTATTGGCTGGCTGGCCAGCCGGGGCGAGCCACTGGACCAGGATGACAACGGCAATACCACCAGCGTGTCCGGCGTGCTCTGGGACGTCACCGCCGAAGTCGAGGCGCGAGAGCGCACCGACCAGGCCCTGGCCCGAATCGACGAGGTCGCCCGCACGACGGGCATTGGCTTCTGGAGCTATGACGTAGACACCGGCCTGTTCGATTTCGACGTGCACTGGCGGGATTCCATCGGATTGGGCTCGGCTCACAAGCCGGCCCTGGCGGAACTGCTGACGCACGTCGACGCCGACTACCGGGACGCCATCGAGGACAAGTTTCACGATGCGGTCGAGAAAGCCCGCGGCTTCGACTTCGAAACGTCCTGGCACCGCCCCGCGGACGGCCGAGAGCTGTTTCTTCGCGGCCGGGGCGTACCGGGCCGCGACCATCGCGGACGCGTTGTGGAGATTTACGGCGTGGTCAGCGACGACACCGAAGCCCACCGCGCCGCCCTGGAATTCAACGCCCTGCGCGAGCGGCATGATAGGAATCTGCGCGCAGCGCGCGTGACGGCCTGGAGCTGGGACATACACACCGATCTACTGGAATTCGACGCCCATGTGGCCGAGGCCTTCGGCACACCGGCCAGACTTGATGGCCAGAGCCTGGATGACTGGCTTGACCTGATCCAGGAGAACGACCGGCAACGCCTGCAGCAGCAGCTGAACAACTGCGCCCATGGTCTGGGCAGCGTGGAGTGCCGCTACCGGGTTCACGCCGCCGACGGCCAGACCCAGTGGCTTTATACCCGCGCCGAGGCGGTGGTCACCGAGGACGATGGACGCACGCGCCGCATCGGCGGCTTCACCGCCAACGTCACCGCCGAAATGACGGCGCGCGAGGCGGCCCGCATCGCCACCGAGAAGATCGACTCGGTCCTCGATACGGGCCGATTCGGTTTCTGGTCGCTAAACTGGGAGACGCGCCGTTTCGACGTGGACCGCGGCTGGCATGCCATGACCGGCTATTCCCGCCAGGCCGCCCAGCCCGACTTCGACACGATCATGGCCAGTATTCACTCCGTGGATCGGCCACGGCTGGAAACGGCCCTGGAGCAAACGCTGACCACCGGGCAGTCCTTCTCGCTTGAGCTGCGTGCCACCCGCTTCGATGACGATCGCCCGTATGACTTCGCGGCGCACGGCCGCGCGCTGACGGGGGCCAACGGCGCCATCGTGGGGGCCGCCGGCTACATGATCGACCGCAGCGAGGTGGCGCTGGCACAGCGCGAGGCCAGCGAAGCCCTGGCCCGGGTGGAGACGGCCGCCGAGGCCGCCAAAATCGGCTTCTGGCGGCTGGACGCCGCAAGCCGGCGCCTCGAGCTGGATCACAACGCCTACCGGCTGATCGGGGCGCCGGACAACCACGACATTCGCCACCTGGACGATGCCCTGGCGCTGATTCACGAAACCGACCGCACTGCCCTGCGGGAAGAGATCCAGCGGGCGCTGGCGCGCAGCAACATGCTCACGGGCGAGTTTCGCGCTCGTCACCGCGAAACGGGCGAATGGCGGTACATGTATCTGCGCGGCGACGAGGTTTTCGACAAGGAAGGCGAGTTTGTTGGCCTGGCCGGCTTCGTGCACGACCACACCGACGTCACGCTCGCCGAGGCCCGCGCCAAACACGCGCGCCAGCTGCTTGATCGCGCCCTGTCGACCACACGGATGGTGGCCTTCATGTTCAATGCGGCCGACCAGCAGGTGGAGTTTGCCGGCGACCTGAGCCTGCTTGAACCGCTGGGCATCCCCCTGCCGGTCACGGACTTCGAAACCGGTATGAAGCCGATTCACCCGGAACACCGCGAGACCCTCCGGAAAAAGGTGGCCCGGGCCCTGGAAACCGGCGAGGCATTCGAGAACACCCATCAGGTTCGCTATCCGGACGGCCAGGACCGCTGGCTGCACGTGACCGGCCGCCCGCTGCTGGATGATCGGGGCGTCGCCGTGGGCCTGGCCGGTCTGCTGCTCGACCGCACGGAGATCGCTCGCGAACAGCAGACCGCCGAGATGGAGCGAGCCCGCTATGACGCCGCGCTCATGGCAGCCGGAGTCGGCGCCTGGACCTGGGACATCGATGCGGATGCGGTGTTCGTGGATCGGCATCTGGCCGGCCTGCTGGGCCTGGGACCAGGTCCTGCCTCGCTACGCCTGGAGGACTTTCTGGCCGCCCTGGACCGCCGCGACCGGACAAGCGTCCGGCAGGCCCTGGAACGGGCCCGGACGCCCGGGCAGAGCGCCGATTGCCAGTTTCGCATTACCGCGGACGCCGGCCAGCCGGGCTGGTTCATGCTGCGCGGAGAGTCCGTGCAGCGCGATGCGCGCGGCAGCGCGCCCCGCGTGGCCGGCGCAATCTGGGATGTGAGCCGGCTGGTCGAGGGTCAGCGGGCCGAAACGCTCTATCGGGAACGCCATGATCACGCCCTGCGCTACACCAATATCGCCTGCTGGAACTGGAGTGCCGACAGCAACCGACTGACCTACGACCCCTGGGCGCCGGCCCTGATGGGAACCCGTCGCGAAGCGGTCGGCGCAACGATGGACGGCTTCTATGCGGCCGTGGCCGAAGACGACCGCCAGCGGATCATCGACGACTTCAGCCGCATTCTGGCTTCCGACGACGACCGCTACGATCTCGAGTTCCGGGCTCGCAACGCCCTACCGCAGACGCGCTGGTTCCGAACCACCGGGCAGATACAGCGCGACGACGACGGCGCGCCGAAAAAGGTCTACGGCATCATCCAGGACGTGAGCAGCGAGCTGCAGCTGCGCCACGAGCTGCAGCGCTCGAACGAAGAGCTCGACTCGTTCGCGCAGGTCGCCAGCCACGACCTGCGCGAGCCGCTTCGCGGCCTGCAGGGTTATGCCGCACTGCTGCATCGCCGGTATGGCGAACAAATGGACGAGAGCGGGCGGCAGATGCTGGATGCGCTCAAGCAGCTGTCGGCCCGTCTGCACGATCTGATCGAGGACCTGCTGCAGTTCTCGCGATTCGGCCAGACGCAGCTCGCTATCGATAACACCGACATGCAGGCCCTCACGCAGGACGTTCTGTCGACCCTGCATTTCATGCTGGAGAGCAACGGCGTGACGGTGCGCATTCCGGCCGAGCTGCCCAGCATTCACTGCGACCGGGTGCGCGTGGCCGAGCTCATGCGCAACCTCATTGCCAACGCTGCGAAGTACAACGATCAGGCCGAAAAATGGGTCGAGATCGGCCATGCGGACGGCGTGTTTCACGTGCGGGACAACGGCATCGGCATAGACCCGGCGCATCACGAGGAGGTTTTCGGCATATTCCGGCGTCTGCACGACCGGGATGCCTTCGGCGGCGGCACCGGCGCGGGCTTGGCCATCGCGGAGCGCATCGTGCACCAGCACGGCGGACGCATCTGGCTGGATTCGGAAGCGGGCCGCGGCTCGACCTTTTATTTCACGTTGGCGGCTGACGCAATGCAGGGCGCCGTCACCGGTCAACCCGCCCGTCAACGCCACTTGTCGTGAACAGAAGACAGGGTGGGCCATCTGGTTCATGCTTGTCAGTCTTGTGCCAAGAGCATGTGGAGATTCGGCCCATGGCCGGCAGCAGCGACCAACCCCTGGACGATCACATTGCGGCCGCTTTTCGGCAGGCGGAGTACTGCATCTGGCTGGACGGCCGCATGCACGCCTTCCGTATTGGCGAAACCGCCGCAGAAGCGCTGACCCATCTGCAGACTCTCGCCGGCCTGAGCGGCGCGGCTTATGTCGTGACGCCATGCAACCCGGGCGCGCACCGCCTGAGCATGGCGGTCAACCGAACCCGCCTGGCCAGCTTTCGAGAGCAGCTGAAGCTGCAGGGCGTGCGCTGGATGCCCGCCGTCAATCGCGACCCCACCGGGGAGTGGCCCGACGAGCCCGGCGCGCTGCTGCTGGACTGCAGCGAAACCGATGCGCTGGAGATCGCACGGGAATACGGCCAGCTTGCCATTGTGCGCCTGGCGCCGCGGGAGCGAAGCGAGCTGATCCCGGTCAACTGAGCTGGCGAAATTTGCTGGCGGCGGCTACATCGCCCGGTAGGCTTCGCGAAACACGGCCGGCATACGGCAGGGCCGGCCATCCTTCAACCGTACACATACGAACTGCGAGCGGGCGCGCAGAATGGTCTTGCCGTCGTGTTCGCGGATGATCTGGAAGCCGCGCCAGAGCGTCAGCCGGCCGTCATTCTTGTCAATCCAGGTGCCCACATGCAGCTGTTCGCCGGCGAATGAGGCGGCCAGATAATCAAGCTCGTGCCGGCGCACGACCACCGCCACGCCCAGCTGCTGATAGTCGTGCCAGTCAACGCCCAGACTCGTGGCGTGCGACCAGGCACAATCCTCCATCCAGCGCAGATAGGCCGCGTTGTTGGCGTGGTCCAGCGTGTCGATATCGCTGGCGGGGACTTCCATGCTTCGGATAAAAATCGACGAGTTGTCCCAGCTGAACCGCGCGCGCAGCGCCTGCATCTGTTCCGGCGTCATGTGTTGGGCCCTGTAGCTCACTTGAGTTGACGCGTCGCGGATCGGTCGTCGCGACGTCGGCGTGGAGCTTACGGCAGCCCCGCCGTCTTGCAAGCGGTTGCCGGCTGTCGGCCATATGACCTACACTCACGGTCAATCAGGACTTATTCAGTCCAATTTGAGTGGGCCCGCCGCCGTGATCCGCCGCAGACGGGCCCGGAATGCAGCCGCCCGGTCCGGTAACGCAATGCTCCGACTCAGCAAACTGACTGACTACGGCATGATCGTGATAACCGATCTTGCGCGGGCGCCGGACACGCTGAGAAATGCGGCCGAGCTGGCCGGGCGAACGCGCATCAGTCAGCCGACCGTGAGCAAACTGCTCAAGCGGCTGACCCGCGCCGGCCTTGTCACCTCCGAGCGGGGCGCCCACGGCGGTTACCGCCTGGCGCTGGCGCCGGGCGATATCGATATGGCGCAGGTCATCGCCGCGCTCGAAGGCCCCATGGGGCTGACCGAGTGCACGGTGGACGAAGGCCGCTGCTCGTTGGAGCCGGTCTGCGGCCTGCGCGACAACTGGCAGATCATCAACACGGCGATCCGGCAGGCGCTGGAGGACATCAGTCTTGAACAGATGACCTCTCCCCTGCCCGCCCTCAAGCTGCGGATGCAGCAGTCGACTCGAAAAACGTTATAGACATGGCAGTACGCGAAAACGACATAGACGAGCTGGTCAAGACTCGAGAATATTCCGCCGGATTCGTCACCGATCTGGAATCCGACACCATTGAGCCAGGGCTGGACGAAGACGTCATCCGCTTCATCTCCGCCAAGAAGGAAGAGCCCGAGTGGATGACCGACTGGCGACTGGAAGCCTACCGGCAATGGAAGCAGATGAAGACGCCCGAGTGGGCGCACGTCAGCTATCCGCCGATCGACTATCAGGCCATCTCCTACTTCTCAGCACCCAAGTCCGCCAAGGACAAGCCCAAGAGCCTGGATGAAGTGGACCCGAAGCTGCTGGAAACCTATTCCAAGCTCGGCATTCCGCTGAAGGAGCAGGAAGTGCTGGCCGGCGTGGAAGGCGCCGCCGAGGTGGCCGTGGACGCCGTGTTCGACAGCGTCTCGGTGGCCACCACCTTCAAGCAGAAGCTCAAGGACGCCGGCGTGATCTTCTGCTCCATCTCCGAGGCCATCAAGGAATATCCGGAGCTGGTCAAGCAGTATCTGGGCACGGTGGTGCCGCAGGGCGACAACTTCTACGCCGCGCTCAATTCCGCCGTGTTTACCGACGGCTCCTTCGTGTTCATCCCGAAAGACACGCGCTGCCCCATGGAGCTGTCCACCTACTTCCGCATCAATGCGGAAAACACCGGCCAGTTCGAGCGCACCCTGATCATCGCCGAGGAGCGCAGCCACGTGAGCTATCTGGAGGGCTGCACCGCGCCCCAGCGCGATGAGAACCAGCTGCACGCAGCGGTGGTCGAACTGGTCGCGCTGGACGACGCCGAGATCAAGTATTCCACCGTGCAGAACTGGTACCCCGGTGACGACGAGGGCAAGGGCGGCATCTACAACTTCGTGACCAAGCGCGGCGACTGCCGAGGCAATCGTTCGAAGATCTCCTGGACGCAGGTGGAAACCGGATCGGCCATCACCTGGAAGTATCCCAGCTGCGTGCTGCGCGGCGACGACTCGGTGGGCGAGTTCTACTCGGTGGCCGTGACCCGCGGCATGCAGCAGGCCGATACCGGCACGAAGATGATTCACATCGGCAGGAACACCAAGTCCACCATCATCGCCAAGGGCATTTCGGCGGTACGCGGCGACCAGGCCTATCGCGGGCTGGTGAAGGTGCTCCCCAAGGCCGACAACGCCCGCAACTTCACGCAGTGCGACAGTCTGCTCATTGGCGACCAGTGTGGCGCGCACACCTTCCCGTACGTGGAAACCGGCAATCCCAGCGCCAAGCTCGAGCACGAAGCCACCACGTCCCGCATCGGCGAGGAGCAGTTGTTCTACTGCATGCAGCGCGGCCTGTCCGAGGAAGATGCCGTGAACCTGATCGTCAACGGCTTCTGCAAGGACGTGTTCAGAAAACTGCCCGGCGAATTCGCCATGGAGGCCCAGGCGCTGCTAAACGTCACGCTCGAGGGCGCCGTAGGTTGAATCCGTAAAACATTGGCCACTAAAGGCACGGAGGACACAGAGATTAGAAATTTTTAACCACAAAGACACAAAGGGCACAAAGCTAAGAATATTCTTCTGTAATTTTTACCCCTTTGTGTTCTTCGTGCCCTTTGTGGTTGAAGGTTCTTCTGCTTTTTCTCTGTGCCCTCTGCGCCTCTGTGACTCTTAATCAAACATGCTAACCATGCTCAAAATCGAAAACCTCAAAGCCGAAATCGAAGGCAAGGCCCGAAGACATTAACCACACAGACACAGAGGCCACAGACATAAGGCATCAAGAATCACAAAGAAACAAAGCGCACGAAGTAAGGAACCATGCTTTCTCTCACGACTTCCTTTGTGTTCTTTGTGTCCCTCGTGGTTGAAAGTTCTTCTGCTTTTTCTCTGTGCCCTCTGCGCCTCTGTGGCTCTTAATCAAACCTGCTAACCATGCTCAAAATCGAAAACCTGAAACCCGAAATCGAAGGCAAGGCCCGAAGACATTAACCACAGAGACACAGAGGCCAGAGAGATAAGGCATCAAAAACCACAAAGAAACAAAGCGCACGAAATAAGGAACCATGCTTTCTCTCACGACTTCCTTTGTGTTCTTAGTGTCCTTCGTGGTTGAAAGTTCTTCTGCTTTCTCTCTGTGCCCTCTGCGCCTCTGTGGCTCTTAATCAAACATGCTAACTATGCTCAAAATCGAAAACCTCAAAGCCGAAATCGAAGGCAAGGCCATCCTCAACGGCCTCGACCTGGAAGTGAAACCGGGTGAAGTGCACGCCATCATGGGGCCGAACGGTTCCGGCAAATCCACGCTGGCCAGCGTGCTGGCGGGGCGCGAGCTGTTCGAAGTGACCGATGGCTCGGTGGACTTCCAGGGCAAGGATCTGCTGGACATGGATGCCGACGAGCGCGCCTGCGAGGGCCTGTTCCTCGGCTTCCAGTATCCGGTGGAAATTCCCGGCGTATCGAACCTGTATCTGCTGCGGGCCGCCGTGAACGCACGTCGGAAGTACCGCGGCGAGGACGAAATCGACGCCATGGAATTCATGCAGCACGTCAAGGACAAGGCCGGCGTGGTGGGTATGGACATGGACATGATCAAGCGCGGCGTGAACGAAGGCTTTTCCGGCGGCGAGAAAAAGCGCAATGAAATCATGCAGATGCTCGTGCTTGAGCCGACGCTTTCGATTCTTGACGAGACTGATTCCGGGCTGGATATCGATGCGCTGAAGATCGTGGCCGAGGGGATCAACTCCATGCGCTCGGCGGACCGCTCGACGGTGCTGGTGACTCATTACAAGCGTCTGCTCGAACACGTCCAGCCTGATCATGTCCACGTGCTGGCCAAGGGCCGCATTCTCAAGTCCGGCGGCATGGAGCTGGCCGATGCGCTCGAGGCCGAGGGCTATTCCGGCATCACCGACGAGGCCGCCGCGTAATGACGCAACCCAGCCCACACATTGATCACTACCTGGCGGAGTTTGCGCGGCTGGAACGTAGCCTGGCCGGCGCGGCGCAGGACAGCGTGGCGCGCGAACGGCACGCCCGCCTGAAGAATTTTGCGAAGACCGGCTTTCCGGCCACGCAGCAGGAGGCCTGGAAGTACACCGATCTCCGCGCGCTGGAAAAACGCCGGTTCGAAGGCAGCGAGGAGGCACCCACCGTCGGGGAAAAGGCGCTTGATGCGCTGCTGCCCGCCAATCTCGACGCCCACCGCTTCGTGCTGGTCGATGGTCACTTCGAGTCGTCTCTCTCCCGCCTAGAGTCACTGCCCGATGGTGTAACGCTGCGTAGCGTGGCGCAGGCGCTCGAGGATGGCGATGAAACCGTCACGGAGTGGTTGTCTTCCCGCGACGACGAGGCCACCGGCGCCTTTGGCGAGATGAACCGCGCCTTCGTCAGCGACGGGCTGTTCCTGCAGATCGACGCCGGCACCACCCTCGACCGGCCACTGCTGCTGGTGCACTACAGCAGCGGCCGCAACCACGAGTTCATGCAGCACTGTCGGCATCTGCTGCGCCTGGGCGACAACGCCGGGGCGACCGTCATCGAGCAGTACTGCGGGGACGGCGAAGAGGATCACCTGTCCAACACCATTACGGATGTGCAGCTGTCCAGCGGGGCGCGACTGCATCGCTACCGGCTTCAGGAAGAAAGCCGGGCCTGCTACCACGTGTCCGCCCTGCTGGCCGAGCAGGCGCGCGACAGCGTGCTGATCAACCACTCGGCCGACCTGGGCGGGCGTTTAAGCCGGGTAGACACCCGCAGCCATCTGCACGGCAACGGCGCCACGGCGGAGTTCTACGGGGTCTATGCGCCCGACAAGCGCCAGCACATGGACAATCACACCGAGATCGATCACGACTGCGAGCACGGCGTGAGCCGCGAGGCCTTCCGCGGTCTGGCGTCCGGCCGCGGCCGCGGCGTATTCAACGGCCGCATCCTGATTCGGCGTGACGCCCAGAAAACCGACTCCGAGCTGTCGTCGGACGCGCTTCTACTCTCCCCGCGAGCCGAGATCGACGCCAAGCCGGAACTTGAGATCTACGCCGACGACGTCAAGGCGGCCCATGGCTCCACCGTCGGTCAGCTCGACGAGGATGCCATTTTCTATCTTCGAAGCCGCGGCATAGACGACGACGGCGCGCGCGCCATGCTGGTCGCCAGCTTCGCGGACGAATTGCTGGGCCAGTGGGCGCCCGAAGCCCTGCAGCAACACGTGCGCCGGGCCCTGCTCACGCGGCTGCCGGACGGCGCCCGCTACGCGGATTTCGCGTGAGCCGCGCCGAGGCCGACATCCCGGTTGCCACCGCGTTTTCCGCACAAGCGCTGCGGGCGCAGTTCCCGGCGCTGGACCAGCAGGTCAACGGCAAGCCGCTGGCCTATCTGGACAACGCCGCGACCACGCAGAAACCTCGCGCGGTGATTGACCGGATAAGCGACTACTACGCGCGGGACAACGCCAACGTCCACCGCGCCATCCATGAACTCTCCCGCCGCGCCACGGAAGCCTACGAGGGTGCCCGCGATACCCTGGCGCGCTTCATCGGCGCGGGCCGCCGTGAGGAAATCGTGTTCACGCGCGGCACGACCGACGCCATCAACCTGGTCGCTCAGGGCTATCTCGCCCCGAGGCTGAAAGCCGGTGACGAGATTGTGGTGAGCGAAATCGAGCACCACTCCAACATCGTCCCCTGGCAGATGCTCTGCGAAAGCCACGGCGCCATCCTGCGCGTGGCCCCGGTCGACGATCGCGGCGTGCTGGATCTGGCGGCCCTCCAGAGGCTGATCGGCCCACGCACCGTCATGGTAGCCGTGGGTCAGGTCTCCAACGCGCTGGGCACCGTGCATCCGGTGCAACAAATCATCGACATGGCGCATGCGGCCGACGTGCCGGTGCTGGTCGACGGCGCGCAGTCCGTGTCGCACCTGCCGGTGGACGTAAGCACCCTGAACGCCGACTTCTTCTGCTTCTCGGCGCACAAGATGTTCGGGCCCACCGGCACCGGCGTGCTCTATGGCCGGGAGGCCCTGCTGGACAGCATGTCGCCCGTCCAGGGCGGCGGCGACATGATCGAAACCGTTAGCTTCCAGGGCAGTACCTGGAACAGCCTGCCCTACAAGTTCGAAGCCGGTACGCCGAATATTGCCGGCGTCATCGGCATGGGCGCGGCCACCGAATTTCTCGAGGGTCTTGACCTGGAGGCGGTTTATCGCCACGAGCATGCGCTGGCCGAGCGGGCAGAGGCCGGCATGCGCGCCATCCCGGGCCTGCGCATCATTGGAGAAGCACCCGGCAAGACCGGCATCATCTCTTTCGTGATGCAGACCGCGCACGCCCAGGACGTGGGCACCATACTCGACCAGATGGGTGTGGCCACCCGCACCGGGCACCACTGCGCCATGCCGGCGATGGCCCGTTTTGGCGTACCCGCCACGACACGGGCCTCCTTCGCCTGCTATAACACCGAAGCGGATGTGGACGCCCTGCTTGCCGGACTGGACAAGGTCAGCAGCCTGCTGGGCTAGCCTTCGAAAGGTGGGCGGTGCCTGCCCCCGCACCGAGAATCCCCCTGCCGATCGGTCCGACTCAAGCGTTATGACCCACCGCTCTTCCGCGTCACCTGTCCGCCACGGCCCCTACCTGCTGGCCTACTGCGGGTTGCTGGCGGGCAGTGTTCTGATCCTCGCCCTGGCCGGGCTGATCGGCCTGTGCCTGATTTCCTTCTTCATGATGTTTTCCGGCGCGGCAGTGACCTACTACTGGCTCTGGTCCTTCGGGCTGGCCGTACCGATCTGGCTGCTGGGTAGCTACTGGCTGTTCGTCCGGCTGGTCCGGGCGCTGCCAGCCTGGCAATCACCGGCGGCGCCGGCGCCGCAATCCGGTGAGGAGTCGCCGCGCTCCCCGCGTCCGTGGATTGATGCCGGCCGACTCTGATCCGATTCATTTGCCCCAACCACAGAAAAACCCATGTCCGACTGGAAAGACGTCTGCCCCGCCAATGACCTCAAGAACGGCCAGTGCAAGCTGGTCGAGCTGGACGACGATCTGATTGCCGTCTACCGGATCAACGACGATTTTCACGCCATCGAGGACCGCTGCACCCACGACGGCGGCGAACTGGCCACGGGCGAGGTGGAGGGCGATCAGGTGATCTGCCCGCGCCACGGCGCGCGCTTTTGCATTCGTACCGGCGAGGCGCTGACTCCGCCCGCCTACGAGGATGTCGACACCTTCCCGCTGCGCGTCGAAAACGGCCGGCTGCAGATTCGCGATCACCGCGACGATCATTAAACAGTTCACTCAATACGCGAAGTCCTTTCGCGCCTCATTCGACGTTTCAGGGGTGCCGCATTGGCCGGCGCATGTGCGGCCAATGCTTTCGCGCCCTTACGGTCGCGGGCAGGCCATCCGCTACGCGGACTCGCGTTGCTCGGGCCTGCATTATTGATCCGAGCAAATTTCTCTATTTAATGCACGGCTCAATAACTCTTTAGCGGCCCGGCATGACCCATCGTCGTCATTCAGGCGATTTTTCAATATGTTATGGTCGATTCAAGGAAAACCCTAGGGTAGACCGGCTGAGTTGGATCATGACGCACGCGAGGTTGTCCCGGTCCTGCACGCCATGGAACAGGTTGCAGGGCACTCGCCAGGCCGGCTTCCATCGGACAACACCGCCGCCCGCCGGCGGCCTCGCACTCGGCGCATGATCACCAGCACCCATACATATCAATGGAGCGTTTATGAGTGACTACAATCCCGACAAGGGCTACGTTGCGCTGCTGGGCTGGAGCCTGGGCGCTATCGAGGCGGCCGATCGTTTTGATCGCCGCTACGTGGTCGTTGCGCCTGACTGGGCCGAGGATTACTGCAAGGAACACGACATTCCCTACATTCCGTGGAACTTCGAGCGTCTGAACGACAAGTCCATGGAAATTGCCGAACGCCTGCGTGACGAAGGCGTGGATGTCGCCATCCCGCTGTTCGAGGAAACAGTGGAATGGGCCGGCGCCATCAACTCCGTGCTGATGGGCAACCCCCGCCTGCATGGCCAGTCGGTGCTGTTCCGCGACAAGGCACTCATGAAGCGCCGCGCGCAGCTCGGCGGTATTCGGGTGGGTATATTCGAAGAAGCCCACGAAATGGATGATGTGTACCGCTTCTTCCGCCGCGTGAACCAGACCCTGCTCAAGCTCGACGGCGACCCGGATGACCCCATTCATCTGAAGGCCTTCGACAAGGCCGGCTGCCTGGGTCATCGCATGGTGCGCACGGTCGAAGAGATCGATGCCATTCCGGAAAGCGAGTTCCCGCTGCTGATGGAGAGCCATCTGGACGGCTGGGAGTTCGCGGTGGAAGCCTGGATCTGGAACGGGGAGATCCAGTTCCTGAACATCTCGGAGTACGTCACCCTGGGCTACTCCGTGTTCGTGCCGGCCACCCCGGAACTGGAAAGCTGGCGCGCCGCGATCACCAAGGAAATCGAAAAGCTCATCAAGACTTTCGATATCCAGTTCGGGCAGATTCACCCCGAGTACTTCGTGACGTCCGACGGCACCATGTACTTCGGCGAGGTGGCCTATCGCCCGCCCGGCTTCAAGGCCTTCGAGCTGATGGAGCGCGCCTACGGATTCAACGCCTATCAGGCGAACATTCTGGTGTTCGACCCCAAGACCACCGAAGAGGAAGTCAAGGCCTTCTTCCCCGAACCGGTGACCGGCGCCAAGGGCTATGCGGGCTGCTTCGGCGTGTATCCCAGACGCCGCGTGGTCAGCAAGCTGGAGATTCCGAAGGAGGTGGAAGAACACCCCTACTTCGACTACCACGAACTCGCGGCACCGCTACAGGAGACCGTCACCAAGCGCACCGCGTTCGGTACGCACTGGGGGCTGATTTTCTTCTTCGGCGACAATCCGCACAAGGTGCGCGATCTGCTCAAGTCGATGGAGGACCAGGACTTCTACGTGTAGGCGTTCGGATCGTCGGATCCACGCATTCGGGGCGGCCTGCGGGCCGCCCTTTTTCGTTGGCGATCAGAGCGGCTTCCGGTTAGCCCGGATATTTCATGAGGGATCGCGAGTGAATTGCCCCTGGAATAATCCTCAGGGCGCAGCAAGTCGCGCGCGGTCTTGGAGCGCCAACCCTAGCCGTAGCTATTGCCCCGAGAGGCGGAGCGGGGCCCCACCGCCAGGTGGGGTGCGACCCTCGGAGGGGCAAACAAGCTCGAGCTTTGACACTCGGGGCTCGCCCGCCCGCCGGCGGTTGCATCCCCAGCAAGCTGGGGCCCTGCGCCTCGCCTCGGGCAGGGTTGGTGTGAAAGACAAGCGGTACGCTGCGCCCCCGTCATCTACAGGGCGCAAGGCACCGCGATAGATTGGCGCGGAGTCCAAACTGTACCGACTAAAATACCCCTAGATCTGGCTATTTCCTCATTCGTATCAATTGTTTACACGCCAGCGCCAATCGCCCTTGTGAAATATCCGGGTTAGCTCCAGGCCCGCCCGTGGCCCCAGCCGGCGGCTATGGTCTCGCGAATGGTCTGGATGAACTCCGCCGGCACAGCGTCCGGATCGCCCACCTCATGCAGCTTGTAGTGGAAGACGTACAGGCGCATGGCGAACTGCTCGAACGGCAGTGACGATTCGCCCTCGAATTCACCATGATCGCAGGTGGACGTCCTGATCCCCTGTCCCCAGCTCTGCCCCTTGTCCCGATTCGGGTTGAAGAAATAAACCCGCCACTGGCCATCCGGATCCAGCGCCACCCGCTGGATGGACACCGCGTGCCAGCCGATGAACGTGCCGTTGGCATCAGTGGAGACCACGCCGCAGGGCTGCGCATACACCATTTCCCGGCCGCCGTTGTAGAGCGGATGGTAAACGGCATAGAGCAGCCGCATGAAGCCATCATGATCGCGGATGCCGCCGGTCTGCGGATCAATCAGAGAGGAAAACCGCCGGTAGACCCACCAGCCGTGCAGCTCCGGGTTCACCCAGCGATGACCATCCTCGCCGCGGCCGATCGTGCGCCGGCTCATTTCCATGTAAATACGGTCGAGATGCGGCGTAAGCACGAGCGACACCGGGTCCAGCTCGGTATTCAGGGTCTTCGCCAATCCGAAGGACAGCTCGCTGGAGCGAATCGCCTGTCCCTCGAAATGCATGATGATCTCGCCATCGCGCGCCGCGCGGCAGATCAGCTCTAGCAGGTAGCCCATGTCGTTCTGCGACCAGAGGCTGATGGCCCGTGCCGCCTGGCAGGTCGGGTTGTTGCCCTGATCGACACCGCGCGGCTGACCCAGCACGCTGAGCGTACCGGCCAGCAGCAGCGTATTGGCGGCGGGCGGATTTTCCAGCCGGCTGGCCGTCTGCAGCAGCTCCGCCACCGGGGGTTGGATGGGCAGGACGGTCAGCCGCTGCAGTCCCGGCGCCACTGGCCGGAAGAAAAGAATGCCGTGGTTGAGCAGTCGCGACAGGCCGTAAATGCAGCGCGCCGTATCCACCGTGACCGCGTGCTCGATCAGCAGCCGCACCAGCTCGGCATACTCTTCCAGCGAGGTCCGCCCGACCCGGCTCAGCGCGAGCGCTTCAGCCAGCAGCGTCATGTCGCGATCCATGGCGTGCCGCAGCAGGACGGCGTGCAGACGGCAGACCAGCCCGGTGCGATCCATACTGGCGCCAAAACAGCGTGCCTGTTCCAGCAGCGCGTTGTCGTCAAGCGCCTCAAGCGCCTGTTCAAACGCAGCCGGCTCCGAGTGCGCCCGCGCCAGGTCGGTCGGCCCGTCCAGCGCCGCCAGCAGGGCCCAGGCCGACGCCATCGCGGGATCATCCTCCCCGCCCTGGGCGGGTCGCGGCGGCAAGGACCGCGTGGCGGTGCGCAGCATGGTTTCAATGCGTTCGACCATGATCGGCCGCTGCAGCAGCACGCGCTCGGCTTCGCTAATCAGTGCCGCCAGTATGTTGCTGGTGTCCAGGTGGTCGGCGACGAATCCCAGCAAACTGCAGGCGCGCTCGTATGCCAGCCCGCCCGTCTCGCGCGTGGCCTCACTCGACTCGGGAAAGACCAGATCCAGGTTGCGCGCGAGCACGTCTTCGAGGAATTTCTGCGCCGCCGGGGCATCCAGACCGGGCTCCTCGGTCGATCCCTGCGCGACGGCCAGAAAGCGCAGCTCGCTCAGGCACTCGATGGCGGCGCTTGGCCCGCCGCCGAGCAGGGCGTTACGCACCAGCGCCGGCTGCAGGCTGGCCGGATTGGCCCAGTCGCCGCCGGCGAACACGCCGGCTTCGGCAAAACGCGGCGCGTATTCGAACAGGAAGGCCAGGCCCGCCCGGTCCTGCATGAGCTTCTGAGCCAGCCCGAGTACCCGCGTCTGGTGAACACCCTTGCCGAAGCGCCGGGCATTCGCCAGGTTGCCGAACACCCGGTCGAATTCGTCTCCGGACAAGCGGACAGCGTCTGTCATCGATTCAGCGGAATGACTCACGCGAGAACTCCGCTCTGGTTTGCGCTCGCGCGCGCCGATCCACTCAGTCCACCTGTTGTTCGAAGCATTGTCCTCCCGCCGTGCAAATGCCGCCAAAGGCTAACATGCCCCTGCCGGCTGCACGTGTTCGACAACCAGCTGGAGCTGTTCACGGCCCTGGTAGCGGTTCAGTTCGGCGCGGTAGACGCAGTGCAGCGGCCGACCTTCCGGCAGCAGCTGGTCGCGACGAAACATGATTGCGTCGATGATTGGCCCGCCATCCACCGGGCACAGGCGCATTTTCAGATGTGCATCACCGACGATGCGCTGGTCGATCAGCTCGAACTGCTCGTCAAAACTTGGCGGCGGGAACCCCTGCCCCCAGGGTCCGCCGTTTTCCAATACGCCGGCGGTTTCGACAGTCAGGTGGGCCGCGGTCAGCGGTCCGTCGGAGTCGAGCCGGCGCTCGCGCACGGCATCAGACATCCAGCGCTCCAACTCGCCCAGCCAGGCCCGCCGAAACGCGTCCAGTTGCGCATCCGGTATGGACAGGCCGGCGGCCATGGCGTGCCCGCCGAAACGGGGCAGCAATTCGGGCCGGGCCCGGGCGATATTGGCCAGCACGTCGCGCGCATGCACGCCGGGAATGGATCGCACAGAGCCTTTGAGACGCCCGTCACCCGACCGGGCGAAGGCCACCGCGGGACGATGCGTGCGTTCCTTCAAACGACCCGCCACCAACCCGACGATGCCCTCATGCCAGTCCGCATCAAACAGGCAATAGCCCAGCGGGTCCTCGTCTTCGGCAGCCGCAAGCCACCGCTCCATCTGGGCCTGCGCCTGCGATTCCATGCGCCCCTGGCGCTGGCGACGGTCGCGATTAAGCCCGTCCAGTTCGGCCGCCAGAGCCAGCGCGGTCTGCTCGTCCGGCGCCAGCAGGCACTCCACCCCCAGCGTCATGCTATCCATGCGGCCAGCCGCGTTCAGCCGGGGCGCCAGCGCAAAGCCGATATCGGTTTCGCTCAGTCGGTCCAGCGTCCGGCCGGCCACGCGGGCCAGCGCGACGATGCCCGGCCGCCCCCGCCCCGCCCGCAGACGGCGCAGGCCCTGTGCAACCAGGATGCGGTTGTTGCGGTCCAGCGGCACCAGGTCGGCCACGGTCCCCAGCGCGACCAGGTCGAGCAGGTCGGCCAGGCGTGCCTTGTCAGGGTCAATGCATCCGCTGGCCAGACGCCGGGCTCGCAGCGCCGCGAGCACGTAGAACATGACGCCAACGCCGGCCAGATGCTTGCCGGCAAATTCGCAGCCTGGCTGATTCGGATTGACGATGGCTGCCGCCTCCGGAAGGCGGTCGCCGGGCAGGTGATGGTCGGTGACGATGACCGGCAGGCCCAGTGATGTCGCGCGTGCCACGCCCTCGACGCTGGCAATGCCGTTATCGACGGTCAGGATCAGATCCGGCCGCCGGGCGGCCGCGAGATCGACAATCGCCGGGCTCAGACCGTAGCCGTGTTCGAATCGATCGGGGATCAGATAGCTCACTCGCTGCGCGCCCAGGCTCTACAGGCCCGCCAGCGCCAGCGCGGTGGCTGTGGCACCGTCCGCGTCATAATCGCCGACGACCAGGATGTGCTGGTTGGCCTGGATGGCGGCGTCCAGCCGCTCGGTGGCCGCCTCGATGCCGCGCAGCGGCTGGAACGGCAGCAGCCCGCCGAGATTCAGATCGACCGACTCCGCTTCGCGTATGCCGCGATTGGCGTAAACACGCCGAAGAATGGCGGGTATTGTCTCCGGCAGGACGCCGGCATCCCCCAGCCGGCGGTGAATGCGCACGGCGTTGCCAGCGGCGGGCGGCACGGCCCTATTCGATGCGGCCGAGAATGACCTTTTCGACCGCCGCGCGTTCCGCTGCGACGGTCTCGATGCCGTCATTACCCTGCTGAATCGCGATATCGGGATCCTTCAGACCGTGACCGGTGAGCGTACAGACAATCGTCTTGCCGGCGGCGATACGGCCGCGCTGAATATCCCGCAGCGCGCCGGCCAGGGAGGCAGCCGAGGCCGGCTCGCAGAAGACACCCTCTCGCCGGGCCAGTTGCTTCTGCGTCGCCAGGATTTCCGTGTCGGTCAGCTCGTCGAACCAGCCGCCTGATTCGCGGTTGACGGTCCACGCCGCGTCCCAGCTCTGCGGATGGCCGATGCGGATGGCCGTTGCCACGGTATCCGGGTCATCCACCATGCCGCCCCGCATGAAGGGTGCGCTGCCGTCCGCCTGGTAGCCGATCATGGCGGGGCGGGACGGATCACCGCCGCCCCCGTAGGCGCACTGGCCCTTGCAGTAGCTGCAGGCGGCCGTGGGCGATTCGCCGTGCGCCGCGGCCAGTTCGCTGTAACCGATCCAGTGCGCGGTGATATTGCCGGCATTGCCCACCGGCAGGCAGTGATAATCCGGCGCGCGACCCAGCGCCTCGACGATCTCGAACGCGGCGGTCTTCTGGCCCTGCAGGCGAAAGGGGTTGATCGAGTTCACGATGGTGACCGGCGCGGTCTCGGCGACTTCCTTGACCAGCCGCATGCCGTCATCGAAATTGCCCCTGATCTGGACCACCACGGCGCCGTGCATCAGCGCCTGCGCCAGCTTGCCCATGGCGATCTTGCCGTCGGGAATCAGCACGAAGGCCGTAATACCCGCACGCGCGGCATAGGCCGCAGCCGCGGCGGAGGTGTTGCCGGTGGAGGCGCAGATGATCGCCTGACTGCCCTGGGAAACGGCCTGCGTCACGGCCATGGTCATGCCGCGATCCTTGAAGGACCCGGTCGGGTTCAGCCCCTCGTACTTGACGTAGATTTCACCCTCGTAACCGATGTCACGCGGTATGTTGTTCAGCCTTATCAGGGGCGTATTGCCCTCTCCCAGGCTGATCAGTCGGGCGTCGTCATCGACCGGCAGCCGGTCGCGGTAGCGTTCTATCAAGCCTGTGTAGCGTGTGCTCATGTCGGGTCCGGCCGTGAATGGCGTGGGCAGCGGGCGCAGCGGACTGCGCCGGACAAGGGGGTATCAGTCGTCGAACTGGGCAACGCGCAGGTGCACGGTGCCCTCCCGGGCGAAGGCTTCCTGCTGAATGTGCTCCAGCGCCTGCATGAGCAACCCCTCGCGCACCGGCTTGGTCACGATGATGACCAGAGCGTCATCACCGGCGTTTTCCGGGTCTTTCTGCAGGATATGCTCAATGCTCACGCCAAACTGCGCCAGCAGACCGGTAATGCGGGCCATAACGCCGGGCTCGTCGGCCACCTGAATACGGAAATAGTGGCCACAGAAGAAGTCATCGCTGTCGACGATGGGGCTTTCGCTGAGCTGGTCGGGCTGGAAGGCCAGATGCGGCACGCGGCCGGAGGCGTCGGCGCTGACGATACGCACGATGTCGATCAGATCGGCGATGACGGCCGACGCCGTGGGTCCCGCGCCCGCGCCCGCGCCGTAATACACGGTGGGCCCCACGGCATCGCCGTAGACCATCACGGCATTCTTCTCGCCCTCGACGCTGGCAAGCAGCGCCTGGTCGGACACCAGCGTCGGATGCACGCGCAGTTCCACGCCCCGATCGTTCCGGCGGGCAATCCCCAGGTGCTTGATGCGGTAGCCCATTTCCTCGGCGAACTGGATTTCCTCGTCGGCAATCTTGCTGATGCCGTCGGTGCTGATCTTGTCGAAGGACAGCGGAATGCCGAAGGCGATACTGGCGAGGATGGCTAGCTTGTGCGCGGCATCGATGCCTTCCACATCGAAAGTGGGATCGGCTTCGGCATAGCCCAGCCGCTGCGCTTCGGCGAGCGCATCGGCAAAGGTTTCGCCCTCGTTGCTCATCTGCGTGAGGATGTAATTGCCGGTGCCGTTGATGATGCCGGCCAGCCATTCGATGGTGTTGGCGGCCAGCCCCTCGCGAATGGCACGGATGATCGGAATACCGCCGGCCACGGCGGCCTCGAAATGCACCACCCGGTCCTTCTCGTCGGCCGCAGCGAAGATCTCGTTGCCCCGCAGCGCAATGAGATGCTTGTTCGCGGTCACCACGTGCTTGCCGGAGTCGATGGCCGCCATGACCAGATCAAAGGCTTCTTCATCGCCACCGATGAGTTCGAGCACCACCTTCACCTCGGGGTCCTCGACCACTTCCATGGGATTGGCGGTCATGCGAATACCGCTGGTGTCGCAGGGACGTTCCTTCGACAAGTCCCGCACCGCCGCGTGGGTGATCTGAATCTTCCGCCCGGCGCGACGCTCGATTTCCTCGGCGTTGTCCTTAAGCAGATTCACGCAGCCCGCACCAACCGTCCCCAGCCCGAGCAGCCCTACCTTGATCGGTTCCAATTCCATGTTTCCTTCATTGTGGTCGCAAACTTTCGTGGGCCCGCTTACCGGGCGGCGCCCACATCCCAGGGATTATCCCAACGCGCCGTCGGTGCGCAGCATCCGCTTGATGTTTCGCAGGGCCTGCCGAGTACGCTGCTCGTTTTCGATCAGCCCGATGCGAATATGGCCGTCGCCGTATTCGCCGAAGCCGACGCCCGGCGAAACGGCCACCCCGGCCTTGCGCAGCAACATCTTGGAGAATTCCAGCGACCCCATGTCGCGGTAGGCCTCTGGCAGCGGCGCCCAGACGAACATGGTGGCCTTGGGCTTTTCCACCTGCCAGCCCATGTCGTTCAGCCCTTCACAGAACACGTCGCGGCGACGCTGGTACAGGTCCCGCACCTCGGTCACGCATTCCTGCGGCCCGTTGAGCGCCGAGATGGCGGCCACCTGGATCGGCGTGAACATGCCGTAATCCAGGTAGGACTTGAGCTTGGCCAGCGCCTCGATCAGAACCGGACTGCCGCACATGAAGCCTCCCCGCCAGCCCGGCATGCTGTAGCTCTTGGACAGCGAGAATGATTCGAGCGCCACGTCCTTGGCGCCCGGCACCTGCAGAATCGACGGCGCTTCGTAGCCGTCGAACACCAGATCGGCATAGGCCAGGTCCTGCACGATCCACAGGTCGTATTCCTTCGCCAGCGCCACGGCGCGCTCGAAGAACGCCAGATCCACGCACTGCGCGGTCGGATTGCAGGGGAAATTCAGCAGCATCATCTTCGGACGCGGCCAGGATTCGCGGATCGCCTTTTCCAGTTCCGAAAAGAAATCGACCTCGGCATCCAGCCGCACGTGCCGCACATCCGCCCCGGCAATAATCGCGCCGTAGGGGTGAATCGGATAGGCGGGATTGGGCACCAGCACCTGATCGCCCCGCTCGAGCGTGGCCAGCATCAGGTGCGACAGGCCCTCCTTCGAGCCGATCGTGACGATGGATTCGGTATCCGGGTCCAGATCGACGTTGTAGCGACGCTTGTACCAGTCGCAGATGGCCAGCCGCAGCCGCGGAATGCCGCGCGACACCGAGTAGCGGTGCGTGTCCTCGCGCCGCGCGACTTCGGTCAGCTTGTCGACAATGTGCTGCGGCGTGGGCTGATCGGGATTGCCCATGCCGAAGTCGATGATGTCTTCCCCGCGTGCTCGCGCCTCTTTCTTCAGCTGGTTGACGATGCTGAAAACGTACGGCGGCAGCCGTTCGATGCGTGGAAAATCGTGTTTAGACGCGGTCACCGCGTTACCTTCTGATTGGGTGAAAAACTGCGGCCAGGGTCGATGTCGGCCTGCCGAAAAATCGCGAAAGTTTGCCAGAATAAGCCGGTGTGAACCAGCCGCCTCGCCCGTCACTGCGTGCGGAGAGGCCGCCCCGTGCCGACGATTACCGCGGCAGAACCGTCACCGGATCGATCGGCCGCCCGTCCCGGCGAATTTCGAAATGCAGCATGGCCTCGTTGCGCGGCCCGAGCCCCATTTCCGCAATGGGCTGGCCCGCAGCCACCGTCTGCCCCTCGCGCACCAGCACGCTGCGGTTGAAGCCATAGGCGCTGAGATACTCGTCGTCATGTTTGATGATGACCAGATTGCCGTAGCCGCGCAGCCCCGAACCGCTGTAGACCACCTGACCGGCGTTGCTGGCAATGACGCGCTGACCTGCCGCGCCGCTGATATCGATGCCCTGGCGAACGGTATTCTGTGCATAGGTCCGCAGCAGCTTGCCGCGCGTGGGCCACCGCCAGGCCCGAACGTCGAACTCCGCGCGCGGTGCCGCAGCCGGCTGTGGTGCCGGCGCTGAGGCGGGGGCAGTCGACGGCCCGGCCGCGGCGGTCACTGCCGGCTTTTCGGGCGTCGGCTCTGTCGGAAGTCGAACCACGCGCGGCGTGTCACGGCGCGCCGTCGCCCCACTGCCTTGAGCCGGCGCCGGCTGCGGGGTACGGGCCGGTGGCGGCGCGGACTGACCGCTGCGAGTGTCCCCGCCGCGCGAAATCGTCTGCGCCCTGGTCGGCGCGTCAATGTCGGGGTATCGCTCCAGGCTGATGACCTGCCCGGGGTAGATTCGGTAGGGCGGCGGGATGTTGTTCCAGCGCGCCACCTCGCGCCAGTCGACCTTGTGCCGCCACGCAATCGAATAGAGCGTGTCGCCACGCTGGACGCGGTAGCTGTCCGGCCGCGTGATCTCGGCGATACTGCAGCCGGCGGTCCAGAGAACCGACAGCAGCAGGCACAGGCAGGCAACCGGACGCAGCATCACCCGCGGCCCATCAGTCAGAACTGATAGACGATGACCCCAACGGCAATGAGTGCGACCAGTATCCATCCGATAATGTCGATATATCCCAGCAGACGCTCTTCCATGGCCGGTCCGGCCACCTTGACCAGGCCGGCCACCAGGAAAAATCGTGCGCCACGGCCGATCAGCGATGCAACCACGAACGGGATGAACAGCATATGACCGGCGCCCGCCGCGATGGTGAACACCTTGTAGGGAATCGGCGAAAATCCCGCGATCAGTACCGCCCAGAAACCGTAATCCCCGAACCAGTCACGCACCGTGAGGTACTTTTCCCACAGGTGCGCGGCCTCCATGGCTTCCTGCGCCATGCCGAGCATGTAGGCGCCGATGAAGTAGCCGGCGATCCCGCCTGCCACCGAGGTCAGCGTGGTCACCGTCGCAAGAAACCACGCTCGATGCGGCCGCGCCAGCACCATGGGTGCCAGCATGACGTCCGGCGGAATGGGAAAGAAAGAGGATTCGGCAAAGCTCAGCCCGCCCAGAAACCAGACGGCCCGACGATGGCCCGACGCCTTGAGAACGGCGTCGTACAGCTTTCGCCAGATACCCATTATTGCTCCCCGACGATCAACGGCACAAAGGTCACGGCGTCAAGTTTCTGCCAGTCCAGGCTGGCGCCGCGACGCGTGATGCGGAAGATATGCTGCGCATGCCGGGGGCCCACCGGCGCCACCAGCCGGCCGCCGTCGGCGAGCTGGTCGATGAGCGGCCTGGGGATTTCTTCCCCGCCGGCGGTGACGAGTATACCGTCAAA
This sequence comes from Salinisphaeraceae bacterium, assembly GCA_002683405.1. Taxonomy (GTDB): domain Bacteria; phylum Pseudomonadota; class Gammaproteobacteria; order Nevskiales; family Salinisphaeraceae. Next base: position 71,964 of record NYTH01000039.1, on the reverse strand, counting down.
CGGACCATATTCCGGCAGTCCGATACTGCCATCGGACTGGCGCAGCCGAACGTTACGGTAGCCCAGTTCCTGCAGACGACGGCGCGCGCGGTCATACAGCGCCGGAATCCGCTCGACGCTGTAGACCAGAGGCACCAGTTCGGCCAGCACGGCGGCCTGATAGCCGCTCCCGGTGCCGACCTCGAGCACTCGCTCCGGCACGCTCTGCCCCAGCAGCAGGTGGGTCATGTGCGCGACCACATAGGGCTGCGAAATGGTCTGTGAATGACCGATCGGCAGCGCGGTATCGTCGTAGGCCCGGCTGGCCATGGCTTCGTCCACGAAGCGATGCCGCTGAACCCGCTCCATGGCCTCGAGCACGCGCTCGTCCGCCACGCCCTTCTGGCGCAGCCGCTCCACGAGCCGCCGGCGGCTGCGCTCGGAGGCCATGCCCAGCCCGCGGGCGTGCGAGTGCAGCTGATCGCGACTCACAGCCGACCGACCCAGCCGGTCAGCTTTTCGACCGCGGCGTGCCGGGTCAGATCGGTGCTGATAGGCGTGATCGACACGCGCCGTTCACGTACGGCATGAAAGTCCGTACCCGGCCCCGCGTCCGCTTCGGCACCGGGCGGCCCGATCCAGTACACCGTCCGCCCGCGCGGGTCGAAGGCCTCGACCAGCGGCTCGGATCGATGCCGGTTGCCCAGCCGGGTCAGCTCGAAGCCCCGCAGCGATGCATACGGCACATCGGGCACATTGACGTTGATGATGGTGTCCGGGGGCAGCGGATCCCGCTTGAGCATCTCGACCAGCTGCCCGGCCACCCGGGCAGCCGTGTCGTAGTGGTCGAGGCGGCTGCCCGCCAGCGAAAAGGCAATGGCCGGCAGACCGAGAAACCGGCCCTCCATGGCGGCCGCCACGGTGCCGGAATACAGCACGTCGTCCCCCAGATTGGCGCCGGCGTTGATGCCGGACACCACAAGATGCGGGTCCTGCTCGAACAGGCCGCACAGCGCCAGGTGAACGCAATCGGTGGGCGTGCCGTTCACGCAGTAGCGATGGGAATCGATCTCCGTAACGCGAAGCGGACGATCCAGCGTGAGCGAATTGCTGGCGCCACTGCGGTCCCGCTCGGGCGCCACGATAACGGCCTGTTCACAGTGTCCGGACACCGCATCGCGCAGGGCCAGCAGCCCGGGCGCACGGCAGCCATCATCGTTGCTAACCAGTATTCGCATGCAAGTATCTGAATGCACCACGGAAAATTGGGAGCGGACGAAACCGGGTGCCGGGCACGCATGTTACCCTATGGCCGCACTCGGCCGTTAGTCTGCGGTACGCTTGGTACCGGCCACGGCTGCGAAGCGCAACCACGGGTGGGCGAATGACGGGGGTTGTCATGGACAGCAACGAGCGCCAGCTTTCCGAGAACGAACGGCTACTGTTCCGCGAGGAAATGGCCGGCGCCAAACAGTTGCGCGGCCCGACTCGCCGCAAGCCCAGCCGTCGTCTGCCCTCCTCGCGCCCCCGCTCCCGCGAGGCCGACGAGGCCGACGTCATCGCCAACCTGCTGACCGACGGCCCCGACCACGAGGACGTGGAATCGGGCGATGAGCTGAGTTATCGCCAGCCCGGCGTACAACTTGCCACCTTTCGCCGGCTGCGCCGGGGACAGTATCGCGTGCAGGCCGAACTGGACCTGCACGGCCTGTTCGTGGCGACGGCGCGCGAGGCCGTCGTGCGGTTCCTGCAGGAAGCGCAGCAGCGCGACTATCGCTGTCTGCGCATCATCCACGGCAAGGGCTTGCGATCAGGCAACCGCGGGCCCGTGGTCAAGACCAAGCTGGCCCACTGGCTGCGGCAGCGCAGCGAGGTGCTGGCCTACACCTCGGCCCGGCCAGTGGACGGGGGCACGGGCGCCGTTTATGTGCTGCTCCGGAAAGCCTGAGGCGCAGGGACACAGGCAGCGTGCGCGTCAGTTGAGCAGCGGCGACAGCATGCGGCGTCGGCGCTCTATCGAGAGATCTTCGGTCGACTGAATCAGCGCGAGGCGATGCTGGGGTTCCAGACCCGCCGCGAATTCCGTATCCGCGCCGGCCTGGTCGTGATCGAAACTCCAGCCGTAGGTCCACTCTTCCGAGGTGACGCGGTGCCGGCCTGCCTGTCCCAGCACATGTTCGGCGAAGATGCCGTAGAGGATGTACTCCGACACCGTGTTCGACCGGCAGATGGCGGCCTGCCAGCTGCCGCCGGCCTGCTCGGCCAGACGCTGCTTGAGTCGCTGCAGGGTATCGCGCTCCCAGGTAATGCCGGTGCCGATGTAGTCGGCCCCGAAATAATCGCAGGGCGCCAGACCCAGCAGGCGGGCGGCCTGCGCATGCCATTCGCGGTGGCCAGACATGTTCCGGCCCACACCCGGGTTGCTGTACAGCCGCACCTTGCCGTCAATCACCAGATCATCCATGCCGAAGGGCCTGACGAATATGGTGTCTGAATCGGCAAACACGAAAATATCGCGCGGCGTGATCGCGTCCGCGGAGAGTTTGAGTATCTGCTGCAGCACCCAGCCACGCACGAGGCCGTGCGGCGTCCACCAGAGGCTGCGCAGGCGTCGTTCGTAGCCGCCCAGCTTGATCTTCTTGGGGACCGGCAGCTTGATGAAATTACCGGGAAGCAGGTCCTGCTCGGCCAGCACGAATCGCCTTGCGTTGCACAGCGGCCGGAAATGCTCCACATCCCGGCCGGGCACTATCAGGTAATGGTCAATATCGGGATCGACGTAGCGGTCGATACTGGCGCACAACAGTCGGGCGACTTCCATATCGCCGCGAAAACTGGGGGTAATCAGGCTCGCCTGCATAGCTTCCTCTGTGAAGGTCGGTTGGCTATACGAGGAATCGAGTCCGTCCCGGCGAATCCTGAGCCACGTCCCTGTGGCCCCTGCCCGCGCGCCCCGTGGGCTGCGAGCCTGTTCGATGAGGGTGAACCGTCATCCTCCCATGACCGACCGGCACACGACGCCCCCTCACGACGACCGGCCGTTATCGATATCAGAGACATCGCGGCGCATCTCGAGTTCAAGTTGCGCAATGATCTGCTCCATCCGGTTGTTCGAGGTCACGCGATCAATCTGAAGCGCGCCCTGCATGGCCGCGCCGATGACGAGTGCCCGCTCGGCCGCGCGCCCGGGAAAGTTCAGCTTGCCGGCGCTGCGACCGTTGTCCAGGGTCCGCGTCAACCAGTTCCAGCGATCCCGCAGCAACTGGCGCGCCTCTTCCTGCATGGCCTCTGGCAAGGAGTCGAAATCGTTGCTGACCACGCCGCTCGGGCAGATCAGCGAGCCGGACCGCTGATAGTCGACGTACAGACCGAAATACGCCTGCAGACGATCCCATTCGTCATCCACCCGAGATTCGAGTTCTTCCGCCCACTCCAGAAAAATCCGGCGGTAGCGCTGCAGCAGCGCCAGCCCCAGATCCGACTTGTTGCGAAAGTGATAGTGGATGGCCGCATGCCGCAGCCCCAGCAGCACGGCAATGTGCTTGTAGCTGAAGCCGTTGAAACCGCGACGCTGGAACAGATCGCTGCCCGCTTCGAGTATGCGCTCGCGCGTATCGGCCTCCGGACTCGTTTCGCGCAGGCGAGAGGCGTGCCGGGCTTCGTCAAGAACACGTTTCAGCACGATGGGTGCGGCTCGCTGACATGCAGGTCAGGAATAGTACATGGCGCTGACCGGCTTGTCTGCACCGCCATCTATCTGAACGCACGCATTATTTTGCAGTGCCGCCTTATTATGGTGCATATGCCGCCAGGCACTCGCGCAGGATGACCGTCGCGTAGGCGCCCGGCGGCAACTCGAATGTCAGGCGCAGGTCACCCTCCTCCGACCAGGTCCAGGACAGGGCCGCGGGCCGCAAGCGCAGCGCCCTTCGGCCAGCATCCACGCGCAGGCGCACTAGGCCGTCCAGCCAATCCTGATGCTCGGCCAGCACGGCCTGCTCGATCTCAGCGGCGGCGCCACTGACGCCTGACTCACCCTGGCCCGGCAACGGGCCGCTCGGGTGAATATCAAACGCCCGGAGTCGGCTCTGTAGTACCGCGTCGGGCGGGATGTCCGCATCGATGGAAAAATGACTCCCCGAGCCATCCAGCATGACGCACTCGCCGGGGAGCAGTGCATTCCAGTCGCCCCGCGTCACGCGCGCCGCCAGTAGGCTGTTGAACAGATAGGACCGCGCGGCCGACAGGGCGAAACTTCGCTTGTTCCGTTTCATGCGCCGGCCGGCAAACAGCGCATCGGCCAGCGCCAGATTGCTGCCCCCGGAAAAGCGCTGTTCGCCAAAGTAATTGGGTACGCCCTCGTCGCGAATGCGGGCCAGATCGGCGTCCACGGCGGCGCAGTCACCCTGCACCTCGCGGACCACCAGTTCAAAGCGGTTGGCCCGATGCGTGCCCCGGCGCAGCTTGCGGAAATGCCGCCGGCAATTCAGTACCCGAAGCTCCGGCAGCGCCAGCGTGTCTGCGAGCGGCGCCGGATCCTGCTGTACCGCCAGCGGCACCGAGAACCACTGACGGGTCACGGCCCAGCGGTCCTTCAGCCCCGAAAAGCCCACGTCTCGCGGCCGGGCCTGAAAGCAGTCGGCAATCCGCTCGCAGACCTGCAGGGTGGTCACTCCCGTTTTTTCGATATGCAGCCAGACGTGCTCGCCATCACCCGAGAAATCGACGGCAAGCTGCTCTTCTACAAAGAAATCTTCCGGCGTGCTGCGAATAATGCCGCGCGCATCGGGCGGTGCGCCCCGCGCATGGGGCCACGCGGGCAGTTCGGTCGGCCAGCGGGAGATGGAGGCGCCGGCGTCAGTCAACGACGAGGAAGAATCGCTCGCCCTGCCGGATCATGCCCAGGTCGGCGCGGGCCCGGCCTTCCAGCGCCAGTTCGCCCGACTTCAGATCAACGATCTCCGCGTCCATGGCCGCGTTGCGGCTGCGCAGTTCGTCGTTGTGGGTCTGCAGGGCCTGGATATCGTCCTGCAGCCGATTGACGTCCGCATAGCCGCCATCGGCAATCCAGAGGCGATACTGGAGAGCCGCAAACATCAGGCACAGGGCTATGACGCAGGCGCGATACATTTTCCGATTCTAACCCCAAGTTTTCGCAAGTGCTACTAGCCCGGATAATTCATGAGGGATCGCGAGTGAGTTGCGAATTCGCAGCAAGTAGCGCGCAGTCTTGGAGCGCAAACCCTAGCCATCGCTAGTATTTGCGGGAAAGACAAGCGATACGCCGCGAGAACCGCAAGGCACCGCGATAGATTGGCGCGGACCCTAAATTATACCGACGAAAATAACCGTAAAACTGTTTTTTACTCACGCGTATCAATGTGTTTACAAGACCGCGACAACCGCCCTCGTGAAATATCCGGGCTACAGTTTGAATTCGCTGGCTTTATCGCGCCTGCAAATCGCTCAGACCGGGAAGGCCTTACGGCCGGGATATTCGGCCTGATTGCCCAGTTCGTTCTCGATCAGCAGCAGTCGGTTGTACTTGGCTATGCGATCCGAGCGGGACATCGAGCCCGTCTTGATCTGGGTGGCGGACGTGGCCACGGCCAGGTCGGCGATGGTGGCGTCCTCGGTTTCGCCCGAGCGATGCGACACTACAGCGCCATAGTCGGAACTGGTGGCCAGATCGATCGCCCGCAGCGTCTCGGTGAGCGTGCCGATCTGATTGGGCTTGATGAGAATGGCGTTGGCCACGCCCTGCTCGATGCCCTTTTGCAGGATGCGGGTATTGGTGACAAACAGGTCATCGCCCACCAGCTGCACGCGCGATCCGAGCCGGTCGGTCAATACCGACCAACCGTCCCAGTCGTCTTCGGCCATGCCGTCCTCGATGGTCAGAATCGGATAACGGTCGACGAGTCCTTCCAGATAGTCGGCGAAACCGGCCGCGTCGAACTCGCGCTTTTCGGAAGCCAGCTTGTACACGCCGTCTTCACAGAACTCGCTGCTGGCCACGTCCAGGCCCAGCCAGACGTCCTCGCCCGGCCGATAGCCGGCGCCCTCGATGGCCTGCACCAGGGTCTGGAGCGCATCCTCGTTGGAAGGCAGATCGGGGGCGAACCCCCCCTCGTCGCCCACGGCGGTGTTCAGGCCGCGTTCGTGAAGCAGTTTCTTGAGCTGGTGGAAGATTTCCGCGCCGTAGCGCACGGCTTCCGAAAAACTGGGCGCGCCGACCGGCAGAATCATGAATTCCTGCAGGTCCACGCTGTTGTCGGCGTGGGCGCCGCCGTTGATCACGTTCATCATGGGTACCGGCAGGCTGCGCGCCTGCTCTCCGCCGAGATAGGCGTAAAGCAGCGAGTCGGCATCATTGGCCGCAGCCTGCGCGTTGGCCAGCGAGACGCCCAGAATGGCGTTGGCACCCAGACTGGACTTGTTGTCGGTACCGTCCAGGTCGATCATCTTCTTGTCCAGACCCGCCTGATCATGGGCGTCGTGGCCCTTCAGCGCGGCGGCAATATCCTCGTTCACGTGGGCCACCGCGCGGCTCACGCCCTTGCCCAGATAGCGCGACTTGTCGCCGTCGCGCAGTTCGACGGCTTCGAGCGCGCCGGTCGAGGCGCCCGAGGGCACCATCGCGCGGCCGACCGCGCCGGACTCCAGCCTGACCTCCACAGCCACGGTTGGGTTGCCGCGCGAATCAATGACCTGCAGGCCGCGAATCGTCTTGATACTGGTCTTCATGAGTTACCTTGAACGGTGAATTTTGATGGGTCGGCCGGTCAGCGGACGACCGATTCCAGATAGGGTTGTTTCTTCACGACGGCGTCGAGCTCCGCCAGCGTCTCCAGCAGTTCGGCCATGTGGGCCAGCGGCATGGAATTCGGCCCGTCGCACAGCGCCTGCTCGGGCCGCGGATGGGTTTCCATGAACAGGCCCGACACGCCGGCCGCCACGCTGGCGCGCGCCAGCACGGGAATGTGGCGTCGGTCGCCGCCCGAGACCGTGCCGCCTCCGCCGGGCAGCTGTACCGAATGCGTGGCGTCGTACACGACCGGGCAGCCGGTCTCTCGCATTTGCGCCAGGCCCCGCATGTCGGCCACCAGGTTGTTGTACCCGAAGGAAAAGCCGCGCTCGCAGATCATGATCTGTTCACCACCGGCCGCGCGCGCCTTGGCCACCACCTGGCTCATGTCGCCCGGCGACAGGAACTGCCCCTTCTTGATGTTGGCGGGTCGGCCGCTGGCGGCCACGGCCTGGATGAAGTCGGTCTGGCGGCAAAGAAAGGCCGGTGTCTGCAGCACGTCGACCACCTCGGCCACGGGCTCGATCTGGCCGATCTCGTGAACGTCGGTGACCACCGGCACGCCGATTTGCGTGCGCACCGCCTGCAATATCTTCAACCCGTCATCCAGGCCGGGCCCGCGATAACTGTCGTGCGAGCTGCGGTTGGCCTTGTCGAATGAGCCCTTGAAGATATAGAGCATGCCCAGCCGGCGGGCGATCTCGTCTACCTGCCCGGCCACTTCGACGCAGAGGGCCTCGGATTCCAGCGAGTCGGGACCGGCCATCAGGAACAGCGGCTGGTCAGCGCCAACCTCGCGTCCACAGAGTTTCATGCGGCCTTGCGATTGCGGGCGGCGTCGATGAATCCGATGAACAGCGGATGGCCGGTGCGCGGTGTCGATGTGAATTCCGGGTGGAACTGGCAGGCCACGTAGAAGGGATGCTCGGGCAACTCGATGATTTCCACCAGGTCATCCTCCACCGAAAAGCCGGCAAACAGCAGGCCCGCACCGCTGAGCCGATCCCGGTAGAGATTGTTGAATTCGTAGCGGTGCCGGTGGCGTTCGCGAATCTCTTCCATCTGGTAGAGCCCCAGCGAGCGGCTGGACTCGGCCAGGCGGCAGACCTGCTCGCCCAGCCGCATCGTGCCGCCCAGCGCGGATTCTTCCGTGCGTGTCTGTACGCCCCCATCGGGGTCGTGCCATTCGGTCACCAGCGCGATGACCGGATGCTCGGCGGCGGGCTGGAATTCGGTGCTGTGCGCGCCGGCCAGACCGGCCACGTTTCGGGCGTACTCAATGGCCGCCACCTGCATGCCCAGGCAGATGCCCAGATAAGGCAGGCCGTGCTCACGCGCGTAGCCGGCCGCCATGATCTTGCCCTCGATACCGCGCTCTCCGAAGCCGCCGGGCACCAGGATGCCGTCCACGTTGTCGAGCACCTGGGCGCCCTCGCGCTCGATCTTTTCGGAATCGATGTAGTCGATGCTCACGCGGGTGCGGGTGTGCAGGCCGGCGTGCGTCAGCGCTTCGTTCACCGATTTGTAGGCGTCGGCCAGGTCCACGTACTTGCCGACCATGGCGATGGTGACTTCAACATCCTGGCTGGCGCGGGCGGCCACCACTTCGCTCCATGCGGAGATGTCGGCCTCGGGTGCCTGCATGCCGAAATGATCGATCACCAGATCATCCAGCCCCTGGCCCTGCAGCACGGCGGGTATCTTGTAGATGTCGTCCACATCCACGGCGGTAATCACGTTCTTGTCGCGCACGTTGGTGAACAGCGCGATCTTGCGCCGCTCGTTCTCGGGCAGCGGCCGGTCGGTCCGGCAGACCAGGATATCCGGCTGGATACCGATCGAGCGCAGCTCCTTGACCGAGTGCTGCGTGGGCTTGGTCTTCATCTCGCCGCTGGACGGAATGAAGGGCACCAGCGTGAGATGCAGGTAGGCCACGCGATCATGGCCCAGTTCAACGCCCATCTGACGGATGGCCTCGAGAAACGGCAGGCTTTCGATGTCGCCCACGGTGCCGCCAATTTCAACCAGGCAGATATCGGCGTCCGACGCGCCCTGCAGAATGCAGCGCTTGATCTCGTCGGTAATATGCGGGATGACCTGCACGGTGCCGCCCAGGTAATCGCCCCGCCGCTCCTTGTTGATGACGTTGTTGTAGATCTGCCCCGTGGTGAAGTTGGACAGATGCGAGGTTCTCGTCTTCAAGAAGCGCTCGTAGTGCCCCAGATCCAGATCGGTTTCCGCCCCGTCACGCGTGACGTAGACCTCGCCGTGCTGGAAGGGGCTCATGGTGCCCGCATCCACGTTGATGTACGGGTCGAGCTTGATCATGGCCACTTCCAGGCCACGCGCCTCGAGCAGCGCACCCAGGGACGCCGCGGCAATACCCTTGCCGAGCGAAGACACGACGCCCCCGGTGACAAAAATAAATCGCGTATTCCCTTGACCGGGTTCCGATGTCATAGGCGTGAGTGTCTTTTGCGGGGAACTGGAGCGCGGCGCCGCGGCCGGCAAATCCGCTGGCAATGCTAGCCGAAAGCCCGCCGCCGGACAATCTGGCGCGACGGCGTTCCCGGCATGGGCCGCGTCCAGATCGGCTCCCAGCCCGGCGCGCCGGGTTCCGGCGCATACGCCGGGTCGACCCACCAGTCCGCGACGGCGACGACGCGACCCTCGTGGAGAATCAGCGGCAGGCGTTCGCGCACCCAGGGCGGCACTTCGGCGGCTTGCAGCAGTGTCTTCAGCGCGCTGCGGTGCGTTCGGCCGGCCAGCCGCAGCACTTCCCCGCCACGCCGGGTCTGCACACGGTAGGGGCCTCTGGATTCGGCGAGTCCCGCGCCGACTACCCGCTGCGCCGCCATTACCGAGTCATCGGCAGACGCTGGTGGCCACGCGGTGTCCACCGCTTCGGGCGGCGGCAGCGCCGCCATGGCGTACAGACGCCCCTTGAACGCGCGCACTTCGGTATCGCCCCAGCCGCAGCGCAATACCGAGGACGCATCCAGCTGTTCGAGCAGATCGTCGAGCTGACGCGCCTGCGGCAGCTCGAGTCCACCGTCGGCCAACCAGTGTCGCAAGCAATTTTTCTGTCGCGGCCGCGACAGCGCGCTCAGCGCGCGGATGTCCAGGCTGCCCTGCTTATCGGCCAGCGTGACCCGATCCATCCGGGCCAGTTCACCCAGCAACTCGCGGGCTTCGGCCTGATGCGCCGCGGCCCGACCCAGGGTCTGCTCAAGGGCGGGCCAACCGGCCTGCAGCGTCGGCCACACGCCCCGTAACCGGGCCCGGTCATGCCGCGGATCGGCGTTGGAGGGGTCGTCCACCCAGTCGAGTTCATTCAGACGCGCGTACGCATGGATGGCGGCCGACGGCACGCGCAGCAGCGGTCGCAGCAGCCGACCCTCTGCTTGCTCGACGCAGGCCGGCATGGCGGCCAGACCGCGCGGGCCGCTCCCGCGCAGGGCCTGCAGCAGAAAGGTTTCGGCCTGGTCGCGGGCATGATGCGCCGTCAGCAGAGCCTCCTTCGGCGCGAGAGCCGCCCGAAGCGCTCGGTAGCGGGCCTGACGAGCGGCTGCCTCCGGCCCGAGCCTGGCCAGACCGCCCTGCACCTGCGCGCTGCAGTCCAGCACCTCAAGCGGGACGTTCAGCTGGCGGCAGATCCGCCGGCAGTGCGCCGGCCATTCGTCTGCCGCCGGCTGCATGCCGTGGTGCACATGCAGGGCCCGCAGTCGGCCCGGCGGCAGCTGCCGACCAAGCGCGTGCAAAAGCACCGTGGAATCACGGCCGCCGCTGTAGGCCACGGCATAGCGCTCGCCTGCGGCCAGGGGCGGCAGTGCGGCAAGCGCTTCGGCGACGGTGGTCAAGAGGTCTTGTAGTCTCCGTAGCGCATCCAGCGGTCGTAGCGCTGGGCGACCAGTTCGTCACTGCTCATGGCGCTCAGTCGAGACAGCGTCAGGCTCAGCGAATCCTTCAGTGTCCGGGTCACCGCTGCGTAATCGCGGTGGGCGCCGCCCAACGGTTCCGGGATGATTTCGTCGATCAGCCCCAGCTCCTGCAGGCTGGCCGAGGTCATCTTCATGGCTTCGGCAGCATCCTTGGCCTTGTCCGCGCTCTTCCACAGGATGGACGCGCAGCCCTCCGGCGAAATGACCGAGTACACCGAGTACTGCAGCATCGCGATGTGGTCGCCCACGCCGACCGCAAGCGCTCCGCCCGAGCCGCCCTCGCCGATGACGGTGCAGATGATGGGCGTTTTCAGGCGCGCCATCTCGAACAGGTTCCGGGCGATGGCCTCGCTCTGGTTGCGCTCCTCCGCACCGATACCCGGATAGGCGCCGGGCGTGTCGATGAGCGTGATCACCGGCAGGTTGAATCGTTCGGCCAGCTGCATCAGCCGCAGGGCCTTGCGGTAGCCCTCCGGCCGGGGCATGCCGAAATTGCGGTAGACCTTCTCCTTGGTGTCCCGGCCCTTCTGGTGACCAATCACCATGACCGAGTGGCCGTCCAGCCGCGCCAGACCCCCCACGATGGCCGGATCGTCGCCATAGTGTCGATCGCCGTGCAGTTCCTCGAAATCGGTGAACAGCGCATCGATGTAGTCCAGGGTGTAGGGGCGCTGCGGATGCCGCGCCAGCTGCACCACCTGCCAGGAACCCAGCTTGGCAAAGATGTCCTCGGTAAGGTTCCGGCTCTTGACCTCGAGCCGCTCGATTTCCTCGTTCAGGTCGACTTCGCTGCCATCGGCCACAAAGCGCAATTCTTCGATTTTCTGCGCCAGTTCGGCGATGGGCTGCTCGAAATCAAGGTAATCGAGTTTCTTTTTCTGCATTGACCAATCCGCAAGGCGGGCGCGTCGATCCGGACGCCCGCATACATTCGTGAATTCCCTGTCCCCCGCGATAGGCGGCTGACTATATGTAACAGATCAGCCCCTGCGTGACAGCCAAAAGTCGGGCGCGAGCGTAGCAGCCCGCTCAGCCGGCCGCAGGCTGCTCACCCGCGGTGCGCCGGTAGCGAACGGCAACCGCGTCGTGTCCGAGTATTTCCCGCAGCCCGCCCAGCAGTTCGTCGCAGGCCCGCACCCGGCGCCCCGGCAGCCGGAAGCTCGCGCTGGCCAGCGCGTTCTCGTAGCGGATGCTGATGGCGCAACCGCCTTCGTCCTCGCCGTTGCGATACTGATCGAGATAACCGGCCAGCCGGGCCATATCCAACCCGTTGCCGCCCGCCAGCTTGAGCAGGATTCGCTCGGCGTAGCGCTCACGCGCCTCGCCCAGCTCCATGATCTCGCGAGGCGATATCTTCCAGCCGTCCGCGAAGTCGTCGTAACTGAGCGTACCGGAGACCACCAGCAGACGGTCCGGCTGCAGCAGATGCGTGAAGGCCGCAGCCTTCTCTTCGAACAGGCTGCAATCGATGCGCCCGCTGCGATCATCCAGCTTGAAGAACATGCGGCGCTTGCGGCGCTGCAAATCGGTCACCAGGCCAGCCAGCACGACCCGCTTGCGGCCGTTGCGACCGCCGCCATTGCCGCTGGCGGCGTCAGGCGGCGTCAGGTCGCCCACGATCTCGGCAATCTTGCCGTCCGTAAACTGCGCCAGTTCGTCTTCCCAGGCCGTGATGGGATGACCCGACAGATACAGCCCCAGCGTCTCGCGCTCGGCCCGCAACCGATCATCATCCGACCAGTCCTCGATGGCCTGCAGGCTGAACACCGGCGTGGCGTCCGGCTCGGCCATGCCGAACAGGTCATTCTGGCCGGCACTGGCCGCGTTGCGCTGCTGCTCGGCGGCCGTCAGCGCGCGGCCCAGGCCGTGGACCAGGCTGGCGCGGTTGGGCCCCAGGTCGTCCAGGGCGCCGGCACGGATCATCGCCTCGAGCATACGGCGATTGGTTTTCGAGGTATCGATTCGGCGGCAGAACTCGAACAGGTCGGTAAACGCCCCGCCCCGGTCCCGCTCGGCGATAATGGCTTCGATGGCGCCCCGGCCCACGCCCTTGAGCGCGCCCAGACCGTAGCGAATTCCGTGCTCGTCGATCGTGGTGAAGTCGTAGCCGGAGTGATTGACGTTGGGCGCATGGACTTCGATATCCATGCGGTGGCACTCGTCGATCATGGTCACGACCTTGTCGGTGTGATCCATGTCCGCCGAGAGCACCGCGCACATGAAGGCGGCCGGGTGATGCGCCTTGAGCCAGGCGGTCTGGTAGGACACCAGCGCGTAGGCCGCCGAGTGGGATTTGTTGAAGCCGTAACCGGCGAATTTCTCGATCAGATCGAAGATATAGCCGGCGTTGTCCGCTTCCACGCCACGCTCGGCGGCGCCGTCGACGAAGACCTGGCGCTGCTTCGCCATTTCCTCGACCTTTTTCTTGCCCATCGCCCGCCGCAGCAGATCGGCCCCGCCCAGGCTATAGCCCGCCAGTTCCTGGGCGATCTGCATGACCTGCTCCTGGTAGAGGATCACGCCATAGGTGGGTTCGAGCACCTTTTCCAGCCTGGGGTGCGGATAGACCACCTTCTGCCCGTGCTTGCGATCGCAGTAGTCGTCGACCATGCCGGATTCCAGCGGACCCGGCCGGTACAGGGCCACCAGGGCCACGATATCCTCGAACTGGTCGGGCAGCAGCCGCTTGATCAGGCGCCGCATGCCGCTGGATTCCAGCTGGAAGACCGCCGTCGTCTCGCCCTTGCGCAACAGGTTATAAGCCGCCTTGTCATCCAGCGGCAACTGCCTGATATCCAGAGGATTTTCACCCTTCTTCTGCCGCACTTCGTTGACGATATGCACCGCGCGGTCAATGATCGTGAGCGTCCGTAGCCCCAGAAAGTCGAACTTGACCAGGCCGACGGCCTCGACATCGTCCTTGTCGAACTGCGTCACGCGGTTGCCGCCGCCCGGCTCACAGTACAGCGGCGTGAATTCGGTCAGGTCGGCCGGGGAGATCACCACGCCGCCGGCGTGCTTGCCCGGATTACGGGTCAGACCTTCAAGCGACCGCGCCATGTCAATGAGGTAGCGCACCTCCTCGTCCGTATCGTAGCTCTGGCGCAATTCCTGCGAGAACTGGTTCTTCAGCTTCTCGTCGTCGGCGCCATCCTTGCCTTTGGCAAAACCCAGCGCCTTGTCGAGCGTCATGTCGACGGCAAAGGGCACCTGCTTGGCAATCCGGTCGACGTAGCCATAGCCGTGCCCGAGCACCCGGCCCACGTCGCGGATGACGGCCTTGGCGGCCATGCTGCCGTAGGTGATGATCTGCGACACCCGGCGCTCGCCGTAGCGCTGCGCCACGTAGTCGATGACGCGATCCCGCCCGTCCATGCAGAAATCAATATCAAAGTCGGGCATCGACACGCGTTCCGGGTTCAGAAAACGCTCGAACAGAAGATCGTAAGCCAATGGATCCAGGTCGGTTATGCCCATGGCATAAGCCACCAGAGAGCCGGCACCGGAACCACGGCCCGGGCCCACCGGCACGCCGTTGTTGCGGGCCCACTCGATGAAATCGGCCACGATCAGGAAATAGCCCGGGAACCCCATGTTGCTGATGACGTCCAGCTCGACCTGCAGGCGCTGTTCGTAGGTCGCACGCTGCGCCTGGCGTTCCGCCTCATCCGGAAAAAGCTCGGCCAGACGCATTTCCAGGCGTCGCGCCGAGTCGGCACGCAAGAACGAATCCGCGTCGTGGCCTTCGGGTACGGGGAAATCGGGCAGGAAATTCTTGCCCAGACTCAGCTGGAGGTTGCAGCGCCGCGCAATCTCGACGGTATTGTCGAGCGCTTCGGGAATATCCTCGAACAGCGCCGCCATGGCCTCGGCGGTCTTCAGGTACTGCGCTTGCGAATAGCGCCGGGGGCGGCGCGCGTCATCCAGCGTGTAGCCATCGTGAATACAGACACGCACCTCGTGCGCCTCGAAATCCTCCGGGGCGACGAACCGGACATCGTTGGTGGCCACCACCGGCAGCTCCAGCTCGGCCGCCAGCTCGGCGCTGGCGTTGGTGCAGGCTTCCTCGTCCGGCCGGCCGGTACGGCACAGTTCAAGGTAGTAGCGTCCGGGAAACATCCCGGCCCAGGCTTGCGCCCGGTCACGCGCGGCGTCGCGGTGGCCGGCGAGCAGCGCTCGGCCAACCTCGCCCTGCTGCGCGCCGGACAGCGCGATCAGCCCGTCGCTGTGTCGGGCCAGCAGCGAGGCAGACGTCGTCGCGCGGCCGCCCTTCTGCCCCTGCAGATAGCTCTCGGTGAGCACCTGACTGAGGTTGCGATAGCCCGTTTCGTTCTGACAGAACAGCGTCAGCCGATGGGCCTGCTCGTCGTCCCCCGTCACCCAGATATCCGCGCCAATGATCGGCTTGATGCCGGCACCCAGCGCGGCGCGGTAGAACTTGACCATCGCGAACAGGTTGCTGTTGTCGCTGATGGCCACGGCGGGCATACCGGCCGCCTGCAGGGCTTTCATGAGTGCCGGAATACGCACCATCCCGTCGGACAGGGAGTACTCGCTATGAATCCTCAGATGGACGAACGGCCGGCTCATCCGGCTATGTTAACGCGAAAGAATTCCATCGAAAGCCGCCGTGTGCGGCGCCGTTCACGAGGCACCGAAATCAAAGGCCTGCTGGGCGCTGCGAACGGGTGCAAAGCCCCGCCGGTGGATCGGACACGGGCCGAATTGCGCCAGCGCGTCCAGGTGCTCGCGCGTGCCGTAACCCTTGTGGCGGGCGAAGCCGTAAACGGGATAGACCGCATCCAGCGCTGCCATGCGGGCGTCGCGATCCACCTTGGCCAGCACCGAGGCCGCGCTGATGCTGGCCACCAGGCCATCACCGCCGACGATCGAGCGGGCCGGCATGGGCAGGTCGGGCAGCTGATTACCGTCCACAACCACTGACTCGGGCGACCGCGCGAGCGACAACACCGCCCGCCGCATGGCGAGCAGGCTGGCCCGGAGGATATTCAGCTGTTCGATCTCCTCGACACTGGCCTGGGCGATCGCCCAGGCCAGCGCCTGGCCGCGAATCTGCCCGGCCAGCGCAACCCGGCGCGCGGCCGTGAGTTTCTTGGAGTCCGTCAGGCCCGGCAGATCGGCGTCGTCGGGCAGAATGACCGCCGCCGCCACGACGGGTCCCGCCAGCGGTCCACGGCCAGCTTCGTCCACGCCGGCAACGCAGGGGCCGCTCACGCGCGATCCGCCAGCAGCGCCGCAATGGCATCGGCGGCCTGTTCATCCGCATTGCAGCGCAGCACCTCGTGGATGGCCTTGAAGCCATCAAGCTGACGCTGGCGCGCCGATGCCGACGTCAGCAGCTGATACGTCCACATGCCCAGAATGTCCGGACGCACCTGCTGCTGCCGGTATTCGGGGACCAGCCCGCGCCCGGCCACCAGATTGGGCATGCTGAAAAATTCCAGCCGGTCCAGGCCAAAGGCGCGGGCCAGCACCGTATTGAACGGCGTGAGCACGTAGACCACCACCATGGGCGTTTTCAGCAGCGCGGCTTCCAGCGTGGCCGTTCCGGAGGCCAGCAGCGCGGTATCGCTGGCGGTCAACACAGCGCGAGACTGGCCATCCACGCAGGTCAGCGGCAGGTCAGGCGCAAACTCCGCCACCTGCGCTTCGAAGATTTCGCGTACGCGGGCCGTTGCGAGCGGCGCAACGAACCGCAGCGCGGGCAGACGCTCGTGCAGCCAGGCAGCCGTTTCCAGCAGCGGCCGGCCCAGCTGCGCCACTTCCGACCGCCGGCTGCCCGGCAGCAGCGCGAGATACTGTGTGCCGGCCTCAAGCCTCAGGGCGCGGCGCGCAGCCGCCTGATCCGGGTTGATCGGCAACTCGTCCGCCAGCGGATGACCCACATAGCGCGCGGGCACGCCGTTTTCCTGCAGAAACGGCAACTCGAAGGGGAAGATGGAGAGCATCAGGTCGACCGCCCGCCGGATGTGACGCACGCGGCCCTTGCGCCAGGCCCAGACCGTGGGGCACACGTAATGGGCCGTCTTCAGCCCGCCGGCGCGCAGTTGTGCCTCGAGCGTGTTGTTGAACGCCGGGGCGTCAATCCCGACGAAAACGTCGGGCCGCCGGGTCAGAAAATGCTTTTTCAGATCACGCCGGAGCCGCAGCAGCCGCGGTATTTCGCGGATGACCTCACCCACCCCGAACAGCGAAAGGGCTTCCACATCCGCCAGGCTGTGACAGCCCTCGGCCACCATTTCCGGCCCGGTGACGCCCTCGAAGCGGGCCTGGGGGTAGCGCTTGCGCAACGCGCGAATCAAGCCGGCGCCAAGCCGGTCGCCGGATAGCTCTCCGGCCACCAGCGCGAAGCTGGGTTCCGGGCCGGACGATTGCGGCGTCTCTACCGGCATGGGGCCCCCTGCATGGCCGGCGGACCCGTTAGCGAATGAGGCCGCGTTTCGACAGCTTGATGAACTCGACGAAATCCCCGGCGATAGCCGAATCGGCGGCCATGGACTCGAGCTCCTTCTGCGCCTCGTTCAGCAGCAGGCTGGACCGGTAGATGATCTTGTAGCACTGCTTGGCCTGGGCGATTTCTTCGTTTGTGTAGCCGGCACGACGCATCCCTACCGAATTGATGCCGTGCGGTTTGGCCACGTGATCCGCGCAGCGCGTGTAGGGGGGCAGATCCAGCACCAGCCCCGTGGAATAGCCCAGAAACGCCAGCCGGCCGACGCGGGCGTTCTGATGGACCATGGCGAACCCGCCGAACAGGCAGCGATCGGCAATCCGCACATGGCCGGCCAGGCTGGCGCCATTGGCCATGATGATGTGGTTACCCAGCACGCAGTCGTGTGCCACGTGCACATAGGCCATGAGCAGGTTGTCGTTGCCGATGGCCGTCAGGCTCTGGTCGATCACCGTGCCGCGATGCACCGTGCAGAACTCGCGGAAAATATTGCGGTCGCCGATTTCCACCCGGGTGGGCTCCTCCTTGTACGCCATGTGCTGAGGCGCTTCGCCAATGGAGGTGAACTGGTAGATCTGATTGTCCCGGCCGATGCGCGTGGGGCCGTGAATCACGGCGTGCGGACCAATCCGGGTGCCGGCGCCGATTTCAACATCGGCCCCGATCACGCTATAGGCCCCCACGCTGACGTCGTCCGCCAGCTGAGCGCCGGGATCGATGACCGCAGTGGGATGGATTCCGTTGGCGCTAACGGTCATTGGGAGACACCGGTATGGCCAGAACATCCGCCGAGCAGGCCAGCTGCCCTTCGACGGAGGCTTCGGCGTGAAATTTCCACAGCTTGCGCCGTCCGCCCTTGTACCAGACCTTCAGCGTCAGCTGATCCCCCGGGACCACCTGCCGCTTGAAGCGGGCGTTGTCGATCCCGGCAAAAAACACCAGGGTGCCCTCTTCGCGGTCCTCGACGCTGGCGAAGCCCAGCAGCAGGCCTGCTTGGGCCAGCGCCTCGAGCATGAGCACACCGGGCATGACCGGCTCACCGGGGAAGTGGCCCTGGAAGAACGGCTCGTTGATGGTGACGTTCTTGATGGCCGTGATTGATTCACCCGGCAGCAGCTCCACCACCCGGTCCACCAGCAGAAACGGATAGCGGTGCGGAATCTGGTCCAGTATGGCTTTGACGTCCATGACCGCGTCGGTCATTGCTAATCCCCTTTGGCTTGTTTTTCTCGGCCGCCTGAAGCGGCCTGCTGTTCCAGCTTGCGGATCCGCGCATCCATCTTGCCGATGTTGCGAAAATGCACCAGGCGCTTGAACCACTCGCGGTGCGGCATGACCCGGAACTGGGAAGAATACATGCCGGGCTTGCGAATGCTGGAGTGCACCTGCGCGCCCCCGGTCACGATCACGCCGTCCACGATGGTCACATGGTCGGCCACGCCAACGCCGCCGCCGATCACGCAGTGCGCGCCGATATCGGTGCTGCCCGCCACGCCGGAGCAGCCGGCGATCACCGTATGGGCGCCGATTCGGCAGTTGTGGGCAATGTGAATCTGGTCGTCGAGCTTGGCGCCCTCCTCGATCACGGTATCACCCAGCGCGCCGCAGTCGATGGTGCAGTTGGCGCCTATTTCGACATCGTCAGCCAGACGCACGCCGCCCAGCTGCGGAATGGCGACCCAGCGGCCAGCGTCCTGCGCCAGGCCGAAACCCCGCTCACCCAGAACCGTGCCCGAGCCGATGCGACAGCGCGCCCCCGTGCGCACTTTCTGCCGGAAGACGACGTTCGGGCCCACAACGCTGTCCGCGCCGACAACGCAGTCATCATTGATCACCACACCCGGATAAAGACAGGCGCCGTCCTCGATCTCGACATTCCGACCGACGACCACGCGCGCGCCAATTGACGCAGTATCGGCAATGCGGGCGCCCTCGCCCACGATGGCGCTTTCGTGGACGCCCGCAGGCGGGCGCGGCGCATCGAACAGACTCGCTACCCGGGCAAAGGCCAGCTTCGGGTTGTCGGTGAGCAGCGCCGGGCCCGGGGCAGCGCTGGCCCGGGCCGGCGCCAGAATGAAGGCCGCAGCGCAGGAGTCCGCCAGATGCCCGGCCTGCTTGTCGTCAGCCAGATACGCCAGATGACCCGGTTCGCCGGGCGCCAGGCTGCACACGCCCTGCACCGGCGTATCGGCATCCCCGTTCAGCTTCAGGTCGAAGCGCCGGGCGATGTCGCCGAGCGTTACGCTCATGACGCCTCGCGGACTAGCGCTTCAGCTCGGCAGCAACCTTTTCGGTGATATCGACGCTGTCCGCCGCGTAAATGATGCCCTCGGCCAGCATCAGGTCGTACTTCTCGCGCTTGGCGACCCGTTCGATCACCTCGAAGATGTCGTTACGGATCGACTCCATTTCCTTCTGCTCGGCGAGCTGCACGTCTTCGGCATACTCTTCCTGGAGTAGTTTGAGCTGGCGCTGGTCGTCCCGCAGCTGCGATTCAAGCTTCTCGCGCGCCGACTGGCTCATCACCGAGCCGTCCCGCTTGAGACGCTCCACATCAGACTGAAAGCGCTCGCGCTTGGATTCGAGTTCGTCCTTCCGCTTGGAGAACTTGGCCTCCATGCTTTCCTTCGCCTGCTTGAACTGCGGCGAGGTCAGCAGGAGCTTGGGGATGTTCACGACACCGATCTTGATGTCCTGGGCGGCCGCCGGCATCGAGGCCGCCACGGCAAATACGGCCACGAACGGGACAAATGCGCGGCCCAGGCGCCGGATAATCTGCTGATTCATCATTTACTCCTGTGCAATATCAAACGTTTGTGTCTGTCGAAACAGGCCGGTTCCGGCCGCCCCTGCGAGCGGGGGCCGACCATTGTGGCCCTATAACCCCACACCGAAACTGAACTGGAAGCGATCTTCGTCGTCGCCGTCCTGTGCATCGACATAGGCGGCATAACTGACCCGCAGCAGGCCGAAGAACGGCGTGAACCAGTCCAGCGCGACGCCCGCAGACTTGCGCAACTCACTCGTCTCGAACTCGTCGGCGCCGCGGAACACGTTGCCGATGTCGTAGAACAGGCTCAGCCGGGTGGATTTGCCGTCGCTCTCCAGGAACGTCGGGATAACCAGCTCGTTCTGCATGGTGGTGATGAACTGGCCGCCGAAGGGATTATCGAAATCGTCGCGCGGGCCGAGGCTGCCGTCCTCGAAACCGCGCACCGTGCGGGCGCCGCCGGCAAAGAAGTTGTCATAGGGCGGCACGTCTTCACCCGCACCATACTGCACGGCGTCGGCCACGCGTATCTCCGAACCCAGCACCACCTTGTCGCTCAGATACTTGCCCAGCCAGCGGCCGAAGGGAAAGTAGCGCTCGTGCGTGAAGGTGGCAATGTAGTACTCGAGGTCGCTACCCGGCACCTTCACGTCGAAATTGACGGCCGTGGATGTCCCCCGCGTGGGGAAGAAGGTGCGGTTGCGCGTATCGCGTACCCAGCCGGTGCGGATTTCGTACTGCGTGAAGTCGCGGCCGTTCTCCAGCACGAACTCGGCCAGCTGGCTGGTCACCAGGCCGGGGATGAGCAGCGTGGTGATCTCGGTCTTCTCCAGGCCCACGCCCAGGCGAATCGACGAGTATTCGCTGATGGGAATACCAAAGGTCATGCTGCCGCCAATCGTGTTCAGATCGAAACCCGAACCAAAGCGGATGACCTGATCGGTATTCCGGTAGAAGGCGGACAGCGTGCGGCTGATGCCGTCCTCCGTGAAATAGGGATCGGTCCAGCTGGCGGAGACCACCTGCGCGAAATCGTTGGTTTCGGCGCGCAGGCTCAGGCGGTGACCGGTGCCGCGGAAGTTGGAGTGCGTGACGCTGCCGTTGATCAGGAAACCCTGGGCATCGGAGAAGCCCACACCGGCCTGAATGGTGCCTGCGGCCCGTTCCCGTACGTCGAACTTGACGTCCACGAGATCGTCCGAGCCGGGCACCGGTTCGGTTTCGACCTGGGCGTCCTCGATGAAGGGCAGCCGCAGCAATCGTGTGCGCGAACGCTCCACGCCGCGACGCGAGAAGGCGGCGCCCTCGAACTGGCGCATTTCGCGGCGCAGCGTCTGGTCGTCGGTCTTGCTGTTGCCCGCAAAGGAAATGCGCCGAACGTAGGCCCGATCGCCCGGCTCGACGAAGAAGGTCAGCTCGACCGTCTTCTCTTCGTCGTCCAGCTTCGTCAGCGGATCCACTTCCGCAAAGGCGTAGCCGAAGTCGGACAGACCGCTGCTGATCAGGTTGGACGTGGTCGTCACCAGTTGCCGCGAGAAGATATCGCCCTTTCGCACCGCGACCAGCCGCTGCAGGCTGGCTTCGGGCACGATCAGGTCACCGGCGAAGCGGTAGTCCTTGATCGTGTACTGGTCGCCCTCGAGAATATTGACCGTGAGGTAGATGTCGCGCTTGTCGGGCGACAACGCCACCTGCACCGAGCTCACGCTGAAGCGCAGGTAGCCGCGGTTTTCGTAGAAGGAATTCAGCGACTCGAGATCGCCCAGCAGCTTTTCCTTGGAGTAGCGGTCCTTGCTGCGGAAGCTGTCGATGGGTGCCTGGAAGAAGGATTTGGTCGACTCAAGCTGGAAAATCTTCAACAGCTCGTCGTCTTCGAATGCCTCGTTGCCAACGATGTTGATATCTCGAATGGTCGCGACCTGGCCCTCTTCCACCTGAATGTCGATTTCGACGCGGTTTTGCGGCAGCTCGTTGACCTTGGTGTCGATCGACACGCCGTAGAAGCCGTTGGCGTAATACTGCCGGCGCATCTCCTGCGACACCTGGTCCAGCAGTGCCCGCCGGAACAGCTCGCCTTCCGCCAGGCCCTGCTCGGCCAGCGACTCCATAAGCTGCTCGCCGCCAATGGCATCGTTGCCCTCGATGGTAAAGCTGGAGATTTCGGGCCGCTCTTCGATACGGATGATGAGTGTATTGCCTTCACGGCCCAGGCTCACGTCCTCGAACAGACCGGTGTCGTACAGCGCGCTGATGGAGCGCTGTGCCGCAGCCTCTCCCATGCGGTCACCCACCGAAAACGGCAGGTAGGTCAGTACGGTGCCCTCTTCCAGACGCTGCAGACCGTCAATCTGTATCCGCTCGACTTCGAACGCGTCAAACGCAGAACAGATACTGGTGGCCAGCAAAAGCAGGCCCGCCAGGGGCAGACGAATTGTCGTCAGAGGCATATAAGGCTCCGCCGGCCTGAAATTCCGGACGCGACCACCTGCGGGCCGAACATGCGCCAAAACTTGCGCCTATGCAGGATCATCGGTGATGTCACGCCAGTCAGTATTACGATGTAGAGCGCCGGGTGCCCTGTTTATTGTCGAGTAGGGCCTATCCCAGCAAGCGAAGAATGTCGTTATAGAACGCCAGGCTCATGAGCATGAGCAGTGCCAGCACACCCAATTGCTGGCCAGCGGCCTGAACCTTGTCCGACAAGGGCCTGCCGCGCACGAATTCGAACGCATAATACAGCAGATGCCCGCCGTCTAACACCGGCACAGGCAGTAGATTGAGCACGGCCAGAGAGACGCTGATCAGGGCCAGGAAGCTCAAAAACGGCTCGAGCCCGACGCTCGCCGTCTTGCCGGCATAATCGGCAATCTGGATCGGTCCGCTGATGTTCTTCCAGGACACGTCACCGGTGACCATGCGCCAGAGCAGCCTGACCGTAAGGGCCGACACCGACCAGGTTTCAGACACTGCCGCCGGCACCGCGGCCAGCGGGCCGAGACGCCGTTCGGTCTGCATGGCCTCCCAGTGCTCGCTGTCAATGCCGATCTGGGCGCCGATGCGACCCGTCGTCTCGCCCGAAGCACTATCCTGCTCGGCGCCAATCCGCACGCTGAGCGTCTGCGGCGCGCCGTCGCGCTCGATGTTGAACTGCGCTGTCTCGCCCGGGTGCGCCTTCACCCAGTCGATGAAGGCCTGCGGGCTGGCTACCGGCTCGCCATTGACCGCCTTGACCCTGTCCTGCGGCCGCAGGCCAGCCTGCTGTGCCGGCGAGCCGTCGAGCGGCTCGACGATGATCGTGTCGCCCGGCGGCCGGTAGGGCGACAGGCCCAGCGCCGGGAAGAGTTTTTCCGGGTCGGCCGACATGTTTCGCATGTCCAGCTCGCGCGTGACCCGCGAGCCGCGCGTGTCCTCGTACTCGAGATCAACCACCGAACCATCCAGCGCCTTGCCGATCAGGGCGAGCCGCAGATCCTGCCAGGTGGGCACGGCCTGACCGTCGAGCGAAAGTACCCGGTCGCCGGCCTGCAGGCCGATGGCCTGAGCTGCGGTGCCTGTTTCGGGCTCGGCCACCAGCGGCTTGATCCCCGCCACGCCCAGCATGAACACCAGCCAGTAGGCCAGCACGGCAAAGGCAAAATTGATACCCGGGCCCGCCGCCACGATGGCCGCCCGCTTCCAGAGCGTCTGGCGATTGAAGGCCTGGTCGGCTTCCGAGGCCGGTACCGGGCCCTCGCGTTCGTCCAGCATCTTCACGTAGCCGCCCAGCGGAATCGCGGCAACGCGATATTCGATCCCGGTTTTGGGGCTCACGCGGCTCCAGATGGCGCTGCCAAAGCCGATGGAATAGCGCAGTACGCGCACGCCGCAGCGGCGCGCCACCCAGAAGTGGCCGAATTCGTGCACGGCCACCAGCACGCCGATGGCGACGATGAAGGCCGGTATTGAAATGAGCCAGTCGGGCATGTCTTTTTTGCTAGATTCCCCAGAAGGTGATCAGTCCGGTGCCGGTCGCGCCATCAGCGCTCGCCGGCGTTACGGACCGGTTGGACCACCATCGGCTCGAAAAAATCCCTGTCACGCGACGATGATCCGAAATTCGCGGGCGGTCAGCCCGCCACGCCCATGAATTCAAGCCCCAGCAGGTAGAACGGCGCGGCGGCGAGCAGGCTGTCCAGACGGTCCAGCACGCCGCCGTGACCGGGGAAAATCTGCCCGCTGTCCTTGATGCCTGCCTGGCGCTTGAACATGCTTTCGGTCAGATCACCAATGACCGACACCGGCGCGATAAACAGGCTCAATAGCACCAGGCCCACCGTCTGCATCGGGTTCAGCGCAAACCACCAGGCGGCCACCAGCGCAATCAGCACGCAGGCCACCAGCCCCCCGGCGGCGCCCTCCAGCGTCTTGCCGGGACTCACCTTGGGCGCCAGCTTGCGTGCGCCATAGGCATGCCCCGCGAAATAGGCGCCCGTATCAGCCGCCCAGATCAGCAGGAACAGCAGCAGCAGCCATTCGGCGCCTCGCGGCAGACCGTGCACGCCAAGCACGGCGACAAATGCCGCCGCCAGAATGACCAGCCCCACCAGTCCGGCGACGGGTCGCAGACCCACGCCGACATCCCAGCCGCGAGGAAAGCGAATCACCAGGACAACGGCGTAAACCCACCACAGCACGCCGGCCCAGAGTACGGCCTGCACGACCGGCACTGCGTCCATCTGCCACCAGAGCAGTGCCAGGACCGCAGCCGCCAACAGGCCATACAGACCCCGCCAGGCGGCCGGCAGCTGCAGCAGACCACCCCACTCCCAGGCGCCGACCAGCAGGAACGCGGCAAGCAGCAGCGCCACCGCCACCGGCGGAAAAAAGAAGATGGCTCCGATGACCAGCGGCAGCAGGACCGCTGCGGTGATGATGCGCGTGAGCAGCATGCGGTTAGTCAGCCGCTCGCATGAACCCGACCGAAGCGGCGGTTACGCCCGGCGTACCACTCCACCGCCGCCTGCAGACAGGCCGCGTCGAAATCAGGCCAGAGCACGTCGGTGAAATACAGCTCGCTGTAGGCCAGATCCCACAACAGGAAATTGCTCACCCGCTTCTCGGAACCCGTCCGGATGAACAGGTCGGGGGCCGGGTGGGAGGCCAGCGACAGGCGGGAGGCGTAATCGGCCTCGGTGAGCTGCTGCACATCGAGCCGACCTTCGGCGCAATCCAGCGCCAGACGCCGCGCGGCGTTGAAGATGTCCCAGCGGCCGCCGTAATCCACGGCGACGACCAGCTCCAGACGGCTATTGCCGGCAGTCAGCTCTTCGGCCTGCGCCATGCTGCTGCGCAGATTGCCGGACAGGTTGTCGCGGTTGCCGATGAACTTCAGCCGCACGCCATTCTTGCGCAGCTCCGCCAGCTCGCGCCGGATGGTCCGCAGGAACAGGTCCATGAGCACCTGGACCTCGGTGGGCGGGCGCTGCCAGTTCTCGCTGGAAAACGCGAACAGCGTCAGCACCTCCACATTCAACTCGACGGCATGCTCAACCACGGCGCGCACGGATTTGGCGCCCGCATGGTGCCCGGCGGTACGCGGCCGGCCCCGCTGGGAGGCCCAGCGGCCGTTGCCGTCCATCACGATGGCAATGTGGCGCGGCCCGGCGCTGCTTTGCGGATTGTCGGTCATTGGGCGAAAGGCGGCTGCGCGGGCTAAATGGTCATCATGTCCTGCTCCTTGGCTTCGAGCAGGTCGTCGATTTTCTTGATGCTTTCGTCGGTCAGGGTCTGGATGCGCTGCTCGGCGCGGCGGGCATCGTCCTCGCTAACGTCCTTTTCGCCCACCAGTTCCTTGAAATCCTGGTTGGCGTCGCGCCGGATATTGCGGACCGCCACGCGGGCGTCCTCGGCCTCGGACCGGACCACCTTCACCAGATCGCGGCGGCGCTCTTCGGTCAGCGGCGGGAGGATCACGCGGATGACGGTGCCGGCAGTGGACGGGTTCAGGCCCAGATCGGCTTTCATGATGGCCTTTTCAAGCGGCTGCACCATAGCCTTCTCCCAGGGGGTGATGGTGATGGTGCGCGCGTCTTCCACCATGACGTTGGCCACCTGATTGATGGGCACGTCACCGCCGTAGTATTCCACCGTGACGTGATCAAGCAGGCTCGCGTGGGCCCGGCCGGTCCGCACCTTCGTGAAGGCGTCGCGAAGCACGGCGATACTTTTCTTCATGCGCTCGGAGGCGTCGGCAATGATGTCTTCAATCATGTCTGCTGCTGTCCCGACAAGCCGGGCCCTTCCGGGCAGATCGGCCTGAGTGCTGAAAGTGTTATCGAGTACTGATCTGGTTATCGACCAGCGTGCCCAGGTCCTCACCATCACAGACGATCCGGCGCAGGTGGCCGGCCGCGCCGATGTCGAACACGCGCAGCGGCATGCCGTTATCCCGGCAAAGCACGATCGCGGTGGTATCCATCACCGCCAGGCGTTGATCGATCACCTGATCGTAACTTAGATGCGAATAGCGTTCGGCCTGGGGATTGCGAACCGGATCCTCGCTGTAGATGCCGTCGACCTTGGTGGCCTTGAGCATCAGATCGGCGTTGATCTCTATGGCGCGCAGGCTGGCGGCCGAGTCGGTGGTGAAAAACGGGTTACCCGTGCCCGCCGCGCAGATCACCACGCGGCTTTTTTCCAGATGCCGAATGGCCCGCCGACGGATATAGTCCTCGCATACCTGATTGATGCGCACGGCGGACATCACGCGCGCCGTCAGACCGATGCGCTCCACCGCGTCCTGCAGGGCCAGCGAGTTCATGACGGTGGCCAGCATGCCCATCTGGTCGCCGGTCACGCGGTCCATGCCGCCACCAGCCAGGCCGGCGCCGCGGAATATGTTGCCGCCGCCGACCACCACGGCCACCTGGACGCCGCCGTCGATCAGTTCACGGATTTCGAGCGCCAGCCGCGAGATGACCTCCGGCTCGATCCCGTAGTCACCCCCGCCCATCAATGCTTCACCGCTGAGTTTGAGCAGAACGCGTTTGAAGGCGGGGGTGTTCGAGGTCATTGTCAGGAGGGTCCGGCTGGCGTGGGGCGAGAATCGAAAGATCGAATCCGGAAAAGTCTAGCGCGCCGAGCTCTCCGCCTGCGCCCGCACTTCCGCGGCGAAATCCTCTTCCTTCTTCTCGATGCCCTCGCCTACTTCCAGGCGAGCATAATCGACAATGCTGGCGCCGGCGGCCTTGACCAGCTTTTCAACCGTCTGGTCCGGGTCTTTCACAAAGGGCTGACCCAGCAGCGTGATTTCGCCGAGGTACTTGCGCAGCTTGCCTTCCACCATCTTCTCGATGATGTCGGCCGGCTTGCCGCTGTCCTTGGCCTGGTCCATGAAGATGGCCTTCTCGCGCTCGCGCACATCGGCGGGCACCGCGTCGGCGTTCAGGTATTGCGGGGCCGAAGCGGCCACGTGCATGGCCAGATCGCGGGCCAGATCGGCATCACCACCGGTCACGGCCACCACGGTGCCAATACGCGAACCGTGCAGATAGCTCGCCAGCACCCCGTCACCGGCCTCGACGCGCTGGAACCGGCGCACGCCGATGTTCTCGCCCAGCGTGGCGATCAGTTCACGACGCTTTTCTTCAACGCTGCTGCCGTCCAGCGGCAGCTGGGCCAGCGCGTCGGTATCGACCGGATTGGCGTCCAGTGCGGCCTGGGCCACTTTCTGCGCGAAGCCGCTGAATTCCTCGTTCTTGGCCACGAAATCGGTTTCGCAGTTGACCTCAAGCAACAGCGCGGTCTTGTCGTCGGCGCTGGTGGCCACCACGACGCAGCCTTCCGCGGCGACGCGGCCGGCCTTCTTGTCGGCCTTGGCCAGGCCCTCGCGGCGCATCGTATCGGCGGCCTGCTCGATATCACCCTCGGCCGCTTCCAGCGCGCGCTTGCATTCCATCATCCCTGCGCCGGTGCGCTCGCGCAGTTCCTTTACCTGTGAGGCGGAAATTGCCATGACGTTTCCTGTATCTGTGTCTGCTTTCACGACGGAGCCGGCCCTGGCGGCCGGCCCTGTCTATTGATTTCCGGCGCCGGCGGCGCGGGCCGCCGGCGAATATGACTCAAACCGGATTACTTTTCGGTTTCAGAGTCTTCCGGATCCGTCTTGACCACGTCTTCAAGACTGGCGGTCGCAGCCGGCTCAGCCTCGGTCTCGGACTCCTGAATCACCGTATTCTGCGTCGGCTCGCCGGCCCCGACGGGCTCCGGATCGGCCGGCTTGGCGGCGACCGGCGCGGCGGCCGCCGCCGGCTCGGCGGCGGTCTCTTCGCGGGATTCTTCGGCAATCGGGTCGATGCCACGGCCGGCGATCACCGCGTCGGCCAGCGATTCGCTGTAGATGCGAATGGCGCGAATGGCGTCGTCGTTGCCCGGGATGATTACGTCGACCTTGTCGGGCGAGCAGTTGGTATCGACCACCGCGATAACGGGAATACCCAGCTTGCGGGCCTCGTCGACGGCGATATTCTCGAAACCGACGTCCACCACGAACAGCGCATCCGGCAGGCTGGTCATGTCCTTGATACCGCCAATGCTGCGCTCGAGCTTGTCGCGCTCGCGGGTGAGTTCCAGCCCTTCCTTCTTGGAGAGCTTCTTGATCGAGCCGTCCTCGATCATCTGCTCCAGATCATGCAGGCGCTGAATGGAGTTCTTGACCGTCTTGAAGTTGGTCAGCATGCCGCCCAGCCAGCGATGGTTGACGTAGGGCATGCCGCAGCGGCGCGCCTGCTTGCCAATAGCTTCGCGGGCCGCCCGCTTGGTGCCGACAAACATGACGGTGCCGCCATTGGCGGCGAGACGGCTGGTGTAATTGAAGGCCTCGCGCAGCATCGGCAAGGTCTCTTCAAGGTTGATGATATGAATCTTGTTGCGATGGCCGAAGATATAGGGGGCCATCTTGGGGTTCCAGTAACGGGTGCGGTGGCCGAAATGAACCCCCGCCTCCAGCAGCTGGCGCATGCTGACTTGTGACATATTGTGCTCCGGGTTATGCCTCCGCAGTTCCCAACCGGAAATCCAGATCACCCGTTAAAGCGGCGCTGGACACCCAACCGGCCGTGCCGAACTGCGTGTGGAATGGTATGTAAAGAGTCAAAAAACGGCCCGCGTTGCCGCGAGCGCGGGCGGTTTATACCATACTGCCCGCCGCCGAGCCACCGACGGCTACCCGCCGATCGACTAATTCCGCGGGTTTTCAATTCTTTAGCAACCGATAAGTGTTTATGGCCGCCACCATCAAGAATGCCGAAGAGCAGCACGCGATGCGCGAAGCCGGCCGGCTGGCGGCCAGCGTGCTCGACATGATCGAGCCGCACGTGCAGACGGGCGTGACCACCGAGGCGCTCAACAGCCTGTGCCACGACTTCATCGTCAACGAACTCGACTGCATCCCCGCCCCGCTGAACTATCAGGGCTTTCCCAAATCGATCTGCACGTCGGTCAACCACGTTGTCTGTCACGGCATTCCGGGTGACAAGAAGCTCAAGCGCGGCGATCTGGTGAATATCGACATCACCGTCATCAAGGACGGCTTCCACGGCGACACCAGCCGGATGTTCTTCGCCGGCAAGCCCAGCATTCAGGGCCAACGGGTATCGCAGGTGGCGCACGACGCCCTTTATGTGGGTATCGAGCAGGTTCGGCCCGGCGCCCGGCTGGGCGATATCGGGTCGGCCATTCAGCAGTACGTGGAAGGCCAGCATTGCTCGGTTGTTCGCGAATATTGCGGGCACGGCATCGGCCGCCAGTTTCACGAGGACCCGCAGGTACTGCACTACGGCAAGGCCGGATCGGGCATGAAGCTGGAGCCCGGCATGACCTTCACCATCGAGCCCATGGTCAACGCGGGCCGCAAGGAAGTGAGGCTGCTGCCGGATGGCTGGACGGTGGTCACCAAGGATCATTCGCTGTCGGCGCAGTGGGAGCACACGCTGCTGGTCACCGATGACGGCGTGGAAATTCTCACGCCGGCCTCGGGCGGCGCCTGATGCCGGGCATGGCCGGTCCGGCAGAGGCCGTAATGCCCGACGTGGCGATTGCGCCCTATCGGGAAACGCTTAACGAGTCCGCCAATAAGCTGGCCGAACGCTTCAAGGCCGGCGAGGATGCCGCCCAGCTGGTGCAAGACCGCGCCCGGCTGGTCGACCAGCTGCTCATCCGCGCCTGGGCGCATTTTCTGCAGGACGAAGCGGACAACGCTGCGCTGGTGGCGGTCGGCGGCTATGGCCGCGGCGAGCTGCTGCCGCATTCGGATATCGACCTGCTTATCCTCTACCGGGACAACGAGCTGGACCGGCTGCGCGGATCACTCGAACCGTTTCTGACCTTCCTCTGGGATATCGGCCTGGAAATCGGTCACAGCGTCAGGTCGCCGCAGGAATGCGCTGACGTCAGCCGCGACGACATCACCATCATCACGAATATGGTGGAAGCCCGGCCTCTGACCGGCTCCCGAGCGCTGTTCGACAACATGCAGGCCGCCATCGCCACGGACCGGGTCTGGCCCGTGGAGGCCTTCTTCAAGGCCAAGATGGAAGAACAGCAGGCCCGCCATGGCCGCTTCGACGAAACCGCCTACAAGCTGGAGCCCAATACCAAGGAATCGCCGGGCGGTTTGCGCGACATTCATACAATAGTGTGGGTCGCCAAGCGCCACTACGGCAGCGATTCCATCTACAACCTGGTCCAGCACGGGTTTCTGACCGACAAGGAATATGCCGATCTGTCGCGTGGCCAGAATTTCCTCTGGCAGGTGCGCTTTGCCCTGCACCTGCTGACCGACCGCTGCGAGGACCGCCTGCTGTTCGACCTGCAGATCCGCGTGGCCGAGCTGCTGGGCTATACCGACCAGACCAACAACCTGGCGGTCGAGCAGTTCATGCAGCGTTATTATCGCAATATCAAGGCGTTGATGGCGCTTAATGATATTCTGCTTCAGATATTCGCCGAGGTGATTCTCCACGCCGGAGAAGACGTCACCCCCACGCCGCTGAATCAGCGATTCCAGGCGCGACACGGTTTTGTCGAGGTCCGCCACGACGACGTCTTCCGCAATACCCCCGGCGCGCTGCTGGAAATCTTCTACATCATGCAGACGCGGCCGCGGCTGTCCGGCATCCGCGCTCGGACGCTGCGCCTGATGCGGCGTGATCGGCACCTGATCAACCACGATTTCCGCCAGAACATTGCCAATCGACGCATGTTCATGGAAATTCTGCGTCAGCGCGGCGGCATTACCCACGCGCTGCGCCGCATGAACCGCTACGGCATTCTCGGCCGCTACCTGCCGAACTTCGGCAAGATCATCGGGCGGATGCAGTACGACCTGTTCCACACGCTCACGGTGGACGAGCACACGCTGTTCGTGGTGCGCAACATGCGCCGTCTGGCGCTGGCGCGCTTCGATCACGAACTGCCGTTCGCCAGCCGCATCATGCAGCAGATCGAGCAGCCGGAACTGCTTTACGTGGCCGGCCTGTTCCACGACATTGCCAAGGGGCGCGGCGGCGATCATTCCGTGCTGGGCGCCGAGGACGCGGCCGTGTTCTGTGCGCGCCACGGGCTGTCCAGCGACGACAGCGACCTGGTCTGCTGGCTGGTGCGCGAGCATCTGGTCATGTCCATGACCGCCCAGCGCCGCGATATCAGCGACCCGGCCGTCATCCACGAGTTCGCCACGCGCATGGGCAGCCGCAAGCGTCTGGATCACCTGACCGTGCTGACCATCTGCGACATCCGGGCCACCAATCCGGAGTTGTGGAATTCCTGGCGGGAAACCCTGCTGGTTACGCTGTATCAGCACACGGCGCGCAGTCTCGAGCGCGGCCTGGAAAAACCGCTCGACGGCGAGGAACTCGTGGAGGAATCGCGCAGCGCTGCCGCCGCGCTGCTCACGCGTAGCAAGATCAACACGCCACACTTCAAGGCCGCCTGGTCCCGGCTGGAGCCCGAATACTTCCTGCGGCATTCACCTGAAGAGATTGCCTGGCATACCCGCCTGCTCGTGGAGCACATGCGCCGGGCCACCGACGACACGCCGCTGGTGCGCGTCGACGACGTGGCCCGCGCCGGGACATCGGTATTCATCTATACGCGAGACCGCGACTATCTTTTCGGCCTGACCACAGGCGTGCTTGCGCAGCTGGGCGTGACCATCATGGACGCCCGCGTGAACACCACAACGGATGGCTACACGGTCGACAGCTACATGATCACTGAACTGGACGGCAGCCCGGTCACCGACCCCCGCCGGCGCGCCGAAATCGAAAGCGCGCTGCTCAAGACCATCAGCGATCCCGAGGTATCCCGCGTGGAAATCACCCGCCGGCCCTCGCGACGAAGCCGCGCCTTCAAGGTGCCCACCCAGGTCACGTTCCGCGAGGATCACGACGGCGTGCGCACCATCATGGAGGTCGTCACCGGCGACCGCCCCGGCCTGCTCAGCCTGATCGGCGAAATTTTCCGCCACTACAACATCCTGGTGGAAACGGCCAAGATCGCCACCATCGGCGAGCGCGCGGAAGACGTCTTCTACATCACCAATGCCGATAACCAGCCCCTGCGCGACGAAGCGGTCAAGGATCGCCTGCGCCGGCTTACCGTCCGCGCGCTGGACCGTCTGCAGAACTGATCCCTGCCTCCATCAATGGCCATGAATCCCAGACTCGACCGGCTTCAGCCCTATCCCTTTGAAAGACTCGCCCGCCTGCTGGAGGGCGCCGCCCCGCCGCAGGCGCTCGACCTGATCTCTCTGGCCATTGGCGAACCGCAGCACGCGCCGCCGGATGCGGCGCTGGATGCGCTGACCCGGGCGCTGTCCGGGTTCAGCCGCTACCCCGCGACCCGCGGCCTGCCGGAATTGCGGCAAGCCATTGCGGACTGGCTCACGCGGCGATTCGGCCTGCCCGCGCAGTCGGTGGACCCGGACCGTCACGTCATGCCGGTGGCCGGCACGCGCGAAGCGCTGTTTTCCTTCGCCCAGGCCGTCGTGCGCCAACCCGGCGCGATCGTGGCCATGCCCAACCCGGGATACCAGATATACGAAGGCGCCGCTTTCCTGGCCGGAGCCGAGCCGCTGTATCTGGACTGCCCGGCCGACACCGGCTTTCTGCCCGACCTGGACGCGGTGACGCCGGCACAGTGGCAGGCCTGTGATCTGCTGTATCTCTGCTCCCCGGGCAACCCGACGGGCGCGGTGGCCCCGCTGGATTACCTGCAGCACGCGCTGGCCCTGGCTGAACGGCATGATTTTGTCATCGCGTCCGACGAGTGCTACAGCGAAATCTATCCGGACGAGTCGGCCCCGCCGGCAGGGCTACTGGAAGCGGCGGCGCAGGCCGGCAATACCGAATTCACGCGCTGCATGGTGTTTCATAGCCTATCCAAACGCTCCAACCTGCCGGGGCTGCGCTCCGGCTTCGTGGCCGGTGATGCCGCCGTGCTGGGCGAGTACGCCCGCTATCGGACCTACCACGGCAGCACGCTCCCCCTGCCCACCCAGGCCGCCAGTATTGCTGCCTGGCAGGACGAAAACCATGTACGCGACAACCGCGCGGCCTACCGCGAGAAATTCGCGGCCGTCCAGCCCGTGCTTGGCGCCGTCATGGACGTCCCGGAGCCGCAGGGTGCTTTTTATCTCTGGCCGGCGCTGAAACGCGGCGATGACGAGGCCTTTACCCGCCGCGCGCTGGTCGAGCAGGCCGTGCGCGTGGTGCCCGGCCGTTATCTGGCCCGTGAGTCCGGCGGCCGCAATCCCGGCGAAAACCGCCTGAGGCTGTCGCTGGTGGCCGAAACGCAGGCCTGCCGCGAGGCCGCCGAGCGTCTCGCGCGCCTGACCTGAACAGCCGACGGGCTTGCGGTACACTCCGCGGCCGCGCCCGACGGGCTCAGGCCCTGATTTTTTCATCATTCTCCGCTTGAAGGACGAGACCAGCCATGGCTGACCTGCAGCAGACCATCGAAAACGCGTTCGAGCAGCGCGACCAGATCAAACCCGATTCGGCGGACCCGGCCGTCCGCGAGGCCGTCGAGCAGGCCCTGGCGCTGCTCGACAGCGGCGAGGGCCGCGTGGCCGAGCTGACCGCGAGCGGCTGGCAGGTCAATGAATGGCTCAAAAAGGCGGTGCTGCTGTCCTTCCGCCTGAACGACAACGTGCCCATCGACGGCGCCGAGACGCGCTTTTTCGACAAGGTGCCGTCGAAGTTCGCCCAGTACAGCGAAGCCGATTTCCGGTCCCAGGGTGCCCGCGTGGTGCCGCCGGCCATGGTGCGCCGCGGCGCCCACATCGCGCCCAACGTGGTGCTCATGCCCAGCTACGTGAACATCGGCGCCTACGTCGGCTCGGGCAGCATGATCGACACCTGGGCCACCGTCGGCTCCTGCGCCCAGATCGGCGAAGGCGTGCATCTGTCGGGCGGCGCCGGCATTGGCGGCGTACTCGAACCGCTGCAGGCCCAGCCCACCATCATCGAGGACGGCGCCTTCATCGGCGCGCGTTCGGAGATCGTCGAAGGCGTCATCGTGGGCAAGGGCGCAGTGATATCCATGGGCGTGTTCATTGGCGCAAGCACCCCCATCTACAACCGCGAAACCGACGAGATCACGCACGGCGTCGTACCGCCGGGCGCCGTGGTCGTGGCCGGCAGCCTGCCGCGGGACAACGGCCGCTACAGCCTGAACTGCGCCGTCATCGTCAAGACGGTGGACGAAGCCACGCGGTCCAAGGTCGGCATCAACGACCTGCTGCGCAACATCGACTAGTCGCGGCATCGGCGGTTTCAATGACGGTCACCCTGTACGGCATTCCCAACTGCGACAGCTGCCGCAAGGCGCGGCGCTGGCTCGACGACGCGGGCATTGATCATGCCTTCGTGGATTTTCGGGCCGACCCGGTCAACGACAGCCGCCTGGAGAACTGGGCCGCCGCGCTCGGCTGGGAGACGCTCCTGAACAAGCGCGGCCGGACCTGGCGCGAACTGCCGGAAGAGCAGAAGGCTGCGGTCGACGCCGACGAAGCCGTGGCGCTCATGCGCGCCCATCCGCTGCTGATCAAGCGGCCGGTGCTGGAACACGGCACGGGCGTTGCTTGCGGTTTCAGCCCGGCCCGCTACGCCTCGCTGCTGAGCTGATCATGGATCCCACCGTCGAACTGGCCTGCGAGCTGATTCGCTGTCGCTCCGTCACACCGGACGACGGCGGCTGTCAGGAGATCATCGGTGGCCGGCTTGCCGCGGCCGGCTTCGAGGTGGAAAACCTGCGTTTTGGCGAGGTCGACAATCTATGGGCGGTGTACGGCGACGCCGGCCCGACGCTGTGCCTTCTGGGCCACACCGACGTGGTGCCCCCGGGCCCGCTGGAGGACTGGCAATCCGACCCGTTCGAGCCGCGAATCGACGACGGCAAGCTTTTCGGTCGCGGCGCGGCAGACATGAAATCCAGCGTGGCCGCCATGGTGACGGCGGCGGAGCGTTACGCGGCGGTGCACAGCCCCGAACACGGACGGCTCGCAATCCTGCTGACCAGCGACGAGGAAGGGCCAGGCATTCACGGCGTTCGCCGCGTGATGGAAGCCTTTGGCGAGCGCGGTACCCGCATCGACTGGTGCCTGGTGGGTGAGCCGTCGTGCCAGACCGCGCTGGGCGATACGGTCAAGCACGGCCGCCGCGGCAGCCTGACGGGCCGCATCCGACTCCGCGGCCAGCAGGGTCACGTGGCCTATCCGACTCTCGCCGAAAACGCCCTGCATCATCTGCTGCGAATCGTCACGCCGCTGGTTGATCACGATTGGGGGCCGGGAGACGCCGATTTTCCGCCCTCAAGCTTCCAGATTTCCAACCTGAACGCCGGCACCGGCGCGGACAACGTCATTCCGGGCGTGGCCGATGTCTGCTTCAATATTCGCTACAACCCCGGGCTTCCGCGCGAGGCCATCAAGCAGGTCGTATCGACGGCTTGCGAATCGGCCGGCTTTGCGCCCGGCGATACCCGGCTGGAACTGGACTGGCATCACTCGGGCGATCCGTTCATCACGCGGGAAGGCCCGCTTCTGGACGCACTGGAGCAGTCTATCCGGGCCGTCTGCGGCGGCCGCCCGGCCCGCTCCACGGCGGGGGGAACGTCCGACGGACGTTTCGTGGCGCCGGCCGGCGCCCAGGTGGCCGAATTCGGCCCCCTCAACGCCAGTATCCACAAGGTAGACGAGCACGTGCTGGTGGACGATCTGCCGCGGCTGAGCGAAGTCTACGAGCAGACCATCAGCCGTCTTCTGGTGGGCTAGTCCGGGCCTCGTCCGGCACCTGCATGTCCGGATGTTCGGCCAGCAGCAGGTCCAGCTGCTCGTCGGCATGGTGGTAGGCGCGATAGACGATATCGTCCAGCTTCTCCCAGTCGAACATCGCGACGTCGGCCACGGGCATCTGCAGCAGCAGGTCAGCCCGCTCCCTCACGCGGTTGCGACCGGGCGCACCGGTGGCCGCCGCCGTGTGAAACAGAATCTTGAACATGTTTAGCGTCTTGGGCACTTCGGGCACGTCCACCAGGTTGGTGGGTTCCGTCAGGGGCTCGCCATCCAGCACCAGTTCCTTGGCGCGGCTCACGTCGGAATAGATCACCCGACCCCGACCGGTGGCCATCATGGCCTCGAATGGCGCGTCGTAGCTCAACCCCCCGTCTACCAGCAGCTCGTTGCCGCGCACCATCGGCGGCGCGATGCCTGGCACCGCCATGCTGGTGCAGACCCAGTCGACGAGTCGGCCGTCGCCGTGAATGACCGGCTGGCCGGTACTCAGACTCGCGCTGACGCTGAAATAGCGGATGGGCAGGTCCTCGATGCGAACATCGCCAAACACTTCGATCATGCGCTTGCGAAACTTGCGGCCGTTGATCAGGGCAATACGGGAAATCGAGTAATCGTTCAGGTAGTTGTGGTCGACAAAGGTCTCGCGCAGCACCTGCAGGACTTCGTCGGCGCTCTTGCCCACCGCCACCAGCGCGGCCACCAGAGCGCCCATGCTGGTGCCGCCGATGGCGTCCACCGGAATGCCCTTCTCCTCCAGTGCACGCAACAGCCCCACGTGCGCAAACCCGCGGGCCCCGCCGCCGCCAAGCACGAGACACAGCCCACGCCCGGACACCAGGCGGGCCAGCCGCGCCATGTCCGCTTCCTGCCGGTCCGGCCGGAGCTGATGAGTGCCCGCAAAACGATCGCCGGACGGCCTGGGCGGGCCGTCATCCGGCAACGTGTCCGGCGCGGCGCCAATGAGCACCCGCTCGATCGGCGCGGAAAGCTGCTCGGTCTTCAGCCATTGCATGACCGCGCTGTCGTCCACCGATTCGCCCGGGTTGCAAAGCAGCACAACGCGATCCGCCTGGCGCAGACTGCGTCGCGTCCAGGCGTCCGGCTCGCCCCGGGCCTGATAGACGAGATAGCGATAACTGTCCTCCAGCCGGTTCAGCCAGAGTGACAGCGCGCGACTCGCCTGGCCAGGCTCGCCCGCCAGTTCGGCCGCATTCTCGCCCAGGGCCTGCTCCACCCGGCTCGAGTCGAGCCGAAGAACGGACCCGCCGTGGGCGAGCTTGTCGCAGAAACGCTCGGTAAAGCCGCGTACATCCACGCCCGCGCTGGCGGGCACGACCGCATAGGTGCGACTG
Source organism: Salinisphaeraceae bacterium (assembly GCA_002683405.1). Classification (GTDB taxonomy): domain Bacteria; phylum Pseudomonadota; class Gammaproteobacteria; order Nevskiales; family Salinisphaeraceae. The sequence continues at coordinate 34,309 of NYTH01000039.1, read as the reverse complement.
TTGCGCAACAGGTCACGCGCTTCGGTGCGCCGCGCATAGCGAAGCCGCGTGACGATGAGGCGGGCGATGCGCAGCATGGCGCCCGGATGCCGGCGCACCAGCCGCTCGAAATCGGGTGCGCCGATGCGCAGCAGGTCGCTGTCGCGCAGGGCCATGGCGTCGGCGGCGCGGTCCTCGCCGGTCAGCACGGCGATCTCGCCCACCGTTTCGCCCTGGGCAACTTCAATGAGCAGCCGCCGCTTGCCGTCCTCGGTTTCGGCACGGTGCACGCGCACGCGGCCGTTGACCATCACATAGAAGGCATCACTCTTCTGGCCGCTGCGGAAAAGATAAGCCCCGCCGCGCAGTTCCACCCACTCGGCCGCCTGCGCCATGTCGCGCAGGGCGCGGCGGTCGAGGTCGCGAAACAGCGGGCTTTGGCGGAGGGCAGCGAGCTTGTCCATTGGGACTCAATCAATCGATAACTGAGATTAGCACTCATTTTCGGGCGCAAAAAAACCCGGCTCGCGGACACGAGCCGGGTGATCGTCAATCGGCACGAATAAAGTGGCTCAGGCCGCTTTTTCCATGGCGTCCGAATAGTCGCCGCGGGCAGCCGCGCCGTTGCACTTGGCGCGCAGATAATAGGCCTTCTGCGCCGCCTCGACGTTTTCCGGCTTGCCGCGCCAGGCCGCCAGCGCAGGTGCCTGCAGGGCCCGGCCATAGGAAAAGCTCAGCTGCCAGGGATGCGGACCCAGACGATTCATGGCGTCCAGATGGGCCGTGGCCACTTCGTCGCTCTGGCCGCCGGACAGAAACACGATGCCCGGCACCGCAGCCGGCACGTGGCGCTTCAGGCAGCGAATGGTGGCTTCCGCCACGGCCTGCACGCTGGCCTGGTCACCGCACTTCTTGCCGGAAATGATCATGTTGGGCTTGAGCAGCATGCCCTCCAGCAGTACCTGCTGGGTCTTGAGCGCCTCGAACACCTTGATCAGCGTGGCGTCGGTCACGGCTTCGCAGCGCGCGAGGTCGTGGCCGCCGTCCATCAGCACTTCCGGTTCAACAATGGGCACGATGCCCGCTTCCTGACACAGCGCCGCGTAGCGGGCCAGCGCGTGGGCGTTCACGTCGAGGCAGTAGTCGGTTGGCTCGCCGTCGGCGATGTCGATCACTGCACGCCACTTCGCAAACCGAGCGCCGGCCTTGGCGTAATCGGCCAGGCGGTCACGCAGGCCGTCGAGGCCTTCAGTGACCTTTTCGTTCGGGCTGCCGGCCAGAGGCTTGGCGCCCTTGTCGACCTTGATGCCGGGAATCACGCCCTTGCTGGAGAGCAATTCCGGGAAAGGCGTGCCGGACAGGCCCTTCTGGAACAGCGTTTCCTCGTAAAGGATCACGCCGCTGATGAACTCCTCGGCGCCGTCGGTGGTAAACAACAGATCGCGATAGGCCTGGCGATTTTCCTCGGTTGACTCCACGTCAATGCTGTCAAACCGCTTCTTGATCGTCGGGCTGGACTCGTCCGCCGCCAGAATGCCCTTGCCCGAAGCCACCAGTGCCTGCGCCGTGCGCATCAATTTATCGCTGTCCATTGTCTCCTTCTCCGTGAATTAAACGGTGATTGTAAAACCCCAAACCGTGACGCCCACCACGGACGCCGGAATTCCGAAATCTACTCGGGCGCCTTTGTACCGGCTGCCGCAGTGTCAATGTTGGCGGAGAGGGTGGGATTACTCCGCACATCCCTGTGCTCCGCCCTTCGGGCCTGCCTTCGGCAGCTGTCGATTGGCTCCCGGCCAATCGGTCGACCCACTTCGTGGGTTCGAATTGTGCCGAATAAAGCTACCGGCGCCCATCTGTACTTTGCCGGCATCTGAATGTTGGCGGAGAGGGTGGGATTACTCCGCACATCCCTGTGCTCCGCCCTTCGGGCCTGCCTTCGGCAGTTCCGATTGGCTCCCGGCCAATCGGTCGACCCACTTCGTGGGTTCGAATTGTGCCGAACTAAGCCACCGGCGCCCATCTGTACTTTGCTGGCCTTTGTATGTTGGCGGAGAGGGTGGGATTCGAACCCACGAAGGGCTTGCACCCTTGCCGGTTTTCAAGACCGGTGCATTCAACCGCTCTGCCACCTCTCCGTGTATGCGTAATCGCTACCGGGTGTTGTCGTTCGGGCTGTCCCTGCCCTCACTGAATTCCTACGCCTTCCGGCCCACCATCCCTGGCGGGCGCTCACCGGGGCCGAGCTGTGCTCGTCCTTTGTCCGGTTCGCCCGCTCTGCCACCTCTCCTGTTTGCGTAATCGCTACCGGGTGTTTTCGTTCGGGCTGTCCCTGCCCTCGCTGAATTCCAGCGCCTTCCGGCTTCCTGCCGTTATTTTCGCCGATAAAGATGCTTATTTCATGACCGTCCAGAGAAGATCACGACGTTTACGAGAGCAAAAAATGGTGCCGGGAACAGGAGTCGAACCTGCGACCTGACGATTACGAATCGCCTGCTCTACCTACTGAGCTATCCCGGCATTGTTGCCATTGAAAACCAGTCACGCTCGCACTTCCGTGTGCTCGCTTAAAATTCCTGCGCGATCCGGCCCGCCTTCCATGGCGGGCGCTCGCCGGGGCCGAGCAGTGCTCGTCCCACATCCGGCTCGCCCTACTGAGCTATCCCGGCATTACTGCCATTGAAAACCAGTCACGCTCGCGCTTCCACCTGAGCGCAAACAATTCAAACCGGTTTGGGCCCGTCTTCGGTGATCGATCCATTCTCATGATCGATCAGCCTTATGCTTAAGGGGCCTGCCCGGCGCGCGGATTATAGGGAAACAGCGCCCGACCGACAACGGATAAGGCTTTGGGACCGAAGAGACTTCGATCCCCAACGGGCCGGCGTTCCACACAGTCAATTTCTCAACGCATAGCCGTTCATCGGTCAGCCGCATTCTTCTGTCTAACCTATCCCCCTTCGCAGGAAGCCTTAACCTAGATTCTGTGTCCTGATCAGGCCAACACGGATGCAAGTTTCATTGAGATTGCTCGCGCACATATCTGAGCGCATCAGAACGGGCCCAGAACCTGGCCGTCTTCGCACCAGGGGCTTTACCTTGGTCGAGATGATGGTTGCTCTAGCAGTCGCGGCCATACTCGTGGCGATTGCCGTGCCCTCCTACCGCGCCATCGTGACGCGCAATGCTGTGGCGGCCAGCGTAAATGAGTACATCGGCGCGCTGCACCTGGCGCGCAGTGAGGCTGTCACAAGAGGTGTGGACGTCGCGGTGTGCAAGAGCGCCGATGCGGCGAGTTGTACCGGCAGCGGCGGATGGGAGCAGGGCTGGATCGTTTTTGATGACAGTCAGGGCAACTTTACGTCGGCCAGCTACACCCCGACGAATGCCGAGGTGCTCCGGGTGGGTAACGGTCTGAAGCAAGCGACGGTGCGCGGTAACGCGAACGTCGATGACAGTATCTCGTTCAATCCCAACGGTTTTGCGTTTGGCAGCGCCGGCACGATCCGCGTATGCGGCAAAGACGGAGATTCTCGCACCGATATCGTTATTGCACCCTCTGGACGCGTGCGCAGTACAGAAAACAATGGTGGAAAATGCCCCTGACCGCAAACATCAAACAAAGCGGCTTTACGCTGCTTGAAGCGCTCATCTCTGTTGTTGTCATCTCGATTGGCCTGTTGGGAATACTGGGGCTTCAGGCAGTCGGCATTGCCAGCACGCAAACATCGGTCACCCGAAGCTCGGCTGCCATGGAAATTGAAAACATGATCGCACGCATGCGGGCCAATCCCGCTGCAGTCGCGGACGGCGACTTCGCCAATGTGGACAACCCGGCGGCAGGCAAAGCCCCCGGCAAGAACTGCAATGCCGACGCCTGCACGCCGGCAGAAATGGCGGCCTATGACGCGTATCAGTGGGATGTTTATCTAGGCACGGTCTTGCCTGCAGGTCGCGGGCAGATCGAATGCGAGGATTCACCCTGTAATCCGACGTCCCCTCACACCATTACCGTGACGTGGAACGAGAAGGACAAGCGGGAAGGTGAGATCAATACCCAGAGTTTCAACGCGGTATTCCGGCCATGATTTGGAGCGCACCCATGCAGCGCCAGAAAGGCTTCAGTATTGTCGAGTTACTTATTGGCATGGCGGTCGGCCTGTTGCTGGTCGCCGGCATTATCCAGATATTCGTGGGCAACAAATCGAGCTTTGAAGCCCAGGAAGAGCAAACTGCCCTTCAGGAGAATGTTCGGGTGAGCTTTTTCCTGCTCGGCCTGACACTCGGGCACACAGGCTTCCGGCCAAATGCCTTCAATGACGAAAGCGACAGCCTCAGCGACGACGCGCTCGCGGGTACCAATGGCGGAAACGACAAGTTCGGGCGAGACACGATCTCGGTCCGCTATGTGTCCGACGACAACATGCACGATTGCTTCGGTACCGCGCTTGCCGACGGCGAAGAATCACTCAATCGCTTTCATCTGGGCCCCGCACAGGCTGATGGTCTGCGCGATCTGCGTTGCGAACGTAGCGTCATCCAGCCGGATGGCACGGTGTCCGCCAACAGCACCAACGCCATCATCGACAATGTCGAGTCCATGCACATTCTCTACGGCGTCGACACCGACAATGATCGATCGGTAGATCGCTATGTCGATGCCCCTGGCGTGGGCGATTTCGACGCTGTCCTCAGTCTTAAAGTGGGCTTGGTTATGGTAACCGAGGGCCAGCTACGCCCCGCCGGCGGCCCGCAGACAGTCACGCTATTCGGCACTGAACAGCAATACGGCAGCAATACCGACAGACGGCAGCGCGAAGTTATCGAACAGGTAATCGCGCTGCGCAACAGGCTGCTCTGAGAGATGGTTGGCATGAAGAGTCGCAACGAATCCGGATTCGTCCTCGTCACCGGGCTCATTTTTCTGGTTCTCATCACGCTATTGGCCGTGTCCAGCATGGGCACCGCCACATTGCAGGAACGGGCCAGCTCCAATATGCGTGATCGCAACGAAACGCTGATAGCGTCGGATGCGGCACTACGCCACGCCGAGCAATTCATAGCCTTGCAGAACAGCATACCGCTACCGGGGGACACCGAGGCGATCTGGGATGCCGGCGGCCCTCTTTCGGACGTAACCGCCGTCAAGGAGTATCTGGAGGCCGAAACGTGGTCTCCGGCGCGTAAACCAGCCACCAAGCTTTCGCGTGTGTACGGAGACGATATGCCGGCAGCCGTAACACCATTGCCGGGTCGCGATCCGAATGTGGCCGATGATCTGCCGCCACCACGTTATTTCATCGAGGATTTCGGCTTCAGTCCCGACAGCCTTTCGATTCGGCAGGCCGGCCGGCTTGTGGGCGACAAGGTTTATCGCGTAACCGGACACGCGGAAGGCCGGGCGCCTTCCACTGCAGTCACGGTCCAAAGCACGTATCGCAAGCGCTTCAACTAAAGACTGCCTGCTGCCCATGGGGGGCACCGACATGACCACGAAAAAACTGATCAAATTGGCTCATCTGGTCGGCGCCGCTCTGCTCGCCGGCATACTCAGCACGGCCGCTCGATCGGCAAGCCTGGATCTGGCCGATTCGCCCTTGTTTGTAGGTATCAACGCGCCACCGAATCTCCTGCTGGCTGTGGACATGTCAGGCAGCATGGACTCAGAAGTTATTTTCCCGACCAATGACGGCGCGCTGTGGTGGAATACCGACCGGCGGAGCTTCACGGATCGAGATGACGCCCTGAACTTCAATACATCAGGGTCGGCGAACGGAACCTGGAAAAAATACGTTTATCTTTTTCCTAACGGTTACGGTAGCGGGAATCGGCTATACAACGACGCCGCGAATGACCACTACGGCATTCCTCCCATCCCTCAGTTCGCTTTTACTCGATCGCCAGCCTACAACCCCGCCTACTTTGATCCCACGAAGGTGTATGAACCCTGGCTTGACGTCGACGACCAGACCTTCGACGACGCAAATCCTCAGTCGGCCATCTCTGATCCGCGAATTGGCTCGAGCAATCGTGTGAATCTGACGAATGAAGTACGGCGCCGCGGGGATGGCGAGAAGTTCTTTCTCCAGCAAGGAATGGTGCTGCCACGCAACACTGTTATTTACAGTAACGGCAGCTGGAGGACCGTCAATCAGGTCTACGGGGGCGATCACATGGTCAATTCCGGTACGGATGGCGCCGAGGAAATTGCCTACTATCCAGCCACTTTTTATCTACCGGAGTCTTCGCCCCTACCCGCCTGCTTTGGCTATAACGAGAAACCGCTGACCGGATTTGCTCCGGATGGCAGTCGAATGCTGGGCTACGAAATCAAACCCGGCAATTTCAGCGGCGGCGGCGGCGACTGCGGCGGTGTCGGCAGTGGCTATAGCGCCATGATGCAGAACTTTGCCAACTGGTTCGTCTACGCCAGGAAACGCAATCTTGCGGTGAAGGATGGCATTGTCCGCTCTTTCAATAATGAGCGCCGGGCGCGCGTCGGCGCCAATGAAATCGACAACCTCAGCGGCGGTGGTGGTGTCTCCATCCGCGATTTCGCGGACTCTGATGACCGCAACAGTTTCATGGAGGACATATACGATTACCGCGTGGGGGGCGGCACACCTAACCGTGAAGCTGTCAGACGGCTGGGCCAACTCTACGCGACGGACCGAAATATTATTCAGAATCAGTGCCAGCAGAATTTTGGTGTTCTGTTCACCGACGGCTATGCCACCACATGGGACGGTGCTGGTGTGGGCAATGTGGATAACGACGGCGGCCCCGAGTTCGGCCATCCCGTCTTCTCTGACAACTCGTCAAACACGATGGCCGACATCGCGGCCCACTACTACAAGAAGCTGGAGAACGAAATCAATTTTGGCGGCGTCAAGCCCGGGCGGCTGCCCACACCAGCGGGCTGCGATGTTGCCGATCCCGCCCCATGGCTGGACTGTCAAAGCAAACTGCACATGACAACTTTCGGCGTAACGCTGGGCCAGAGCGGCCTGATCTTTGGCACCGACGCCGACGCCACGGAAAACCCATACGAGAATGTACCCAACTGGAACAGTCTGAGTTTTGGCGAACGTGGCCCCTCGCAGATCGACGATCTCTGGCACGCCACAATCAATAGCCGCGGCCGGCTCCTGAATGCTACTACGCCTCAGGATGTAGTGACGCAATTTCGGGCGGTACTCAACGACATTGCCTCACGTCAGGGCGCCGCCTCCGCAGTGTCAATCAACAGCGGTGTTGTCTCGGCCACCTCGCGTATCTATCAGGCGAAATTTCGTCCGCCAGACTGGAGCGGTAGCCTGCTGGCCCGACCACTATCAGACGGCAACGCCAACGCCACGTGCCCGGCCAACGCACCCGCAGGCAGCGTCTGCGCGGCGGTCTGGGACGCGGACTGCGAGCTAACCGGAGGAAGTTGTCGGGAATCGGGGCTCGGAAGCAGCCCGGGCATCGACCATGATGATCGTGTGATTCTGACCTTTAACCCCTACAGAGGAAGTAATGGCAACGGTGAGCCGTTTCGCCCCGGGGGACTGTTGGTCGGATCTCTAGCAGGACTATATTCGCCTGTTGTTGTGAATGCTGTCGCTTCGGTTACCGGTAACTTGACCGCTGACGAGGTCAATCACATCCGTGGTGATAGAAGCGAAGAGGGGCCGAACTCGAATGACCTTCGCGAACGTAACTCGCTACTTGGAGATATCGTACATTCCGGCCCGGCTTTTGAGGGCGTGCCTCAATGGATCGGCTACCCCTTGATCTGGAAGGACAATCTTTATCCGGGCACCACCGGTCCGGAGTCCGACTATTTCGCGAACTTCCGTAACCCGTACTTCAATCGTCGGCCCATGGTTTACGTGGGCGCCAACGACGGGATGCTTCACGGCTTCGATGCCGATACCGGCAAAGAAGTCTTTGGCTATATCCCAGTGTCGCTCTATCCCAAGCTGAAACAACTGACGAGCAACGACTACGACCACGATTACTTCGTGGACGGCAGCCCGTCCACCACCGATGCGTTCTTTGACGACGGCCAGTGGCATACCGTGCTCACCAGTGGCCTGCGGGGCGGCGGCCAGGCCGTTTTCGCGCTCGACGTGACGGGCGATGCCAATGGCGCAACCGATAACTTCTTCACGGAAAGCGCGACGGATGCCAGCAAGGTGGCACTGTGGGAATTCATGGACCGTGACCTCCCCTACAACAACCGCACCGACGGCGATCGGGACATGGGTTATTCCTTCGCCCAGCCCCAGACGGTTCGGGCCCACAACGGCAAATGGGTAACCATTTTCGGCAACGGGTTCGACAATACGCATGACGATGGCAGCGCAAGCACCACCGGCAACGCTGTACTCTACGTGGTAGATACCCAGACCGGCGAGCTGCTCAGCAAGCTGGACACCGGCGTCGGCATGAGCCAGGACCCGGCGAATGACAACAACCCCAATGGTCTGGCTACAGCAACACCGGTCGATCTTGATGGCGATCTGATCGTCGATTACGTCTACGCCGGTGACCTGTTCGGCAACGTCTGGCAATTCGACCTCACATCAAATAGCGCTGACGGCTGGGAAGTTGGCCTTGGGAGCGCTGGAACCCCAACACCGTTGTTCAGAGCGCGCGACGGCAGCGGCGAGGCCCAACCCATTACGACCGCACCAGTGGTCTCGGCTCACCCGCTGGGCGTGAACTACGGGATTGTCGTGTATTTTGGTACCGGCAAGTATCTAGAAACCGCTGATAAGTCACCGAATACCAGCATCACCCACAGCTTCTACGGCGTACGTGACACCAACGTATTCACATTCACCAGAAACCCGCCCTACACGCCCACCAAGCGCCAGGATTTCCGCAGGGCTGACCTGCAGGTGCAGACCATTTCGCAGCAGGTCAGCAGCAATGGCGAGTTGCTACGGATTGTCTCCGACAACCCGCCGGACCAGCGTGATCTCTTCTGGGAACCGGATACCTGCCCCAGCGGCTCCTCGGCCCCCGCGTGCAAGTCCAACGCGCACGGTTTCTATCTTGACCTGGCAGTAAATGGCATAAATGAGGGTGAAATGCTGACGTCCGACCCGGTGATTCGGCGCGACTTGATCGTGTTCTCCTCGCTGATACCCCAATCAACGACCTGCGAAGCCGGCGCAGACGGCTTCTTGTACGCGCTGGATCGGCGTTCAGGTGGGCGTTTCTTCGAACCGGTGTTTGATCTGAATGACGATAATCAGTTCAACGATACCGACACGTTCGAACCCGATGGCGCAAAGATCGGCTTTTCCGGTATCGCTCTTGATGGCGGCGGCGGCACAACCCCGGGCTTTGCGATTGCGGATGCCCTGAACCGCTATTACGTGAACGGCAGCCGCGCCGAAGTTGATACAGACATCCTGAATATCGGTGGCCCGCCCGAGGGCCGCCGGACCTGGCGTGAGCTGCGTCGATGAGTCGTCACTCCGCAATCCAGTATGCACTGAGCCGGCTGCGGCCGGCTCACGGGTTCACACTGATCGAACTGATGATAACCGTGGTGGTTGTCGCCATTCTGGCCTCCATCGCCTATCCCAGTTATCTCAATCAAATTCGCAAGTCGCGGCGCACGGAAGCGAAAACGCTACTGCTTGAGACCACCAATCGTCAGGAGCGATTTTTCTCGACAGCCAGACCGCAGTCCTACGGCGGTTCAATGACCGACCTAGGCTTTGCCAAGGCCGCTGCACCCAGCGGCGATTCCGGTGCAGATAACGCGTGGTACACGGTATCCGTGCTGGATGAAGACGAGGCGGCTGCCGTGACCGGTTCCACTTGCGCGATTGAAAATTGCTTTGTCCTGGAAGCTACGCCGCTTCGCGATCAGGCGAACGACGATGATTGCGGAAAGCTGCAAATCGACTCCCGGGGACGCAAGTACGTCACCGGCAGCGCAGATGTAAACGACTGCTGGTAACGCCAGCCAAGCCCGGTCTATCCCATGGTTTCCAGCAGCGCTTCCGCCGCCGCAGGCGCCATGGTCAGGCCGTTTCTGAAGTGGCCGGTGTTCGCGTAGATACGCTGACTCCCCGATAGCGGGCCGATAATCGGCTGCTCGTCGTCCGACGCCGGCCGCAGACCGGCCCACCGGCCCTGCTCGGGCAGCTCGAGCAGTCGGGGAAACCGGCGCGCGAAATGCTCGCGAAGCTTTTGCATGGCCTTCGCATCCGTACCCTGGTCGAAGCCGATGTCTTCGACCGTGCTGCCAATCAACAGCCGGCCGTCTGCTCGGGGCACGAGGTAACGGCCGTCTTCAAGCAGGATGTGCGGCCAGCGGCCCGGCTCATCTTCAAGCAGCAGCATCTGTCCCTTGACCGGCCGGATCGGCAGCGCGGGAAGCAGCCGGCGACTCCACGCGCCGGCGCAAACGATCACCGTGCCGGCGGCAATGCGCTCACCGCCGGCCGTCACCGCCGTCACGCCATCGTGCTGTTCATCGAGCCCGGTGACGCGGCAAGCCTCTCTGACGGTCACGCCAAGCCCGATCAGCAGCGCCTTCAGGCCGGCGCACAGGCGCGGGTTCCTGATTTGCGCCACGGCCGGCAGCAGAAGGCCGCCGCCGGCGGCGCCAGAGACCGTTTCTGCCGGCTCATGGTGCTCGCGACACCAGCGACTGGCGGTTTCGTGATCGTCGAACAGCCGTAAACCGCTTCGAATGTATCCCGGGTCAATGCCGGATTCGGCCAGAACCCGCTCGGCCAGCGCTGGGTAGAGCACACGCCCCCGCTGGGCCAGCGTCTGCACCCGGGTCGAGTACCGCCAGGGATAGATGGGGAAGAGAATCCCCGCCCCGGCCCAGGAGGCCTCCTGCCCGGTGTGTCCCGCCTCGGTCAGCATCACCTCGGCGCCGCGGTCGGCCAGCGCCAGCGCGGTGGTCAATCCAATCACGCCGCCGCCGATAACAAGAGCATCCGGCCGCGAAATCAAGATGTCGAAACCCGGGCTGTGGTGTCTGCCGGTTGCGCTGGCCCGCTCGCGACGCGGCGGGAACGGTCGGTTCTGTCGGAAAAACGCATGAAACGGACAATATTTTGACGAATTATCGGTCGCGCGCTGGGATTTTGACGATTATCCGCCTTTACGGCGCGATGGCTTACGGCCCGAATTCGCGAACTTTCAATCACTTAGCCGCCGTCTGTCGGGTCGCCGGGCGCTTATCGAATACCGGTTGCCGCCTGTCCCCTGTCATCCGTTGCCCTGGTCAGTTTTGACTAGGCTGGGATCACAAGGACTGTGCAAATATGAATAACAGGGGCTTTACAGTGCTGGAACTGCTGGTCGCGATTTCGGTGGCCGTGATTCTGCTGACCATCGGCATACCCAGCTTCATGCAGATCATAGCCGAAAACCGTCGCGTCAGTTACACGGCGGACGTGTTCAACACCCTGAATTTCGCCCGTAGCGAAGCCATTTCTCGCAACCTGAGCGTCATCGTCTGCAAGAGCGCGGATGGGGAGCGCTGCAGCCCCAGCGGCGCCTGGTCGGACGGCTGGCTCGTGTACGCCAACCTGGAGGGCGATCTTGGCGAGGACGACTTCGGCAACGGCGAACCCGATGCCGGCGACGTGCACCTGCTCAGCAACCAGGGGCTGAAGGGCTACACGATGACCAGCCCCGACTACGACAGCCACGTGCAGTACATTCCGGCTGGGCGGGCCGCCCCCGCGGGCCAGTTCGAACTGTGCCCCGCCAACGGCAAGATCGAAGGCCGCATCGTGCGCATCAACGCGGCCGGCCGCGCCACCACGCCCACGGCCAGCACCCCCGATTGCCCGGATCCGCAATGATCATCCCGCGCGGCCATGCATCCCGACAGTCCGGCATCGGGCTCATCGAAATCCTGATCACGCTGCTGATTTTCTCGGTCGGCGTGCTTGCCATCGCGGGGCTGCAGGCCGTGGCCAAGCGCAACAATTACGACGCCATTCAGCGGACCACCGCGGCCAACCTGGCCCGCTTCATCGTGTCCAGCATGCGCGCCAACCCCCAGGGCCGCGCCGGTTACCTGGTGCCCGAAAACAACCCGCTGGGCAGCCGCGGCGGTAGCAGCACACTCGACAGCAACTGCCTGGCCGACAACTGCAGCCCAGCCGAGCTGGCCGCATTCGACCTGCACGAATGGGAGCAGGCGCTCGACGGCGCGAGCGACGTGGTCGTCGAGGCGGCCGAGAACGGCGGCACCCGGACCATCCAGACCGGCGGCCTGGTGTCTCCCAGCGCCTGCGTGACCGGCCCGGCCGGCGGCGGCGCCGGTTTTTACACGGTCATCGTTGCCTGGCGCGGCATCACCCAGCTCGACGGCAGCGACACCGCCGTGGATTGCGGCGCCGGCCGCGGCCTTTACGGCCGGGTCCGCGGAGACGGGACCGCGCTCGACGATTCAACGGCCTACCGCCGCTACTTCGAATTCCGGACGTACATCGCGCCATGAGGCACAGGCATCACAACAGCGCGCAACGCGGCTTCTCGCTCGTGGAGCTGATGATCGCGCTCACTCTGGGGCTGCTGCTTACCGCCGCCGTGGGCTCGCTGTTCTACACCAACAAGCGCAACTTCAACCAGAACCAGCTCATTGCCGAAATGCAGGACAACGCCCGCTTTGCGCTGGAGACCCTGGCTCGTGATCTGGCCATGGCCGGTTACCTGGGCGGCATGACCGACGCCCACCTGCTCAAGCGCGATTCCGAAACGCTGGGCGCGCCTGCCAACGACTGCACGCCGGGCGCCGACGGCGCGCCCGGCTGGGCCTTCGACCCGGCCACGCTGGAATTCCTGAACAATCCCAGCGCCGTCAGCGCCGCGGCCCGCTACGGCTGCCTGAATGCGGCGCACGTGGTGTCCGATACCGACGTGGTCAGCATCCGGCGCGTCTCCGGTCAGGCCACCGCCCTGCGCGAAGAAACGGGTGACCCCGTGTCACTGAGCGCCAATACCGTCTACTTGCGTACCAATCGAACCGAAGGGTCGCTGTTTCATTCCGGCGCGGCGGCCGAGAAGCCCGGCGCCGATCACCCGCCCAGTCTGGCGCCCTACAACGTCTGGGAATACGTCAGCCGGCTGTATTTCGTGCGCAATTACGCCGAAACACCGGGCGACGGCGTCCCCACGCTCTGCCGCGCCATCCTGGGCCGAAGTGCCGGCGGCGGCGTGGAGATCGAACCCCTGGCGGAAGGTATCGAGGATGTGCAGATTGCCTTCGGCATCGACACCGACGGCGACGCCATCGCCAATCGCTACGCGGTCGACCCCAGCGAGGACGAGCTCGAGCTGGCAGTCACCGCCCGAATCCAGCTGCTGGTGCGCAGCATCGGCCGCGATTTCTCCTATACCAACGACAAGACCTATCGCCTGCTCAGCAAGCCGGATCAGAGCTTCGAAGGCGCGCAGAACAACGAGGATCACTACTACCGGCGGGTCATTCAGACGACTGTCATGCTGCGTAATCCCATTCTGGCGCAGGGACTTACGCCATGAAAAACAGGGTCTTTCGACCCCAAACGCAGCGCGGCGTGGCCCTGGCGACGGCGCTGGTCTTCCTGGTGATACTCACGCTGCTCGGCGTCTTCGCCATGCGCGCCAGCACCACGGAGCTGCGGCTGGCCCGTAACGAGCAGGCCCGTATCGAGGCGCTGGAAACTGCCCAGGCGGTCGTGGATGCGGTAGCGGCCGATCCGGCGAACCTGCCCGTCAATTCCGATGAGGACTACCTGCGCTGCTTCGAGTCCGCCAATACCGGCACCCAGACGGCCTGCCCGATCGAGCAGGCCGGCCTGAGCCTGGGCCCCATTACCGACGGCTCGGCCACCGCCTCGCAGCGAGAGATTTTCGATAACGGCGTCTACGCCGAAGCCCGGCGCCTGCCGCCGGCCGACATCGCCCTCCCCGGCCAGACGCTCATGAGCATGGACAAGCTCAGCGCGGTGGGGTTTGGCGTGCGCGGCCAGTACGCGCGCGGCGAAGAGGGCCTGGGCGCCGCCGACATCGAGCAAGGCATTCTGTCATTAGCCCCCGCAACGCGCGCATCGAGTACTGAGCGCGCCAGGGGAAGGAAACCAGCATGGTTGTCACATCACTCACGAATCGACTCGGCGCGGCCGTGGTTGGCGCCGTGTCCGCTCTGATGCTGGGCATCGCGGCGCTGCCGCCCATTGCCCAGGCCGACGATATCGACATCTACACGCAGGCGCCGGCCACCGACAGCAGCCCCCCGCTGGTCGTGCTGACCGTCGACCTGAATCTGGACCCCACGGAAATCGTCTGCAGCAACGTGCTGGCCGACCCCTCCACGCTGGTGGGCGAGCCGCTGTGCGAAACGCTCCAGCAGGTCACGGTTCTACCCGTGCTTGAAGCGGCAACCGGGCTGGAAATCGGCGCGCTGACGGACGCCCTGCTGGGCGAGAACAGCGTGGTAGGCGGTCTGCTCGGCCTGGTGGGCAATCTGGCTGGCGTGTCGCTCGACGGTCTGGCCGGCGAGCTGCAGGGCATTCTTGGTCAGGAGGGCGGCGGCACGAGCGTCTCGCTGACCCAGCTCGACGTGGTGCGGCTGCTGCTTTACCGCGTGCTGCATCAGCTGGTCGGCGTGCGGCTGGCCATCATGGCCAACAATGCCAACACCTGCGACCCGGCCAGTTTTGCCTCGCCGCGCAGCGACACGGTGGACTGCAGCAACGGCGCTTTCGTGCTGCTGGACGCCACCGAACTGCTGGAGGATAGCCTGGACGACACGGTCGACCAGGTCATCGCCCGGCTGGGCGCGCTCGAGATCGGCAGCTTCGACACGGAGGCCGACGCCACACCGCCATTTCAGGGCAAGGAGCTCTACTACGAGCTGGTGCGCTATCTCAAGGGGGAGCCCATCTACAACGCCCCGCTCACCGCCGACAACGGCCTGCCCACCAGCGCCGACCCGGCCGCCGTGTCGAACGGCCGCTACAACAGCCCGCTGGCCGACGGCGCCTGCAACCAGATCAGCGTCATCAATCTGATGTTTACCGACTCGCAGGCGGACAGCGAATCCGACGCCGATATTCTGGCCGACGCCAGCTTTAGCGGCGCGAACGTCGACGGCGGCGAGCTCACCTGGCCCGAGATGATCACGCATCTCGCCACCCAGGGCGTGGCGCACAACGGCGGCAACTACCGCGTGCGCTCCAGCTTCCTGGTCAACGGCCTGGAAGGCGGTGTGGGCGGGCTGCTGAGCAACCTCACCGGCACGGTCATGAACCTGCCGCTGGCCATCAACCCGCTGGCGGTGGACTTCGCCCGCAGCGAAACCTTCGTGCCGGTCCAGTCGACCACGGCCAGCTTTGGCGGGCCGCAGACGGTGTTCTCGCTATCCTCGCGGGGTGAAGCCATGGACCGGGTGTACACCGGCTATTTCAAGCCCGACCCGGATCGCAGACCCGCCTGGCGCGGCAACCTTAAACGGCTGGCCCTGGACTCCGGCGAAGACGGCGACGTGGTCATTCGCGACGCGCTGGGCCTTCGCGCGGTCAACGCCAGCGGCGAGCTGCGCATGGAGGCCCTGAGCTTCTGGACCGACCCCGGCCAGCTGCCCTCGGATGTGGTGGGCGCGCTGGATGGTCGGGACGGCAACCTGGTCGATCGCGGCGGCGCCGGCATGAAGCTGATTCCGCCCTACGTGCAACCCTCGGATGCCAACCCGCCTCCGGGCACGCCCGGCAGCAGCGCCGCGGGCGGCCCCATCGTCTACTACCAGGCCAGTGGCGATACGGCGAAACATCTGCGCATCGCCAACCTGAACCTGGACGACACCACCCTCAACGATGTCCGGCCGGCGCTGGCCGTGAGCAGCCGCCTCGAAGCGGCGGAGCTGGTGGCCTTCGCGCGGGGGTATCAGTCGCGCGCCGACGAACTGGGCGGCGAGGCCTACGGCGGCTTCCTGTCCTTTCTGGGCGTGCACATCTCGGGGCTGACGGCGCTGATCGAAGCCACGCTGGAAAACCTGTTCGAATCGCTGTTCTGCAACAATCTTCTGGGCTTTCTCGGCATCATCCTGGGCACCGAATGCGACGCACCTGGCGCGCTGGAGCCGGGCTCGGTGGACTGGGCCATGGGCGATATCCTGCATTCGCATCCGCTGGCCATCGACTATGGCGGCAGCCGCGGCATCCGCATCTTCGCGGGGACCAATCTGGGATTTCTGCACCAGTTCCGTGACGAAGCGGCGGGCGGGACGACCTTCGGCGGCCAGGAAGTCTGGCGCTTTGCCCCCCGCCACACCCTGAAATACATGCAGAACTGGCGGGCCAATACTGCCACGGCCGCCAGCCGCCCCTACGGCGTGGACGGCGCCGCCACCGCCTGGGTGCACGATGCCGACGGCGATGGAGAAATAAGCTCTGGCGGCGACGACAAGGTCTGGCTGTTCTTCGGCCTGCGCCGCGGCGGCAAGGCCTACTACGCGCTGGACGTGACCAACCCCGACCAGCCACCCACGGGGCTGTGGTATGTCGACAACACGCAGGCCGGCTTCGGCGAGCTCGGCATGACCTTCTCCACTCCGCGATTTGCCCGGCTGCGCATCAGCAACGACGGCGGCCAGGCGCAAGAGCGCCCGGTTCTGCTGTTCGGCGGCGGCTATAACGGCGGCTACACGAGCGCCGGAACCCCGCTGGGCAAGGACGCGAAAAAAGGCAGCAACTTCGACGCCAGCCAGTCTGCCGGCAGCAGCTACAACCGCAACCAGGTGGGTGACGACGACGACAGCGGCCACGCCATCTTCGTGGTGGATGCCGAAACCGGCGAGCTCATCTGGAAAGCGCGCGGCGGCAGCAGCACCGGCGCGACCACGGCCGGCGGCGCGCCGGTCTTCGAGCACGCCAGCATGGACGACGGCATTGCCTCCGATCTGACCGTGGTGGACGTCAGCGGCGACGGTTACGCCGATCGCATTTACGTGGGCGACACCGGCGGCCGCGTCTGGCGAGCGGATATCGGCCACGTCGATCCGGCCGAATGGCAGGCCGCGCCCATCGCCAGCCTCGGTCGTCACGGCGCCGATACGGTGAGTGATGACCGGCGTTTCTTCGAGCGGCCCGACGTGGTGCGCGTGCGCGGCACGGGCAGCAGCTTCTTCGCCGTGGTCATCGGCTCGGGCAACCGCGCCGACCCGCTCAATCTGAACACCGAAAACTATCTGTTCGTGCTGAAGGACGACGGCCTGCTGGACCCGGCCGCCACGCCCACGGATATGGCCGGCCTTGCGGATTTCAACAGTAACTGCAGCGGCGGCGACTGCGCCAGCCTGCTCGACGCCGATTTCGCATTCGGCGGCTGGAAGATGCGCCTGGGTCCCGGCTTCAACAACGAGCGCCAGGGCGAGAAGGCCCTGTCATCCCCCTTTACCGTCGCCGGCAAGGTACTATTTACCAGCTACGTGCCGGCCGGAGCGGCCGCGGATGCCTGCTCACCGCAGGAAGGCCGCGGACGGCTCTACGCCGTGGATTTGCGTACGGGGGAACCAGTGGTCGCCGAGTTTTCCAACGATGCCGAACCCAGCGCGGCCGGCAGCATCGACTATGACCGCAGTACCTGGCTCAGCGCTGCGGGCATACCGGCCACGCTGAATTACATCAAGGCACAGACGTTCCTGACCAGTGACTACGGCATCGCGGAAATCGACCATGCAAGCCAGTGGCGTACCTACTGGCGCGAACGATTCGGCGAGCACTGATCCGGTCATGCGCCCTGCTCTGCACTTGTCTCGCCGCCCGTGATTCGACTCCTGGCATTCAGGCAGGGCCACCGCGGCCGTCAGCGGGGGCTGTCGCTCATTGAAGTGGTCATCGCCCTGGCCATGATCGGCATTCTTGCGTCCATCGCCTACCCGTCCTACGTGAACGTGGTGGTCAAGAACAACCGGTCGGTGGCCCACTCGTCCCTGGTGGAACTCGCCGCCCGGCAGGAAGCCTATTTCAGCCAACGGCGCCGCTTTGCCAGCGACCTCACCCAGCTCGGCTACCCCTCGGCGACCATCTACGTGCGCAACAGCGGCGGTCTTATTCCCAACGACGGCGACTCCGCCCCCTCCGGCGCCATTTATCTGCTGCGCATCTCCACCGCCAACGACCGCGGCTACGTCGTGGAAGCCGGCCCGGTAAATATGCAAAGTCAGGACGACGAATGCGGCATCCTGAGGCTCAACGCCCAGGGCGTGAAATCGGCTTCCACGGGCAGCTCGAACTGCTGGTAGATCGCCTGGGAGCCGGATCAACAAGGCACCCACCCGCTTCGCAGACATCGTTCGCGGGCTTCGACGTAGCTCAGCCCGAACGGCGACAATAAAACCAACCGCCCGCCCCCTTTTCGTTCACCCTGAGCCTGTCGAAGGGGCCCGTTGAAGGGCGCTTGCCGGCGAAAGTCAGAGGCCACCTCCCAGACTTCGTTCGGTTCGGACTTCGACAAGCTCAGCCCGAACGGTACGCATCAAACCAACCACCCTCTCCCAGCCCGTTCACCCTGAGCCTGTCGAAGGGAGCCTGTGAACGGGCGCCTGAGTACGGAAGCCCTCGGATCACGGCTATAAACTACCAACCCACGCAACTCTCAATCCCCGTCGCCCTTATCCCGCGACCGGGATAACCGCGACAGTCCCTCCCAGTCGCCCGAAATAAGCGCCCGTTTTTTGGCCCGGCCCCAGCCCTTGATCTGGCGTTCCGCCCCAAGCGCTTCCTCACGGGTGGCATGGGTTTGCTGGAATACCAGGCGCACGGGCAAACGAGTGGCCGTGTAGCAATCCGGAATCTCGCCGGCGCGGTGTTGTGAAAATCGCTTTTCGAGATCGTCGGTGTGCCCGGTGTAATAACTGCCGTCCCGGCACTGGAGAACGTAAACCCAGAACATGGCGTGGTGCGATCATGGTGCATGCAGAGCCCGAGCTTACCTGAATGCCGACCGGGCAACTCGGCGGCCGAATCCACCCAATCCCAGACCGCTCACCCTGAGCCTGTCGAAGGGAGCCTGTCGAAGGGAGCCCGTCCAAAGGTCGCTTGTCGGCGAGAATCACCGGCAAGGCCTGCAGGCTTCGCTCGGTTCGGACTTCGACAAGCTCAGCCCGAACGGGACGGACCAATCCAACCACCCCATCCCAGCCCGTTCACCCTGAGCTTGTCGAAGGGCGCTTGTCGAAGGTACCTAGCAATCCACTGGCTCCGCTCGGTTCGGACTTCGACACAGCTCAGCCCGAACGGGAAGAACCAGACCAACCACCCTATCCCAGCCCGTTCACCCTGAGCTTGTCGAAGGGCGCTTGTCGAAGGCACCTAGCAACCCACTGCCTCCGCTCGGTCCGGATTTCAACGGCCCCAGTCCGAACGGCGAACCATTCGGCTCGCTAAGCCACCGAATAATACGCCCGGTACCACGCCACGAATCGGCGCAGACCTTCTTCGATGGACGTGTCCGGCGAGAAATCGACCGAGTCCTGCAGGGCCTGCACGTCGGCATAGGTAGCCGGCACGTCACCGGGCTGCATGGGCAGAAGCTCTTTCTCGGCCTCGATGCCCAGCTCTTTCTCCAGCGTCTCGATGAAATGCATCAGCCGCACCGGGCTGTGGTTGCCAATGTTCTGGATGGCGTACGGGGCGAAGCTGGTGCCGGGATCCGGGCTGAAGCGATCCCAGTCTACATTGGGTTGCGGCGGATGATCGACCAGCCTCACCACGCCTTCGACAATGTCGTCGATGTAGGTGAAATCGCGCTGCATCTCGCCGCGGTTGAAGACCTGGATCGGCTCGCCGGCGAGCATGGCCTTGGTGAACAGGAAAGCCGCCATGTCCGGTCGACCCCAGGGACCGTAGACGGTGAAAAAACGCAGGCCGGTGATCGGGATGTCATAAAGCTGCGAATAGGCATGCCCCATGAGCTCGCAGCTTTTTTTGGTGGCCGCGTACATGGACATGGGGTGATCGACGTTCTGATGCACCGAAAACGGCATGCTCGCGTTCGCACCATAAACCGAAGACGACGAAGCGAACACGCAGTGCGACACGGGGTGATTGCGGCAACCCTCGAAGATGTTCAGCGTGCCGGTGACGTTGCTGTCCACATAGGCCTGCGGGTTCTCCAGCGAGTAGCGCACGCCCGCCTGCGCCGCCAGATGCACCACCGCATCAAATCCTTCGGCCTCGAACAGCGCCGCCATGGCGGCCTGGTCGGCCAGCTCCAGCTTCACGAACTTGAAATGATCGTGCTCGCCGACAACGTGCTTCAGCCTGTCCTGCTTGAGCGTGACATCGTAGTAGTCGTTCAGGTTGTCCAGCCCCACCACGGCACTGCCGGCGTCCAGCAGACGCCGCGCCACGTGGGAGCCGATAAAGCCGGCCGCGCCGGTAACCAGTACCTTTCTCACAATCGCCATACCCGGTAGCCAGCCTGTTCCAGTGCCGCGCGGTCGAATGAGGATTTCACGTCCATGAAGGGCACCGTATCGGCGTTCTTGAGTTCAGCCAGATCACTCACGGCAAGGGCCTTGAATTCGCGGTGCGCCACGGCCGCCACGATGGCCGAGACCCGGCCCGCCTGCGCCAGCGGCGTGAGCGTCAGGCCGTACTCCTCATGCACTTCCTCGGCGTCGGCCCGCGGGTCGGCAATCACGCAGTCCACGCCGTATTCCTCCAGCGCGTGCACGATGTCCACAACCCGCGTGTTGCGCACGTCGCCGCAGTTTTCCTTGAAGGTGATGCCCAGCACCAGTACGCGGGCGCCGCGGATCGGCTGGTCCAGCTGGATCATCTTCTTGACGGTCTGCTCCGCAATCCAGCGGCCCATGCCGTCATTCGTCTTGCGACCGGCGAGAATAACCTCTGGATGCAGACCCGCCATCTGCGCGCGGTAGGTCAGATAGTAAGGGTCAACGCCGATGCAGTGCCCGCCGACCAGCCCCGGCTTGAACGGCAGGAAGTTCCACTTGGTCTCCGCGGCGCGCAGCACCTGGGCGGTATCCAGATCAAGCCGATCAAAGATGATCGCCAGCTCGTTCATCAGGGCGATATTCAGGTCGCGCTGAATGTTCTCGATGACCTTGGCGGCCTCCGCCACCTTGATCGACTCGGCCTGATGAATGCCCGCGTCCACCACGGACGCGTACACATGCGACACCAGCGCCAGGCTCTCGTCGTCCTCGGCCGACACGACCTTCACAATCTTCTGCAGGGTGTGCTCGTGATCGCCGGGGTTCATGCGCTCGGGCGAATAACCCAGCTTGAAATCCACGCCGCGCTTGAGCCCCGACCCCGCCTCGAGCAGCGGCCCGCATACATCGTCGGTCACGCCGGGATAGACCGTGGATTCGAATACCACCACGCAGCCCTTGGAGATATGCGGCGCCACGGCCTGCGTGGCCGAGCGCAGCGGCGTGAGGTCGGGCTGGCGGGCCTCATCAATCGGCGTGGGCACGGCGACGATGACTACGTCGCAGCCGGCCACGGCGCTCACGTCATCCGCGAACGACAGGCGCCGCGCGGCCGCAAACCGCTCGCCGCTCATTTCACCCGCCGGGTCCTGCCCGGCCCGGTAGGCGGCGACCTTTTTCGAATTGACGTCGACACCCGTGGTGTCGAATTTCTCACCGAGCGCCAGCGCGAGTGGCAGCCCGACGTAGCCCAATCCCACCACCGCGATGCGCGGATTAATATCTTGTTTCATTGAGGTTTTTTCTTGAATCAGAGCATACGCCCGATGCGGTCGGCCCACTGCCGGCCGCAGTCATCGATCAACAGCATGGCCTGCTCGAAGGCGGCCTGCCCCTGGCGATACGGATCGGGCACATCGCGTTCGCCGTTCCAGTGGCCCCACAGGTAGGTTCGGCCTACCGAGACCGGAATCTGCTCGGCCAGCCAGCGCTGCTGGCCCTTTTCCATCACCAGCACCACGTCGTTGGCCGCCACCATGGCGTGATCAATCTGCCGGGCCCGGTGGGCGCGAATATCCAGGTCATTGGCGTCGCCCACGCTGATCGCCTCTTCCGGCGGGCCATGCCCGACAAGGGCGCCCACCCCGGCCGACGTGACCCGCGCCTCGGGCAGAGCGCGCGCCAGCCAGGCCTCGGCCAGCGGACTGCGGCAGATGTTGCCGGTGCATACCACGAGTATATTTCGCATGATTCGACGCTAGGATGGTTGCTGACGCCTGCCGGCCAGAAACAGCATGTCGAAGATGAGCAGCCCGGCCCCCACGCAAATGCCCATGTCCGCCACGTTGAAGGCGGGCCAGTGCCAGCCGGCAGCGTGGAAGTCCAGGAAATCGATGACGTAGCCGCGCGCCGCGCGGTCGATGGCGTTACCCACCGCGCCGGCCAGGATCAGGCACAGCCCGGCGGCGTTGAGCAGCTCGCCCCGAGGGTGACGCCGCAGCCAGATGAGAATGCCCACGCTCACGACCACGGCGAGCGAGATGAAGAATATGGGCGACGCGCCGGACATGAAGCTGAACGCCGCGCCGGTGTTGTGCACGTGCGTCAGATTGAAAAACGGCGTGATGGCAATGCGCTCGAAAACGCCAAGCTGTTTGACGACAAGCTGCTTGGTCACCTGATCGGCGACCAGCACCACCGCCGACAGCCACAGCCAGTGCACGTTCTGGTACTCGAACGCCCGGCCCTGCGCGGCAGCCTCGCTCTCACGCTGTGGATCATCATTCATGGCTGGCTCCCGGCTGTTTGTATCGCGTCAGCCGCCAGCAGCCGTCTGACCTCGGCTATGTCCTGCATCATGGCGTCCCGCAGGGCGGGTACGTCGTCAAATCGCTTTTCCGGCCGCAGAAAATGCTGAAAATGAACCTTCATGTGCTGTCCGTAGAGCGTTTCGGAGAAATCCAGCAGATGCACCTCGAGCACGCAGCCCTGCCCGTTCACGGTCGGCCGCACGCCCAGGCTGGCCGCCGCGGGTAGCTGCCGGCCATCTTCCAGCTCGGCCAGCACGGCGTACACGCCGAAACAGGGCGCGGGCTTGCGCCGGATGATCAGGTTGGCGGTGGGTACGCCCAGCGTCCGGCCCAGGCGCTGTCCGCCCGTCACCCGGCCGCTCATGCAATAGGAACGGCCCAGCAATTCGGCGGCCTTGCCCGGCTGCCCGTCCGCCAGCGCCTGACGCACGGCCGTGCTGCTCACGCGCTCGCCGGACAGCTCGACCGTGGGCATGACGCGCGCCTCGAAGGTCTGGCCCTGTACGCCGTCGCGCCCCATCTGTTCCAGCAGCGCGAAATCGCCCGCCCGCTTGGCGCCGAAGCGAAAATCCGCACCGACCATCACGACTTCGGCCGCCAGACAGCGCACCACCACGTTTTCTACGAATTCTTCGGGCGACTGCGCGGCAAAACGCTTGTCGAAGCGGGCGCAGAGCATGCGATCCACGCCGTGGCGTGCCGCCAGTTCGGCCTTTTCACGCAGCGTGGCAAGCCGCGCGGGGGCCTGATCCGGGGCAAACATTTCCTTCGGGGTGGGCTCGAACGTCATCAGCAGCAGCGGCAGCCCGCGGGCCTGCGCCGCATCGCGCAATTCGGCCAGGACGGCCTGATGCCCCCGGTGCAGGCCATCGAAGTTGCCGATGGTCATTACGCAGCCGCGGTGTCGCGGCTTCAGGTTGTGCAGACCTCGTATCAGTTCCACTGGTCGATCATCATCATGCTTGTTCGAAAAAGCCCGGCTATTCAGCCATGGCCACGTGTCGCGGCCGGAAACCGCTGGCCAGCAGCACGGCGCCATACACCAGCGCGCCACCGCCAATCAGCAGCAGCAACTGCTGCACACGCGCCTGCAGGTCCATCAGCATCCACCCCTCGACGGAGCCGGCAAACCAGTACAGCGCAGCGCCCATGGCCAGGCTGGCCAGCCCGACGCGCAGAAAGACCGGCAGCCACCCGGCACCGGGCCGGTAGACGTCGTCGCGGCGCAGATAGTGATACAGCAACCCGGCATTTACAAAAGCACCGAGCGATGTCGCCAGCGCCAGACCCACATGGGGCGCATCGAACTGCATGTAAACGAGCGCGCCCACGAAAGTCAGGTTCATGGCCATGGTGGCGAGCACGGAAATGATGCCGCAGCGCACGGGCGTCTTCGTATCCTGCCGCGCGAAGAAACCGGGCACGAGCACCTTGACCAGCGAGAAGCTCATGAAACCGATTGAATAGGCCATCAGGCTCTGCTGGCTCATGATCACGTCGTGGCTGTCGAAAGAGCGGTAATTGAACAGGGTGGTTATCAGCGGCCCGGCCAGCACGAACAGGCCAACCAGCGCCGGTGTGCCAATGACAATCAGCAGCTTCAGCGCCCAGTCCAGGGTGTCCGAAAAGGCCTGGCCCGACTGCGCGGCGTGGCGATCCGATAGCGAGGGCAGGATGACCGTGGCGATGGCAATGCTGAACACGCCCAGCGGAAACTCCATCAGCCGGTCGGAGTAGTAGAGCCAGCTCACGCTGCCGGTCGCGAGCAGCGAAGCGATGATGGTGTCGAGCATCAGATTGACCTGCGCCACCGACGAGCCGAACAGGATCGGCAACATCAGGGTCATGATGCGGCGCACCTTCTCGTTGGCCCAGCCCCAGCGCGGCCGCGGCATCAGGCCCAGCTTGAGCAGCCACGGCAGCTGGAACAGCAGCTGCGCCGCGCCGGCCACGAAGACGCCAATCGCCAGCGCCGTGACGGGGTCGTCAAACCGGTTGGCCAGGCCCAGCGCCGCGCCGATCAGACAGACGTTCAAGAGTACGGGCGTGAAGGCCGGCACCGCGAACTGCCCGTAGCTGTTGAGAATGCCGCCCGCAAACGCGACCAGCGACACGAACATCAAATACGGAAAGGTCAGCCGCAGCAGGCTTACCGTCAGCTCGAACTGGCCGGCATCGTTGAGAAACCCCGGCGCAAAAATCGTAACCAGCACCGGCGCGCCAATCACGCCCAGAACGGTCACGCCGAGCAGGATGCCGCCCAGGGTGCCCGCGACCACGTCTGCCAGTTCGCGCGCGTCCTCCACCGTGCCCTGGCGCCGGGTGGCCGAGAAAACCGGCACGAAGCTCTGGGCAAAAGCTCCTTCGGCAAATAGCCGCCGCATGAAGTTCGGAATCTTGAACGCGATCAGAAACGCGTCCATCCCGGCCGCCGCGCCAAACAGCACGGCGAACACCACGTCGCGCACGAAGCCGAGCACGCGGGAAAGCATGGTCATCAGGCTGACCACGCCAGTGGAACGAAGCAGGCTGCGCGACATGTTTGAACTGCGGGAAGCGAGCGCGAATTCTAGCAGAGGCGCCCCACCGTTAAGCGGTAAAAGTAGCAGCGCCAAGACAGATCACTTGCCGCGCGAATCGGTTTGCCAAAGCTGCTTACGATTGCCCGCTCGGGCTGAGCCTGTCGAAGCCCGGGCTGCCGGGGTGCCGGATTCCGCTTCGCTGCATCCGGCCTACCCGAATGCGGCCAATCTTTGTAGGCCGGAAGGAGCGCGCAGCGCGTATTCCGGCGAATGCCAAGCGCGAGTCGCGTCAGATCGCAGGCACTCATTTCAACCAGCGCCCTTCGATAGGCTCCCTGCGACAGGCTCAGGGTGAACGGGATGGGTTCGGGAGGTGGCTTTCATCGGTACCGTTCGGGCTGAGCCACGCCGAAGTCCGAACCGAACGGAGGCAGTGGATCGCCTGGTGCCTTCGCCGGGTTCCCTTCGACAAGCTCAGGGTGAACGGGCTGTGCTGGGGTGGTCTATCGACACCGTTCGGGCTGAGCTTGTCGAAGTCCGGACCGAGCGGAGGTGATGATTGCTTGATGCCATTTGTTCAGGCTCCCTATCGACAAGCTCAGGGTGAACGGTGGACTGGGCATGGGGTGAGGTGCGGCGCACGCGTTTCCGGTAGTCGCGGCGCCAATACCCCTCCGTCCGGGCTGAGCCTGTCGAAACCCGGCCCGGTGGGCGGCCGTTTCGTTGACACGGGCGCGCCAAATCCGAATAATACGCGGCCTTCGCGGGCTGTCCGGCCCGAAACAGATTCATTTTCGGAGTATCACGTGGCTAACTCTCCCCAGGCCAGAAAACGCGCACGTCAGGCTGAAGTGCGTCGTCAGCACAATGCATCCCAGCGCTCGCTCGTTCGCACGCACATCAAGAACGTGCGCAAGGCCATCGCCAGCGGCGACAAGGCCGTCGCCGAGCAGGCCTACAAGGTTGCCGTGCCGGTGCTGGACAACATGGCGGGCAAGGGTCAGATTCACCCGAACAAGGCCGCGCGGCACAAGTCGCGCCTGAATCAGCAGGTTCAGGCCATGGCCTGATCGGCGCTGCGCCGACGGAGACAGAAAAACGCGCCGGTCGGCGCGTTTTTTTTTGGCTGCTCGCCGGAGCCGCGAGCCTAGGCCGTCAAGCCTGTGTAATCACCAGATTATCGCGGTGAATGAATTCGGCCTCGCCGGCGTAACCCAGGACATCGTTGATCTCCTGGCTGCTCTTGCCCACGATCAGCCGTCCATCCCGCGCGTCGTAGTTGGTCAGGCCCCGCGCCAGCTCCGCGCCATCCGGACCGATACAGGCGACCAGATCGCCGCGTGCGAATGACCCCGCCACGCCCGTAATGCCCACGGGCAGCAGGCTGCGGCCAGACTCACGCAGCACGCGCGCTGCACCTTCGTCGACCTGCACGCTGCCCTTGACCTGACGTTGCCCCAGAATCCAGCGCTTCCGGGCGGGCATCTGCCGGCCGCTGGCGGTCAGCAGGCTCCCTTCTGGCTCGCCCTGACGAATTCTTAGCAGCACGTCCGGCTTGCGGCCATCGGCAATGATGGTAGAGGCGCCGGACCGCGCCGCCTGGGCGGCCGCCGCCACTTTCGTCTTCATGCCGCCGCGCCCCAGCGCGCCGCTGCTGCCGCCGGCCATGCGCATCAGCTCGGGATCATCCGCCGCGCGGGCGTCGATCAGCTGCGCCTGCGGATTGTCTCGCGGGTCGGCGTCGTACATGCCTGCCTGATCAGTCAGAAGTACCAGAACATCCGCCTCGATGAGGTTGGCCGTCAACGCCCCCAGCGTGTCGTTGTCGCCCAGGCGGATTTCCTCCGTGGCCACGCTGTCGTTCTCGTTCACGATGGGAATCACACCCAGGCCGATGAGCGTCAGCAGGCTGTTGCGCGCGTTCAGATAGCGACGCCGATGCGCCACGTCCTCGTGCGTCAGCAGTACCTGAGCGGTGTGCAGATCATGGGCCTGAAAGCTGCGCTCGTAGGCCTGCACCAGGCCCATCTGTCCGACCGACGCCGCGGCCTGCAGCTGGCTGAGACTCTGCGGTCGGCTGCGCCAGCCAAGCCGCGCCATGCCCTCCGCCACCGCGCCCGAGGAGACCACGACGACCTCCACGCCCTCGGCGCGCAACGCCGCAATCTGGGCGCTCCAGCGGGCGATGCGATCGTGGTCCAGGCCGCGGCCCTCGGCCGTGACCAGGGCGCTGCCGACTTTTACGACCCAGCGCCGCGTGCCGGGAATGAACTCACGCGTCATGGTCAGCCTCGGAATCCGCGGAAGCGGCGCCCTCTTCTTCTGACTGCGCGGCCTGTTCGACCCAGGTCATCGCGTCGAGCAACAGCGGTCGCAGCGTATCGGGCGACAGCGTGGACACCACGTACGCCGGGCCGGACCAGCCCAGTTGCCGTTTCAGGTCCGCCGCGACGGTCTCGCGCTCGTCTTCCAGCACCAGATCGGCCTTGTTCAGCACCAGCCAGCGCTCGCGCGAGGCCAGTTCGGGACTGAAGGCCTGCAATTCCTGCTCAACCGTCTTCATGTCGGCGGCCGGATCGCTGCCGTCCAGGGGCGCCATGTCCACCACGTGAAATAGCAATCTCGTGCGCTGCACGTGCTTGAGAAAACGATGCCCCAGGCCCACGCCTTCGGCCGCGCCCTCAATCAGCCCGGGCAGATCCACCAGCGTAAAACTGCGCAGCGCCCCCACATCAACCACGCCCACCTGCGGATGCAGCGTGGTGAAGGGATAGTTCGCAATTTGAGGCGTCGCGGCCGACACGGCGGACAGGAAGGTTGATTTCCCCGCATTGGGCAGACCCACCAGGCCCACATCTGCCAGCAGCTTGAGCTCCAGACGCAGATTGCGCTTTTCGCCGGCGCTGCCGTCCGTGGTCTGGCGCGGTGCGCGGTTGGTGCTGGACTTGTAGCGGGTGTTGCCCAGGCCGTGGAAACCGCCGTTGGCGACCACGAGCCGCTCGCCGTCACGCGTCAGATCACCCATGAACTCGCCGGTGTCGGCCTCGAAGCACAGCGTGCCCACGGGCACCGGCAATTCCCGGTCGCTGCCCTTGGCGCCAGTGCGCTGCTTGCCGGCGCCGTTGCCGCCGCGCTCGGCCTTGAAGACCCGATTCACTCGATAGTCGGACAGCGTGTTCAGGTTGTGGTCCGCCACCAGAATGACGCTGCCGCCATCCCCGCCGTCGCCGCCATCCGGCCCGCCGTGCGGCACGTATTTTTCACGCCTGAAACTCAGGCAGCCATTGCCTCCGTCCCCGGCTTCCACCCGTAATCGCGCTTCATCGACGAATTTCATGGTTTCAAGACTCTGCCTACAACACCATTAAACGTGCAAAAAAAACCCCGCCGGTGGCGGGGCCTTCTTCAACAGCACGTTGAAGGCTCGCTTACCCAGCGGCGATAACGCTCACGTACTTGCGGCTCTTCGGGCCTTTCACGCCGAACGCCACCTTGCCGTCGGCCGTGGCGAAGAGCGTGTAGTCCTTGCCCATGCCGACATTCTCGCCCGGATGGAAGGAGCTGCCGCGCTGGCGCAC
Source organism: Salinisphaeraceae bacterium (assembly GCA_002683405.1). Lineage (GTDB taxonomy): Bacteria > Pseudomonadota > Gammaproteobacteria > Nevskiales > Salinisphaeraceae. The sequence goes on along the minus strand of NYTH01000039.1, from coordinate 5,499 downwards.
GATGATATTGCCCGCCGTCACGTCTTGGCCGCCATAGCGCTTCACGCCCAGGCGTTTGGACTCGGAATCGCGACCGTTACGTGTACTGCCGCCTGCTTTCTTATGTGCCATATCGCTATCGTCCCTAAGTGTCTGGAGTGTCCGGCAGCGCGGTGTTAAACGCTGGCGCCGGTGAAACCGGTGATCTTGACTTCGGTGAAGTGCTGACGATGGCCCTTCAACCGGCGGTACTTCTTTCGACGCTTGAACTTGACCACATCGATCTTGTCGGCGCGGCCGTGCCGGGTGATCTCGGCCGTCACTGCCCCGCCCTCGACCAGCGGCGTGCCGATCTGGCTGCTATCGCCGTTGGAGAACATGAGCACTTCGCCCAGTTCAACGCTGCTGCCGGGTTCGGAATCCAGCTTTTCGACTCGCAGTACGTCGCCCTCGGCGACCCGGTACTGCTTGCCTCCGGTACGAATGACCGCGTGCATCACTGACCACTCCAGTAATATGTGGTGAAATCGGTTGGAAAGCGGGTCCGCAGCGAAACCACCGCCCGCAAAAGACCGCGAATTCTAGCGATGCCGGCCCCTTCGGTCAACGTTCGGATGTCGTTGCCACGCGGTGATCGCTGCCGGGGACCGGCGAGTGACGACGCGCAGCCACAGGATCACGCAACAATGTTGCCGGCGGCAGGTGCTTGTGAGGCTGGTCTCTGCAAAGTCGCCGGCGAATCCTCCGCAATCAGAAGCATGATCCAGCGCGCCTGCCGAAACGGGCGGACTTCGACAAGCTCAGCCCGAACGGTGCGAGCGGCGCGAACGGTACCGAAAACTCCCCTCTCAACCCGTTCACCCTGAGCCTGTCGAAGGGAACCTGCCGAACACGCCCTGCAATACCTCTGCCTCCGTTCGGTCCGGACTTCGACGACCTCAGCCCGAACGGTGTCGATAAAACCACCACCCCAGCCCAACCCGTTCTCCTGAGCCTGTCGAAGGAAGCCTGTCGAAGGGCGCTTGCCGATGACGCCCCGCAACGCTTCCGCCTCCGCTCGGTCCGGACTTCGACAAGCTCAGCCCGAACGGTGTCTATAAAAACAACCAACCCAGCGCAACCCGAACGGCGTCGATAAAAACCACCGCCCCAGCCCAGCCCGTTCTCCTGAGCCTGTCGAAGGAAGCCTGTCGAAGGAAGCCTGTCGAAGGAAGCCTGTCGAAGGAAGCTTGTCGAAGGGCGCTTGCCGAAGGCACAGAGTCTCCTCCAAAAGGAACCCCACGCCGCAACAGCCATTCTCCGGGCGGGTGATTGCCTTTGCGAGATGGCATTTCCTTGACAGCCCCATTCACGGCCCCTAACTTTGCGCGGTTCCCGCTGGCCGAGACGATGAATCTCAAACCCATTCTAGAACCTGTTCAGGCGGATATGGACGCCGTCAACCGCGTGATTCGCGAGCGGCTTTCCTCCGATGTCGTCCTCATCAATCAGCTCGGCGACTACATCATCAGCGCCGGCGGAAAGCGCCTACGGCCGGCCACCGTGCTGCTCGCCGCCCGCGCCAGCGGCTACGAAGGCGACGAGCACGTGCTGCTGGCGGCCATCGTCGAGTTCATCCATACCGCCACGCTGCTGCATGACGATGTGGTGGACGAATCGGACAAACGCCGCGGCCGCGACACGGCCAACCACATCTGGGGCAACGGCGCGAGCGTGCTGACCGGCGATTTCCTCTACTCCCGCTCATTCCAGATGATGGTCGAACTGGAGCGCCCGCAGGTCATGGAAGTGCTGGCCGACACCACCAATCGCATCGCCGAGGGTGAGGTCATGCAGCTGCTCAGCGCGCACAATGCCGATCTGGCGGAAGCAGACTATCTGGAAGTCACCGATCGCAAGACCGCCAGCCTGTTTTCGGCCGGCTGCCGCCTGGGCGCCCTGCTGGCCGCCTCAGATGAGGCGACCCAGCAGGCCATGGCCGATTTCGGCCAGCATCTGGGGGTGGCGTTTCAGGTCACCGACGACGCGCTGGACTACCAGGCCACGGGCGAAGAGTGGGGCAAGAACCTGGGCGACGACCTGGCCGAAGGCAAGGCTACCCTGCCCCTCATACGCGCCATGGCGCAGAGCACCGGTGAGCAACGCGACTTTCTGCGCAAAGTCATTGAGGACGGCGATCTGAGCCAGTTGGCCGCCGTGCAAAAAGCAATTGAATCCACCGATGCCTTGGCATACACTTGCGCTCGCGCTGAGGGTGAAGCAGACGCCGCGAAGGCTGTTCTGGCATCCATTCCCGACTCACCCAGCAAGTCAGCGCTGCTGCAGCTTGCCGACTTTGCCTGCCGGCGCAGCCACTAGAACCACGGGGTATAGCTCAGCTTGGTAGAGCGCCGTCTTCGGGAGGCGGAGGTCGTAGGTTCAAATCCTGCTACCCCGACCAATTCCGGCCCACCGACGTAGTTCCTACGCCAGCAATCAAGCCGGAATTTCCTCCTCCAGCACCGCGTCTTCTCCAACGCTATACGCGGACCGGGAGGAAAACGGAACATGGCCGCCCGCGGAAGGCTATAACGTTCCGCACGGCCAATTTCTACGCCACGGCCAAGCCGGAATTCCTTCTCCAACAACCACCTTCCATCAGCGCAAAACGCGGACCGGAAGGAAAACAGCCAATGGCCGCCTCGGGAAAGCCCTAACCCTCCGCCAAGGCGAGTATTACGGCAGAAAACAGGCTGGAATCCCGTCGCCATGAATCGTCGGTTACGTAGGCAACCACTACATCCATTGCTGAGGCTGTCAGTACGGTCGTAGGTGGCGATGTCTCTGCTTCGATTTCCCTTGAGAGTCGCTCGGACTCCTGTCCTCGCTAAGGTTGAGTGTCGCCCGGCCGCACGTCCTGTGCGGCGCTCGCCGGGGCCGAGCCATGCTCGTCCTTCATCCGTCTCGCCCTTCGGACTCGCTGCGCTCGCGCCGTCCGGGCTTCCTGCCCTCCCGGTCAAATCCTGCTACCCCGACCAATTCCGGCCCGTAGAAGCAGTTTCTACTCCAACGAGCAGGCCGGAATTCCCTCCTCCAACAACCATCTTCTATCAGCGCAAAACGCGGACCGGGAGGAAAACAGCCAATGGCCGCCTCTGGAAAGCGCTAACCCTCCGCCAAGGCGAGTATTGCCGCAGCTATCAACCCGGAATTTCCTCCTCCAGCACCGCGTCTTCTCCAACGCTACACGCAGACCGGGAGGAAAACGGCCAATGGCCGAAGCTGCTAAAGCGCTCTTTTCTCGCCATCGGGAGCGACAAGGCCAACAACCAGGCCCGGGTTGCGTCCCAGGAACACGCTCATCACCCAGGCCGCGACGTCACCGGCAGATAGCCGCCCACCGAACCTGGCTTCAATGAATCAGCAGTCCGCCGCGAAAAATACGTCTGGCACAATGCTTCTGGTACGGCATGTTCGTTCGCCGTCGACATGCCGCGACATTGACCCTGGCCGATTACCCTTGGCGCCCCGTTCAACTACTGCGACGCTGTAAGCCGGGCTGTTTCCAGCTAGCATTACGATCCCTGCAAACGTCCTCATTCCGACTAACGAATGGCATCCGATTCTTCCAAGCGGCAAAAAATACTCGTCACGGGCGGCGCCGGATTCATCGGCTCCGCGCTTATCCGGCGAATTCTGACAAGCACGCCCCACGAAGTGGTAAATGTCGATGCGCTGACATACGCCGCCTGCCCATCGGCAATCGAGCCTCATGATGCGTCGGATCGCTACCACTTCGAGCACGCAAATATTTGTGACTCTGCGGCACTGACGGCGCTGTTTCGCAAGCACAAACCCACCGGCGTGATTCACTTGGCCGCCGAATCCCATGTGGACCGGTCCATCGACGGCCCGGCCGCATTCATCGAAACGAATATCGTCGGCACGTTCACCCTGCTGGAGACCAGCCTCGCCTACTGGACGCAATGTGATGAGTCCGTGAAATCGCTTTTCCGCTTTCATCACGTGTCCACGGATGAGGTGTACGGCAGTCTCGGGGATGCCGGCCTGTTTACTGAAACCACCGCCTACGCGCCCAACTCCCCCTACTCGGCAAGCAAGGCCGGTTCCGATCATCTGGTCCGCGCCTGGGGGCATACCTACGGCCTGCCCGTGCTGCTGACCAACTGCTCCAACAATTACGGCCCCTATCAGTTTCCCGAGAAGCTCATCCCCTTGATGATTCTCAATGCCCTCGCAGGCAAACCCCTGCCGGTCTATGGCGATGGCCAGCAGGTTCGCGACTGGCTACACGTGGACGATCACGTCAGGGCGCTGATCCTGGCCTTCGAACAGGGCCGCACGGGTGAGCAGTACAACATTGGCGGGCACTGTGAGCGACGCAACGTGGATCTCGTCCGAGATATCTGCCACCTGCTGGATGAGTTGCGCCCGCAAGACACACACCGACCTTACGAAGAACTCATCACTTTCGTGGAGGATCGATTGGGCCACGACCGTCGCTACGCGATTGATGCCGGCAAGATTCAGCGTGAGCTCGGCTGGACTCCCGAACATACGCTGGCGTCCGGCCTCCGCGACACAGTGCAATGGTATCTGGCTCATCCGGACTGGGCAGAGCAGATCAGCAGCCGCGGATACGATGGTCAAAGACTGGGCTTGCGGCGGAGAGATTCGGCATGAAAGGCATCATCCTCGCCGGCGGCAGCGGTACACGGCTTTATCCGGTAACCCACGCGGTCTCCAAGCAGCTGCTGCCGGTCTACGACAAGCCCATGGTCTACTACCCGCTGACCACGCTGATGCTCGCCGGCATTCGGGAGTTCGTGCTTATTTCGACGCCCCGCGATCTGCCCCGCTTCGAGGAACTGCTGGGCAACGGTAGCCAGTGGGGACTGAGCATCGACTACATCGAACAGCCAAGCCCGGACGGCATCGCCCAGGCGTTTTTGCTGGCGGAAGACTTCATCGACGCATCCGGCTGCGCGCTCATTCTGGGGGACAATATTTTCCACGGGCAGGATCTGGAGGCCCAGCTACGCCGCGCGGCCAACCGGCGCAGCGGCGCCACCGTCTTTGCCTACCGCGTCAGCGACGCAAAGCGCTATGGCGTGGTTGAATTCAACAGCGATGGGCAGGCCGTCTCGATTGAGGAAAAGCCGGAGCGTCCGAAATCCAACTATGCGCTGACCGGGCTGTATTTCTTTGATGGCCAGGTCGCCCAGCTGGCGAAGCAGCTTCGACCCTCGGACCGCGGCGAACTGGAAATCACCCATCTCAATCAGCTGTACATGGACAGTGGACAGCTGCATGTCGAGAAGCTGGGCCGCGGCATCGCGTGGCTGGACACCGGCACACACGAGTCCCTGTTGGATGCTGGAAAATTCATCGAAACACTGGAAACGCGGCAGGGGCTGAAAATCGCCAGCCCGGAAGAAACCGCCTACCGGGCCGGCTACATCTCGGCCCGCGAACTCCAGGCACTGGCTGACCCACTCAGCAAGAACAGCTACGGCCAGT
>NYTH01000038.1 GCA_002683405.1 Salinisphaeraceae bacterium | reverse complement strand
CCGCCGGCGGTCGCATCCCGCTCACGCGGGAACCCTGCTCCTCGCCTCGGACAGAGGCCTCAAAAGTACATCCGAAGTACTTTTGACCTTGTGTCCCCCAGCCCGCCCGGCAACTCGGACGGCGGACGAAGGCACTGAGGCTGAATCGGTCTGCTCTTGAATCCCCCTTGAACTCGCCGAGCACCGGAGGCCGCCGGGGTTCCCGGCCCGAGCGCAGCGAGCGGGCATGGACAGGGATGTCCATGCTCCGAGTGCGGGACAGGAGTCCCTCACTCGGACCCTCGGCTGGCGCAGGCGCGCAGGGCACCCAGTCGCGAAACGCAGTTTTGCTACTGGGCGAGTTCGCGGGGAACGCCCCTTGTTTGTCTGACTAGGGCTTCCTTTTTCGACGTTTATCGAAAAAGGAAGGCGCATCAGCTGCGTAGCAGCGGCGCAATGCTTACGCCTTTATTCAGTTTCATTGAACTGGTGGCCGAATACTTTTCCGCTAAAGTGCGAAGAGCCATAAAAAAACCCGGCGCCGCTGTCGCGGGCCGGGCTGTAGCGGATCGCGCGAGCCGTCTAGTAGACGACTTTGCGCAGGACGAGCTGTCCGCCGTAGGTTTCCAGGTCGTCCCGGACTTCGCCGATGCCTTCCAGGCCGATGACGAAACTGTCTTCCAGCCCGTAGCTCATGCCCAGGTTGAACTGCACGCCGTCTCGCTCGGTTTCCGGACCCACGATCGTGATGCTGGTCCCCGGCGCGCCGGCGAAGCTGCCGGTTATCTCGCGGTCGTCCAGGTTGAAGTCGCGTGACCAGGCCGCGGAGGTCCACAGGCTGAACACGCCGCCCGTACCCGAAATCCAGCGCTGGCCGGCCTTGATGCCCAGACGCGAGCGCAGGACGTTGGTTTCGCGGTCCTCGATCGACTGGCTCAGACCGCCCACGCCGTCTTCGCTGTAGGCGTCCTGGTCCAGCCGGCTGTATTCAAAGCCGCCAAACGGCGCGAACCAGTTGGCTGCGTCGCCCGTCAGGTCGTAGGCCAGCTCGATGTCGGCAGCGAATTCGTCACCGTCGTGCTCCGACTCGGCCACGCCGGTGGCGCCGGGGCCCACGAACACGTTGCGCTGCAGATCGTATTCGTGGCGCGCGTACACGAAGCTGCCGTTCACGCTGGCCTGGCCTTCGGTCCAGCCGCCGTAGAACGAGGCGTACAGGCTCTGAATGGTGCTGTCGTCGGCCGTGCCATCGAAGTTCTCGTCGAACTCGACGTCCGCGTCACTCGCGCCGATCGCGACGCCGACGTAGCCGTTGTCGCCGGTTGCCCAATCGTGACCGACGGCGCCGCCGTAGATGTCCGCCTCGTAGCGACCGAAGCCCAGATCGGTTTCGTCCTGATCCAGATACTGACCGTGGCCGCTGATCCACAGACCCATGGCCGGCCGCACCTGGCTCTCATAGGGCGGCTCTTCAAAAACGGCCGACTCGGCGGGCGCGCCCACCTGGGCCACGAGGTTGGGCTGCGACAGAAAGTCATTCAGGCTCGCCACCTGGCCGTAGCCGGTCACCGCGGTCCCCCGCTGCTTGAGCGAGCGCTGGAAGAAGCGCGTGGCAAAGCGCGAAACCCGCGGCAGCGCGAACTGCCGGTCCAGGCTATTGCTTTGCAGCGCAATATTCTGGTCGTCCCCGCCGAGTACACTGATGTTGTTCACGGCGTTGCTGAATTCGGGTGTCGGCATGCCGTTGGCGTTGCCCCGCCGCAGCGCGTTGGCGCCGCTTTCCTGCACTTCGGTGCGGTCGGCTGCGCCGCTGGTGAACGGGTTCTGGGCGTAGGCCGGCGCGGCCGCCATCATGCAGGCCGAAATACCAATGCCGGTTCCGGTGAGAACCCGCTTGACTGAATAATCCATCACAAACCCCAATTCCTGTTGTGTCGAGGGACGCGTGCTCGGGTCATGACCCGAATGCGCCGCATTATGAATAAATGTGGCCCTCAATAACAGTAAGTTAGCGCCTGTGACGCGCATAAATGCAAGCGGGGGAAGATCGGCCCCTCCGAACCGCGCCGACAGGCGGGGCTGTGGAAACCGTGTCGGCGGCCGTTATTGCTAACGGTGTGAATAACGGGTCGCGGGATCGCGGCCCGCATCTCAATAGAAAAATAAAGGCGTCAACATGTTTATAAACCCCGTCATTGCCGTAAAAGGGCCGCTGGCATTCGCGTTGCTGACTGTTGGCCTGCTGGGCCTGACTGCCTGCGGCGGTGGTGGGGGCGGTTCGAGCAGCGCCGCGGCGCCGGCTGCGCAGACGACGGGGGGCGAGCCGACGGCTTTCAGGGCGTCCGATTCGACGACCCAGGGCGCGCCCGTTGAAGGCCGCTATATCGTAATCACGCAGAAAAGCGGCGGCACCGGACCGCTCGCCGGTCTGTTGTCGCTGGTGGACGAGCTGCTGGGCACCGGCGCGGTGGTTGACCTGGTGTTTGAAAACGCGCTGACCGGTTTTGTCGTGGAGAACATTGACCAGGCTGCGGCTGACCTGATTGCAGCCGATCCGCGCGTCGACTGGGTCGAGCAGGATCAATACGTCAACATTGGCGCAGTTCAGAACAACGCGACCTGGGGTCTTGATCGCGTTGACCAGCCCAGTCTGCCGCTCGACCAGACCTACAGCTACGAGACCGACGGCAATGGCGTTCACGCCTACATCATCGATACCGGCGTGCGGGGCAGCCACGGCGAATTCAGCGGCCGCATGGGGAACGGCATCAGTTATGCCGCCGGTGGCGGCGGTTTCCTGTTCGGTGGTGGCAGCATCGACGCTTCAACCGACGACTGCAACGGCCACGGCACGCATGTGGCGGGTACCGTGGCCGGCACGATCTACGGCGTGGCCAAACGGGCCATCGTGCATCCGGTGCGGGTGCTCAACTGCGCGGGCTCGGGTACGAACTCGGCCGTGATCGCCGGCGTCGAGTGGGTGACGGCGAATCACGTCAAGCCGGCCGTGGCGAACTTGAGCCTGGGCGGCGGCAACAGCGCGGCGCTGGATGAGGCCGTGCGCGGCGCCGTCAACGCCGGCGTCACCATGGTCGTGGCGGCCGGCAACGACAACGCCAACGCCTGTTCGGGTTCACCCAACCGCGTGGCGGAAGCCTTGACGGTGGGCTCGACCACCAACGGCGATGCGCGTTCTTCCTTCTCCAACCACGGCAGTTGCGTGGACATTTTTGCCCCGGGTTCAAGCATTACCTCCGCCTGGCACACCGGCAACAATGCCACCAACACGATCAGCGGCACCTCGATGGCTGCGCCGCACGTGGCCGGGGCCGCTGCGCAGATTCTGTCCGCCAACCCGGCCGCCAGTCCGGCCTTCGTGTTCAATCAGGTTCTGGCGGGCGGCGTGAGCGGGCGCCTGTCGGGCCTTCGCACCGGCTCGCCCAACCTGCTGATGCAGGTTTCTGCAGACGCCGGCGGCGCGCCGGTAGACAATCCGCCGACTGCGGCGTTCGTCTTCAGCTGCAGCGATCTGGATTGCGATTTCGACGGCAGCAGCTCGACCGACGACATCAGCAGCCTGACCTACAGCTGGAACTTCGGTGACGGCGCTTCGCTGGACAGCCGGGAAGCGCCGGATCACAGCTACGCCAGCGCCGGCAGCTACACCGTGACGCTGACGGTGACTGATGGTATCAATCAGTCTGACAGTCTCAGCCGTACCGTCACCGTGACTGCGGCAGCCGGTGGCGGCGGTGGAAGCAGCGGGTGCGTGGGTTGTGAAACCACCTCCGGCACGCTGGACGGCCAGGGCGATTTCGCCTACTTCCCCTCTTCCAGTGGATTCTCGGCCGGTAGCGGTAATTTCCGGGGCGAGCTGAGTGGTCCGGGCACCGCCGACTTCGATCTTTACCTTGAAGAACTGCAGGGCTTCTTCATCTTCACCAGCTGGCAGGTCGTGGCCAGTTCGGAAAATAACGGCTCCAGCGAGAGCATCGACTACAACGGTGGCTCCGGCACCTATCGCTGGCGGGTACGGTCTTTCAGCGGCGCCGGGGACTACAGCCTGTCGGTCGACAGCCCCTGATCGGTCCGCCGGTTCGCGCAAAAGCCCGGCCACGTGCCGGGCTTTTTTTGTGCACGCTGGTTCGTCGGCCGGTAGTGTTCGCCCGCCGTTATTGATTAAGCTCGCCGGCCGGGCAAGCAGATATTCGTACTCATCAGTCAGGAGGAGCCCATGGCCGACGCCAGCATCGAATCCGTACTCAAGGAAGATCGAAAATTCGACCCGCCGGGGCACTTCAAGGCCAGAGCGCTCGTGGACGACGCGCGGCTGTCGTCCATGCACGAGCGGGCGGGGAAGGATCACGCCGGTTTCTGGGCCGACCTGGCGCGCCGGGAAATCGACTGGCATCGGCCGTTCGATACGGCTCTGGACGATAGCGACGCCCCGTTTTTCAAGTGGTTTGCCGATGGCGAGCTGAACGTGGCCTACAACTGCCTGGACCGCCACCTCGAAGACCGGGGCGACAAGACCGCCATTATCTTCGAAGGCGACGACGGCGCCGTCGAGCACATCAGCTACCGTGAGCTCCATGCGCGGGTGTGCATGTTCGCCAACGCGCTGAAGGCGCGCGACATCGGCCTGTCGGATCGGGTCGTCATCTACATGCCGAACACGCCGCAGGCCGTGGTCGCCATGCTTGCCTGCGCCCGCATCGGCGCGATTCATTCCGTTGTTTTCGGCGGCTTTTCCGCGCCGTCGCTGAAAGATCGCATCGAGGACGCCCAGGCGCGCGCCGTGATCACCGCCGACGGCAACTATCGCGGCGGCAAGCTGATACCGCTGAAGGACACCGTCGACAAGGCCCTGGCCGACGGCTGCGAGTCGATCGAAACCGTCATCGTGCTCAAGCGCGCAGGTAACGATGTCTCAATGGACGACGGGCGCGATGTCTGGTGGGACAAGGCCATCGACGGCCAGCCGGCTGAGTGCGAGCCCGAATGGGTCGAGGCCGAGCATCCGCTGTTCATACTGTACACCTCGGGCTCCACCGGTAAGCCCAAGGGTATCCAGCACTCCACCGGCGGCTACCTGCTGGGCGCGATCGTGACCTGCAAGTGGGTATTCGACCTGCAGGACGACGACGTCTTCTGGTGCACCGCCGACGTGGGCTGGATTACCGGCCACAGCTATATCACCTACGGCCCCACCGCCCTGGGCGCGACCCAGGTGGTGTTCGAGGGAGTGCCGACCTATCCCGAGGGCGACCGCTTCTGGAAGATGGTCGACGATCACAAGGTATCCATCTTCTACACCGCGCCCACTGCCATTCGTGCACTGATGAAACTGGGTAACGAGCTGCCGCAGAAGCACGAGCTGGACTCGCTGCGACTGCTGGGCACGGTGGGTGAGCCCATCAATCCCGAGGCCTGGATGTGGTACCACCGCGTCATCGGCCACGAACAATGCCCCATCGTCGACACCTGGTGGCAGACCGAGACCGGCGCGCAGATGATTGCCCCGGTGCCCGGCGTCACGCCCACCAAGCCCGGCTCCTGTACCCATGCGCTGCCGGGTATCAGCGCCGAGATCCTGGACGAGGAAGGACGGCCCGTCACGGCAGCCGACAAGGGGGGCAACCTGGTCATCTCCAGGCCTTGGCCGCACATGCTGCGCACCATCTGGGGCGACCCCGACCGCTACAAGTCCACCTACTTCGGCAAGTACGGGAATCAGGTCTACGTGGTCGGCGATGCGGCCGAGCGCGACGAAGAGGGCTATTTCCGCATTCTGGGCCGCACCGATGATGTCGTGAATATCTCGGGACACCGGCTGGGGACCATGGAGGTTGAATCTGCCCTGGTGGCTCACGAAGCCGTGGCCGAGGCCGCCGTGGTATCGCGGCCGCACGAGGTAAAGGGCGAGGCGATCGTGGCGTTTGCCATCCTCAAGTCCGGCGAGCCGGGCGAGGCATTGGCGGGCGAGCTGCGCAACTGGGTGTCCGAGCAGCTGGGCGCCATTGCCAAACCCGAGGAAATCCGCTTTGCCGACGGCCTGCCCAAGACCCGGTCAGGCAAGATCATGCGGCGCCTGCTGCGGGCCATCGCCCGCGGTGAGCAAATCACCCAGGACACGTCGACGCTGGAGAATCCGCAGATCATCGAGCAGCTGCAGCGAGCCGGTCGCTGAGTGACAGGCCCACGGGGGCGGCTGAACCTGCTGCGGGATGGCGTGGCTGCGGGTTCTGCCGCAACGCCGAGTCAGTGGTGCAAGCGCTTCAGCTCAGGTACATTCGGGCAGTGAAAGCCCGGAAGCGCGATGTATAACACCCGCTGCATCTTTTTGGGCAATACATGCGTAAGTAAACCTTAAGTACGTCCGCAACGGCGGTTACCGCCCGCCGAAACCGGTTTCGTATCTAACCTAAGTGAGGAGAGAGAGCTTTATGCGTATCCGCAAATAGGATTTTGACTACAGCCGCCGCGTGCTCATGGAGAAAACCGCCAAGGGCATCGGTACGGCTGGCGTGCTCGGCAGTTTCTGGCCGACTCTGGCCAAGGGCGAAAGCACCGACATCAAGATGGCCTACCCTGAGGAGAGCCTCTCCATCGAGGCCCACACCAAGGGCAAGATCAAGCCGGGCGACACCATTACGGCCGACAACCTCGAGCATGTCGAGCATCTGCTCGACCCGATTGCCGTGGAAGAGGTCAAGAACGACGGTCGCCAGATCAAGATTCGGGAAGCGACCACCGATGTAATGGACCTGTTCGAAGAGCCGTTCCTCGAGCAGACCATTGCCAACCGCGGCAAGACCATTTCCGACGGTGAAGGCAACATCTGGTACGAGAAGAAGGGCCAGCCGGCCAAGGGCGGTTTGCCGTTCCCCGAGCCGAAGGATGCCTACGAGGCTCAGGCCAACATCAACTACGGCTGGGGCCGCCACAACTACTCGCAGTACGCGATTCCCGACTGGGATATTGGTCCCGATGGCGACGTTCAGTACCAGTACGATTTCGTCTGGTCTGAACTGCAGGTCACGGTGCGTCCCGACGGCAAGATCTGGGACGATCGCGACGATATCCTGCGCTACCAGTCGGTGTTTTTCACCGCGCCGAATGAGCAGTCGGGTACGTCCTTCCTCAGCATCTGGCCCTACGACCAGCGCAAGTTCCCGGGCCTGATCGGCTATCTCCCGGCGTTCAAGCGGGTGCGCGAGTATCCGACCAACCAGCGCTTCGAGCCGCTCGTGCCGGGTATCACCGTGTTCCTGTCCAACGCCTGGGCGGCCGGTGATCCGTTGGCGACCTGGGGCAACATGAAGATCGTGGGTCGTCAGCCGATGCTGGGCGACTTCCACGGCGGCTGGGACGAAGGCCAGAAGGACAACGACAACTGGGCCATGCCCGGGACGCATGGTGGCAAGAAGGGTCTGACCTACTGGGATACCACCCAGGAGCTGTGCCCCGAGTGCATCGTGATCGACCTCGAGCCGGTCAAGTATCCGCGTAGTCCGGTCGGCAAGCGTCGCACCTGGCTGGATGCCCGCAACGGCGAGTTCGTGCGCAGTATCGACTACGACCGGAAGGGCAACATCTGGAAGAGTTGGCAGGCCGGCTTCTCGAAGTACACCGGCATGAAGACCGGTGACGGCCACACGCCGTGGAGCTGGCGCTGGGTGATGTGTCACGACATCCAGACCGGCCGCATGAGCCGCTTCTACCAGGCGGAGGAAGTCTCCGGCGGTTATCGCTCGCAGTGGAACACTGACGGCGACGCCGCTTACGACAAGTACCTCACGTCGCAGGCCATGCGTCGTCTGGGCGCGTAAACAGGGCGCAGGCGGGTGGCCGGTGTGCCGGCCACCCGTATCTGATCATGTGCCTACTGAAGCCGGGGTCTCACCCCGGCTTTTTTGTGGGCGGGCGCGCGGTCCGTGAGCCGGCTGCTTGCGGGCAAAGCCCGATTCGGGCTAAAAACGAGACGGCTCAACACTGTAGCGGGGTTGTCATGCCGATGAGGCCCAATGAGAGTTGGGTCCGGGCGCCGATGGGCGCCGGCCCCGGAATGCGAGGAATTGAGGAGACGCGGGTGGAGGCTTTCCCGAGAATTCTGAAACTGGATGCAGGTGGTCTGCCGGTTGAGTGGATCGACTGGCGCGAGGCGGTGAGTCTTTATTTCACTCAGAAGATCGCCTGGGAGGCCGGCACGGAAAAAATCCGCCTGCGCGGGGGGCGCTGCCGCGACACCGGTCTGCCGAGTGCGCTGGAAATCGACTCGATTATCGCGGTACGCGATCGTTCACACCGTTTCGCCCGGGGCCTGGTTCCGCCGCTGTCGCGGCGCGAACTGTTTCACCGCGATGGCGGGCTGTGCCTTTATTGCGGCATTCGCATGCACTTTCGCGACATGCAGATCGAGCACGTTATGCCGCGCAGTCGCGGCGGCGCCCACGAGTGGACCAACGTGGTGGCCGCCTGCGAAGGCTGCAATCGGCACAAGGACAATCGGTCACCCGAGGAAGCCGGCCTGAAGCTGCTGGCGCTGCCCTACGAGCCCAATCTGGCCGAGTGGCTGATCCTCGCCAATCGCCGCATTCTGTCTGATCAACAGGCCTTTCTGGAAAGGCTGGCGCCGCAGCGCAACCGGAAGCTCAACTGAGCGGCGCCGGTGCTTCGGAGGCAGGCCGTGCCTGCTTTTCGAGTTCTTCGATGTTCTGTTTGAGCTCGATGATCCGGCCACGCGACAGGATGGCGTCGGTCTGCTCCATCGCCGCGCTGTAGAAGCGGTCCAGCGCTCGCGTCAGGGCGTCGTCCGCCGTATTTTCCAGCGCCGCATCCATGCCGACCATCTGCCGCACGCGGTCCACCATGCCGGGCGGGTTTTCGCGGGTCTGAACGACGTAGGGCTCGTGCACCGACAGCGACCAGAGGTTGAGACGCTGCATAGTTACCGGATGACCGGTCGTAGGCTCCACAAGCTGCCAAAGGTACTGCCCTTCAAGCGTCAGATCGCCCTTCTGCGTGCAGATACCGTCATCGCATTCTTCCGACTCGATTGTGGCGATGAACACGATGGTTGTCGCCGGCACGCTGGCCAGGAAGGGCGGCGGAGACTGATCGCGCACCGTGGCCATGCGGTCCGCGCGTTCGGTCGAGAAGCCGCGGCTGCTGAAGATCGATTCCAGCGCCTGGTTGATGCTGTGGCTGACCTGATTCTCGTAATGCTTGACGTAGATCGACTGGAAATCGGGCGCATTCGGGTCGGTCTCCTCGAAAATCTGCGCCTGTGCCTCTTCGCGATAGCGATCCATGGTCAGCTGGAACGAGTCGCCATCCGCGCGTTCTTTGGGCGGCAGCTCGCCGGAGTGGGCGATATCCGGCTCCAGCAGGGCAATCCGGATGCCCGTGTCGTCCCCGCCCTCGGTGTTGTGAACGCTGCTGAACTGCAGGTCCAGCGGTGCGTCGGCAGCATTCTGGTCCTGCATCTGACAGCCACCGAGCAGCAGCAGCGCGGTGGCCAGGCCGGCCGCCCACGCCGGAGTCGGCGTCATCGTGGAAGCGGTCTTCATGCACTCCTCCTCGGATTTCTGATTGTGGTGAAGTGGCGCGTCGCAGGGCGCCCATGACACAAACTGCACTATACGCCAGACCCGCTGGCTTTAGGGGCAGCGTAGTGCTGTCCAGCCAGCTGATAGGGCGATGACTACCCGTTGGTGTAGGCAAAAACTGCTTGCCCCGTCGGAACATATGAATTAACTTGCAGCTATCGGGAGTATAGAAAGGCCCCAGCCGAGGGTCATAATGATTCCAAGAGGGTGAGAGGAGAGAGTCGGGGTCCGGCCGTTCAAGCATTCGTGACCTGATGCGTCCAACGTGACAGGCATACGCTCGCGCATCTCTATCTACCTCAGAAAATGAGTCAGCGGTCCTCGCAAGGCTCGCTGACGCGATGGGCCCCTGCGGGCTCGACAAGACAAGCTGTCCCGGTCGCCGGGCACCTGGATAATGAGGTTGAACGCGCATGAATCTTCGCCAGAGAATCGCCAAGTGGGTTTTTGATCACCGGCTTATTGCGTCCGGCCTGATCCTCGGCGTGACGGTTTTCTTCGGTGCCGGCCTGCCCTGGGTCAAGATCCAGACCATTTTTTCGGACCTTCTGCCGGTCGGGCATCCGTTCTCGGAGACCTACCGAGATCATCCCAACTTCGGTAATCCGCTCACCGTCACCGTGATGATCGAGCGCACCGACGGCGAAGATATTTACCACACCGAGACCTTGCAGAAGGTCTGGGACATGACCCGCGATATTGATCTGGCGCCGGGCGTGGATCACGACCAGATTCTGTCCATCACCACCTCCAAGGCCCGGTATGCCGAGGCGACACCCTACGGCATCAACAGCCGGCCGCTGATGGATGACCAGGTGCCGCAGACCCAGGCCGAGATCGACGACTTCGTCTCGCGGGTCGAGCGTTCGCCCAACGTCCGCGGCTTCCTCATTTCAAACGACGCCAAGTCCACGCTGGTCAACGCGACGTTCATCGAGCGCCTGCTCGATTACGGTGACGTGTTTGAATACGTTTACGGCCTGGTCGAAGAGGCCAAGGACGAAAACCACATGGTCTACATGGCCGGTCAGCCCATTCTGACCGGCTGGGTCTACCGCTATCAGACCCAGATGCTCTACATCTTCGGCATCACGCTCGCGGCCCTGTTCATCTCCCTGTTCCTGTACATGCGCAACGTGGCCGGCGTAGTCACGCCCATGGTTACGGGCGTGGTGTCTGCCATCTGGGGCTTCGGCTTCACCGGCTGGCTGGGGCTGGAGGTCGAGCCGCTATTGCTGCTCGTGCCGCTTCTGCTGGTGGCGCGCGCGTTCAGCCATACGGTGCAGTACACCGAGCGCTTCTACGAGATTCTCAACGAGGTCAAGGACAAGGAGAAGGCGGGTGAGCTGGCGCTGAACGTCATGATGGGGCCCGGCACGCTAGGAGTCATCACCGACGCGCTGGCCATTCTGCTTATTATTCTGGCGCCGGTGCCGGCGATGCAGCGTTTCGCCCTGTTCTGCGGTTTCTGGGCGTTCATCCTGATCCCCTGCTCGGTGTTCCTCGCGCCGCTCATTCTGTCCATCATGCCGGTGCCCAAGAACCTGGACAGCATTGTGGGGCGGGACGAAGACAAGGGCGGCTTCCACGCCGCCATGGCCGGATTCCTGACCAAACTCGCGCGCGCCTGTACCGGCGGCGCCGCCAAGGTCACGGGTGTCGTCTTCGTCATCGTCGGCGCCATCTCCATTTTTTACGGCTTCCAGATCAAGGTGGGTAATCCCGTGGAGGGCAGCTCTTTGCTCTGGCAGGACTCCCGGTTCAACGTGGCCGTGCGGACGATCAACGACAACTTCCCGGGCGTGAATACGCTCGAGATCATCCTCGAGGCGAACGAACAGGAGGGCCCGGGCACCGTCGCGCGCAAGCAGAAGACGGTCGAGGTGATGACCGATCTCCAGGACTACATGGAGAATCACAACAATCCGCCTCGGGCCACGCTGTCCTTCGCCGACTATCTGCGCGAGGCCAACCGGCTCTACCAGGGCGGTGATCCGCGCTGGGCGCCCATCGATCCGGATGCGCAGTCCACGAACGCCGCGGCGCAGGCGGCCATGATGGGCACCGGTCCGAAGGCGTTCTCCCACGTCGTGGACTTCCGCCAGAAGAACTCCACCGTCTCTCTCTGGTACAAGGACAACAAGCAGGAAACGGTGGACGAGGCCCTGGCCAACGCCCGGAAAGCCATCGAGAAGGTCGGCACCGAGCACGAATTGTTCAAGATCCGGCTGGGCACCGGCACCATCGCCCTTCAGCAGGCCGTCAACGACACCGTCGAGGCGAACTACTGGGAGATCATCATCTTCCTGAATATCCTCATGTTCGTGCTGGCCGGCATTGCCTTCCGCTCGGCTGTGGCCGGATTTATACTGCTCGTGCCGGTGAACATGGCCAACTTCGTGATTGTGGCCAGCATGTCGCTCATGGGGGTGGGCCTGGACATCAACTCGGTGCTGGTGGCCGCCGTCGGTGTTGGCGTGGGTATCGACTACGGTATCTATCTGCTGGCCCGCATCTGCGAGGAGTACACGCCGCAGGGTGGCGACTTCGAGAAAATCATCGTCGAAGCCGTCACGACCACTGGTCGTGCCATCTTCTTCACCGCGTCCATCATGCTCATCGGCATCCTGCCCTGGTACTTCCTGTCGGAGCTGAAGTTCCTGGCGGATATGGGGCTGCTGTTGTCGCTGGTGATGGTCATCAACATGGTCATGGCGCTCATGGTGCTGCCGCTGCTGGTGTGGTTCATCAAGCCGAAATTCTGCGCGCGGGATGACCTGTTCGTGACGGAAGAGATTGACACCGCGCAGATGGAAGCGATGCGTCGCGAAGTCGAAGCGCGCCAGGCGGGATAAACCGTTTGTGCTACCCGCTTCAGGCCGAAGGCGCATGGTGGCAATGCTGCGCTTTGTCGCCGGCTACCATCGTGCGTCGCGCGCCGGCGAGCCGCTGCGGCTATTGGTCGCACGCGGCATTGACAGGCCGAAAAAGCCAATATATTCAGCCCATCTTGAGGGGATAGAACGCTCATGAAGAAATCTGTTGCTCTGTCTGCCGGCGCACTTCTGCTCGTCGCGAGTTCGGCGTTTGCGCTGGTGGAAATGCAGCTGGATAAACTGCGTGAGGGCACCGAGCATCGGGACCTCTACACGCTGGCGCAGGACGGCACGGGTAGCACCATACTGGCTGCCGGCGCCTTCGGCACGATTCTGACGTCCACTGATGGCGGCGCCACCTGGAATCAGGACGATCACGAGACGCGCCTGTCGCTGCTGGCCTCCGAAATTGTCGGCGATCGTCAGATTCTGACGGGTCAGGACGGGCTGGTGCTTATTCGCAGCGCCGGCGACGAGCAGTGGACGCAGGCCGACAGCGGCGTGGAAGCGCGTCTGCTGGGTGTGGGCATGAACGAGGCGGGCCTGACGATTGCCGTCGGCTCTTTCGGCACGGTGCTGCGGTCCACCGATCACGGCAGCAGCTGGGAGGCGCTGGACCTCCAGCTGCCCGACCGGGTGGAAGGCGGCTACAACCCGCATCTGTATGACGCACACGTCTCGCAGAACGGTAGCGTGACGCTGGTGGGGGAATTTGGCCTGGTGATTCGGTCCCCCGATGGAGGCGACAACTGGAAGATCGTGCGCACGGGCACCGCATCGCTGTTCTCGCTGGAAATTAACGACAACGGCACCGGCTACGCCGTGGGTCAGAGCGGCACCATCCTGCGCACCGGCAACGGCGGGCTGACCTGGAGCGAGCGCGACACGGGCATCGACGCCAACCTGCTGGGCGTATTCACGGCGCCCGATGGTCGAGTGGTCGTGCCCGGCTTCAGGTATATGCTGGTGAGCAAGGACGACGGTGAGTCGTGGCAGCGGGTGGCGGCTGGCGACGTAGATCGGGGCTGGTATATTTCAGCGGGCGGAGCGGCCGATAACGGAGTGATCGCGGTAGGCCACCGCGGACGGATTGTCAGGCTGTCGGAGAGCAACAGCTAAAGCATTGCAATGCTCCCCGGGTTGAGGGGGCAAAACCATAGAGGTGCAAAAATGAGAGGGAGTATACGTAGGGGTCTGGGTGCCGGTATTGCGGCAGTCAGTGTGGCGGTCTCGGGCGCCGCAACCGCCGACGATGACGGATTTTTCTCGAATCTGTTCGACGGCATTTCAATCGGTGGTTTCTTCCAGATCGAGTCGGCCTACCGGCTGACGGATGACCAGAATCCGAATAACCAGACGAGCAATCCGTTTAACAATCGCACCGTCAGCCGGAGCGGTCTGCCGGCGGTGGCATCGGGTATAACGTCCGGCGCGCAGGACGTGCTGGATACACTGGGTGGTGTGCTTACCGGCCTAGGGCTGGATCCGGTAGCAAACGGTTTTGATGCTCTGAATCTGGGGCAGGTCGGCCTCAATGACCAGCTTGAAAAGGGGCTCGCCTTCAAGGAAGACAACTTCAACATGACCTTCCTGCGGGGCGAGGTCGATATAGAGTGGCCGATTGCCCGCAATGTGCGCCTGAAAGCCACCATGCGCGCCATCTTCGACGTGGATCGCTACAAGCAGTTCGACGACGAGATGCAGCAGTTCCCCACCCAGCAGGCGCCCTTGAACGCAATCGGCACCCTGAACGGGAACTCACCCAACCTTTTCGAGTACCGCTACGAGAGCTGGGTCCCGCAGCTGCAGTCCGGTCTGTTGCCGGGTGAGCAGGCAGGCGGCGCGGCATTCTTTGCGGCCAACACCGCCGCAATCCAGGCGTCCAACGCGAGACTGCGCGAGGCCATTCAGGGCGACGAAAGCTCCAGCTATCTGGAAGTCGCCGGCCAGGACTACATGCTGGATTTTCCCAACCTGTACCTGGATATCGAATTCGGCGCGCTGCTGATTCGCGCGGGTAACCAGCAGATTGCCTGGGGCGACGCGCTGTTCTTTCGCATTCTCGACGTGCCCAACGGCCTGGACCTGCGTCGCCACGGCATTTTCGACGTGGCGGTGGAGGAGTTCTCCGACAAGCGTATTCCCTCACTGGGCATTCGCGCGTCATACACCACCGAAGTGCCGCTGCTTCCGGGTGAGTGGGAATTCGACGGCTACGTGCAGCGCTTCCGGCCGACAATCCTACCCAATCCGAACACGCCCTATAACATCATCCCGAGCCAGTTCACGGTGCGGGATAACTTCAAGGACTTCGACAGCGAAGCCAACTACGGTATCCGTATTCGCGGCAACCTCGGCCCAGTGGAACTGCAGCTGGTGGCCAACCGTCGGTACAACCCGCTGGGTGCATTCACCTGGACCGCTAACGGCGTCGAAGAAGATGGGTTACTTCTTCCGGTTCCAAATAACGGGCTGATCTTGTCACGTACGCCGTTTGAGGTGGATGGGACGGGCGTTCAGTCAGCCACCGAATTTTCAACATTTGGCGCTCGGACTCATCTAGACCATTTTGAAGGACTTAACGCCGCCATACGCGAATTTCCTGCCGCTCAACAGTTGTTGGCTGCTGAAGTCGACACTAACGATCGACAACTGCAGCAAGAAGACCTCTTTTTCCAGCTGACGGGCGGTCTGCGTGGCCATATCCGTCGCGAGTACTTCCGGGAGAACAACTACGGCCTCGGCGCAAGTTATCGCGTCAACGAGACGCCGTTTATCGGCGGGCAGACGATCGTCAGCCTCGAGGGTCAGTACACGCCCGATCGTGTTTTCACACCCATCACGCTTGATCCGAACCCGGACGAGCTGATCGTGGAAGACGAGTACCAGATCGCCTTCGTGGCCGAGCGCTTCCAGCGGTTTACCGCCGGCTTCCCGGCCATGTTCATGGTGCTCCAGCACCTGCACAACAGCGAAAGCGACCTGGTGGGCTTCCACCTGTCGGGCTACGGCAGCCGCCCCCGGGCGTCCGTGAACGATCCGACGACGGATACCACGTCGCGGAGCAGCTACAACGCCACCGTGTTCGCCTTCCAGCAGCCGTTCCCCAACCGGGTCTGGGTGGTGAATTTCGCGACGCTGTATGACTGGGGCGGCGGTATTCTCGTGCAGCCCGGCGTGGCCTGGAAGCCGAACCGGGAATGGAAGGTCGAGACCTACGTCAACTATGTCGATCACATCTCGGGCAACCGCTACGAGGATACGCTGGACGCCGTGGGCTTCATCGACGAGCTGAACCTGCGTATCAACTATCAGTTCTAGTCACCTGGAACTGGCCTGCTTCGCCAGGCCGGGAGGCAAAAAAACCCGGCCTGGCCTTTCGCCTGTAGGTAATCTCCTACAGCCACTGGCGCCAAAGACTGATATTATTTCTGACGGCCGTGCAGGTATTCTAAAAGCTCAGAGTCCTTATCCACACACAGTTCGTGCGAACACGGAGTTATCTCATGAAGAAATTGGCTATTATTGCAGCGCTCGCCATGGGCGTATCCGGCGCCGCTTCGGCCCAATCCGTTCTTGGTCAGGTATTGTCCCCGGTTCTGGCCGGGCAGGCGCAAGTCAACCAGCTGGCGCTGGGTCTGTCTTCCGGCACCCCGCTGGCATCCACTGTCGAACTGCTTGTAGTGGGCGGGAATGGGGCTACCGGCTTAGTGGCTACTACTTTGATCGGCACTGAACTGACCCTGCATTCTGTTCTTCGGGGGGAAACTGCGCCACAGGACGCTTTAAGCGGCGTTGTTGAGCCCACTTTAGGGCTTGTGAATTTCGCCGTTGGCGCAGCGCCCGGCCTTCTGCCGCCCTTGGCCGGCGTTCTAACGCCCGTGACCGGCCTTCTCACGCCCGTTACGGGGCTCTTGGCCGGCGGCGTTGGCCAGCCGGGTCTGGGCAGTCTGCCGACCCTGCCGGGTCTGGGTGATGGCGCCGGTCTGCCGGGGCTCGACGCCCTGCCGCTGGACCTGCTGGCCGTGCCGTCTCTGCCGGCCCTGCCGGTCGCCGCGCTTTAAGATCGGCGGCTACAGCTTGACGCTTGCGCCAAGCAGCCCCGCCCGCCTTTACCGGCGGGCGGGGCTTTTTTGTGTGACCCGCGCGGGCCATGCCGGGAACTGCGCAAGCGGTTAGACTGTCTGAACAGAAACCTTTCCTGAATTTCCCGGCTCCGGGAGGCCACAATGCATATCCGCAAGTACGATCACGGCTACAGCCGTCGTCACTTTCTGGAACAGATGGGCAAGGGCATCCTGACCACGGGCGTGCTCATGCCGGCCTGGAAGGCCTTTGCCGAGAGTGGCGATATCAACAAGGCCTATCCGGAAGAGCTCACTTCGATCGAGGTCTACACCAAGGGCAAGATCAAGGTAGGCGACTACATCACGGCCGACAACGTCGAGTACGTGAAGGATGCGCTCGACCCCATCCGGTACGAGCAGGTCAAGAACATGGGCCGCCGCCTGAAGGTGGGGCCGACCACGACTGACCTGTACAAGATGAGTCCCTGGGAGTACATCGAGGCCACTCTGCGAAACCAGGGCAAGGCGGCGTTTGATGATCGCGGCAACGTTGTGGTCAAGGACACCGGCGAGCCCTGGATAGGGGGTAACCCCTTTCCCGACCCGAAGGACGGCGTCGAGCTGTTTTCCGGCCTGACGCTGAGCTGGGGCCGGCACGACGCGTCGCTGTATGCGATCAAGGAATACGATCTGGATTCGGACGGCGAGGTGCTGTACCAGTACGAAATCGTCTGGGCGGAGCTGTCCACGGTGGCTCGCGTCAAGACGGACCCCAAGCCCTACTGGGACAAGCACAAGGACAAGCTGCGCTTTCAGAGCATTGTCTTCACCGCGCCGAATGATATTGCGGGCACGTCATTTCTGAACACCTGGTCCTACGACCAGCACAAGATTCCCGAACTGGTTGGCTACCTGCCGGAATTCAAGCGTATTCGGCAGTTCCCCGCCTCCCAGCGGTTCGAGCCGCTCATTCCGGGCGCCACGCTCTATCTGTCCGATGCCTGGGCGGCCGGCGACCCCATGTACACCTGGGGCAACTACAAGATTGTGGGCCGCGGACCGATGATTACCGGCTTTTCCGACGGCTGGAATCCCGAACACCCGAACTGGGAACACGAGACCCATGGCGGCCCCAAGGGCAAGACCTTCTGGAACACCACCGTGGAAATGATTCCCGAAGCCATTGCGGTCGATGCCGAACCCACCTCATTCCCGCGGGCGCCCATCGGCAAGAAGCGCGTGTGGTTTGACGCGCGGACCGGCCTGCCGATCAACATGAACAGCTATGACCGGAAGGGCAACGTGTACCGCTCCTTCGACGGCGCCTATTCGCTGTACGACAAGAATGGCCAGCAGTTCATGGACGGCGAACACCCCTACTGGTCATGGTCGCACGTGCACGCCTTCGATCTGCAGACCGGCCGCATGTCGCGTCTGGAGCAGGTTCGCGAAATCAACGCCGGCTACAAGACGCAGGTGAACAACGAGGATATGTACAACAAGTACCTCACCGAAACAGCCCTGCGGCGTCTGGGTAACTGAGCCCCGGGTTTGATCGAAACGGCAGAAGCGGCTTCTTCGGAAGCCGCTTTTTTTTGTTTCGTCGCACTTTAGCGGGAAAGTATTCTGTAACCAGTTCGATGAGACTGAATCGGGGTATAAGCATTGCGCCGCTGCTACGCAGCTGATGCGCCTTCCTTTTTCGATAAACGTCGAAAAAGGAAGCCCTAGTCAGACAAACAAGGG
>NYTH01000037.1 GCA_002683405.1 Salinisphaeraceae bacterium | reverse complement strand
GTGTCCTGAATTCTGTGTGTGAGCCGGTTTAGGATTAGTGGTTCAGGACGAAACGTTCCCCGAATTGTATCGTCAGTTGCGACTTGGCTGCATGCCACTCCTTGGGTGGCCGTTTCCATTTGGCCTCGATCTGTCTTAGCGACAGGAAGATCAGCTTGGTGGCAGCCTCGTCACTGGGGAAATGACCCTTGTTGCGAATGGTCTTTCGGACCTGGCTGTGCAGGGATTCGATGGCGTTGGTGGTGTAGATGATTTTTCGCACTTCCGGCGAGAAGGCGAAAAACGGGATGATCTGCTCCCAGTTGCGCCGCCAACTGGCCACGATAGGTGGGTATTTCTGGCCCCATTCGCCTTGCTCGAATTCCCCCAGCGCGGCATAGATCGGCTTGAGTGCCTTGGCGATAGCTTTGCGCTCCTTCCAGGACGCAAAGCACAGCGAATAGCGGATCAAATGGACAATGCAGGTCTGGACCACCGTGTCCGGGAAAATGGCGGTTATGGCCTCGGGAAAGCCCTTGAGGCCGTCCACCACCGCGATCAGGATATCCGTGGTGCCGCGGTTTTTGAGCTCGCTCATCACCCGCATCCAGAATTTCGCGCCCTCGTTGGGGGCGATCCAGAGTCCGAGAATTTCCTTGCCGCCATCGCAGCGCACCCCGATGGCCAGATACACCGCCTTGTTGGCCACCATGGCCTGGTCCCGGATTTTGACCCGCAGGGCATCGAAATACACGATGGCGTACGTGGCCTCCAGCGGCCGGTTCTGCCAGGCCTGGGCGTCGGCCAGTACCGATTCGGTGACCGCCGAAACCAGATTGGGCGAGACCACGATGCCGTAGATTTCCTCGATATGCGCCTGGATATCCCGCGTACTCATGCCCCGGGCATACAAGGCAATGATCTTGTCGTCGAAGTGGGGAAAACGCCGGGCGTACTTGGGAATCAGGGTAGGATCAAATTGGCCGTGGCGATCTCGCGGAATATCCAGCACCACGCGGCCATCGTCACCGTCTTGGGTGAAAATCCGTTGCGGTGGTTGCCGGCACTTTGCTGCTCGTCATCGCCCAGATGAACGTCCATCTCGGCGGCCAGCATGCGCTCGGCCAAGCGTTTTTTGAGATCACCAACCAAGCCGTCACTGCCCAATAGGTGAGCACCATGCTCCCGGCCTTCAAGTAACTGGTCGATCAGCTCGTCGGAAAATACAGAATCACTCTGCTTGCGTCTTGCCATGACTTCCTCCTCAGGATGGCATCATGGCTCAACACACAGAATTCGTTACACCCTCGCTTTGGGCGTTGAAACCGGGGACCGGGTCGAGTTCATCGAACTGGAACCCGGTCACTACGAGATAGTCGCGGCAACCTTGCCGGTCACGGCGCTGAAGGGCATCGTGCCTAAACCCGACCAGCCGGTAAGCATAGACGACATGGATACGGCTATCATCGGGCACGCAGATAAGGCTGTGGATGAATGATTGGGAACGACACGAACGTGTTAGTTCTTTATCTGATTCAGGACGACCCGGAGCAAGCGGTGCTGGCGACACGGTATTGGGGTCGCTTAAGTGAGAGACAAGTAATATTGTGCTCGACGATTAATCCTCATTTGTTGCTGGGAGCGCGTCACGTCGGTAGATCCGCAAACTCTCTTTAACTCCCAACAGCGTCCCCTCAGTGGCGAAGCCTATTCTCGCCTGATTCGACATATGGGTTCGATGTGATCCAAGCAATCTACCTGCTTCACTGCCGATGACATAGTTCCGCTTCAGGCGCTTTACCGCTACAAGATCTCGCCGTGAGACTTGCCGTTTCAGAATTAAATTCCGGCTTTCGATAAGCCCAGTCATCACCCAACGACGTCGAAATTCATTGGCCGTCTCAAGCATTTCGGCAGCAGCATCATCGACATTAACCCACTGCGGTGATTCAAGCTCCGACCGATATTCATCAAAGCTCTTACTTGATACGAAAACCCGCCGCAGCGGGGACGGCTCTCGTTCAAGGTATCCGGCGTCCAGTAGTTGGATACACTCGCCTACTGAACAGCTGAGCCCTTTGGAAACATCCGAAAGCGAAAGTCCGGGCATAGTCGGAGCAACATGGGAGGCTTTTTTTCTTCCGGTTCGCGTCGCGTATCGTTTTGTCCTAGCTACCGACTTTAGATCTATGGCCTGAGTATCACACCGTCGAAATAGATAGGTTAACCCGCCGTCAACATCAGGCCCAGATGCTGGCGTGATTCCCCAATGCCTCAATTTTTCAGCGAAATTTGTTGGGTTTTCATCTATCGATTTTGCTAAAACGCCCGCGAATACAAATTCGTTGCAGAACTTCTTAGCTTCTTCCTTATCGATAAAATACTTTGTTCCGTGCTGAATTACGCCCTGGAAAAATCCGATTTTCACTAAGAACCGTATATTTTCGGCGTGGCACTTAGCACGATTGGCCAACTCCTTTACATCGACGTATCCAGCGAATTGCTTACCCGGCCTTATCGGTAAACTAAAAGTCATTCCCTTAATGCCGGACTCGAGCTTGTAACTTCTAATTGCCGCGGTGCGATCGAGAATGGCGGCAAGTCCGAAATTAGCATTCGTGCCCACCCATGATTTCTCTGCACCCAAGCGGCAGTCCTTCATAGACTTAATCGAATTTCCTAAAAAAGCCTCTTCAAGCTGTAGCAAAAGCTTATTTAGATCATCTAAGCATGTAGCGGAACGACGCTTATTTCGACCCTCTTGTGCGCGAAGGATGCCACCTTCGATAATTCGTTTTGTGAACTGCTCTCCGGTTCCCAAAATCTTCATACAGTCTGTGAATGTAACCATCGGCGTAAGGTCAATGTCGGCTGAACCGCCGAAACTTCGCATACCAGCAGCATCTAATTCTGCTAATACTTGACCACTAAGCTTGCGCGCTTCATCTGAATCCAAGCACAGCAGATTCTGTAACAGTATCCTCGTCGACAATAAGGTTTGGTTGGGCGAACCCACTCTCTCCAGTGCTTCGGATACCCTCAAACGTTGCAGGGCAATAGCACAGGCCGAAGAAACTGAATTCTCTACCTTGCAGATTTTTTTTTGCTTTAGGCTTTCCAAATCCGCGGCTAACGCCACAACCGCGGGCAACAGTTCTGAATTGACTTGCTCTTCAGCCTGGACTATCAGTTTGCTGTCGTGGCAACTGGAGTGCCGAGTTTTGGCCTTCCCGAGATCGAATCCGCATTCGCACATCGCAACATTCAATCGATCTCTGGTGAGAACGCTGTTACACCACGGACAATCGAATAACAGAGCGACTTCGTGAATTCGGCAACTGACAGCGAGAACATGATCCCAATCCGTTCTGAGGTATGGCTCTTCATCCTCACTAACACAAGCTGGACACAATGGGGCTATCCAACGACGGATGTGTGCATTTGGCACCGCAAGTCCATGCCAAGTACAGCTTGTTCGCGCAGGCAAGCCAGCCGGCTTGTAAATTAAGCCTTTGTGAATCGGTATGCCGAGGTTCTGATAGAGGTCCCGAACAGTCCGTTCCGTGGCTAATCTTGATTCAATGAGCTGTTGAGAGTCCGTTGCAACACCCAGGACTGTCCTCAGCAATGTCGAAAGTTTTTCCCACCCATTTGCCGAAGCGGCCCGCATTAACACGCTGAACGGAGACTCATTTTTTTGAGGATAAGGGATCAACATACCGCATTGCCTTTTTCAAGTTCCGCAATGATTTGATCGTAAATGCAGCGATCGCGCTTTTCGAAAGGATTATTCTCAATAACTCGATATTTTGAGAAATAGATGTCTTGATGCAACCCCTGGAAGTCAACTGCGCTCAAGTTGCCTCCCACAAGCCGGCCGTCTAAATGGGAATTTATTAAGGCTTTTTGAAAAGCCGAGCGTATTGCTGACAGATTTCCGCCTGTAAGAGAGTAGAGGGCCAGTGCAAAATCCTTCTTTTTATAGTCGACTTCGCTGTCGAGACAGAATTGCTGGTTTATCAACTGGCCATAAGAGGCTACGAATTTCTGAAACTCCTCCAATTCTTCATGTATTGAAGCGTTCAGCGTACGGACGACGATTTGGGTGTCAAATCTCCTGTATGACTGACCATCTTCATCCAAAAATTCTCTAACATGGTCGTTACCGACCAGCACGAACGGAACTGCGGTTTGGTCCACCAAATTCTTGAGCCAATCCCTAACGACAGGCCTTTTGCTAGCCGCCATTTCGCGAAACAGATGTTGAATCTCATCGAGAACAATAAAATATGGTCGAACCTCTCCAATCAACCGAGTAAGGCGCGCCGTTCGGCGAGGAACAGTCCCCGAATCCGGTGAATAATCCCCCAGCATTCTGAGCATGTCACTGCATAAATGCCCCACCGAAACCGGAGACGGCACTCGTACGTAATAACTGCCAACAGAATGCGAATAGTAGCCCGGCCTACGAGATTCGCCGGTTCCGAACAACTGGATCAGCGCCTGAGCGATGGTGGTTTTTCCAACGCCAGCATCTCCGCATACCATGCAGCCCATTGGCTCGTTGGCATGCTGAGCTATTTTCACCACTGTGCTCAGCTTACCCACGATGCGCTCCTGGCTCGGCGTGGATAGACGTAACTCGGTGGTTAGCGATGCAATCTGGGACTCTAGAGACGCCACAGTCACTAGGATTCGCCCATAACTACATTGCGAACATGAACTCGCTTATACAGTGACGCGTCGTCGGCGATATCTTGGATCTTAAAAGCCGACAATTCTTCCGTCACAGGAGAGTCAGCTTCAATATCCGGAAGCTCAACTCGTGTCGCAGCAAGCTTATCCCCAGTCTTTTCCTCTCGAACAGTAGGGCGTTCGTAAACTTTTGATTCGTTGATTCTTGCCAATCTGCGAACCGCTCGTTTGTTAGTTTTCGCCTCCTCAATTAACTCATCTCTGAGCCGCTCTCTCTCCACGTATAGCTCGAAGTCGCTCATGGCATGATCTTTTTTCTTGATCAACTCTTTCTTTCTCTCGCGTATCAGATCGTGCTCAAAAGAGGACAATCCAGTACAGTAAATTGGTGTGGTCGAGTCCAATTTTATAATCTGTGTGGACCCCGGCATGCGTGCGAACACGCAGGAGAGGTCGCTGTCATCAATAAGAAATTCAACTTGCAGTTTTTTCTTTTGCTCGCGGCAAAGAACTTCTGATTCTCGCAGAAGATGTGATTTCCAAAACAGAAAATTGTTGCGAACGCGACCGGAAACTACTGTTGCACTGACCTGCCGGCGGCATAGAATATCCGCCTCCTCCGCGGAGTACGTCGTTGGCTCGCCGTTCAAACGTAAAAATTCGTTCCACAACGCTAGGGGCGTCCTTCTTTTCTCACCTCTGTCGTCTCGGTGGTAGATTTCGATCCACCTGCTGACACCCGTCCTCAACATGTCCAACGTGACACAGGCAAGATTCTCGCTCTCGTAATCGCCGCGTTCTTGAGGGTTGGACCACGTTGTTCCCGGCAAATCGTGCAGAAATTCGCCGACCTCTCGGAAAAAACGCTCAATTTCCGCTTTCCCGTTTGGATCTCCCGTTCGCAAACACCTTATCTCTAACCCGAGTTTGAAGCACGAGAGCCTCAAAGCGTTCGAAATGTAGTCGCTGCCGTTATCGATCACCAGGGTCTTAGGGACGCCGCGTGGGCTCGTGGTTGGGTCCTCCGGACTCGTAATAGCCTGGCGGAGAGTTGCCAGAATCGTGCATGCAGAAAATGGAGCGCACGAAATAAAGAATGCGACAACACAACTGGAAATGGGGTCGAAGATAACCGTTAGGTAAGCTCTACCGACTACTTCACCAGTGTCAGGATCAATAATTAGAATATCCATCAGGTTGCCGTCGGCTTGAAGAAATGAAAAAGTCTCAGCTAATTCTGTAGACCTTCCCGCAGCACGCAAGAGCTTCTTCGCTTTCTTCGCGCCGCACTTCGCAGTCAAGCGAACTAATAGATCGGACTGATTTAGCCATCGATTTATCGTTCGCGGTGACGGTGGTTTTCCGTCGCTTGAAAAGACAATATCGTCAAAATCTGGCGACAATGCCTTTGTTATAAAAGCTTGCCGGATTGTTTTTGCTTTTAGATTCCTGGGGTTTGCTGCGAATGCCGCTAATGTTTCAATGAATAATTCCCAAGCCTCAGGCGGGAATCGTTTATCACGCGGACCACGCTCATCTTCTCTCGACATTAAAGCCGTCAATGACTCGTCAGCCTCACGATACATCTTGCGCCACCTCATTACTGAGGCGTAGGAACGTGCTGCATCATCTCTCCATTCGAGATCGCAAGACTGTAAGAGCTTCTCCACTTTCTCCTTGCCCCAGCGCGGCCCCAACTGTTTATCGATGTATACGATGCAGTCGCGGCGCCAGAGCGCCTTTCGCACCTGTTCATCCGAAAAGGTCAAAAATGACCGCTCACTGCCGCGATTATTCGGCGGCTTGTAAATTATTCTCGCGGTCTCAGCAGCGAAAAGCGCCGCCAACTTCACACGATCGAAATACTTAGATTGTCCTCCGGCCACAGCCGCGAGCCGCAGCCTTCTACCGTCGATGTGGCACACTTCGTACTCATCACCGAAAACCTCAACCCGGCTCCCCTCTACGACCTCATTCAACATGATTCAGACCCGAAACATTCAAGTTGGAAATTCTTCGTTGTGAATCTGTAATTTTTTTTCGGGTACCAGACGTAAAAGCTAAACCCTAAACGACGTAGTAAATGCCTCACGGGCCTTAGCTCCGCATAGTGACGTTTAGCATGCATGTGTGCGTGTTTAATTTCGTGAAATGAATAGCGATGACGATCGTCGCGGGCTATAAAATCTGGCGTGTATGAACTGCCAGGCGCCGCTTCTATGCTTATTGGTTGCGCGCGATAAACGTCGATATGCGGATCATTTTCTAGCTGCCAGCAGAAGATTCGCTCGGGCTCTGACTCGCAAGGCATTAAGCCGCCATTCTTTCGAGATGGAACCAGCCAAAGCTCACTGGACGATGTGCCTCGTCTAGGCCCTCGAACTCCGTAATGAACACCGCTTGCGTGCCGAGGACGGTTAAACAACGGGAGAAATGCTTTAAGTGCCATCTGCCTCGTGGTCTGGCAACTGATCATGTCTGTACGCACTGTGCCTAGTCACTCCTGTTGGGGAGGGCAAACTAGAGCGTATTATACGTACTTGTTCGTATCACCGCAAGCCGCACTGGAAGCATTTACATGGGATTACTTAACATGTACATTATAAGAAATACGAACTTGTTCATATTTCAATTGATCCATTCAAAGTGGATAGTTGGAAATCTGAACACGTCATCCATTTGTGAATAAATGAGCCTAACTAAGGAAGCAGCCAAGGAATGGGGAGATTTTGACGTCCGCGTGATAGGCAGACGGCTTCGCGAGAATCGTGAGCGCTCCGGGAAAACACAAGGTGAGGCCGCTCAGGCCGTGAATGTCTCCAAAGATCTCATCTGGCGACTTGAGGCGGGTCGAATCGCCAGTCCGTCGCTACTTATCGTTCTGCGTCTGGCGCAACTCTATGATTGTAGTGTTGACGAATTGGCGCTTGGCCGTGGCGTCGCGCCCGAATTAAGTAAGGATATCTCCCGGGAGGCCATCAAACTACTGGGGCAGGCTGGCATGAATTTGACTCGATTAAGTAGCATTCTCGACAGGACTGAGTGACTCTCTAAGCACAGACAGTTCCTGTGACTTACTAGCATCTAAGCCTTGGCAAACAGAATCAGTGGACAAGTGCCCCGGGCAGTAATCGATACGCTAGTTGACGTTGCCCAACTGCTGATTGCCTTTCCGGGCACGGAGTTTAGTAATCATCCATTTTGAACCCGTTGCCCCGCTCATTCTCCAAGCCCGATCCATATAGAGCTTTCCTCGGCCGAATACATGCAAACAATTGCTTTATTCGCCCACTCGCACCCCGGCTCCTCGCCCGTCGTGTAAAGCGTTCACCCATCAATATTTCCCGAAGTCATGACGGCCTTCTTGCGCCACCACCCGGATCGGCGTAGTCTCCGCCGCCCATGACACAGGCAGCCACCAAACCGACCTACCTGCCCACCGTGCGCGAGCTACTTCGCGCCCGCTAGCCTGTCCGTGTCTTTTTCACCTGGCAGGCCAATCCCGCCAGGACTGAAACAGACCGATCATCGATTTCTTCAAGCCCTGGCACCGCCAGGGCTTTTTTGTTGCACCGGAGAAATCAATGATGAATCGACTGAAAATCGCCGACACCCTCGTTATCCCTAGCATCGCCTTGCACGACGGGCAGAGTCCGCCATGAGCGGGGTGCCGTTACTGCGTCGGTATAACGCCAATCCGAAAGGCCGGGACTTCGTTGTGGGTGACCTCCACGGCTGTTTTTCCCTGCTCGACATTTTGCTGGGGCACGTCGACTTCGATGAGGCGGTTGATCGGCTGTTTTCACTGGGCGATCTGGTGGACCGCGGCCCGGAATCCGAGCGGGTATCGGACTACCTGATCCAGCCCTGGTTCCATGCTATTCGCGGCAACCACGACGACATGCTCCTCAAAGGCGCTCATATGGTCGAGCAGGCCCCCATGGATATGAACGCGACCCATAACTGGCTCGCCAACGGCGGCGAGTGGTTTCTGGATTTGATGCCCTCGGATCAGGAGACGATCTATTTCGACCTGTCCCGCCTGCCTTATGCCATGGAAGTCGATTTGCCGGGTGGCGGTATCGCTGGATTGATCCATGCCCAGCCGTTCGAAGACAGCTGGCAGAAAACCCGCGATCTGCTCGACCCGGAGCAATGGCCCAGGGACATGCCCGAGCGCCTGGAATGGCTGGTGTGGGATCGCTTTTTGAGCTGGCAGATTCAGCGGGATAACTCTGGCAACTGGTGCAGCCGTATACCGATGCAGATCGATACGGTGGACTTGGTCTACATCGGGCATACCGCGCATGACAGTCCGTTGGCCCTGGGCAACACCCGCTGGATGGATACCAATGCAGGTTACAAAGGCGGCGGCCCGAGCATCGCCGAGCTGGGCGTGGACGGACGGGTGTGGTCGGTTATGGAGGACGGCGTGGAGATCAGAGAGGGATGGAACCGCGCATGAACGCGCCAAACGAAATCGACGTGAGGCGAATCAGGGGCGTGGTCTTCGATGCCTTCGGCACCGTCATGCACAACGATCCGAGTGATATGAACCATTACTGGCTCAGCTCCCTCGACCGGAATCAGTGGCGAGACATCAGATTGGCGCGCATGCGGGGCACGCTGTCGGACGAGGACCTTCTACGGATGGGTGATCGAGAGAACGCCCCGACACTGGAGCAATACCGGGCGATGGCGCATAAGAACGCCGAGTCCACCCGGCTGTACAGCGATGTACCACCTGTGCTCGACGCCGTAGTCCGGCAAGGCTATCCGATCGCGGTGCTGTCCAATGCCGTACTCGCCTCTGCGCCGGTCATCACCCGGCTGATGTCACCGTGGACAGAGCACGTGCTGGTCAGTGCCCTGCTGGGCGTCACGAAACCGGATCAGGCCGCTTTCCGCGCCGCGGGCCAGGCCCTGGATTTGCCGCTGAATCGCCTGCTCATGATTGGCGACGGCCCGCGCTCCGACATGCGCGGGGCTCGGGATGCCGACCTGCAGGCCGTCCGGATCGACCGACGCGGCGAGCCGCCGCATGGCTGGACCACGCTGGACCCGCTATTGGAATTACTGACATGAGACTGCGCGTCCTCAGTGACCTGCACCTGGAGTTCTACGAGTCTCCGGAAGACGCCGGCATCGTCAACGATATCGGTTGCGACGCCGTGGTGCTCGCCGGGGATATTCACACGGGTGTACAGGGTATTGAGTGGGCGGCCAGAACGTTTGATCAGCCGGTGATCTATGTACTGGGCAATCACGAGTTTTATCGGCAGGAGGCCGGGCTGCTGATGGACAACGCCCGGGCCTGCGCCGAATACCTGGGCGTCCACCTGCTGGAAAACGATGAGGTCCGTATCGATGGACGCCGGTTTCTCGGCTGCACGCTCTGGACGGATTTTTCACTGGGTCCCGAGCCGCCATACGTATCGGCCGCTATCGCCCAGAACCGCGTGGCGGACTTCCGGATGATCCGCTATGGCGGGAGGACGGTCACGGCCGGTGCGATGGCGCACTGGTACACGGACAGTCGCAAGTGGCTGGAATCGAAACTGGACGAAAACGATCCGGCGATCATGGTCACGCACTTCGTGCCCTCGCCGCGGCTGATCCACCCGACCTTCGGACGTGGTGACGAGAAGACGCCGTATTTCACCAGTGACCTGGAGTATCTGATGGGCGATGCGGTGCCGCTCTGGATCTATGGCCACAACCATTATTCGGACAGTAAGAGGCTATCCACCGGGCAAGGGGAGACGTGGGCACTGAGCAATCAGATGGGCTATCCCGATGAGGACACCGGATTCCGCAAGGACCTCTGTATAGAGACCTGAAGAAGCGAGATACACCATGAGACCGATATTGATCGTTGATTTCGAGGCCACCTGCTGGGGACCGGATACCCTGCCGCCATCTGTGCCGGCGGGGCGTGCCTATGCCAGCGAGATCATCGAGTTTGGCTGTGCCCTGATGACCCGGCCAGACCGGGTCGAGCGAACCTGGCAAACGCACGTGCGCCCGACGGACAACCCGCTCCTGTCCGACTTCTGTACCGAGCTGACGGGCATCAGGCAGGACCAGGCGGATGCCGCACCGTATTTCATCGATGCACTAGAGCTATTCCGGGATGAATTCGGCATCCGCGGTGGCGCGCAGCCGCGTTTCGCCAGCTGGGGCAACTATGACCGTAATGCCCTGTTGGACGAGTGTGCCTATCGCAACGTCGAATACCCGTTTCGCGACGACAACCACGTGAACCTCAAGGCCGAGGCGGTGAAGGCGCTGGGTCTGAAACGGCGCATGGGATTGAGTCGCACGCTGGAAGCCATCGGTCTGGCGTTCGAGGGGCGCCCCCATGCCGGGGTGGATGACGCCTGGAATATCGGGCGCGTAGTCATGGAGATGTTTCGGCGGGGGTGGAAGCCACCGGTGAAACGACCTGGCAGCTGACCTTCACCGGATCCGACTACAACCAGAACAGGAGTTTTCAACCATGACAAAGCACACGATTAACCGCCAATGGCTGATCTGGGCCCGGCACGAGCTCAATGCAGCCGAGGCCTGCGCACTGGCGGGCGAATTTCACGTGGCCTGCTTCCTGGCAGCCCATGCCGGACTGATGAGTCTGCGGACGTTCGGATTCTCCGATAGCCCTGACGCCGAATACCCGGTATCTCCGACGGTTTTCTACCACCAGATCCGGGCCAAGGGGTTCGAGCTTCAGATTCCGGTGGGCAAACTTTTCACGCTCAATCAGCACATATTCGTGATCACGCCGCGCGAACCGGATCCTCCACCGCTCGACATTCGCACACAGAAGTGCGTGGACGAGGTGCTGGAGGCAGGTCGATACGTCTACGACGCCTGTCTGCGACAGTCGGAACCGCCTCCGGGCTACCGTCTCATCATCGACCTGTGAATATGCCTGCGCCCGACGAGCTCACGGCCTCATGAGAATCCGTGTACTGAGTGATCTGCACCTGGAGTTTCATCGACGTCCGGAGAAGGCGAAGATATTCGATGACGTTGCCTGCGACGTGGTGGTGCTGGCCGGTGATATTCATAACGGGGTGAAGGGTATCGAGTGGGCGGCGCGTACTTTCGATCGGCCTGTCGTCTACGTGCTGGGCAATCACGAGTATTACGAGCAGGACGCGGACCTGCTGATCCGTGATGCCCGGGCTCGAGCCGAGGCGCTGGGCATTCAACTGCTGGAAAAAGACGAAGTCCGGATCGACGGTTACCGGTTTCTGGGCTGCACCCTGTGGACGGATTTTTCGCTGGGAACGGAGCCGCGGTACGTCCACGCGTGCCTGGCTGACGAGCTGCTATCGGATTTCAGGATGATCCGGTATCAGGGCAGCAAGGTGACGCTCGATGCCGTGTCCAGGTGGCATACCAAAAGCCGCCGGCGGCTGGCGTCGAAACCGAATAAATCGGTCAGCCAAAGGATTTGTACCGATACCGGAACTACCTGGGCGCTGAGTAACCAGCGGGGGTACCTCGACGAAAGCGGTTCCGGATTCCGTAAGGATTACTGTCTTCATCTATTACAAAGCTTTTCGGCGAACTATGCAGAATCGTCTAGCGTCGGGCTGCTACAGGACTGGTTTGTGAACTTCCCTTGAATTCCGTAGTCTACAAGCGCGATGCGTCAATCTCTGCGCAAAAATTGTCGACAACCTCAGCTTGTTCATTGGCTGGTGGCTATCACGCTCGGCGTTACGGCCGTCGCGTGGGGGTGGCACGTCGACCTACCGCTTTCGAGCCACGAAGCAGAGCTAGTGACTGATGGGCACGCCCATAACGATAACGGCAATCTCGTAGACCGCTGCGATCATTGTTGCCACGCGGGCGCACATCTTGCAGCACTCGTCTCCACGCCGATCACTGTCGATTTCGAAAATAAGCATTTAGCAATATTCGCAAACGATGCCGATCTGGCGCCTCCACGGACTGACCCCCCTTATATTCCGCCTATAGCCTGAGTCCTTTCGCCCTCACAGCGCGGGCCATGTCCTGCGCGTCTTATCCTGCGATGAGGACTCGCAATGCGATTATCTTTGATTCTCGGTCTCACCGGGCTGTGCTTGGTGGGTGCGACGAATGCGGCTAATACACCGCAATTGCCGCAACCGTTAACTCTGCACAAGGCCCTTGAGTGGGCTGAACAATTCAACCCTACCCTACTTGCCGCGCGTATCGAATTGCGCCGTCGCGAGGGCGTGGCCGAGCACGCCGACGTGGCGGTGCCATCCAACCCCCAATTGGAGCTCGGTACCGCCCGGCGCGAGCCCGACGGCGGGGGTTCGTCGACCACCGACATCGATGTCCGCCTGTCGCAGGAATTCTGGATCGCGGGCCAGGGCGGGCTGCGCGAACGCGCCGCCCAATCCCGTCTGGCGGGTGGCCGGGCGCAACTGGATTTTCTTGCCAGCGCCACGCGCGCCCGGGTGCGGGCCGCGTTCCTGCAAGCCCTGGTGGCCGAACGCGCCGTCGCCACGGCAACAGACGTGTTCCGGGTGAATAGTGACCTGGACAGCTACGCCAAAAAACGTCTGGAGGCCGGTAAGGCAAACCGCTTGGAAGCCAACACAGCCCGCATCGGCGTAGGCCGCGCACAAGCGCTGCTGGCGCAGGCAGAAAACCGGTGGACGCAGGCCCATCTGGCGCTGGCCGAACTGCTGGCGGTGGATCCGGGCGATCCGATTACGCTGCAAGGCAAACTTTCTCCCGCGCCCCTGAAGCTACCAAATCAAACCGTGTTGCTGCGCCGGGCGATAGAACGCCGGGGAGACCTGGCCGCGGCCGCCGAGGAAGTCAACGCCTCGCAGGAAGAACTGAAGCTCGCGCGCCGCCAGATTGTGCCGAACCTTAGAGTTTTCGGCACCTACGGCCAGGAAGAAAATTCCACCATCACCGGCGGTGGCCTGTCCTTTGAACTGCCGCTATTGCATCGCTTTGGCGGTGAACGCAAACAGGCCGCGGCCGAACTCGATGCGGCCCTGTTGCAACGCGACATCCTGCAATTGGTGGTTCGGCGCCAGGTGCTGTCAGCCCTGGCCGATTACGAGGCGGCGCGTGCGCGGGTCGCCGCGCTGGGCGACGAGGTGGTGGCCGCCGCGCGTCAGAATTCCGAACTCACGCAAATCGCCTATGAAGCCGGCGAACTCGGCGCGCCCGCGCTGACCGCCGCGCAAGACACGTTAATCAACACCCGCCGCGATTATATCGACGCCCTCGATGCACTGGTGGCCAGCGGCACCGACCTGGAGCGCGCTACCGGCGGACTCCTCGTCATGGACAACGCCGCGGGCGGTGCTTCCCCGGAGTAATGCAATGGATAAACGAATGATTTCTGCGAAACAGCTATTTTTAGCGGCGTTGTTTGCCGCCACCCTGCCACTGTCGGCCTGCGATCAGGTCGGCAATTTATTCGCCGGCAACACGCAAGAGCAAAACGCCAGCGCCAGCGAAACGGATGCGGATGAGCATCAAGGCGGGCATGACGCCGAGGAAGAAGCCGATGCCCATGAAGACGCGCAAGGCGGCCATGGAGAGCACGAGAAAGCGGGCCACGATGAAGAACCGGGACATGATGACCATGAAGCCGAAGACGGCGAACACGCCGAGGGCAAACGCGAAATCCATCTCACCGAGAACCAGCGCAAGCGGCTGGACATCCAGGTCAAGCCGGCCCCGGCCGGCTCCGCCACGGCGTTGTTGCAGGCGCCCGCCACGGTGCGCTTTGACGCTGATCGCGTGGCCCGCCTGGGGCCGTTGCTGGAAGCCAAGGTGGTTGAGGTGCGCAAGGACCTGGGCGACGCGGTAGGAAAAGGCGAAACGGTCGCGGTGTTCGACAGTGTCGAACTGGGCAGCGCCAAGGCGCGCTATCTGACCGCGCAGGCCCGCTACGGCGCCACGCTGGCCGAGTACCAACGGGACCAGAAACTCGCCGACCAGCAGATTACCAGTGAATCCGAGTTGCTCAAGTCCAAGTCAGAGTTCTTGCAGGCCAAGGCCGAGCGGGACGGCACACGGGCAGAGCTTCGCTTGTATGGACTCAGCGACCAACAAATTGCCCGCATCTCCGGCAATAGCGGTACGCCGCTGTCGCGCTACAGCCTGCCTTCACCCATCGCCGGCACCGTCCAACGCCGTGATCTGGTGCCGGGGCAAACCGTATCCGCCCAGGAAACGCCCATCCATATCATCAACAGCGAACAAATGTGGTTGATGATTGAAGTCTACGAGCGCGACATGGCGCGCGTTAAAAAGGGCCAGGAACTCACGCTCAATGTCAGGGCGTTGCCGGGCCAGAGCTTCACCGGCATAACCGACTGGATATCCAGCGAACTCGACGAGCAGGCCCGCACCGTGCGCGTGCGCGCGGTTCTGCCGAATGAAGACGGCGCCCTGCGCGCCGGCATGTTTGGCACCGCCAGTATCCAGACCGCAAGCGAACAGCGTTATGCCCTGGTGCCGGTGGATGCGGTGCAGACCGTCGACGACGAACAAGTGGTATTCGTGCCGGGCGATGAAGAAGGCGCGTTCCGCGCGGTCGAAGTGCGCACCGGCGAAGAGGGGGGCGGACAGATTGAAATCCTCACCGGGTTGCAACCCGGTGACGCCGTGGTGGCGCAAGGCGCGTTTGACCTGAACTCCGCACTGTCGGCGGGCAGCCGCAGCGCCGAGCACAGCCATTAAGGGGGGCACCATGATTGACGCGATTGTCCGCTCCGCCCTCAACAACCGCCTGATGGTTCTGGTCGCCGTGGTCGGCCTGGCCATCGGCGGTTACCTGTCCCTGAAACAACTGCCGGTGGATGCCTTTCCCGACGCCACGCCCGCGCTGGTGCAAATCTTTACCGTCAGCGAGGGACTGGCCACCGAGGACGTGGAAACCCAGATTTCCTATCCCATCGAGATTGCCATGTACGGCCTGCCGGGGATCGAGAAGGTGCAGTCCACCTCGATTTTCGGCCTGTCGCGGGTCGATGTGTATTTCGAGGACGGCACCGATATTTACTTCGCCCGCCGCCTGGTGCTCGAACGCCTGGCCGACGCCCGCCGCAACGTGCCCGAGGGCCTGGGCGAACCGGAGCTTGGCCCGATTACCAGCGGCCTGGGCCGCATCATGCTCTACGACATCGAGAACAAGGACGGCTATAACCACAGCCTGACGGATCGGCGCCTGGCCCAGGACTGGATCGTGAAACCGCAGTTGCGCACGGTGCCGGGCGTCACCGGCGTGCTGTCCATCGGCGGATTCGAACACCAATACCAGGTCAATCTGGATGCCCAGGCACTGCTGGCGCGCGGCATCACTATCGCCGATGTGCGCGGCGCGCTGGCTGGTAATAACCGCAACGTGGGCGCGTCGTTCATCAACCGCGGCGGTGAGGAATATGTCATTCGCGGTTACGGCTGGATCAACCCGGAAAAGCAGGGGCTGCAAGACATCCGCAATATCGTCGTGTCCGAGTCGGGCGGGGTGCCCATTCTCGTGGGCGACATCGCCCAGGTTGAATACGGCCCGGCCATCCGGCGCGGCGCGGAAGTTTCCAACGGCGTGGAAGCGGTCGGCGGCTACGTATTCAAGCTGATCGGCACCAACACCCGCAAAGTGCTGGAAGACGTCGAAGCCAAGGTTGAAGCAGTAAACGACGCGCTGCCCGAGGGCATGGCCCTCAACGTCTATTACACCCAGGGCGAGCTGGTGGACAAGGCCATCGGCACCGTCACGTCGGCGTTACTGCAAGGCGCGGTGTTGGTGCTGATCATCCTCTACCTGTTTCTGGGCAATCTGCGATCCACGCTGATCGTGGTCGCCAGCCTGCCGCTGTCGGTGTTGGTTGCCTTTATCGGCATGAAGATGGCGGGCCTGTCCGCCAACCTGATGAGCCTGGGCGGTCTGGCCATTGCCATTGGCATGGTCGTCGACGGGTCGGTGGTCATGATCGAAAACAGCTTTCGCCACATGGAGCAGGGCGCGGACAAATTCAGTTCCATGACGCGGCTGGTGGGGGTTTCCGCCCGTGAGGTAGCCCGGCCCATTGTATTTGCCAGCGGTATTGTCATCGCGGTGTTTCTGCCGATCTTCACGCTCCAGGGGGTGGAGGGCAAGCTGTTTTCGCCGATGGCGTACTCCATCAGCTTTGCGCTTATCGGGGCCTTGGTGGTCGCACTTGTCCTGGTGCCGGTTCTGGTCACCCTGTTTTTCAGAAAGGATGCGATTCAGGGAGAGCCCCGGTTCGTTGGTTGGCTAAAACGCGGCTATCGGCCCCTGCGCGACGCCGCGCTCAAGGTTCCGGCGCTGGTTCTGGGCTTTTCGGTGCTGCTGTTCGCGGCCAGCCTGGCCCTGTTCCCAACGCTGGGCAGTGAGTTTGTACCGACGCTGCGTGAAGGCACTATTCAGGTGCGTTCCACGCTACCGCCCGGCGCCAGCCTGGAATCGGCGATTGACTACGCCAAGCGTATTCAAAATTCGTTGAATACTTTTCCGGAAGTCACGGGTACCTATTCGCGCGTCGGCCGGGCCGAGGTCGGCGGCGATCCCGAGCCCATCAATGTGATCGCCACGGTGGTGACCTTGAAGCCCTTGGACCAATGGCAATCCGGCCGCGACTACGAGCAACTGCAAGCGGCGATGTCGGAAAAAGCTACGGCGGAAGTCCCGGGTTTGGCCAACAACTTCTCCCAGCCCATCCAACTGCGTACCGACGAGCTGTTATCCGGCGTGCAGGCGCAATTGGTTGCCAGCATTTACGGGGATGACTTCGGTGAACTCGAACGCGTTGCGGGCGAGGTGACGGCATTGGCCAAAGAAGTGCGCGGCGCCGTCGATGTAAAACAGCAGCAACAGGGCGGCAAACAGCAAATCGTGATTACGCCGGACCGCGAGGCGCTGGCTCGTTACGGCCTGTCTACCGACGAAATACTCGGCACGGTGGAGGCGGGGATCGGCGGGGTAAGCGCCGGCGTGGTCTTCGACGGCATCCGCCGCTACGACATTTTCCTGCGTTTGCAGCAGGACCAGCGGGAACGGCTGGATGTAATCAAGCAGTTGCCCATCCGCACACCCGAGGGTGCGATTCTGCCGCTGACCCGTGTGGCCGATATCCGGGTGGAAACCGGCCCCAAACAAATCAGCCGCTCCAATGCCAGCCGCCGCATCTATGTGCAAATGAACGTGCGCGGCCGCGACATGGGCGGCGTGGTGGAAGAACTGCGTCAGCGGATCAAAAAAGAAGTGGATATGCCGCCGGGCTATTTCGTGGAGTTCGGTGGGCAGTTCGAGAATCAGGAGCGGGCGATGGCGCGGCTGTTCCTGGTGGTGCCGGTCACCCTCGGCCTGATCTTCCTGCTGCTGTTCAGCGCCTTCAACTCGCTGCGCTACGCCACGCTGATATTCCTGAACGTGCCTTTCGCCATTACCGGCGGCATTTTCGCGTTATGGATCTCCGGCTTGTACGTCTCGGTGCCCGCCGCGGTCGGATTTATCGCGGTATTCGGCGTGGCCGTGCTCAACGGTGTGGTGCTGGTGTCCTACATCAACCAACTTCGCGAAGAGGGCATGGAGACCGACGAGGCGGTGCGCACGGGCGCCGAGCATCGCATGCGCCCGGTGCTCATGACCGCGCTCACCAGCATCCTCGGTTTGATCCCGCTGCTGCTGGCCAACGGCATCGGCTCGAACGTGCAACGCCCCCTGGCGGCCGTGGTCATCGGCGGATTGGTGACATCCACGTTACTCACCCTGCTCGTGCTGCCCAGCATTTATCGCTGGTTTGCCGAGCCTAAACGCGAAACCGAATTTTAAGGAGCAAACCATGCAAGAAGTAAAAGCCTATATCCAAGAGCACATGCTCGACAAAGTGCTGGACGCGCTCAATGCAATTCCCGCCCTGCCCAGCGTCGCGATCGTGCATCTACGCGAGTTTGGTCACGGCACGGACGACACCCGCCTGCGCATGGCCAAAATGGTCAAGCTGGAGATTGACCTGCCGGACGAATTGGTAGCGCCGGTGGTGGAAACGATTGTGGAAAACGCCCGCACCGGCGAAGGACACCCGGGCGACGGCAAGGTATTTGTTTGCGAATTGCGCGAAGCGATCCGCATCGCCGACGGGCAGCGAGGCGACGCAGCGGTGCAACGATGATTACCACCGTTGTCCGCTATTGCCTGGGGGCGCTTGCGCTCGGCGCTGCGCTGAGCCTGGGCGCATGTTCGCAAGAGCCGGAACCGCCAGCATCGGAAGCCGCCGAGCAATCCGGGTTGCCGTCAGCGGCCCGCGCCACGTTGCAGCGCGCCGAACAGGGCGACGCCGAGGCGCAGAATACTGTCGGTAGGGCCTACGCCGTAGGCGAAGGGGTGCCGCGTGATGATGAGCGCGCTTACGAGTGGTTTCACCGCGCGGCCGAGCAAGGCCATCTGAAAGCCCAGTACAACCTTGCACTGTTGCTGGAGCTGGGCCGGGGTGTGGAAGCAGCGCCGGAGGCCGCGGCCCAATGGTACCGCAAGGCAGCGGACCAGGGCCTCGCCCAGGCCCAGTACCAACTCGGCAACCTGTACCGCAGGGGCTTCGGCATCAAACAAGACGCGCGGCATGCCGCCGCCTTATATCAACGCGCAGCCGATCAGGATTATGCGCCAGCCCAATATAATCTGGGCCTCCTATACGACCTCGGACAGGGTGTACGACAGAATTTCCGTGTGGCGACAGACTTGTATCGGCGTGCCGCCGAACAGGGGGTGTCGCTCGCGCAGATCAAACTAGCTAACAAATACGCCCAGGGTGTTGGCGTGGCCGCGGACCAGCAAGCCGCCTTTTTCTGGTTCAAGCAAGCGGCGCTGTCTGGCCACGCGTTTGCGCAACATAACCTGGGCGTCATGTACACGCTGGGCCAAGGCGTCGAGGCGGATGTTGTTAAGGCCTACGCCTGGACCGAACTGGCCGCCGAACAGGGTCTAAGCAGTGCAATCCAGAATCGAGAGGACCTGCGCAAATTATTAAGCGAAGAACAGACTATGAACGCTCACCGCCTGGCTGAGCGTTTGGCAACCAAGATCCAAGATTCCGCCAACGAGCCGGAGCGTCCCGGTACGCTGGCCGGTCATGCCCTTCGTCCGAACGTCGCGCCCACGGCGGTCGGGAGCGAATGACATGGTAATGATCATTGCCTCGATCCTTCTGCTTTTCTCCCTGCTTTCAATGGTGTATGTGTACAGATTCCGTGGTCGACGACGTTACGACAGCGTGCGTCAATATCTGCGTAAAGGCTGGCCGATCTTCACGCCACTGAACTGTCTCCTTTATCTGTTCACCCGGCCCCGCGGCCGCGGGGCGATCATGGATCTGAAAGCGTATCCGGAACTGCGCCCGATTCGCGAGAACTGGAAAACGATCCGCAACGAGGCCTTGGCGCTGCACTGCCAGCGTGTGTTCGAGCAAACGGCC
This sequence comes from Salinisphaeraceae bacterium, assembly GCA_002683405.1. Classification (GTDB taxonomy): domain Bacteria; phylum Pseudomonadota; class Gammaproteobacteria; order Nevskiales; family Salinisphaeraceae. The sequence continues at coordinate 92,032 of NYTH01000037.1, read as the reverse complement.
CGGCCGGACTCGGCCGCCTACTACGATGTAGGGTTTCGCACGTTCCACAAGTATGGCTGGAGCAAGTTTTACCTGCACTGGTATGGCGCCAGCCATGTATCAGCGCGGCGGCTTTGTCCGGAAACCACCCGCCTACTGAATCGAATTCCAGGTGTACAAGGCGCAATGTTTTCGGTACTGCCCGCCGGCGCCATGCTCACCCCGCATGCCGACCCGGTGGCCTGCTCGCTGCGATATCACCTGGGACTGGCAACGTCCGACTCCAGCGACTGTTATATCGATATTGACGGCCACAGGCACGAATGGCGCGAAGGTCAAGATCTGCTGTTTGACGAAACCTTTATTCACCACGCCCGGAACGACTCACGCGAGGACCGGCTCATACTAATGTGTGATGTGCGCCGTCCGACCTGGCTCTTTGGCCCGCTTGTCAACGGTTTCTACTGCCTTCTCATGAAGACCACGGTAGTCCCTAACCTGGATGGCGACCCGCGCGGCGCGGCCAACCGCATCTTCGCCGGATTGGCCCCATTGCTGGCCCGGGTCCGGCGCCTCAAGCAATCCGCGCCTGCGCGCTACAGACTCTTAAAATATTCGGTTAACAGTCTGTTGGTGGCTTTGGCGCTAGGATTACCCGCCGCGGCTATCGTCTTCGCTATTCGATTGCTCGAATCGGCTTGATTCGCATGAGCGTCAGCACTACGGAGCAAAGCATTGCAAGGCGGCTGAAGTCGCCGCTCCTGCGGTTTGCCGCATACGAGCCGTCCAGCGGGATGCTGCTGCTGGCCGCCACCGTGATATCGCTGGTTTGGGCCAACACGGGATTGCTGCCGAATTACGCCGATTTCTGGGGGACTGAAATAGCGCTGCGCGTGGGTGACTGGACGCTTTCGTTGTCGCTGCACGACTGGATCGACGACGCCTTGATGGCGTTGTTCTTTTTCCACGTGAGTCTCGAAGTCAAGCACGAAGTCGTGCGCGGAGCGCTGTCGTCCTGGGAAACCGCGCTTATGCCTGCCGCCGCGGCGCTTGGCGGCATGCTGTTGCCAGCGCTGGTCTATCTCGCATTCAACGCGCAAGTCGGCGAGTCTTCGGGCTGGGCTGTGCCCATGGCCACCGATGTAGCCTTCGCGATTGCCCTGCTGAGTCTATTGGGGCCACGCGTGCCCGCGGGGCTGCGAGCCTTTCTGCTCACCCTGGCAGTGGTCGATGACATAGGCACCATCGGCGTTATCGCTCTGTTCTACAGTAGCGATATTGCTACCACGCCGCTGCTGATCGCGGCCGCCGGACTGTTGCTGGTGCTGGGTATGCGCGGCGCTGGGGTTAGAAGCTTTCTGCCGTACTGGGTTTTGGGCGCGGCGATCTGGTTGGCGATGGAAAAGTCGGGCGTGCACCCGACCGTGGCCGGCGTGGCACTGGGATTGTTGACCCCGCTGTCGCTGCCCACGCACCAGCAGACACAACGGGAACGAGCTGCGGACCGTATCCCGCACCTGCTTCGGGGACAGGATACCCCCACCCGCGAGTTTCAACAGGCGTTGGACACGGTGCGGCGCGGCGCCTTCGCGCCGCTGGACACGCTTCGTTTTCGCCTGGAACCTTGGGTGTTGTACCTGATTATGCCTTTATTTGCGCTAGCCAATGCCGGGGTCGAAATCAGCGGTGTGGCTCTGCTAATGCAGGACGAGCTTGCGATTTTCGCGGGGGTGGGCGCAGGGCTGATACTGGGTAAACCCCTCGGCATAGTGGCATGCGCGTGGCTTGCTGCCTGGCTGCTAAAAGCCAGGTTACCTGACGGGACCGGGTGGCTGAGCTTGGCCGGCGCCGCCTGGCTCGCGGGTGTCGGATTCACGGTAGCCCTGTTTCTTACCAGTCTTGCGTTTGAGCGGCCCGAGGCGGTCGCCGCCGCGCGGCTCGGGGTCCTCGCAGGATCGTTTGCAGCCGCCGCAATAGGTTTGACGTTGCTATGGAAAGTGTTGCCCTCTCCCAAGCCGGCGGCAACGAGTTCTAGGCAACATCGATAACGGTTCGATCATTGACTTCGCCAAACAAGCAAAGCTTTTTATGTCTGGAAACTTGAACAAACGCAAAGACCTTCGGCGCGGCATGTTCGTCGAAATTGCCAGCCTTATTTACAACACTATCGAAGTGGCCATTTCGCTGACAGCCGGTTTCCTGACCGGTAGCTCGGCCCTCATAAGCTGGGGGGTCGATAGCATCGTGGAAGGCAATTCCGCAGCGTTCATGATTTGGCGGCTGAAAGGTGAGCTGGATGGCATTGATGAACGGCAGGTGCTCAAGCGAAAAAAAGTAGCGCTTTCGGTGCTCTCGGCAGCATTTACCATCGCCGTGTTGTTCATATGCTACGAGGCCGTCAGTAAGCTGCTTACCGGCGAAACGTCGGACATGTCCATGTGGGGTATTGGCATCCTGCTGGTCTCCTTGTTCGTCAACCCGGTGCTCGCCTGGGGCAAGTACTACTACGGTAAGAAAACCGGCGCCCCCACGCTTAAATACGATGCGATCGATACCATGATCTGCGAATATCAAACCATCGTGGTTCTCGTCGGCATAGGGTTGACCCAGTGGCAGGGGTGGTGGTGGGCCGATCCGGTCGCCGCGTTGCTGATTGTCCCCTATGTTGCATGGGAAGGTTTCGAGGCCGGGCGAGATGCGTTGGCCGTGGACCCGGAAACCGCCGCACATGTGCAGTCATGATTTCACTCTTGGCCAGCGGTTTCGGTAGAGCACTTCTTTCAGCCGTGCGGCTGAAAGCAAAGCATAAGAACTCTAATTGGAGGCGGGTTCTGTTTTAGTTCACCGGGCAGCACCGCCAGCACCCCAAGTGGTAGGTCAGCCAGAACATTTTGGATGTTATGCATTAAGGCGTATTTTTTATGGCCTGGGACAAAGAAGATTTTCGCGAGCAATACAGCAAGCTGGCCAGAATTTATGATCCTGGCATGTGGCTTTACCGTGCCTTGGGCATCGACATGGAAGCCTATCGGAAAATCGCGGCGGGCGCGTTGATGCTCAAGCCTGGCGACACGGTGGTCGATTTGGGTTGTGGCACCGGGCTGAACTTTCCCTACTTGCAAGCCGCGGTTGGCGATACGGGAAAAATCATTGGGGTCGATCTGACCCCGGCCATGCTGGAGCAGGCCGAGCAACGGTCGAAAAAAGCCGGATGGGCCAACGTGGAATTAATCGAAGCGGATATGTCCAGCTATCAGTTTCCCGCCGGCGCGAACGGCTTAATCTCGACACTTGCGCTTGCCACGGTGGCCGACTACGACGACATCGTGGCCCGTGCCGCGCGTCAGTTGCCGCAAGGCGCAGCCTTTGCCGAATTCGATCTGCAATGGCCGCAGCGCTGGCCGACCTGGCTGGCGAAGTTTGCCACGCTGCTTAACCGCCCGGCGGGCGTAACTTTTGATGTCATCGACCGCCGGCCGGCCGATTCGATTCAGCGGTATTTTTCGGCGGTGGAAGCACGCGAGGTTTATTTTGGCGCCGGGGTGATTTGCTCCGGCATCGTGCCAGACAGGGAGGGAAAGTAATGTCCGGCCATGATCACAGCCACGGCTCAACCAAAACCCTGCTATTCGCGCTGATTTTTACCACGGCATTCGCAGTCGTCGAGGTCATCGGGGGCGTTCTTGCGGACTCATTGGCGCTGTTGTCCGACGCGGGGCATATGCTCACCGATTCCTTGTCGCTGGGTGTCGGCGCATTCGCCGGATGGCTGGCACTCAAACCGGCTTCAAGCAGGCATTCGTTCGGCCTGCAACGCGCGGAAATTCTCGGCGCGCTATTCAACGTGCTGTTTATGTTTGGCGTGATCGCGTTTATTGCCTATGAGGCAGTAAAACGCATGGCTGACCCACCGCCGGTAGAGGGTGGCATCGTACTGCTTATCGGCGGACTCGGATTGTTGGTGAACATAATCGTGGCCTGGGTATTGATGCGCGGCGAAAAAGACATGAATGTGCGCGGCGCGCTACTGCATGTGATGGGTGATTTGCTCGGTTCGGTCGCTGCCATCGCGGCCGGCATCATCATCTATTTTGGGGGCCCCTTAATCGCCGATCCGTTGTTGTCGTTGTTCGTGAGCCTCCTGATTCTCTTTTCCGCCAGCCGGCTATTGCGGGATGTGGTGCGCGTTCTTATGGAGGGCGTGCCTCGGGAGGTGGACATTAACCAAGTGGGGTCAGCCCTGGGAGAAATCGACGGGGTAGTCGCGGTCCACGACATGCACATCTGGAGCCTGTCAACCAACAGTTACGCCTTGGCGGCGCACGTCGATCTGGATGATATGGCTGATTGGGGGCGCGTGCTGCCTGCGGTTCAGCGCCTGTTGCGCGAACGTTTTGATATTGCGCACAGCACGCTGCAGCCCGAGGATGATGCGATACGCCGCGCCTGCGCCGCACTTGCGCACGACTGCGGCAGCAGATTGCCAGAACTGTGAAGCGAGAACACGAAGAACAATAACGGCGGTGTGGCTGGTTCCGCAGGCTGCGGAATCGCTATTCTCGGCGTCCGGCGTAAACCTCAATGGCATTGCCTCAGGTTGCGGGTGAGTAGTATCCAGTTGACCGGCCAGGCCGCCAGATAACCGGCGGGCACCGCCACAGCGAAGCCGATCCAGAACAGCGGGTTGCTGATGGAGCCCGCCTGGATGCCGCCAATCCAGTAGTCGATGCCATTCATGGCGATTTCCATGGCGGTGATGGAGAACACCTCACCCAGCCAGACCGTGGAGAGCGCCGCGCCCAGGGCCATGCCGTGGTTTTTCATCACTGGCCGTACAGCCATCGAAATACCCACGATGAACGCAAGCACGACGGCCAGGCCCATGGTGAGGATCACCCCCAGTACCGTGCCGATAAACAGGCCGAGAAACTCACCGGTGGCGCAGCCAATCAGACAATGCAGCGTGACCTGTGAAGTGGTACGGAACAGGCTTTGACCGGGTGCCTTTGTTCCATGTTCATGGTGCGTGGTGCGTGTGCATCGAGTGGTTACTCATCAGGTTTATCTCTGGTGTTGTTTGCGGTCTACTGTAGAGTTTGGATGATTGAGTAGCCGCCCATTTATACGCGGCCACCACATTGCTTTACCAACACGTTCTATTCGGAATGCGTACACTGCAGACTGTATGAATGGGTCCGGTCCCGCTAGCACGGACACTTACGAAAGAGGTCACAATGGCCCAAAGGAGTGTCTATGTCCAAGCGAAGAAATTTCAGTCCCGAGTACAAGCGAGAAGCGGTTGAGCTCACCTGTACAAGTTGAGTAATTACCCGACACACGGGGTCATCGACGACTCGGATTATGCAGCTTTTTTGTCGGTGGATTTCTCCTCTTTCGGAATGATCGGCGGCAGCTTTTTGCACTTGAGGGCTTCACGTAGCGCCTGAGCCGGCGTCCGGCCTTTCAGGCGGTAGCCCTGGTGGCTGCGTTTGAGGTTGTAGAACTCGAGGAATTCATCCAGATCGGCCTGGATTTCCTCGACTCGCTCATACCATTTCTCGCGTCCCTTGATACGGAAGTGCTCATCGAGCAGGGTGCGGTTCATGCGCTCGACAAAACCATTGGTTCGCGGTGAGCGGACCTTGGTGGTGCGATGCTTGATGTCGTGCAAAGCCAGCAGCAGCTCATAGGGGTTGGCCTCGGGTTTGCCGCAGAATTCACGGCCGTTATCCGTCAGGATCGAGCCTACCGGCACCCCCAGTTCGTCGTAGAAGGGCAGTACGCGGTCATAGAGCAAATCCGCGGCCGTCACCGGCATTTTCGAGGTATAGACCTTGGTAAAGGCCAGTGAGCAGAAGGCGTCGATGACGACCTGGACATAGACCTTGCCCACGCCCTTGAGCGTGCCCCAGTAGAACGTGTCCTGGTTAAGCAATTCGCCGGGCGCGCTGGATTCCACGTGACGCATGCGAAATTCCGGCGAGTGGCGTTCCAGCAGTCTGATTTGTGCCTCGGACAGGACAATGGTCTGCTCCTGTGCCTGCGCCTCCAGCCGCATCAGACGCTTGTAGCGGGTAGCCAGGTCGTGGCGTAGCCAGACCCCTCGTACGCCCGAGGGGCTGACGTCCACGCCCTGCAATCGCAACTCATTGGCGATACGCTGAGCGCCATAGGTGGGCTTTTGCAGACAGAACTCCAGAATCTGCTGTTCCACGGCTTCGGGCACGCGATTGGGATGGGGGCTACGCGGTCCACGCCGCTGCTCGACCAGGGCGGCTAAGCCGCCCACCTTGAAGGCTTTCTGGACCTCGTAAAAGGTGTCTCGGTGATAGCCCATGATCTGGCAGGCCTTGGAGACGTTGCCCAGTTCCTCGGCCAGTTGTAACAGCGATAGCTTGCGCTTGGTACTCTGTGATTCGGTGGTCATCGGGGACCCTCCTTCTTACTCTGTGTGTGGTAACAAAGAGTCTATCGGAGACCCCGGTGGCCGCCCCTGATTGAGCATGCTCAATCAGGGGCGGGTGTCGGATAAATACTCAACTACTTCACGTGGTGCGTACTTGGCGAACTTGAAGCCGTGATAGGTGCCGTTGATGGCCGTTTTCAGATTGCCCAACAGGGTATTGACCCATCGAAACTCGGGATGCTGGGCCGCGGCGCGGCCGGAGCCCGTAATAATGACATGATGGCTGGCCACCTCCTCGCGCAACGCTCGAAAGGCCAGCAAGCCGTCCGACACGGTCTCGGTGTCGCCACACAGCGAGGCATTGGCCCAGTCGCGAATATTCTCGGTGGTAAACGACGTGCAATGCAGGACCACTTGATGCGGTTTGTCCTGGTCGAGCGTGGATACCGCGATCACAAAGGGCACCTTGTTGGGCGATCCACGCCCCGCTTTACCCGGTTCGGCGGTGCGTTCGCCGCCCAGATACGCATCGTCGATCTCGACACGGCCGGATAACTGCCGACGCGACTCGCGTTCGAGCATGACCTGCATGAGCTTGTGCTTGATCCGCCAGGCCGTGCGCCAGTTCACCCCGAGCTGGCGCCGCAATTCCAAAGCCGAGACGTTGTTCTTGGCCTGCGTGAGTAAATGCATGGCCAGAAACCAGGTGGTCAGGGCTAGCTTGCTCGAGGCGAAGATCGTGCCCGCGGTCACCGTAGTTTGATGTCGGCAACGCCGGCACTGCCAGTAACCTCGATCATCTCGCTCGAATCGCGTGTGCAGATTGGATCGACAGGCCGGACAGACAAACCCATTGGGCCAACGAGCCGTGGCCAGGGCTTGCTCGCATTGTGACTGGCTACCGTAGCGTTGCATGAACTCCACCAGCGACAAGCCCGGCTGCATCTGTACCTGGTTGATTGCCATGACCATTCTCCTTGCAAGTCATGGCTTTATTGTCCGTACCCGCTGGGTCAGTCTGTGACCCGGGCTGAGCTTTGTACATAATCAAGAAAGTTCATAAGTTGGAAAATGGAAATGATTTGGCAACTATTCAACATCAATCTCAGATGAGAAAGTATCTATGCTGTTAGAAATAAAAAGGCGCCAGCCTATACCGGCCGGCGCCGAAACCCTTGACATGAGTCCAAGGGGGAGGAGAAGTGGGGATTACAAGCCCGAGTCGAGGGATGACAAGCTGAAAGACCCGGAATCTTCGGCCTGGTTGTCACTATCGACGTCGGCCTCGTCTTCGCTTGCGGACGCGCTGGTTTCGCTACGGTTGCCTTCGTCGTCTGAGGCTTGCGCGTTGGCGCGGGCAGTGCCGTTCGAGTCGGCATTTGAACTGCCGGATACGGCTGCGGCGAACTCGTCCTGACCGTCGTTAACGGCCGATGCGAATTCCTGCTGGCCGGCACGCAGTTCGGCGGCGACGTCGTCGCCCAACTCACCGATCGGCATGCTGGCGCCCTCGCTGCCGCGGTTGGCCGATTCGAACAACACATCCTGGCCATCGATGATGGCGTCAGTGGTGGTTTCCGAACCCTCAACCGTGGCGTCGGTGGTGACTTCCGAGCCTTCAGTCAAACCAAAGAGCACGGCGTCTTCAACGCCCGCGGTGCTACCGTCAGACGCACCGCCCGTCGACAGGCTGTCGCTGCCGGGGATGCTGCTGGTCAAGGTATCGGCACCAGCCGCATTGGCGTCGCCGACCAGGGCGCGGCTCTGGCCTTCCAGGTTGAAGTTGCCGGCCCCGCCGCTGGTGGTCAGCGCATCGGCCGTGCCAGCCCCGCTGTAAAGCGAATTGGTCACTATGTTGCCGTCGCTGGCGACAGCAACGCCGGAAGCCATGATCAGTCCTAATGTTAGTGCTGCTTGGCGTTTCATAAATAACGCTCCTTGCTTGAAATGTGTCGATCTGCCGCGAGACAGCGTTTGCTGCCAGAGCCCACTTGTGAGATCGAAGAGAACAGCGGTGGCGCGTTTGATTTTTATCCTAATGCCGTAGTCTGCTCAGGAGTCAAGCGGGGATTCCGCTGAATTGAAAAAACCGGATCTATCGTCGCTCAGGGCCTCGATAATCGGGCAGCCGGCGACCGGGCCGGTGCCGGAGCATTGCCTTTCGAGCTTTGCTAGGGCCGAGCGCATGCGCCTTAGATGCCGGATTCGGGCGTCAAGCTCAGCCAACTTATCCTGTGCCGTGGATTTGACCTGCGCGCGGTCGCCGCCGCCGTCGTTCAATTCCAGCAACGTCATGATCTCGTCCAAGGTAAAGCCCAAGGTTTTTGCGCGCTTGACGAAATGCAGGCGTTGGGTTGCATTCGCCGGGTAGCGGCGATGGCCACTGGATGTTCGTGGGGGCTCCGGTATGACGCCGCAGCGTTCGTAGTAGCGGATGGTCTCCACCGTGGTGTGGGCTTTGCTGGCGAGTTGGCCAATGGAAAGGCTCACGGCGGATTGTTCCCGGGAGAGCCAAACCTTGCATGCCGACGAAAATTAACCAGCCCCTGCCCGAGCCCGGGTATATGCTGCCTCCTATTCAAGGTTACGCGCCGGATAGTTATTGAAGGCCTCGGGGTTATCCGCTCTCAGCAGCCAGACCGTATAGGCTTGGCGGCGCTCGTCTACCTCCATGCCGGGGGAGCCGAGCGGCATGCCTGGGACGGCCAGACCCTTGGCCTGCGGCCGCTCGCGCAGCAAACGTTTAATGTCGGCCGCCGGGACGTGGCCTTCGATTACATACCCATCGATTTCCGCGGTATGACAGGAGCGCATATCGCCGGGCAGTCCGTACTCATCCTTAATGGCGGTCAACTGCCCGGTGTCCCGGGTTTGCACGGCGAAGCCATGGTCTTGCAGATGCTCGACCCATTTCTGGCAACAGCCACAGGTCGGGGTTTTATAGACAATGGCGTCTGGTAGATCGCTGTCGCTACTGGCAGGCTCCTGCTCAACGCAGCCGCTTAAGTCGATCAAGCCGAACGCCAGCGCCGACATCGCTAGCCGCAGCTTGGCCTTGTTCGTTAGTACCATGCCCGCACCCCGATCACGAAATTGGTGGACGAGGTGGCCTCGCCCGCGCGCTGGGCAATATCTTCGGTCTCGCCGTACAGCGCTTCGTAGCGCACACCGATGTAGGGGGCGAATTCGCGCTTGATCTCGTAGCGCAGGCGCAAACCCATCTCGGTGTCATTGAGGCCTTGTCCCAGGCCGTATTCGGGCACGTTCTGGGCGCTGGCATTGAATTCCAGGCGCGGTTGCAAAATTAGCCGCTGGGTGAGCAGGATTTCGTACTCGAATTCGCCGCGAAAACTGACCTTGCCGTCGTCGCTGACAAACAGTGCGGTGTCAGACTCGAACCAGTAAGGGGCGAGTCCCTGGATACCCAATACCGCGAAGCCTCGGTCGGGGCCGGGGTTGGTATCGTAGCGCAGGCCGGCCTGGAGGCCCCAGAAAGGGCTGATCATGCGGTTATACAGGGCCTGGAACTCGGTGTTCTCGGGGCCTGCACCTCGCTCCGGGCCTTCGCCTTCGGTCTTCCACCAGAACTTATTGGTATCACCGCCGATCCAGCCCTGAGCGTCCCACAGATAGTTGTTGACGCCTTCGGTGTCACCGTATTCCAGGCGGTCCACCAGTGCGAAGGCGAACTTTTCCTGATCCATGGTGATCTTGGGCCACTCCGCCGGCGCACCGCTGTTGGGGTTGCGCTCGCCCGGCGGGTAGATGGCTTCGGGGTCGGCATTCTCGCCGGGCAGCGGTTTGCTCTCCGCCCAGGTCTGCGCAGGAATCGCCAGGCAAATAACCCACACGCTGGCAATGAGCAATTTACGGCTGCTAAACATCGGTGTTCTCCTGGCTGGGACGCGGACCCACGCGCACAACGCGGAACATGCCCATGTCCATGTGATACAGAAAATGACAGTGAAAGGCCCAGCGGCCCGGCTCGTTGGCGGTGACCAGCAGTGATACCCGTGAGGCAGCCAACACGCTGATGGTGTCCTTGAACGGCAGGTAATCGCCCTGTCCGTTCTCCAACTCCATGAACATGCCGTGGAGATGGATGGGATGCTCCATCATGGTGTCGTTGACCAAGATCAGCCGCACCCGCTCGTTGTAGGGGAAGTCGATGGGGCTGTCGGTATCGCTGTATTTCACGCCGTCGAATGACCACATATAGCGGTCCATGTTGCCGGTCAGGTGCAACTCGATGGTCTTGGCGGGTTCGCGCGTGTCCGCCATTCGCTTGGTGTTGCGCAACTGGCTGTAGGTGAGTACGCGGTGCGATACGTCCTGTAAGCCGGTGCCGCGTTCAGCCAATCGGTCGCGCTGCACGTTGGCCACGGTAATGTTGCCGGGTCCGTGCTGGTCCGGGCCGTGACGGGCGATGATCGGACCGGCGGGTTCCATCATGGCAAGGCTGTTGTCCGCGCCCTTGCCTGACATGCCCTGCATTTTCATTTCACCGTGGTCCATGCCCTTCATGCCACCCTTGTCACCGGCCATGGTTTCCATGGCATGGCCCTTGTGCTCCATTGACGACATTCCACCGCCTTTGGAACCGGACATGCCCTTCATGTCCATACCCATCATTTCCATGTCCATGTCCATGCCCATATCCACCATGGTGCGGTTGGGTTGGGCACGCAGGGGCGGCACCGCGGCGGCCATGCCGGGCCGGGGTGCCAGCGTGCCGCGGGCGTAGCCGCTGCGATCCATGGACTCGGCCATCAGGGTGTAGGCCTGGTCGGCCGTGGGCTCGACCACCACGTCGAAACGCTCGGCCACGCCGATCTGGAACTCGTCGGTTTCCACCGGTTCCACGTTCTGACCGTCGCTGGCCACCACGGTCATCGGCAGGCCGGGGATACGCACGTTGAAGTAACTCATCGCCGAGGCGTTGATGACCCGCAGACGAATGCGCTCACCCGGGCTAAACAGCGCCGTCCAGTTGGCGTCCGCATGCATGCCATTCATGAGGTAGGTATAGCGGTAACCGGTCACATCGGCGATATCCCGCGGGCTCATGCGCATGTTGCCCCAGCCCAGCCGATCCTGAATGGTGGGCCCCAGGCCGGCCTCGGCTACGTCTTCGGCAAAATCGTCGAGCGTGCGCTGGCTGAAGTTATAGTAGTCGCTGAGTTTTTTCAGGCGCGCCATCACCCGGTGCGGATCCTCGAAGGTCCAGTCGCTCAAGACCACCACGTATTCTCTATCTACCCCGTCTTCGTAGCTGTGCGCGGGGTGAATCACGATGGGGCCATAGTGGCCGCGCTGTTCCTGCAGGCCGGTGTGACTGTGGTACCAGTAGGTGCCGTACTGACGCACAGGGAAGTCCACGTGGAACACGTCACCGGGTTCGATGCCCGGAAAGGCAACGCCGGGAACACCGTCCATAGTGAATGGCAGCAGCAGACCGTGCCAGTGAATCGACGTGGATTCGCGCAGATGGTTGTGTACGCGCAGATGGGCGTTGTAGCCCTCCCAAAGCTCCACGATGGGGCCCGGGACGCTGTGATTGAGCGTCAGCGCGGAGGCCTGGCCGCCGGCGATGTCGATGCGCTCTTCGCGCACGTGTATATCCATGGTCACGTCGCGTCCGGGGCCGCCGGGCACCTGAGCGGCGCTGGTATCCAGATGCACCGGCCGGCCGCCATCGGCTTGCCGCGCGTAGGCAGGCAACAGGCTTTCGAAACCGGTCAGCAGGCCGGCAGCGGCGAGCGCCTGCAGTAACTGCCGGCGCTCGCGGTCATGTGTTCGGTCTTTCATGCAATGCTCCGTTGGGTCAGGCGGTGAAGGCGTAGCTGGCAATGCCGGTTGCGAGAATGCTTAGCGCGGTCCAGGCCACATATTTCTGTATATCGATGCCTTGGTCCCCTCCGTGGTCGTGGTTGCCATGGTCATCCAAAAGCGCCACATGACGACGATGCAGCCAGAGCAGCACGCCGCCCAAGACGACAAAAGCGAGGTTCAGGAAGAAGGTGTAGTCAATACCGAAATGACTGCCCGACGCCTGCTGGGCAGCACCTTCCGGGGTCAGGCCGGCCAGCGAAAATCCGGTGTCCAGGATCAGTGCGGTGGCCACGATGCTTACGAACATGATGCCGGCTATGTACAGCGCTACCTTCCAGCCGTAGTACTTGGCGTTGACCTTCACCAGCGGCGGCACCATGAGATCGGAGTAGATAAAGGCCATCAGCCCGGCGAAGCCCACGCCGCTACCGGCCAGCACGGTCGCCAGCGGAATGTTGCCCATCGAGCCGATGAAGGTGGCGGCCGCCACAAAGGGCGCCACCATCACGTTTTCCAGGGTAATCAGAAAATCGGGCAGGCTGCCCTTGTAGCTCTGCAGGAACAGCGCTTCCCAGAATGCGGCCGGCACGAACGCCTTCATGAAGCCGGCGATGGTGAAGCCGATAAGAATTTCCTGCCAAACCATCTTCCATTCCATAACGAACTGGTGCCCCACGCGATACCAACCTTCGCGGCTGGTTATGCGCTGCCAGGGGTCGAAACTGTCGTCCTCGCCACTGTCATCGGCTTCCACCTGTTCGCGGGCTTCCTGGAGCCAGCGTTGTGGGTAGACCGTACGCATGAGCAGGCTGCTTATGGCGATGAGCAGCAGACCGCCAATGATTTCGGCCACCAGGTATTGCCAGCCCAGGAAAATGAGGATCAGGATGCCCAGTTCGATCACGAGGTTGGTAGAGGCAAACATGAAAGCCACCGCCGCAATCCAGTGGGCGCCTTTCATGACCAGCGAGCGCGCCGCGGCCAACGCAGCGAACGAGCAGGACGACGATATGCTGCCGAAGCCGGCCGCCAAAGCCGTGCTCTTGAAGCCGAATTAGCCCAGGTGCCGGGTCAGCCGCTCCTTGGGCATGAAGGTCTGGATCATCGCGCTAATGGCGTAGCCGAGTACGAACGCCCAGCCGGCTTTCCAGAAAAAACCGATAGCAGTCTTGGCCGCTTCTCCGTATTGGGTCAGAAACTCTTCCATTTCAATTGCTCTTCAAGGGTTTCTAATAAATCAGTGCGCGTGATCATGTTGGTGCGCTGACGCACCAGGTTCCTGCGGGTGCGATTGCGCGCCGGCGTCGGCGGTGCTCGTGGAAAGTCGTTCGTAAGTGGCCGCGTCCATGCCGGGAAAGGCCATTACCAGCGCCACGATCGGCCATAAATCCGCGTCATCGTGAGTAGGGCCCCAGGCCGGCATGCCGCTGGCCTTGATCCCGTGCTTGACCGCCCAGAACACATACTCAGGCGAGTGGTGCTCCGCGGTATGCGTCAGGTCGGGCGGGGCCGGATACAGGCCGCGAGCCAACGCCGTAGTGCGCCGTCCTGGCGGCGCGTGGCAGCTCGCGCACATGACCTCATAGCTACGTGCGCCTTGACGCAACTGGGTCGCATTGCCCAGCAAAGGCACCTTGATGTCTGCACTTCGAACGGCGATGGAACGATGGACCGCTGTTCCGAGCAGCCACTTCACCGGCGGAGTATGAGGGGCGGTGGCGGCCACGTTGTAACCGCCGGAAGCCATATAGACACCGATGGCAAAAACCCCGATCAGTGAACTGATGACGAGTGTCACAAGCACTACTTTGATTATTTTCATGAGTTGTACTCCTTAGCCGGATATTCGGCAGAATGACGTATGGCGCGTCGTTAATGCCTGGTAATCACGGCAGCTGACCTTGTCTTGGAAAGACAGGCGCTATACAGGCTCTTAGCCTGACGTTTGCGGTGTTATATCGATCCCGGACGGAATCGCGGCGAATGCCTATACAGCCAAGGAGGGTGGATGGTAGATGGCGGGAGCGTATGCAGGCTTTGTAAATGCGGCTGGATGCCCGGGCGGCATGGCCAAGGAAATCGCGGGGGCAATTGCGGGCGAGAGGGACTGCAGACCGGTTGCGAGCGAGCAATGGCCCACAACGTCACACATACAACCGCAGTCGTCTGCATCGTTGTCGACAACGCCGTTGCCGGCGTCTGCCTCGATGCGGTGGTTTTTGTGAAGCGCGTGAGCATCGTTCGCTGCCACATCAGCCGCGGAAGCGTCAGCGTGCAGGCACCGCATTTCCACCCCCACCGCTTGACCGGCGAAGGTTTGTACTAGCAGCACTGCTATCAACAATTGGCGCAACATGCAATTCACGTTCTCACACAGTATTGCGCCGGCCAAGCGATTTCAGGATTTCTACGGATCAGGCCAGAGCTGAGGATTAGCAGAAGGGGCAGGCGGCCATGGCAATAGTGGCGGTGGCCAAGAGCGTGGTCCCCACGGCGCTGGCCCAGATCAATGCGGTTTTCATATACAAGTGACCTCTGTCGTGTGAATGTGCGGTAATCAGTCTAGAGCCTGTAGCGCAGTCCAAGGTCAAGTTACAGCCCCTTGCAGAAGAGACGCGCGGTCACGGCCGTCGATCGCCAATATCTCAGCTGCCAGACGCCGCCGATCTGCGAGAACCGCAGCCTGAGCAGGGCCACTGCCGAATCCACCAGCGATTTGCGGTGGAAATAGAGCATGAAAAAGCAACGTCGAAGAGTTCAATAACTTCGCTTGTGTGTTTTACTCACAGCAGAAATACGGGCCTGAAAATGCTCCGCCCGCTTTAATCCGGCTTTGCGCTGTGAGCGGCTAAGTTTCTGTTTCAAACTCTGCTGCCATTCTCCTGCCTGCGCCAATCCGCCTCTCCTGGCGAGTTCGAACCAAGCGTATGCGATCACCGGGTCTTGTTCGACGCCTCTGCACGCTGCGTACATGGTTGCGAGATTCGACTGAGCGACGGCATAGCCGGCCATCGCTGCGCGCCGAAACCACTTCACCGCTTCGCTATCGCTTTGCGCGACGCCGCGGCCGGCCTGGTAGAAATTGCCCAGTTTGAGCTGCGCCTGTGGCAGGTTCTGATTAGCAGCCTGCCTGTACCAATACTCCGCTTGCTCATCGTCCGGGGCTACGCCCCGACCGAGTTGAAACATCAGTCCCAGGTTGTACTGGCTGCGTACATTCCCTTGCTCGGCTGCGGCGCGGTAGTGGCGGGCCGCGGCCGCCGGGTCTTCGGGACCGCCGGTGCCGGAGCGCAGGAGCCCCGCTAGCCGGTATTGGGCCGGCGCAAGGCCTGAGTTTGCCGCTTTTTCCAGCCAGCGCCGCGCCTCGGCCGGTTTTTTAGCCCCGGTCTCCGGCTCCAGCAACAAGACAGCCAGGTTGTACTGGGCCTGTGCATGGCCTTGCCGCGCGGCCCGACGGAACCAGACCGCGGCCTGCCCGCGGTCACGCGGCAGGCCCTCACCCATGGCAAGGGCCTTACCCATCGTATTCTGCGCCTCGGCGTCGCCGGCCCGGGCCCGTTGCATAATCGCGGTGCCGTGTTCTCCCTTGGGCGCCGCTATCGGCTCACCCGGCTGCTGATCGTCCTGGCAGCCAAACAGCAATGCCGCGCCGATGAGTGCCAGACAGTGCAGCAACTGCGCCCTGTTGAATCGGTCGCCCACAGCGTTCAATCGGCCATCTTGGTACAGCGCTCCACTTGTACCGTTACATGTACTAGGCCGGGCATCTCGTCCCGCAATTTGTCCCGGTAGTAGTGCGCCGGGCGGGGCTGGTCGCTGACCAGCGCGACTATGGCGGCGTGCAGGCCCGGTCCGATGGACCAGACGTGCAGATCGCTGATTCGTTCTTCGCCGTGCTCCAGGCTGTGCCGGATGGCGGTCTCGAGATCGGGGTTCTGCCGGTCCAGGAGCACGCCGCCGCTGTCGCGCAGCAGGCCGCAGGCCCAGCGGGTGACCAGCACCGCGCCGACGATCCCCATGGCCGGGTCCATCCACTGCCAGCCCAGGTACTTGGCCGCCAGCAGGGCCACAATCGCCAGCAGCGAGGTCAACGCATCGGCCAGTACATGGAAATACGCCGAGCGTCGATTGTGGTCCTGGCCATGATGGTGATGGTGGTGGTGATGGCCGACGTCGCCGTGACTGGGCGAGTGTTCGCGGTCGCCCCCGTCGTCGCCCCCGCCATCGCCAAGTATCCACGCGCAGACGCCATTGACCAGCAGGCCGATCACGGCCACGGCAATGGCCTTGTCGAAAGCAATAACCACCGGGTTGAAAAAGCGCTGCAGGCTTTCCACGGCCATCACCGCCGCGAAGCCGGCGAGCAATACCGCGCCGGTAAATCCGCCCAGAGCATTGACCTTGCCGGTGCCGAAGGAAAAGCGGGGGTCGTGGGCGTGGCGGCGGGCGTAGACGTAGGCAAACGCGGCGATGCCCAGCGCCACCGCGTGCGAGCCCATGTGCAGCCCGTCCGCAAGTAACGCGAGCGAGCCGTAGACGATGCCCGAGGCGATCTCGACCACCATCGTAACCAGGGTAAGTGCCACCACGACGAGGGTGCGGCGCTCGCCGGCGCGTTTTTGGTCTTGTCCGAATCCGTGGCCGTGCTGCCAGGGAGCGAGATCGTCATGGTGCATGCTGGATGCTCCCCATGGATTGATGCGCGGACTGCTCGCCTGGTCCTTGCACAATGGACCCGAAACGGGCGTAGAGCGCAGGCACCACCAGCATGTTGAGCGCGGTGGAGGACAGCAGGCCGAACAGGATGACCAGCGCCATGGGCGCCTGGATTTCGCTGCCCGGCTTGCCCAGGCTCAGCGCCAGCGGGATAAGCGCCAGGCCCGTGGCCAGCGCCGTCATCAAGATAGGCGCGAGCCGCTCGTGGGCACCGCGGCGGATGGCGTCTAGCGGGGTGGTCTCCGCGCCGGTGGCGTACAGCCGCTGGATGTGGTCCACCATGATCACGCCGTTGCGCGTGGCGATGCCGAACAGGGTGATAAAGCCGATGATGGCGGCGATGGAAAGCACGCCGCCGGCCAGGTACACGCCGACCACGCCTCCGATCAGCGCCAGCGGCAGGTTGAGCATGACCAGCAGCGCATCGCGCGCCGAGGCCAGCGCCACCATCAACAGCAGGAAGATGCCGGCGATGACCACCGCGCTCAGGATCAGCAGGGTACGCGACGCTTCCTCGGCGCTTTCGAATTGGCCGCCGTACTCGATGTGGTAGCCGCTGGGCAGGTCCAGCTCCGCGTCCAGCTTGGCGCGGATGTCCTCGACCACCCCCACCAAGTCGCGGCCAGCGACGTTGGCTGCCACCACCCGCTTACGTTGCACATTCTCGCGGCTGATGTTGTTGGCGCCGTTGGCCTTGCGGATGTCGGCCAGCACGTGCAGTGGCACCTGGGCTCCGGAGGCGGTCGTGATCAGGGTCTCGCGGATCGCGTCCACGTCCTGCCGGAAGCGCGGCGGATAGCGCACCACCAGATCGAAGGCGGCCTGGCCCTCCAGTATTTGCGAAACCTCGGTACCCCGGAAGGCCGTTTCCAGCAATTCGCCGGCCTGGCCCACCGTCAGGCCGTAGCGCGCCAGGGCCTGGCGCTCCCAGACCACGTTCAAGAATGGCACCTCGGCCCGGCTGGCCAGTGATACGTCCACTGCGCCGGGCACCTCGGCGGTCAGCGCTTCGGCTTGTCTGGCCAGGCGATCCAGCTCGGCCAGATCATCGCCGAAAATCTTGACCGCGATGTTGGCGCGCGTGCCCGAGAGCATGTGGTCAATGCGGTGCGAGATGGGCTGGCCGATGATGATGTTGGCGCCGGCGATCGCCCCCAGCTCGTCGCGCAGTTCGGCCAGCATGGCGGCCTTGCCGCGCTCGGACAGCTTCAGGCTCACATCGATTTCCGAGGCGTAGACCGCCTGGGCGTGAGGGTCCAGTTCGGCGCGGCCGGTGCGTCGCGCGGTGGCCACTACCTCGGGCGTGTCGAGCAATACCTGCTCCACCCGCTGGGCAACGGCGTCGGATTTTTCCAGCGAGGTGCCCGGCAGCGTAACCACAGACAGGGTCAGGCTGCCCTCGTTGAACTCGGGCAGGAAGGAGCGGCCTGCCTGCGTCAGCGCGAGGGCGGCGAAAAGCAGCAACGCGGCCGCGCCCGCGGCCACCAGCCACCAGTAGCGCAGCGCCGCTTCGAGCAGGGGATCGTAACCACGTTTGAGCGCGGTGATCAGCCGGCTGTCGTGGGCGCCGGCCACGGTTTTCGAGCCCGGCAACAGACCCAGGCTGAGCACTGGCGTGACCGTCAGCGCCACGAGTAGCGAGGCGCCCAGCGCCAGCACATAGGCCAGCCCCAGCGGCTCCAGCAGACGGCCCTCCACGCCAATGAGGAAAAACAGCGGCACGAACACCAGGATGATGATCAGCGTGGCGAATACGATGGAGGATTCGATTTCGCGCGTGGCCTCGAAGACCACCTGGCGGTGGTTTTGCCGGTCCGTGGCCGGTAGCGCCTGGTTTTCCCGTAGCCGGCGCACGATGTTCTCCACCACGATGATGGCGTCGTCCACCAGCGCGCCCAGGGCGATGGCAATGCCGCCCAGGGTCATGGTGTTGATGGTGGAGCCGGACGCGCGCAGCACCAGCAGGGTGGCGATGATCGAAAGCGGCAGAGCCAGCAGGGTAATGCCCGTGGCGCGGCCGCTGAGCAGGAACACGAACACGATGGCCACCACCAGAATGGCGCCGTCGCGGATCGCCGCCGACAGGTTGTCGATGGCCAGGCCGATGAAATCCGCTTGGCGGAAGGCGTCGGTTTCGATGCGCATGCCCTCGGGCAGCGAGGCCTCGATCTCTTCGAGGGTGGCGTCCAGGCGTTTGGTGAGTTCCAGGGTGTTGGCCTCGGGCTGTTTCTGGATGCCCAGGATCACCGCGTCCTGGCCGCGGTAACTGCCGGTGCCGCGGCGCGGGGCGGGGCCGATTTCGACCGACCCTAGATCGCTGACCTTGACCGGTACGCCGTCACGTCGGGCCACCACCGTCTGCTCGATATCCTCGACCTGGTCCACCCGGCCGCGGCCGTGGATGAGGAACTCCTGGTCATTCTCGGCGTAAAAGCCGCCGCCGGCGCTCTGGTTGGTCTGGCCCACTGCATCAATGACTTGCTGTACGGCAATGCGATAGGCCGACAGCCGCTCGGGCCGGAGCTGCACCTGGTATTGCTTGGTCAACCCGCCGGTGGGGATGACCTGGGCCACGCCAGGCACCGCCAGCAGGCGCCGGCGCAGCACCCAGTCGGCCGCGGTCTTGATCTCCATCGGCGTGTGCTGGTCGGAGAGCAAGGCAATGAACATGACTTCGCCCATCACCGAGGTAATGGGGGCCAGTACCGGCGGCGGTATATCCGGCGGCAACTGGGCGCGGGCGGTCTGCAGTTTCTCGGTGACGATTTGCCGCGCCTTGTAGATATCGGTGTCCCAGTTGAACTCCACCGTGATTACAGCCAGGCCCACGGTGGTGTTGGAGCGCACCCGGCGCACCCCGGCGGCGCCGTTCATGGCGGTCTCGATCGGGAAAGTCACCAGTTTCTCGACTTCCTGCGGCGCCAGGCCGTGGACTTCGGCAACAATGGTGACTGCCGGTGCGGTCAGGTCGGGAAATACGTCCACCGGTGTTTGCAAGGCCTGCCAGCCGCCCCAACCCAACAGCAGCGCGGCCGCCGCCAGCACCAGCACGCGGTTGCCCAAAGATGCGTCTATGATGCGGTCGATCATGATGAGCCGGACCTAATGCGCGTGGCCGTGGCCGGCCTCGGCCGGCGAGGCCGCGGCCAGGCGCACGTCGTAGGCGCCGCGGCTGACCACCCGTTCGCCGGCTTGCAGGCCGGCCTGTACGGCCACGTAGTCGGCGCCGCGCAGACCTAAAGTGACGGTCCGGCGCGCGAAGGTCTCGCCGCCGGTCTGCACGAACACCACGGGCTGGCCGTCGTCGTCGATTACGGCGCTGCGGGGTATGGCCAGCGTTTCGATGGTCTCCCCCGTATACACGCGGGCGTCCATGCCGCGGCCCAGTAGCGGTGTGATACCGGTTTCCTCGAACTCGAAGATCACCGGGACCGTGCGGCTGACCGGGTCGATCACCCCGCCGGCGGTAATCAGCCGGGCGTTGTCACCCACCCGCAGTTCGCGGGGATCGCCTTTCACCTCGTACCAGGCGCCGGTGGGTTGGCGCAGCCGCTGCGCGGCGGCCTCCGGGATGCGGGCTTCCAGCCAGCGCTTGTCGCCGCCGGCGATTTGCAGCAGTTCCTGGTCGGGCGAAACGAACTCGCCCGGGGCCACCGCCACCGACACGATACGACCGGCGATGGGGGCGATTACCGGCACGCCGGCATCGTCAGCACCGCCTTGATATTGCGCCAACCGTTGCCAGGCCGCATCCAGCTCGGCCCGTGCCACGCCGGCATCGTTTTCGGCCTCGCGCACCCGGTAGGCGGCGACCGCGCCGTCGGCCAGCAGGCCCTGCAGCCGCTCCAGGTTCTGCCCGGCCAAACGCGCATCGGCCCGGGCCCGTTCCACCGCCAGCCGCAGGCTGGACAAATCGACCCCGACCGCCAGGCGCGCGCGCAGCGTGCCCAGACGCTGCCCCTTTTTTACCTTCGCACCGACCACGGGGAAGCTTTTGCCGTAGGCCGCGAACAGGCCCTCGGCCGGGGCACGCACCCGGGCCGCGCGGTCGCCCGGCGGGCGCAGTTCGGCGGTGGCGTATACCGAGGCCCGCAGCCGGCGCGTGACGGCAACTTCGGTGGCGAACTCACCCTGCCACTGCTGTTCCTTCAGATAGCTTATCTCGCCCTCTGGCTCGTCCTGATGCACGTCGACCGCCTCGCGGCTGGCGAACACTTTTACCTTGCCGAGCCGATGCATCGTCTCGATGCCCGGGGCGGAAACCTGCAGACTCAAGCCATAGACGCCCGCCGCACGCGGGGTCACCGTTGGGGTGAAAATGCCCGGCCCCGCGGGCGCGTCCACCTTGAAACGGGCGCGGGTTTCACCGTCCTGGCTGAGCCGCACGTTCATCGTGCCTTCGCGCGCGGGGCTGAAATCCGCCAGCCGGGTGATATGGGCGGCAAAGCGCGAGCCCTCGCCCGCGACCAGCGCCGGAAACTCCGCGAACAGTTCGCTTTGCTCGGTGTAATGGGTGTACACCAGCGCCGGACGCTCGGTCTCGCGCTCGCCCGCGTGGCCGGCATGCTCGTCATGGGGCTGCGAGTCCCGTCCGCAGCTGGCGAGCAAACCCGCCAGCGCCAGGCACAGTAGGGCGTGCTTAATGTTTGTGACCATGTCCGTCTTCGTCATGTCCGTGCTCGTCGCTGTCTGGCGCTTCGTTGGTCGCGGGGAGGGATTCGCCTACAGCTTCGTCATCGCCGTAATAGGCCTGAGTTTCGGGCGCGGGCTCGGCGTGCGGCGGATGAGACGAGCCTTCGGCGTGATCGTGGCTGTCGCCGGTGTTTGTCTGGGGTGCGCTGTCACTGTTGCAGGCGGCTAGTGCTAGCAACGCGATCAACAGTAAGGCGGATAGGGTTGTATTCACGGATTGCCTCCTTGGGTAAGTGCCTGCAATTCGATGTGCGCGTCGCGCGCCTGTTTCTGTAGATCCAGCAAGCGCAGTTCGGTATCCAGTGCGCTGGTGTAGGCATCGACGAGCTCCAGTACGCCCACCTCGGCGCCGCGATAGCCGGATTCGGCGGCCCGTAGCAGGCGCCGGCTGGATTCAGCGTGGTGCTGGCTGAAGCGCTCGGCGCTTTGCCGCAGTTCCCTTAGTTGCAACCAACGGCCGCGCACTTCCCCGCGGTGTTCGGCCAGCGCCAAACGATACTCGGCCTCGCTGATATCAGCGGCCGCGCGGGCGCTGGCCCGCTCGCCCTGATTGCGGTCGAACAGCGGAATGCTCAGTCCGAGGCTGATCAGGTTGCCGTCAAAGCTGCGGCCGAATTCCTGCTGTTCCTTGCGGCCCAGGCCCAGGGTGACGTCGGGAATGGCGGCCCGGCCCTCGGCCTTGGCAGTCAAGCGATTGGCACGGGCTTGGGTTTGCAGGGCCTGCAAGCGCGGCAGACCCGGCAGATCGTCCAGCAGGGTTTCCAGCGGCGGCGGTGCGGATGGCGCCAGTGTTCCGCTCAGAGCGGGTAGCGATTTCGCCGGGTCATGGTCTAGCAGCGCGGCCAAACGGGCACGAGCGTGTTCGCGCTCGGCGCCGATTTCGGCGGCCCGGATATCCATTTCGGCTGCGGCCCGTTCCAGGCGCAGCACGTCGTAGGCCGCCGCTTGGCCGGCGCGCTCCTGCTTGCGGGCGATGGCTACGAGTTCCGCGAGCCGCTCACGCTTGGCGCTTATCGCCATGCCTTGCGCCTGCCGGTGGAGCACCTGGGCAAAGCGCGTGCGGACCTGCCGCGATATTTCGCGCCGGGCAGCGGCCACACGAAACTCACTGGCGGCCAGCCCGGCCCGGGCCGACTGTTGTCGCAAGCCGCGCTCGCCCGAGAGGTCGAAGTCCTGGTACACCCACAAAAAGCGCTCGCGGGAAGTGGTCTCTGCCAGGTCGGTGGACTCCTGCGAAAGCGATAATTCAGGGTTTGGCCAAGTGCTGGCGGTGGTCAGTTCGCCGCGAGCCCGTGCTTGTCTACCGGCCAGCAAACGCGCCACGTTCCCGCGCGCCAGTGCCTGGCGTTCGGCTTGTGTCAGGGTGAGTCCGGCAGGCTCGGGGTGGGCCGTCGCAACCGCCGCGAGGCAAAACAGCCCCGCGGCCAGCGCGGCGGGGCTGGCCTGAATGCGTTTGTGCCGGGTCATGGCGCTGCCAGAGGGAGCAGCAGTTCTGCCCAGCGGTGCATTTGCGGGCCGCTTGCGAGCGCGGCCATGACGGCGGCGGTAGTCAGGCCGGCGGGGACGAATACGAGTGCCCGGCGGGGTGCGGGTGGTTCTTCGAGCAGGGCGGTTACCCTGGCCGAGAGGTTGTCATCCAGCAGGTGACAGGCGTGGTCGCCGGCAACGGCTGGCTCGCGGTCCTGTTGCAGGCGGGCCACCGCCACCAGGCAATCGGCCACCGCCAGTCGGTCGCCGGTGGTTCGCGCTACGGTATCGTCACAGCGTTGTTCCACCGCCAGCGCCCAGTCCGCGCGTATCCGGCGAGCCACCCGCGGTGCCTGTAGGCGAGCCAGGAAGCTCACCAGTACACTGGTCAACATGTCGCGGTGACGGATATGGCTGTGTTCGTGCTCCAGAACGATGGCGAGTTGTTCGTGCGACAAGTGCTCTCGCAAACCGACGCTCATGAAGGCTTGGCCGCCAAACAGGCCGGCGGCAAAAGCCAGCGGGCGGCGCAACGGCAGCAACCAGTAACCGTCATCCGCCTGCCACCGACCCATGTTTCGCATTAAACCTAAGCGCCGGGCCGCGGCCAGCATGCGCATGACCCCGCGCACGGCCAAGCCAAGCCACGCCGTGAAGATCAGCGATACCAAGGCGGTAAGCCAGCCGGGGAGCACGATTTGGGGGGCATGCCACTGGCACCAGGCGTGATGCAGGGTGGGGTGATTGCCGCAGTGCGCCGCTTCAGCGCCCCCGGCAAACAGCGCCGCCGCTGGTGCGATGGGCATTGACATGGACAGCACCAAAGCCAGCGCACCAAGCAGTGGACAGGCGAGCAAGGCCAGTAGCAGGTGCTGGCGCAGGCTGGGTGGGCAGGTCTTCAGACGCCGGCTGCCGCTCAGATAAAGGCCGGCGCTCAAAAAGGCGCCGGCCCCGGCGCCAATCGCTGCCAGCAAAAGATAAACGGTGAGGCTGTCGAACACATTATTCATCGTGATCGTCCCCGCCGTCGCCACGCCGCTTACGCCGCTCGTCAATCAGCTGCTGCAGACGGTCCAGGTTGCCGGGGTCGTCTTGCTCGGCCCGCTGCACGAAAGACGCCATAAGGGCGCCGGTATCGCGGGCGCCGAGCTGGTTGGCGATCTGACCCATGGTGT
This sequence comes from Salinisphaeraceae bacterium, assembly GCA_002683405.1. Taxonomy (GTDB): domain Bacteria; phylum Pseudomonadota; class Gammaproteobacteria; order Nevskiales; family Salinisphaeraceae. The sequence continues at coordinate 67,765 of NYTH01000037.1, read as the reverse complement.
CGAGTAACAGCGTCTCGCGTTCCACGGCCGGGCTATAAAGAAAGGCGCGGCTGACCTTTTCGCGGCTCAAGAGTCCCTTTCGGAACAGGCGGTCCAGAGTAGACTGCACCGTATTCAGGCTGCGTCGACTACCCTTACCCAGTACCGCGTGTACGCTTTTGACGTCTGCCGGGCCGTGGGACCAAAGATACTCCAGGACATCGATCTCCAATTGTCCCAGTGGCAGCGTAATGACTTGGCCAGGCATATTATTAAGACTCCCGCTGAACATCTTGGCTGCAGTATCGATCTACGAAAACCGATTGTCAATCGGTTTTATAGGTTGACTCTTTTTCTTCAGCTGCTCCGCAGTTCCTTTCCACGCCAGAACGCAAAAATTGCCGGGAAAACGATCAGCACCAAGACAAGCGCCGTGCCCACGCCGCCGAGCATGGGGGCGGCGACGCGTTTCATCACATCCGCGCCGGTGCCGGACGAGTACATGATGGGTATCAGGCCCATGAACAGGGCCAGGCCGGTCATGAGCTTGGGGCGCAGGCGCTTGGCCGCGCCCTCGACGATGGCCTCCATGAGATCGTTGGCGTTTCGCATGCGGCCTTCATCGCGGTGGCGCCGCCAGGCAATATCCAGGTACAGCATCATCAGCAGGCCCAGCTCCACGGCCAGTCCTGCCACGGCGATGATGCCGACGGCCACCGCCACGGAGAGCTTGTACTCCAGCAGCCACAGCAGCCAGACGCTGCCGATCAGCGAGAACGGCAGGGCGAGCATGACCACGGCAGTTTCCATCAGCGATTTGCGGTGGAAATAGAGCATGAAGAAGATCAGAAATACCGTCAGTGGCACCAGAATTTGCAGTCGCGCCTTCGCCCGCTCATAGCTTTTGAACTGTCCCGCCCAGGCCAAGCGGTAGCCATCAGGCACGTCCACGTTGTCGGCGACCACCTGCTTGGCGCGCGCTACGTAGTCGGGTATGCCGAGCCCCTCGCCCACATCGACGAATACAAAGCCAACCAACTGGCCGTCCTCGTTGCGGATCATGGGCGGGCCGGTTCTGAAGTTGATGTCCGCCACCTGGGTGATGGGGATTTCGGCGCCGGTTGCAGTGGTCACGTAGACGCGTTCCAGCGCCTCCAGGTCGCTGCGGTAGTCGCGGTTGTAACGCACCAGGATGTTGTAGCGCTCGCGGCCTTCCACGGTTTGCGACACCACCTTGCCGCCCATGGCGGCGACGATCACGTCCTGAACATCACCCACATTCAGACCGAAGCGGGCGGCGGCCTCACGGTCGATGTCGAAGTCGAGAAAATAGCCGCCGGTGGTGCGTTCGGCGAAGGCGCTGCGGGTGAAGGGCGCGGTCCGCTCGTCGGCCTGCAGGGCCTCTTCTATGTCGGTGGCGGTGGATTCGATCACCGACAGGTCCGGCCCGAACACCTTGATGCCCAGCGAGGACCGAATGCCGGTGGCCAGCATCTGGGTGCGCGTCTGGATCGGCATCCACCAGATATTGGGCATGCCGGGGAAGCGCAGTTCCTGGTCCATTTCCTCGATGAGCTTGTCCCAGGTCATGCCCTCGCGCCACTCTTTTTTAGGCTTCAACATGATGTTGGTTTCGATCATGGACAGCGGTGCCGGATCGGTGGCGCTGGTCGAACGCCCCACTTTGCCGAACACGCGCTCGACTTCGGGGAACTTCATCAACTCACGATCCATGGTCTGCAGGGTTTGCTGCGCCTCGGCGATGGACATGCCGGGCAGCGCCGTGGGCATGTACAGGATAGAACCCTCGTTGAGCGGCGGCATGAATTCGTTGCCCAGACCACGCAACGGAATAATGATGGAGAGCAAGGCCAAACCCGCAATGCCGAGCACGGCCCAGCGAAAACGCACCACAAACCGCACCACAGGCTCATAGCCGGCGACCAGGCCTCGGTTGAGCCAGCTCTTGTCGCCGCGAATCTTGCCGCGGATCACCAATACGGCCAGAGCCGGGATTAGAGTCACCGACAGCAGGGCGGCAAAGAACATGGAATAGGTCTTGGTCCAGGCCAGCGGTTTGAACAATTTGCCTTCGCTGCCCTCCAGTGCGAATACCGGTAAAAAGGACACGGCGATGATCAGCAGAGCGAAGAAGATCGATGGCCCCACCTCTTGCATTGCGTCGATGATCACTCGTGTGCGGGCGTCCCCGCCGGGTGTGACGCCATCCTCGTCGGCGCGCAGGTGCAGCCTTCGATGGATGTTCTCCACAATGGCGATAGCTGCGTCCACCATCGCCCCGATGGCCACCGCGATGCCGCCCAGCGACATGATGTTGGCGGTCAGCCCCTGGTAATACATGGGGATGAACGACAGCAGGATGGCGATGGGCAGGGTGATGATCGCCACCAGCGCCGAGCGCAGGTGCAGCAGGAACACGATGATGACCACCGAGACGATGAGCATCTCCTCGCCCAGTGTGACCTTGAGCGTATCGATGGCGCGCTCGATCAGGCCCGAGCGGTCGTAGACGGGTACGATCTCCACGCCTTCGGGCAGGGATTTACGCGCCTCATCCAGGCGGGTTTCGACCCGCTCGATCACGTCCAGCGCATTCTCGCCGTAGCGCATCACCACGATGCCGCCCACGGTTAATCCTTTACCATCAAGCTCGGCACTGCCGCGCTGTAGCGCGGGCCCGAGGCTGACATTGGCCACATCCGACACACGGATGGGTACGCCGTTGTCATTGACCCCCAGCACCACCTTTTCCAGGTCCGCCGTGGATTTCACGTAGCCGCGGCCGCGGATGAACTGCTCGTGGCCGGAGACCTCCAGCACACGGCCGCCGACGTCGTTGTTCGAGCGGCGCACGGCCTCGATGACTTTTTGCAAGGGGATGTCATAGGAAGCCAGCCGATTGGGGTCGATGTTGATCTGGTATTCCTTTTCGTAGCCGCCGACCGAGGCGACTTCCGCCACGCCGTCAACAGATTCCAGCGCGTAACGGAGGTTGAAATCCTGAATACTGCGCAGGTCGGCCAGGCTGCGCTTGCCGGAGCTGTCCTTCAGCGCGTACTGGTAGACCCAGCCCACGCCGGTGGCATCCGGCCCCAAGGTGGGATTGACGCCTTCGGGCAGGTCTTGGCTGGCCGAGTTCAGATATTCCAGCACCCGCGAGCGCGCCCAGTAGATATCCGTGCCGTCCTCGAAAATCGCATAGACAAAAGACAACCCCATGAAGGACTGCCCGCGCACGAACTCCACCCCCGGCGCGGCCAGCAGGGTGGTGGTCAGCGGGTAGGTAATCTGGTCCTCCACCAGATCGGGGCTGCGCCCGGTCCACTCGGTGAACACGATTACCTGCACGTCGGACAGGTCGGGGATGGCGTCCAGCGGGGCGCCCGTTAGCGAGCGATAACCCCAGAAGCTGGCCGCGGCCACCACCATGAGGGTCAGCAGCCAGTTGCGGGCGCAAGATGCGATCAGCCCCGCCAGCGGGCCCTTGGTGTAGTCGCCGTGGCCGCCGTGTTCGCTCGCCGCCGTGTGTTTGCCGTTTTCGTCTACCATTGTTCGATCCCCGTCTTGAGCTTGGCCTCGGCCGCGATCAGGAAGTTGCCGGAAGTGATGACGTCATCGCCGGGCTCCAGCCCCTGGGTGATTTCGATCCAGCCCTCAACGCGCTGGCCGGTCTGCACGCGCACGGGTTTGAGCTTTCCGTCTTCGCCCATGTCCTTGAACACGACCCGCGATTCACCGGCCACCAGCACCGCGTCCTCGGGCACCATCAGCCGCTGGCCCAGGTCGGCGCGCAGCCGCACCTCGGCGTACATATCCGGCTTGAGGGCGCCGCTGGGGTTGTCCAGCACCAGACGGATGCGGGCGGTGCGGGTCTTGCCTTCCAGGTAGGGGTAGATGTAATCCACCTTGGCCTGGTAGGTCTGCTGCGGCCCATAGGGCAGGGTCACGTCGGCCGCCATGCCTTTTTCGATCAGTGGCAGGTCGGCCTCGTAGACCTCGGCGTCGATCCACACCGTGGACAAATCGGCGATGCGCAGCAGCGTATCGCCGGTGTTCATGTGGCTGCCCTCGTTGATCATTTTTTCCACCACGGTGCCGCTTGCCGGTGCGTAAATGGGCAGATATTCGTAGGGCTCACCCCGGCGCTCGATGGCTCGCACCTGGGCGGGCGAAATATCCCAGAGCATCAGGCGCTTGCGCGCCGCGCGCACCAGGCTGTCATTGGGGCCGCGGGCGGCCAGCCGCTGGCGGGTTTCCAGATACTCCTGCTGGGCTGAAAGCAGTTCCGGGCTGTACACGCTGAACAGCTTCTCGCCCTTTTTCACCTGGGTACCCACGTAGTCGGCCTTGAGGTCGCCGATCCAGGCGTCGAACTTCAGTGTGACGTTGTGAATGCGGCGCTCGTCGAAATCGACCTGACCCACCGCACGGATGGTCTTGGTCATATTGCGCAGTTCCGCGGTGCCGGTTTCCACGCCGATCAACTGGCGGCGGCGGGCGTCCACGGTAACCACGCCGGATTGCACCTGCTCGTTGGTCACCGGCACCAGGTCCATGCTGCAGATCGGGCATTGCCCCGGCTCGGATTTGCGCACCGAGCTGTGCATGGAGCAGGTGTAGTAGGCCACGCCCTCGGGCGTGGCGGTGGCCGCGCGCAGACCGTATTCGCCGGTGGTGAAGGCCAGCACCAGGTCGCCGTGGCCGCGCTTGTCCGTGGATACGTCCACGGCCAGGGCGTAATCGCCCTCGGCGGGCAGTCTCAGCATGCCGCGGTAAACACCCTCGCCGGCTGATTCCAACGTGACGACGTCGGTGTTGCGCCGGCCCACCATACGCTCGCCGGACTTCGACGGGCCGGCCATGCCGGACATGGCCTCGCCCCCGTGCATGTCGCCGGCTTCACGCTGGGCGGCGACGCGCACGGCAGCGCCGTTGACCGGCTGATCGTTGTCGCCGAGCACGGTGACCTGGAGCAGGTTATTACCGCCCATCATGGCCGTGCCTTTCTTCATGCCTTCCATGTTTTCCATGTCGTCCGGAGTATCTGCCGACATCTGGCCGGACATGCTTTTGGACTTGGGCGCGCCTTTCATCATGCCGCCTTCATCAGCCATGCTTGCGGACATGTTTTTGTCCTCCATCATGGCGGCGCCATCGCCCATGGTCTGGCCACCCATCATCGCGTCCTTGCCTGAGCTATCCCCAGCTTTCATTGCTTTGTCGCCCATCATGGAATCGCCGCGGGTCATCGCGCCGCTGCCCAGCACCTCAACCTTGATTTGGTATTTGCCTACCTCGTAGAAGCCGCGGTCGTTTTTCTCCGGCGACTTGCCCTCGGCCATCTTGTCGCCGCCCATGGCGTTGGCCACGGGCCTGCCACCGGAAGTAATCGACAGTCCCTGCCGCCCGGTGGCCATATCGAAGCCCAGGCGGGTTTCGCCCACACCCTTTGTCTGGATGAACAGGCTCAGCGGCCATTCGCCGCGCATCTCCAGATTCAGCGGGCCGGAGTACAGGCCTGGCTCGACTTCGTCCAGGTCGGCCGGCGCGCGCATGGCCGCCATGGCGCCCATGGCCGGCATTTCGCCGTAGGCCTTGATGGAGGCGCCGGTGACCGGGGTCCCCTGTTTGTCCGCGACTTTCACGGTGAACTGGTTATCGCCGACGCGGGGCGCTTCCGGGTTGATGCCCACGGTGACCCGAAACGGGCCGGATTCGTAGGTAATAGCGCCGGCTATACTCGCTTCCGAGTCGCTTTTCATGCTGTCGCTGGTAAGCCATGAAACACCGAAGTAACCAATGGCGCCGGACACCAGAACCAACGGCAAGATGACCAGAAATAACTTGGATTTATTCATGCGGCACCTGTGAAGCGGATGCATGGGAGGCGCCAGAGGTGGGCAGTTTGCCCCCGGTCCAACGTTCGAGCTCAGCCCGCGCGGCGAAGTAGTCGGCTCGGGCACGCTCGAGTTCGAGTTCTGCGTTGAGCTTTTGCTGCTCGGCGGTAATTACATCCAGAAAGGCGCCGCCGCCGGACCCGTATTCTGCGCGCGCCGCGCTCAGGTTTTCCCGGGTGCGGGGTATGAGTGCATTCTGGTAAAGGTCGATGGTTTGGCTACCCCGCACTGTCGCGGTACGAGCGGCTTCCAGATCCGCCAGCAGTCGTGCACGAGTATTTTCCAACTCATAACGTGTGCGCAGGGTGTCGGCACGGGCGGCGTCGAGTTCGGCTCGCCGTTTGCTACGATCCAGCGGCAAATTAATGCTCAGCCCGAGTTCAGAGCGGGTTTCGCTGGACGGCCGATAGTCGTTGTTGCGTGCGATCAGAGTCAGATCGGGATAAAAAGCCTTTTTGGCCAAGCTTTCCTGGGCCTGGTCGGCTGCGATGCGTTGCTCCAAACCGGCCAGTTCAGGATGTCGGCTGAGCGCTTGCCCGCGCAGCACGGCATAGCTCGGCACAGGGCCTGGCTCGGGAAGACTCGCCGGCGGCGCCAGCGTTTGGTTTGCATCGCGGTTTAGTAGTCCGTTTAGCCGGGCTCGAACGGCGTCTTGATGTTGGCGAAAAGCCAGCGCCTGTTTTTTGAGGCGCTGTAATTCCACCTCAGCCTGCAATACATCCTGCTGGCGCACCAAGCCAGCGGCGTAACGGTTTTCGGCGACACGCCGCAACTCGTCGACCAACTCTTGGTTTGCCTCGTTGATCTCAAGCGCCCGGTGAACGTAGGCCCATTGGGCGTACTGCTTTTGCGTTTCTGCGGCGAGCCGAAGACGCATAGCCATAACGCCGTCGCCAATGGCGGCGGCATCGCGTCGCGCCGCATCCGCGCGTAGGCTAAGAGTGCCGGGCCAGGGAAGCTCCTGGCTGAGTTCAATAACGCCGCTGATGCCCCGCTCCTGACCGGCCGGCGTGGTAAAACCGTCGAACGTCCGGGGCGCCGTGGTTATTCTCAAACGCGGGTCCGGAAGCGCCCCCGCCGGTTCGATGCGTGACTCGGCAGACTGAACCGCAGCGCGCAAAGCGGCTAGGCCGGCGTTTTCGGTCAATACCCGCTCCACCAGTTCATCGGCGCGCAGGGCAGCCGAATCTGGTCCGGCAACGGCTGCAGATGCAGGAAGTAAGGCGAAGGCGAGCACCAGGCTGCAGGGCAGCCGTATCAGGCGCAAGTAATCGAAATGCTCGCTTGCAGGTTGCGCGGCGCCATGCCGCGTCGAATTTGAATGGGCCATGCCCCATCTCCAAAGCAATTAGACAAGTCGGCGCGCGATCACGCCGAGAGACAATGGTCTAGCTTTGGATCAGGATCGGAGGGCGTATCAGATCCTCGGGATGGGGTGGTCTGACCCGCGCTTTTAACTTCGTCTCCCGCGACACCTGGGACGGCGCCGCAGCAAGGGCCGCCGCAGTCTTATTGAAAGCCGCGTTGCAACCGGTGGCACAGGGCGCATCGCAGGCAACGCAATCTTCGCATTGTCCGCAGTTGCACTGGTCATGCTGGGCGTCACCACCCACTGCCTCGGCATGCGGAGTCGCGGCGGTCATGACTTCGGCGGGCATTTCCATGCACGGGGGTGCGCCAAACGCCGCCGCCGTGGCCGGCAGCGGTATCGCGACCGCCAAGACCGCGATCAATATGACGCGTAGAGTTCTCATCAGCTCCGTTTGCGTTGTTCCTGTTCGTAGACTTTCACTATAAAGACCGGGTTGCTATGTAAGTATTGCCAAGACAAAACCATAGGTCCGTACCTATGTACGGAGTCAAACTAAAACCTGGTTAGCGCGATACCTCAGTAGGTCACGGTTTGAGCCGAACGCCATTTACGCGTGGTTCACTTCAATTCGATACGTTTACGTCAAAGCAACTAAGTCGCTTTTTATGGCGACAAGGCAAAACACCGCCCGCACCGGCAAACAAGTTACGCAGATGTAAATATCTCACCTGGCATAAAAAAAATGGCCGCTGAGACTAGACGAATAATTGTTTTGAGGCCGGTCGTTGAAGCAAGCGGCTGGATTACTGACTGAAGGTGACGGATGTAGCATTCAAACATAATTGTGTATACATAAAGGACACATTTAATAGACCATGTATATTAATTGTGTATACAATAAAGTATGCATACCGATCTAATTCACTGTGCGCCAAAAAACTAACAAAACGGAGGTGGTTAACTTCCGAACGACTCCGGAATTAAAAGCCGCCGCTGAACGCGCGGCGGCTAGTGAGCACAGAAGCCTATCGAGCTTCCTGGAAGTTCTGATTCTTCAATACTGCGAGCGGAAGCAAATCTCGGTTCAATCCCCGGCATCGGAGCCTGCCCAATGACATGCCAGCCTCAGAAACTCAGAAAGCAATCCACTTTGACCGTAGCCGAAGATATTGGCTTTTACCGCGCCAACGAAAAGCCTTATGGCGCATTCAGCAACCTTTACCGTCGAGAAATAGTGTTTGGGGGTAGGAAGTTTCCTACTTCAGAACATGCTTATCAGGCTGGCAAAGCTAGAAAAGAGGTTGTTCGTGAGTGGATACTTAGCGCGCCGAGCCCATCATTGGTAGCAATGGCAGCACACGGCCTCTACACGTGGGATATCGTACCGAATTGGTCGAATATTAAATTTGAAAGAATGCTTGACGTGCTCCGCGCAAAATTTACTCAGCACGAAGATCTAAGAGAACTGCTCTTGTCGACCGGAGATGCAAGACTGGTGGAAACTGCTAAAACCAACAGTGCTGTTAATCGTACCTGGGGCGAGGTAAATGGGAAGGGGAAGAACATGCTGGGAATTCTACTGATGGAAGTGCGAGAGGAACTCCGGACGAACGCTGAAGCTAATCACCATGCAAAAACAAAAAAGAAAGCAACTAAAGATTTTTCTATCGCTAAGACCAAACGCCAAGCCGCGTCGGCATAGCTACATGCCCATTATGTGCAGCTAAAATGGTGGCCGGCCACTACGAATCAGAATTAGAGAAGCTCTCGCAGACGTATAAAGTCGCGATGTCACGGGATGTATCCCGATTGAAGCGCATTATCGCAGGCGTTAGTGAATCGAGCTTGATCGGAATTGGGTCTGGCGGCTCGTTTACCGTAGCAACTCTCTTATGCAGGCTCCACGAAAAATTCACCGGCCAGGTATCGCGGCCCGCGACGCCGCTTGAGATCGTTTGCAATCCAACTCTTGCCTCTTCGAGCCCGGTATTTCTCTTTTCTGCGGAGGGAAAAAACCCCGATATTACTGAAGCATTATTTAGAGCGAGGCGACATAGCTCCAGATCAATACACGTTCTTACAAACAGAAGCTCTAGCCCGTTGATAGATGCAGCTAACTGTCTACCGGAAGTCGACACGCACATTTTTGAACTAAGGGACAAGGATGGCTATCTGGCGACGAACAGTCTATTGCTCGATGCCGTCCTTGTCGCCCGAGCATACAGCGAACTCGACGAATCGGAAGGAGAACTTCCTGAAAATTTATCGGGGTTAAGAATTGGCGGAGAGTCAATCGCTGATTGGGTAAGCGCAGCCAGCCAATTCGTAGACCGCGCGTCTCAAGCAGGTGCGTTAGTTGTTACTTATTCACCGTGGCTGCAACCGATTGCGGCAGACTTCGAGTCAAAGCTCGCCGAAGGTGCGCTCCTGCATTGCCAACTAGCGGATGTGCGCTCATTCGCCCATGGTCGCCACCTATGGCTCGCTGAACGCCCTAACGACATAGTGGTGCTTGCACTAATAGAGCCGTCTATAAAAGCACTATGGGACCAAATGACCGACCTTTTCCCACCCGGTATTGGCACCTATACGATGCAATTAGAGGGAACTTCGCCTGAAGATTTGATCGCCGGAGTAGTCGGTCAAATGCATTTGATCCAATCGATTGCGCGTGCCGTTGGAAAGGATCCTGGCAAACCTGACGTGCAGCAGTTCGGCCGCGATCTTTACTATGCGGATTTGAAAAACGCAGTCGCAAACCCTAAATCAGCGATTTCGGAGGAAGAACGGTCAAAATATGACGTGCTTGGTGCGCGTTGGCCTTCTCCAACTCGCCGAGGAATAATGTCTAGGGCGCGAAAACAATTTGCTTCTACATTGGGACGCAAATGGTTCCGCGGAGTGGTGTTCGATTACGATGGGACGCTCATGACCTCCCAACGCAGATCAGACCCACCCCCTCCAGAAATAATCGAGCACATAAGAAAACTCATCGATGCCAATATAGTGGTAGGCATCGCCACTGGGCGCGGAGATTCGGTGCAAAAGGCACTAGCTGACACATTGCCGCAGAATGCGCTTAAGAAGGTTCATTTGGGCTTGTACAACGGAGGCTGGGTCGGTACCGCTGATGCTTTCCTCGAGCACACCGACCAAACGGTAGAATTTCTCAGTCACGTCACGCGAATCGCCAGGCGTTTAAAGTCATTCGGCGTACCAATCGAAGACATCAGAACGACCCATCCTTTTCAAGTAAGCATCCGCTTTCGTGACGGCCTGCCTACCGACCAAATGTGGTTTGTGGTGGCCGATGCGTTACGGCAATCAGGATTGGATGCGACCGCTCTTTACAAGAGCAAGCACTCAGTGGATGTATTGGCACCTGGCGTCGGCAAATCGGGACTTGTCGCCCATATCATCGCAGAGGAGAGTCTAGATCCGTTACAAATATTGACCATGGGCGACCAGGGCGCGTGGCCCGGCAATGACGTATCTCTCTTGGAACATCGCTTCTCCTTAAGCGTGGACTTGCCGTCCAGGCGTCTAGATCGCGGCTGGAAGCTGGCACCAGGTCATAAGCGTGACGTTGACGCCACGCTTTGGTACCTCGAACGGCTTCAATTAGTTAAGGATGGGAGATTCCGGGTCGCACTTGATGAAAGGCCATTGCTGGAGGAATGAATGGAAGACCTGAATGCAGCCGGTTTGCTCGCGAAGGTGATGGACTGGGATTCCACGGAACCGTTAGCCAAGTATATTCCTGACCTGCAGCTACTGGCCTTTCATAAATACGACCTATATCAACGTTTCGCACCCGGCCGAAGGTTCATCGAAAGCCTTGCGCTCTGGCTTAATCGACTGGATCGCGAGGACCGGCTTGCCGCATTAAATTTCGTGCGGAAACGCCTCGTATTTTTTTCGGATCGCGAGATATCACATCTTGTCCACTCCGCATACCCAGACTTGATTGTCCCGGAAAGGCTTCGCCTGGTTGCTGAGGAAACTGGGATCATGCCTTTCAAAGTTGGTGCCCTATCCCGCCACATTCGTTTCACTGAACTGAAGATCAAGTCCTTGTATCTAGGTTTAAGCGACGGCGCCCGCACAAACGAATTGCGTCGAGCGAGCGGACACCAGATAAACAACGAACAGATTTGGCAGGCGTACGAACTGGGCGAGCGAAAATCAGCCGCAATGCTTGAGGACCTTGGGAAAGAGCTGGAAACCGCTGGGCTCTCTGCCGCATCGCCTCGATTTAATTTGGTTTGGCTTCTTGACGACTTTTCAGGAAGCGGCAACACCTATATTCGGTATGACAAAGAGAACAGAACGTTCAAGGGAAAGTTACGAAAAGTTTACGAGCAGCTTCACCATAACGAACTGGTTGATTCTTCTCACTACGATGTTTTCCTCGTTCTTTATGTTGCTTCGCAGCAAGCAGTCGACCACATCGAGTACTGGTGCGAGCGGTTCACCTCTGAACGAGGATATAAACCCCTGCAGCTGAGGGTCCTTTGTGTACTTGGAGAGGAGCTCGCATTAACAAATAACCCCGACGAGGATTTGAAGGAACTACTCGGCAAGCAAAAATATTTTGACTTTAGAGCAAACGATAAACATATGGGAGTCGGAAGTGCCGATGGCCGATTGGGTTTCGCCAATTGTGCGTTGCCGGTCGTTCTTGCACACAATACTCCGAACAACTCTGTTTACCTGCTATGGGGTCCCGAGCAGTTTGACTACCCTGGCCTGTTTCCGCGGGTTGTACGGCACAGAGATTACTGATGTCTTACAACATCAACCCTTTCCTCGAACGCCGTTCTGAAAAGACTACAAGCGACCAAGAGTTCGCACTAGTTTTTTCTCCAAAAATTCTAGAAAAACTGCCAAGCGGTGTCTTCGGTGGCGGAGTACATATTTTTCGTAGCGCACCAGGCGGCGGAAAAACAACTCTTCTCAGAGCTTTCACACCAAGCGTACTAAAAAGCTTTTGGGCGGCAAAAGGAAGCCAGGACTTGAAAGAGTCATTCCCTTTGTTTGTCTCACGCGGGGTCATTGATGAAAGGAGCGGGCCGCAGCTGCTTGGTGTAATGATTACCTGCGCTTCTGGATACGCGGACCTACCGCCTGGAGCATCCACTGCAAGGGATGGTTCTTTCCGAGCTCTACTAGACTGCAGAGTAATACTTAGGACGATCCGCAGCCTTAGCTCCTATTTGGGCATTAATGGAACAGAAAGTCTGGATTCTATTACTTTGGAATATCCCACCAACGCCCACGACTTTCAAAGCATTCCAGCCGTTGGCTCGGCAGGTGAACTGGCCGAATGGGCGGAGGGAAGAGAGAAAAAGATATACGCTCAACTGGATGACTTCGCTGGGAGCGCAAGCAATAACCTGCCAGCAAGCCACCAGTTCGAAAGCATTAATTGGCTTGAGTCTGTCAAATTCCGGTGGAATGGAAAGCTTGTAGCGGAAAATAGACTTTTGATGATCGACGATTTACATAGGCTTAGGCGTAGGCAAAGAGAACTACTGGTCGATGAGCTTACCGTCCAGCGTCCAGGCTTCCCAATCTGGCTGGCAATGAGAACATTAGTGCTTGGCGACGCATTGCTGTCTCAAGGCGCAAGAATCGGACGCGACATCACTGATTCTTCGTTAGAAAAAATGTGGGGAGACGCACAAGGATTTCGGCAATTCTTGCCATTCGCGCAGAACGTGCTAGACCGCCGCATGAAACGCCAGCTTACAGTTACCGGAGCGTTTTCACAGAGCTTAAGAGAACAACTCGCCCCAGAAGAGATAGCAGCAATTCAAGACCGCGCTATTGCGGTATTCAGGGACACGATCGGCAATCATAAGGGCAATATCCGATACAGCGAATGGATCGCGAGAGCTGAGGTGCGATCAGCTGAGACAAGCTTTGAAATGCTTCTAGAGTTATTTGTTACCCGCATATTGATAGTCAGGGACGCTTCCAACCCTCAGATGGCATTTGATATGGCGCTTTCTCCTGACGAAATAGACGCGAAAGACACTTCGTCGCTTCGTGGCGCAGCCGAAATTCAATTGCGCGAGGAGGCTGACCTTCCTTATTTCTATGGCCTTGAGCGCTTATGCGTGATGTCTACCTTCAATATTGAAGAACTACTGTCGATGGCGGCGGCACTGTACGATGGAATTGTGGAGAGGCAAATTTTACGAAAACCTGATGCCGTGCTTTCGCCTGCCGAGCAAGAAAAAATTGTCTGTAAAGTTGCCACGAATCGCTTGGACAGCGTGCCAAAGATGCATACGGAAGGCACGCGCGCCAAAAGCTTGCTTTCATCCATAGGCGGCTACTGTCGAAAAAAGACTTTCTTGCCGAACGCTCCTTACGCGCCAGGAGTGACTGGAGTGCGCCTCTCTAATTCAGAAATGGAACAATTGCAATCAGACAAAACACTCGGCGAACAGGGAAAAGTCTTGCGGCGCGTACTGTCGGAGTGCGTTGCCGAAAACCTCTTAGTTTTGAAGCACAGTAGCGCCAGCAGTTCCAGGGAAGAGGGTTCGATTTTCTACTTAAACCGAGCACTATGCGCCAAATTTGGTCTACCTCTCCAAATGGGAGGTTGGCAAGACGTCAAGTGTTTGGATCTTATAGGATGGATGGAGCGCGGCTGGAAGCCAGAGAAAGAGCGGCTGATATAGATATGGCGAGAGACAAACTCTGGGAGCACTACGTGTTCAGGCGAGGGGCCGAGGTTGATGAATTGTGGGAGGATTTGTACGAAGACCGCGAAATAGATCTGATTTATATAGCCGGTAGTGGTTTCGATGTAAGGGCGCAAATAGTCGCGAACTCATACACTCGCGCTATTCAGGACGTCGCGAAGAAGATAGTTCGATCAAAATTAATACTTATTCAGTTCAACAACTATCAGCTTCCTGTCGATCTGGAACAATTATCCACGGAAAACGGTAATGCTCTTGAAGGCCGATTTTCAGTCATCGGCGAAGTAAAGAAAATTCCGTACAAAGCTTCTGACGAAGAAGAAACAAGCGCAAGCCTGGTTCTCAGAGAGGTCACTAGCGAAATACTTGCCTGCATTGAAGACCCTACAGACATCGTATTGGACGCGAGTTCGTTACCTCGGGTCGTTTATCTTGCTCTTATGACAAGTATTCTTAACCGCTTGATCCCCGACAAGGACGTCAACAATCCGTTGGCTGCCGGCAATATTAACTTTCAAGTGATTGTGGCAGAGGATGCGGCGCTTGATTCGAATATCGTAGCTGAAGATCCAAGTAGTGAGATTGTTCACATCCCCGGCTTTCGGGGAGCTATGCAAGCCGAGAGCGTGCAAGACTGGCCGCTCGTATGGTTTCCTATACTGGGAGAAAATCGTGGAAGTCAGTTACAACAAATTTTGAATTCCACCCAAATTCCTAAAGAAGCGGAAATTTGCCCGGTATTGCCGAATCCATCTCGGAATCCTCGCCGCTCTGACGAGCTTTTAACTGAATATAGGCAATGGTTGTTTGAGTCCGGCCGTACTCCAACAAGCAATATAATTTTCGTTCACGAGTCTCAACCGTTTGAGGTTTACCGACAACTTCTTGGGGCAATGCAAAGGTTCCGGGAAAGTCTAGAAATATTGGGCGGCTGCCGCCTCTTTGTTACTCCACTTGGCAGTAAACTAATTACAATCGGTGCTGGTTTAGCATGCTTCGAAATGCGGCCACAGGATTTGGAAGGCACGTATGGGGTCGCTATACCGCACGCGGAGCCCACTCGATATAATGCTCGACGAGAGATGATTGTAAACTCCGTACCGGAAATTTGCTGTCTGTTAGTAACGGGTGAGGCTTACGCATAGCGCTGGCTTTAATCAGCCTGGCTCAGCATATCCTCGGAAACGCCAATTAGCCTTGGAACCCTAGCTACCGCAGTAAAAATGTACCCGATGCTTGGCGGTACTATGCCATGTCATTCTGAACAATTCAGCGCTCGAGGATGTTGAATCGAGAAAGTGGTAAAGCTGGGGGGAAGGCGACGCGCGTTTGGCTGTTTACAGAATAATTACCGATTCGCGAATCGCAAACTTGCTGCTTGGCTGATATTGATCGATCTCTGACACATCCACTGGAGGCTGATCAGACTACATATTGCCCGGCTAAGAATTGTCCGCCGCCATTACGATGGCGGCGGACAATTAGGTTCTATTTCGCCGTATCAACACAGATTCCGATTCGGCGAAGAAGCCGGAGAAATACGCGCATTAAAAGGCGGTCGGGGACACTCTCAGTTCGCCACTCGCAATAATTATGTCCAGCAGTCTCACTAATTGTGGCGTGAATCGCATTAATTATGGCGCGCTACGTTTCCTATTTCAAGCGCTTTTCAATCCCAACTAAGCGCCCCACCCGTCTGATACTCAATTACCCGGGTCTCAAAGAAGTTCTTCTCCTTCTTCAGGTCCATCATCTCACTCATCCACGGGAACGGGTTTTCGGCGCCGGGGTAGAGTTCTTTCAACCCGATCTGGGCGCAGCGGCGGTTGGCGATGAACTTCATGTATTCGTCGAACATGCTGGCGTTCAGGCCGAGCACGCCGCGGGGCATGGTGTCGTGGGCGTATTCGATTTCCAGGTGCATGGCTTCGTCGATCATGGCCCGCACTTCTTCCTGGAATTCGGCGGTCCACAGGTGGGGGTTTTCGATCTTGATCTGGTTGATCACGTCGATGCCGAAGTTCAGGTGCATGGACTCGTCGCGCATGATGTACTGCATCTGCTCGGCGGTGCCGGTCATCTTGTTGCGGCGGCCGAATGACAGGTACTGCACGAAGCCGGCGTAGAACCAGATGCCTTCGAAGATGACGTAGAAGGCGATGAGGTCACGCAGGAAGGTCTGGTCGTTTTCGGGGGTGCCGGTCTTGAAGTCGGGGTCGTTGAGCGACTGGGTGTAGTTGAGCGCCCAGGCGGCCTTGGCGTGCACGCTGGGCAGCTCGCGGTACATGTTGAAGATTTCGCCTTCGTCCAGGTTCAGGCTTTCCACGATGTACTGGAAGGTGTGGCCGTGCACGGCTTCCTCGAAGGCTTGGCGCAGCAGGTACTGGCGGCATTCGGGGTTGGTGAGGTGCTTGTAAATGCCCAGCACCAGGTTGTTGGCCACCAGCGATTCGCTGGAGGCAAAGAAGCCGAAGCCGCGTTTGAGGATAAGCCGCTCGTCGTCGGTGAGGCCGTTGGGGTCGTTCCACATGGCGATGTCGGCCGACATGTTCACTTCGTTGGGCATCCAGTGGTTGGCGCAGGCATTGATGTATTTTTCCCAGGCCCACTGGTACTTGAAGGGCACGAGCTGGTTGACGTCGGCGCGGCAGTTGATGATGCGCTTGTCGTCCACCTGCACGCGGTCGCCGCCCAGTTCAACCTGCTCGAGGCCGGTGATGGCCTCGTCTTCGCCCGTTTCTGGCTGGCGCAGCGCACCGTCGGCGACGGCATACGGGTCGGGCACGGAGGCTTCGGGCTGGCTGACGGGTCCGGCTTCCTGTTCGGGCTGGTTTTCGTAACCCGGACGGTACTGCGGTTTGTTGAGCGGTTCCTCTTGCGGGCCGCGGGGCAGTTTGTTGGGTGTGTCGTTCCAGTCGAGCATTGTGCTATCCCTTTGGGTTAGTGCCTTGAATCTGTCAGTTCGTCTTTTCGTTCTGTTGGCCGGCTTTTTTCTGGCCTTGCCGGATTTCGCTTTGCTGCATCCGGCCTACACCTACAGTCCTTTCAATCTTAAAAAGCGGCCGGGTCATCGGGTGACCCGGCGCTGTCTAGCGCCTGCGGTTGTGGTGGATGACTCGCCGTGCTCTGTGCATGCGAGCGTCCTTGCGCCGGCTGCTGCGCAGGGCGTCCACGCCCTGTTGATGGAGGGGTCCATCGTTTTCTCCCGTGTGCGCCATCGCGGCGGCGCCGGCCTCCCCCGCACGAAATAGCCTGCTTCGTTCTGTTGATAACGCAGGGTTTCGTGATTCGTGATGCTGGATGACATGGGTATCACCTTTTTCGGCTCAGTAATTTAGCGGCGCTTGCCGGATTCCGCGCTGGCGCGCTGCATCCGGCCCACAGGCATAACCGAGCTGTTGAAAAGCTGTGCGCAGCCTGCGCATATCCTGTGGCCGAATGACCACGCCACCGGCCGTCCGGCCCTGTACACAAGCTGTGGGCAAGCCCGGGACAGCCTGTGCGCGGGGCGCGGATAGCCGGTGGATGATTCGCATGCCGCTATGCCGTCTGCCCGGCCTGTCTTACTGACAGGCCTCGCAGTCCGGGTCGTCGATGGCGCAGGCGCGCGGCACGTTCGGCTCGGGCGCGGTGGCCGAAGCCGCCGCGTGCCCGTTGCCGTTCGCGCCGTTGCCATTGCGTGAGGCCGCGCCAGCCGGCGGCACACCGTTTCCGGGCTCCGTGTTTCCCGTAGACGGTGTTCCGTGCGCCGCCGGAGGCGCAGAACCGGAACCACTACCGCCGCCCTGCTGTACAGCGTTCAGGCGATGGTCGGTAATGGTGGATTTCTCGGTGTGGGTCGCACCCATGGTGCGCAGGTAGTAGGTGGTCTTCAGGCCCTTCACCCAGGCGAACTTGTACAGCTCGTCGAGCTTGCGGCCCGAGGGCTCGGCCATGTAGAGGTTCAGGCTCTGGGCCTGGTCGATCCACTTCTGGCGACGGCTGCCCGCCTCCACCAGCCACTTGGGGTCGATCTCGAAGGCGCACTTGTACAGGGCTTTCAGGTCGGCCGGCATGCGGTCGATGGCCTGCACGGAGCCGTCGTAGTACTTCAGGTCGTTGACCATGACCTCGTCCCACAGGCCGCGCTCCTTCAGATCGTCGACCAGGTAGGGGTTGGCCACGGTGAATTCGCCCGACAGGTTCGATTTGACGTAGAGGTTCTGATACGTCGGCTCGATGGACTGGCTCACGCCGGTGATGTTGGCAATGGTCGCCGTGGGGGCGATGGCCATGCAGTTGGAGTTGCGCATGCCCACCTGCTTGATGCGCAGGCGCAGGGATTCCCAGTCCAGCGTGGTGGACTCGTCCTGGTCCAGATACTGCTCGCCGCGGTTCTCCCGCAGAATCCTGATGGAGTCGATCGGCAGGATGCCCTGATCCCACAGGCTGCCCTTGTAGCTGGAGTAGGCGCCGCGCTCTTCGGCCAGGTTGGTGGACGCCTTGATGGCGAAGTAGCTGATCTGCTCCATGGACTGATCGGCAAAGTCCACGGCTTCCTGCGACTCGTAGGGCAGCCGCATCTTGTACAGCGCGTCCTGGAAGCCCATGAGGCCCATGCCCACGGGGCGGTGGCGCAGGTTGGAGTCCCGCGCGGTCTTGACGCTGTAGTAGTTGTACTCGATGACGTTGTCGAGCATGCGCAGCGCGGTGTTGACCGTCTTTTCCAGCTTGTCGGTATCGAGCTTGCCACCCTCGATGTGCTGCGGCAGGTTGATCGACCCCAGGTTGCACACGGCAATTTCCTTGCCGGGCGAGGTGTTCAGGGTGATTTCCGTGCACAGGTTGGAGCTGTGCACCACGCCCACGTGCTGCTGCGGGCTGCGCAGGTTGCAGGGGTCCTTGAAGGTGAACCAGGGGTGGCCCGTTTCAAAGAGCATGCTCAGCATCTTGCGCCACAGGTTTACGGCCGGAATCTGCTTGGCGTTCTTGATCTCGCCGCGGGCGGCGCGTTCCTCGTAGGCCGCATAGGCCTTTTCGAAGGCTTCGCCGGTCAGGTCGTGCAGGTCGGGCACGTCGTCGGGCGAGAACAGCGTCCAGGGGCCCTCGTCCAGCACGCGCTTGACGAACAGATCGGGGATCCAGTTGGCGGTGTTCATGTCGTGGCAGCGGCGACGGTCGTCACCGGTGTTCTTGCGCAGGTCCAGGAACTCCTCGATGTCCTTGTGCCAGGTTTCCAGATAGGCGCAGACGGCGCCCTTGCGCTTGCCGCCCTGGTTCACGGCCACGGCGGTGTCGTTCACCACTTTCAGAAACGGCACCACGCCCTGGCTCTTGCCATTGGTGCCCTTGATGTGGGCGCCCATGGCGCGCACCGGCGTCCAGTCGTTGCCCAGACCGCCGGCAAACTTGCTCAGCATGGCGTTGTCGTGAATGGCGCCGTAAATGCCGTGCAGGTCGTCGCCCACGGACGTCAGGTAGCAACTGGAGAGCTGCGGACGCAGAGTACCGCTGTTGAACAGGGTCGGCGTGCTGCTCATGAAGTCGAAGCTCGACAGCAGCTTGTAGAACTCGATGGCGCGGTCCTCGCGCTCGATCTCGTTGATGGCCAGACCCATCGCAACGCGCATGTAGAACGCCTGCGGCAGCTCGAAACGGGTGGATTCGTGGTGGATGAAGTAGCGGTCGTACAGCGTCTGCAGGCCCAGGTAGGTGAACTGCATGTCGCGCTCGGGCAGCAGGGCGTTGCCCAGCCGCTCCAGGTCGTACTGCAGCAGCTCGGGGGCGAGCAGCTCGTGCTCGACGCCACGCTTCACATAGTCGACGAAATAGGCCGGGTAGCGCTCGCCCATCTGGCCGTGGGTGGCATATTCCACGCGGCCGTCGGCCAGAAAGGTCAGCGCCTCGTGGCGCAGCTTGTCCAGCAGCAGGCGGGCGGCCACGAAGCCGTAGTTGGGCTCGGCTTCCAGGCGCTGCCGGGCGGAGAGCACCAGCGCGGTGGCCAGCTCGTCTTCTGAAATGCCGTCGTAGCAGTTCTTGAGGGTGTCGGTGACCACGCGCTCGGCTTCCACGCCGTCGATGCCCTCGCAGGCTTCGCTGGCGAGCGTGCGCAGGCGGTCTTCGTCCAGGGCGCGGGTGCTGCCGTCCTTGAAGGCCACATGCATGGTGGCCTTGGGCTCGATTTCGCCCTTCTCGGCCTTGGCGGCCCGCTCGGCTTCGCGCTCGGCGGCGCGGGCTTCGCGGTAGATCACGTACTCGCGGGCCACCTTGTGCTCGCCCGTCCGCATGAGGGTAAGCTCCACGTAATCCTGGATATCCTCGATGTGCACGGCGCCGCCACCCGGCAGGCTGCGGGTCACGCCGCGGAACACCTGGTCCGCCAGGCTCTTGACGGTTTCGCGGATACGCGAGGACGCGGCGCTGCTGCCGCCTTCTACGCTGAGGAAGGCCTTGGTGAGCGCCAGCTCGATCTTGGACGCATCGAACGGCGTGACCTTGCCGTTACGGCGGATCACCTTGTAGCTGCCCGGCGCGGTGGCCGCCAGCTCGGCGCCGCTGGCGGCCGGGCTGTAATCCGCCGCGGGATTGGGTTTCTTGCTGCCGTTGGAAACGGTGCCTTCCGTGTATGCCTGCATGTGTAGTCACCCGAATGACGAGAAGCTGGGCATTGCTGCCCGGAAAATTCGGCTTATTGTTCAAGCCCCCTCGCACCACCGCAGCCCTGCCGGACCCCGCGTGGCGGAGTCCGCAAACGAGCGCGGCCTGACGTTGATGACCAGATTGCGCCTGCTAGATATTGTGGTCAACCCCGGGATTTCACCTGCTTTGCACTACATGTTGTGTCTGCCGGTGGAAAAGCCCATGAACGCGTACATGCATGACCTGTGGATAACAGGTGGGTGAATTCGCGTTTTTCAAAGCCTGCCGGGCACTTAGGCTGTGCTTGCGCAATCTCTGCCGACTGCGGATAACTGTGGACAGTTTTTTTCGCTTCCGGCGGCGTCCGAACAAAACGCCCCGACGCTCTGGCGCGCTGCACCGCAGCAAAACATTGATGCGCAAGGCTTTCCGCTCGAAAGCCGCGACCAGGTCGGTCATGCAAAGGGGTAAAACACGTTGGGCGGCGCTTCAGCCCGCCTGTGCGGCAGGACGAACGGCTGCTAACACCAGATAAAGGTGTGGGCTGCGTGTTGATACACAAGATGTAGGGTCGAGATAGCGATGGCGCCGGCCCAGCGCCCTGCCCTGACTAAAGACCGAGCGCGCTCACTGCTTCGATATCGATGATGCGTTCGTTCAAACCGCCCGAAACCAGCCCGAAATTCCCGGCATAGTTCCACAGCGTCCAGCCCATATCGCGTGCCTCCAGCAGCTCGCGCACGTCCCGCAGCCAGCGCCGCCGGTCAGCCTCCGGCACGCCGCCGTCCCGATACACGCCGAACTCGGTGCAGATCAGATCCACCTTGTTGCGCCGGGCCCAGTCGCGGGCGCGGTCGAGTTCGGCCGCCAGCTTGTCGCGGTTCCAGTTCTGCGAGCCGTAGTGCTCCAGGTGCGGCCGGGCCGCCGGGGTCTGCTCGGCCAGCGCCGGCTGGATACCGGAGGGGCTGGACGGATACGGCCAGCCGGTGAACTGCTCCCACATGGGATAGCCCCACATGGCGCCCTGATGCGTGAAGTTGTGGGGGTCGTAGAAATGGAAGCTGTACATGACGTTGTCATAGGGCAGCTTCCGGGTTTCCACCAGCTCGGGGATTGACGAGAAGCGATGTCCCGCGGCGATGATGCGATGCCGGGGCGCGCCGGTGCGCACCGCGCCCACCAGCGCAGCCTGCACGTCGAACCAGTCGCCGGCGCTTTCGTGCTCGGGCTCGTTGAGCGGTTCGAAGGCCAGCCACTCCGGCCCGACCGCGCCGAGCCTGCCGGCCAGCGCCTTCCAGAACGCTGCAAAATCCTTGACGGCGCTACTGCCCGGCGTCAGCGCACGCTTGTAGTGCGGCGGGGGCTGCATGGTGAGAATGGTGGCCAGACCGGCCCCCTCGATGCGTTTGATGACGTCCAGCAGATGGTCGGCTTCCGCCTTGATCAGCCGGCCTCCCCCGCCCATGAGCTGCTGCGGATTGACCCGCACCCGCAGGTGTCCGAAGCCCAGCGACTTGATGATGTCCAGGTCCGAGGGCGCCGGGGCGGCGAACGCGCCGGCCCCTTCCGACTCGTGCGCGGTAACGGCCGCAAGCTGGAAATTCACGCCGCGCTGCAGCCGCGCGTCGATCGGTGCGGCGCGAACCGGCAGCGCCAGCAGCCAGGCCAGCAGCAGCAGAGGAATCAGGCGGAGGCAGTATCGGATCATGGTGGGCAGGTCGAAATAGCCGATGTGAAACGGGGTCAGGTTCCCTTGTTATCGGCGGTCGCGCGGGCATTCAGATAGGCATGCTCAAGAATGGCCGTGGATTGCGACACCTGCTCGCGATACCCACGATAGCTGTCGTAGATTTTCGCCGCCATCTCGTCCTCGCCGGTAATCCGCGCCAGCACCCGGCCGGTGGCCGCGGCCAGCGCATTGATGACTTCATCCGGGAAGGCCTTGACCTGCACCCCGTGCTCGTCGGTGAGCGTCTTCAGGGCCCGCTGATTGCGCGCCGCGTACTCCGCCATCATCCGAGACCCCGCCGCCTGGCAACAAGTTCGCACCACGGCCTGCAGATCTTCCGGCAGTTCCCGCCAGCGGTCCATGTTGACGATGGCCTCGAGCGTGGGCCCCGGCTCGTGCCAGCCCGGGTAGTAGTAGTACTTGGCGGCCTTGTACAGGCCGAAGGCCAGATCGTTATAGGCCGACACCCACTCCGTGGCGTCGATGGCGCCGGTCTGCAGCGAGGTGAACAGCTCGTTGCCCGGGATATTGACGGTGGTGACGCCGATTTCCTTCATCACCTCGCCGCCCAGACCGGGAATGCGCATCTTCAGCCCCTGCAGATCGGCCAGGCTGTTCACGGGCTGGCGAAACCAGCCGCCCATCTGCGTGCCGGTATTGCCGGCCTCGAAGGGCATGAGGTTGAACGGCGCGTACAGCTCGCGCCACAGCTCGAGCCCGCCGCCGAAATACAGCCAGCCGTTCATTTCCCAGGACGTCAGACCGAAGGGGATGGCGGTGAAGAACGGCGCCGCCGGCGCCTTGCCCTTCCAGTAGTAGGCCGCGCCGTGGCCCATTTCTGCCGCGCCGCGGGATACGGCGTCGAACACTTCCAGCGCCGGCACCCGCTCACCGGCCCCGTACACGCGCACCTTCAGGCGCCCGCCCGAGGCCTGGGTGATGGACTCGGCCAGATACTCCGCTGCCGTGCCCAGGCCCGGAAAATTCTTGGGCCAGGTCGTCACCATCTTCCACTCGAAGGTTTTCGACCGGCTGGTCTGCACGGCCGGCGCGCTGCCCGGCTGTCCGCAGGCAGTGAGCGCTGTCCCGGCGCCCAGCCCCAGTATTACGTCACGACGTTTCATGAAGCTTCCCCTGATCAACTGAAGCCGGATACTCGCGGAAGATGAGCACGCGAGTCCTCGGCCATTCACACGACTTGGTATCGTGCCGAAGCGGGCGGTGCGCGTATTGGCTGGTATTGAAATGGCGCCGCGCCGCAGGCCGCGTCAGCCTGCGCAAATGCGGGCGGCAAGTCCAGTCACGGCGGGCCGGGTGCGAGATGCAGGCAAAAGAAAACCCGGCAACCGAACGGTTACCGGGCCAGTCAGAGCCGTGCTAGGCTTTTCCGGAGGCTGGCCGCTGAATCGCGAGTCCCTAGCGAATTCGTTGGCACCCATCCCTGGTACGCCTCCTCGCAGCCGGATGTCGTCCCTTACATCACGTCCTTGGCTGCGTGAAGTCATCCTCACACAGCCCCGTGACCCTGGCGATAGGCCGGTGCCGACGTGGCTTGTAGGATATTTCCTACGCCAACGGCCCTACCACCGCATGATTGCATTCCTACAACGCGCCACCCGCGCCCAGGTGGACATCAATGACGAGACCGTCGGCCGGATCGGCCCGGGTCTGATGGTGCTGGTGGGTGTTTGCGAGGGCGACGGCGAGGCCGACGCCGATCGTCTGGCCGAGCGGCTGCTGGGCTACCGCGTATTTGCCGACGAGGCCGGCCGCATGAACCGCTCGGTGGTGGACACCGGCGGCGGCCTGCTGCTGGTGCCGCAGTTCACGCTGGCCGCGGACACGCGCAAGGGCATGCGGCCCAGCTTTGCCAGGGCGGCGCCCCCGCCCCTGGCCAGCGCCCTGTTCGACCGGCTGGTGGATCAGTGCGGCCAGCGCCTGAAGAACGTGCAGACCGGGCGCTTCGGCGCCGACATGCAGGTGGCGCTGGTCAACGATGGCCCCGTGAGCTTCTGGCTGGAAACCTGACCCTCGCGCAGCCGCCCGGGGCACTCGCACGCGAGCCACCCCAGGAGTATGATTGGACGCCTTCTGTCACGTTACAAAGCGAGCAATGAGCGCGCGCACAGCAGATATTCGTCGCGACACGCGGGAGACGCAGATCTCCGTCCGCATCAATCTCGACGGCACCGGCCAGGCCAGTCTGAACACCGGCGTCCCCTTCTTCGATCACATGCTCGAGCAGATCGCGCGGCACGGCCTGGTGGATCTGGACATCCAGGCCACCGGCGATCTGCACATCGACGATCACCACACCGTGGAAGACGTGGGCATCTGCCTGGGTCAGGCGGTGGACCAGGCGCTGGGCGAAAAGAAGGGCATCTTCCGCTACGGCCACGCCTACGTGCCGCTGGATGAATCGCTGTCCCGCGTGGTGCTGGATTGCTCGGGCCGCCCGGGCCTGCACTATCACGTGGACTATCCCCGCGCCCGCATCGGCCAGTTCGATGTGGACCTGGTGGCGGAATTCTTCCAGGGCTTCGTGAACCACGCCAAGGTGACCCTGCACGTGGACAACCTGCGCGGCGTGAACGCGCACCACGTGGCCGAAACCATCTTCAAGGCCTTCGGTCGCGCCTTGCGCTTCGCCGTGGCGCGCGATGACCGCATCGGCGACGCCACCCCCTCGACCAAGGGCAGCCTGTAACCTTCGACTTCACGCTTGATCGCGTCACTTCCGGGAATCCTATCCATGGCCACCGTAGGCATTATTGATTACGGCATGGGCAATCTTCACTCGATTGCCAAGGCGCTGCAGTACGTGGCGGACGACGAGAACATCGAGATCAGCTACGACCCGGACGCACTGTCCCACATGGACCGGCTGGTGCTCCCCGGCGTGGGCGCCATCGGCCACTGCATGGACGAGCTCAAGCGCCTGGAGCTGGACCAGATGATCAAGGAGCACATGGGCAGCAAGCCGCTCATGGGCGTGTGCCTGGGTATCGAGGTGCTCATGGCCTACTCGGCCGAGTCCGGCGGGGTGGAAGGCCTGGGCGCGTTCCCGGGCGAAGTCGTCCGCTTTGCCGACCCCGACAAGCAGCCGGACGGCGTGCGCCGCAAGATTCCGCACATGGGCTGGAACCAGGTTCGCCACGAGCGCAACCATCCGCTGTGGAAGGATATCGCGCCCTCCAGCTGGTTCTATTTCGTCCACAGCTACTACGTGGCGCCCGAGGACGAGCGCCATGTGGCCGGTACCACGGAATACGGATTGCGCTTCACCTCGGTGCTGTTGCGCAATAACGTGTTTGCGGTGCAGTTTCATCCGGAGAAAAGCCAGTCCGCAGGCCTGCAGCTGCTGGCCAATTTTCTGGAATGGGACGGGCAGGCCTAGGCCCCGCCCGAAAGCAGGCATTGGTGCGAGTGATCGAACAGGAAAACCTGGGGAGGAAACGGTGTTATTGATCCCGGCTATCGACGTCAAGGACGGCAAGTGCGTGCGGCTGCGGCAAGGGCGCATGGACGATGTCACGGTGTTCGACGATGATCCGGCCGCCATGGCCGAACGCTGGCTGAAGGCCGGCGCCGAGCGTATTCACGTGGTCGACCTGGACGGCGCGCGCGCCGGCCGGCCCGTCAATCACGGCGCCGTGAACCGCATCATCGACGCCTGCGGGTCCGTCCCCGTGCAGATTGGTGGCGGCATCCGCGACGAGGAAGCCATCGACACCTATCTGGAAATGGGCGCGCAGTACGTCATTCTGGGCACGCGCGCCATCACCGAGCCGCATTTTGTCTCCGACGTGGGCGTGGAGTTTGCCGGCCACATCATCGTGGGCCTGGATTCGCGCGACGGCAAGGTGGCCATCGAGGGCTGGTCGAAGCTGTCGAACCACGACGTCATCGACCTGGCCCAGCAGTTCGAGCGGGATGGCGTGGCGTCAATCATCCATACCGATATCAGCCGCGACGGCATGATGCAGGGTCTGAACGTGGAAGCCACTCGCGAGCTGGCGCTTGCCATCAACATCCCGACCATCGCGTCGGGCGGCGTGACCAATATCGACGACATCAAGGCGCTCTGCGAAGTCGAGGACGACGGCGTGCACGGCGTGGTCATCGGCCGCGCCCTGTACGAAGGCACGCTCGATCTCGCCGAAGCCATCAAGCTTGCAGACAATCACGGTTAGCCCGCGCTGACCCAAGACAGGACGATTCATGAGTCTGGCCAAACGCGTCATCCCCTGCCTGGATATCGACAAGGGCCGGGTGGTCAAGGGCGTCAAGTTCGTGGATATCAAGGACGCCGGCGATCCGGTCGAAATTGCCCGCCGCTATGACCAGCAGGGCGCCGACGAACTGGTATTCCTGGACATTTCCGCCTCGCACGAGGCGCGCGAAACGCTCATGGACGTGGTCGAGCGCGTGGCCGGCGAAGTCTTCATCCCGCTGACGGTCGGCGGCGGCGTGCGCAGCCCCGCCGATGTGCGCCGCCTGCTGCAGGCCGGCGCCGACAAGGTCGGCATCAACACGTCGGCCGTGTCCAATCCCGAACTGGTCGCCGAAGCCGCCGAGCGCTTCGGCCAGCAGTGCATCGTGGTTGCCATCGACGCCAAGCGCGTGTCCAAGAAAAAGGAAGCGCCGCGCTGGGAAGTCTTCACCCACGGTGGCCGCAAGCCCACCGGCCTGGACGCCATCGAATGGGCCCAGAAAATGGTGGAGTTGGGGGCCGGCGAACTGCTGCTCACCAGCATGGACGCCGACGGCACCAAGAACGGCTTCGACCTGAAGCTCACGCGCGCCGTGTCCGAAACGGTGGACGTGCCCGTGATCGCCTCCGGCGGTGTCGGCTCGCTCGAACATCTGCACGACGGCCTGGAAGTCGGCCGCGCCGACGCCGTGCTGGCCGCCAGCATCTTCCATTTCGGCGAATACACCATCCAGCAGGCCAAGGGCTATCTCGCCCAGCGCGGCGTCACCGTGCGCGACCCGCTCTACCGCTAGCCGCCGCGCCCCGTCGCCCCGCCGGAATCCGCTACCGCTCCTTCCGGCCTACACCACAGCGATCGTAGGCCGGATGCAGGGCGAAGCCCGGAATCCGGCGCAAGCCCGAACGCTCTCCCGAAAAGCCAACCGCCCCGCCGGAATCCGCTACGCTCCTTCCGGGCTACATCACAGCAATCGTAGGCCGGATGCAGGGCAAAGCCCGGAATCCGGTGCAAGCGCTTATTCCAGCACAAGCCCCTTGATATTCCTCGGCTCACCCGGTTGCCCCCAGGCCTCCGGATAAAAGCCGCGACGCCGAAAATGGTCGAACGAACTGTGCGGCCAGTCACCCGGGCATTCCACGAGACCATGCCGGACCGGGTTGTAATGGATGTAGTCCAGATGACGGCGCCAATCCTCCTCGTCCCGAATGAGGTGCTCCCAGAAACGCGGCTGCCAATAGGGTGGGCCGACCGGCCCCGCTTTCATCTTCCGCGTGAACAGCGCCTTGATTGCCTGCCAGCGACGCGAATAGTCGCAATCGGCGTATAAATGCCAGATACAGTGCAGGTGGTCAGGCAGCAGCGTTATGGCGGTCAGCTGAAACGGTAGACGCTGGCGTACGCGGCGCAGACAGTCGCGAAACAACGTAACGGTAACGGGGTCAGCCAGGAGGGGCCGACGGCGCCAGGTCACGAGGGTGAAGAAATAGCTACTGTGCGCCACGTAAACGCGGCGGTATTGGCTCATGGCGGATTCGATGGTGGTGCGTTGCGCGTCCAGCCTAATGATTCGCGACGCCTACCGCGAGCAACGCCGGAATCCGCTGCGCTCCTTCCGGCCTACATCGCACCCATCGTAGGTCGGATGCAGGGCAAAGCCCGGAATCCGGCGCAAGCTCGAAAGCCCTCTCCCGACAAACCGACCGTCCCGCCGGAATCCGCTACCGCTGCTTCCGGCCTACATCACAGCCATCGTAGGCCGGATGCAGGGCGAAGCCCGGAATCCGGCGCTGGATTTTGGCTAGGCGCCTTCGGCTTCGACGAGGAGGGCCTTGAGCAGCGGGTTGAACTTTTCGGGCGCTTCAATGGGTAGGGCGTGATGAGCGCCCTTGACCACCTCGAGCCGGGCATTGGGCATCATGTCCGCGAAACGCTGCTTCGCCTCTGGCGGGGTGTAATCGAACTCGGAGGCCACAAACAGCGTGGGCATGTGAAGCCCGGCAATTCGGTCGGCCACGTGAAAGTCCAGCACCGCGTTCAGGCTTTTGCGGTAGGCCGTGGCGTCCATGCCCTTGAGCTGATCGATGAATTGCGCGCGCTTGTCCTGCATGTCGGCATCGTCACCGGGGAACAGGCGCTCGGCGATTTTGGGCGCGGCGTCGCCCGGTTTGTAGAGCCGCGCCATGATCCTGCGCATCCAGATAAACAGGCGGAACTTCAGATTGGGCGGCATGGACGACGGGCCCGAGTTGACGATGCACAGGCTGCGCACCCGCTCGGGGGAGTCCACCGCCAGGGCAAAGGCCACGCCGCCGCCCATCGACAGACCCACCACATGCGCCTGGTGCACGTTCAGCGCGTCCAGCACTTCCCGCGCATCGGCGGCGAAGCGATGCAGATCGTAGCCGTGCGTGGGAATCTGGGAGCTGCCGTGGCCGCGCATGTCCACGGTGATGACCTGATGACTGGCGCTGAGCGCATCAATCTGCGGCCGCCAGTCCTCGCCGCGACTGCCCAGGCCGTGCAGCAGCAACACGGGCGAGCCCTCGCCCTCGCAGGAGTAGTTCAGGTCGACGCCGTCGGATGTAGTCAACCTGTGCGCCATGATGCTGTTCCCGGTGTTGATTCAGGGGCGCGAGCCGAAGGCCTGCTCGTAGCGATCGAAAAATTCGTCCAACGTGAATCGATGATTCTGGGTGCCGGTATGCTCGATCTTGATCGCGCCCATGAGTGAAGCAATGCGACCGATCGTGGGCCAGTCCATCTTCTGCTGCAAGCCGTAGATCAGTCCGGCGCGAAAGGCATCGCCGCAGCCGGTGGGGTCCTTGACCTCGCGCGGCGTGGCGGCGGGGATCTCGACAATCTCGCCGTTGGCGCGGATGCGCGCGCCCTGCGCCCCCAGCGTGACGATATAGGCGTCGGTCCGATCGGCAATGTCCTCGGCGGACAGGCCGGTGCGCTCCTGCAGCATTTCCGACTCGTAATCGTTGACGGTGACCCAGGTGGCCTGCTCGATGAAACGCGTGAGCTCCTTGCCGTCGAACATGGGCAGCCCCTGGCCGGGGTCGAACACGAACGGAATGCCCTGCCGGGCAAACTGCTCGGCGTGCTGGATCATGCCGTCCTTGCCGTCCGGCGACACCATGCCGAGCGTGATGCCGCTTTCGGGCACGTTCTGCAGATGGGCCTGGCCCATGGCGCCGGGATGAAAGGCGGTAATCTGGTTATCGTCCAGATCGGTCGTGATGTAGGCCTGCGCGGTATAGCTGCCGTCGACAATCTTCAGGTAGTCGCGCGACACGCCGTTGGCATCCATCCATTCGACATAGTCGTCAAAATCGACCCCGGCCGTGCCCATGGGCAGCCCGTCGCCGCCCAGCAGCTTGAGGTTGTAGGCGATGTTGCCCGCGCAGCCGCCGAACTCCTTGCGCAGCTCGGGCACCAGGAAGGCCACGTTCAGAATGTGCACCTTGTCGGGGAGAATCTCGTCGGCAAATCGGCCCTGGAAGACCATGATGTTGTCGTAGGCGAAGGAGCCGCAGATCAGGGCTGACATTGACGTTTTCTCCCGTGTTTGAATTGCTTTGTCCGCGCCCGGGCGCGGTAAACCGACAGCCGGTCAGGCCGCGTTGTCGTCGGGCTGCCAGCGCAGATCGAGCTGCTTGGCCGCGCGCACCTCATCCAGCCGGCGCACCGGCGTGCTGTAGGGCGCGCCGTGCACGTAGTCCATGTCCTTTTCGGCCTCGTCGCGAATGGCGACCATGGCGTCGACAAAGGCGTCCAGCGTCTCGCGGCTTTCGGTTTCCGTGGGCTCGATCAGCAGGCATTCGGGTACCAGCAGCGGGAAATACACGGTGGGCGCGTGGAAGCCGTAGTCGAGCAGGCGCTTGGCCAGGTCCGTGGCGGTGAGCCCGAAGGCCTGCTTTTCCTTCTTGAGCGTCACGATGAACTCGTGGCTGGCGCGTCGCTGCGGATAGGCCAGCTCAAAGCCCGCCGCCTGCAGCCGCTTCATCAGGTAGTTGGAGTTGAGCGTGGAGAACTCCGCCACGCGGGTCATGCCCTCGCGGCCGAGCATGCGGGCATAGACATAGGCGCGCAGCAGCACGCCCGCATTGCCCATGAAGGCCGACAGGCGGCCGATGCTCTGCGGCAGGTCGGCCTCATCGAGCCAGCGGTAGCCTGCGTCCGACCGGCCGACCACCGGAATCGGCAGGAAGGGCTTGAGGCGTTCGCTCACGCCCACGGCCCCCGACCCCGGCCCACCGCCGCCGTGCGGCGTGGAAAAGGTCTTGTGCAGATTCATGTGGATGACGTCGAACCCCATTTCGCCGGGCTTGACCTTGCCCAGAATGGCGTTGAGGTTGGCGCCGTCGTAGTACAGCAGCCCGCCGGCTTCGTGCACGGTGCGGGCAATCTCCAGAATATCCTGCTCGAACACGCCCAGCGTGGACGGATTGGTCAGCATGATGCCGGCGGTCTGCGGCCCCACGGCCTGCTTGAGCGCTTCCAGGTCGACATCCCCGTCGGCGTCGGTGGGAATCTCGCGAACGGCGCAGCCGCACATGACGGCCGTGGCCGGATTGGTGCCGTGCGCAGCATCCGGGACCAGAATCTCGTTGCGTTCGGTGTCGCCGCGCGCATCGTGATAGGCCTTGATCATGGCCACGCCGGCAAACTCGCCCTGCGCCCCGGCCATGGGGGTGAGCGAGACCGCCTGCATGCCGGTGACCTCCTTCAGGATGTCCTGCAGCTCGTACATGCAGGCCAGAAACCCCTGGCTGAACGCCGCCGGCGCCAGCGGATGCCGCCCCGCAAAACCCGGCTGCAGCGCCAGCGTGTTACAGGCCCGCGGGTTGTACTTCATGGTGCAGGAGCCCAGCGGATAGAAATTCGTGTCAATGGAGAAGTTCTTCTGCGACAGGCGGGTGTAGTGGCGCACCACGTCCAGTTCGGAGACTTCCGGCAGACCCAGCGGCGTGCTGCGGCGCAGCTCGGCCGGCAGCTCGGGCGGTGTCGCCGCGGGCGCACCGTAGGCCGGACTCTGGGCAGTCGCCCGGCGACCGGGCACGCCATATTCGAAGATCAGTTTTTCTGCCATCAGGTTTCAGTCATTTGAGTCAGGAACGTCTTGACGGGGTCTTGCTGAAGAAAAGCGCCACAGAGGCACGGAGAACACAAAAGCTTCATTGTTGAAACGTCCCGAATTCCGGGACCGCCTGGCGCGGGTCAGGTGACGGCGTAATGAGCCGGCGCCTTTCGTACCCTCGTGATCCTCGTGGCTTCGTGGTTTCAAACTGTGTTGAATCTCTGCGTCTCTGTGTCTCTGTGGTTGCCTCTTTTCCGACACGCCAGACCAGCCACAGCAAGCCGGCGCCGATTGATTAGCCCAGCGACGCCAGCGCGGCCTCGTAGTCGGGCTCGTCGGCAATTTCGTTGACGAGCTGGCTATGCAGCACGCTGTTGTTCTCGTCGAGCACCACCACCGCCCGCGCGGACAGGCCGGCCAGCGGGCCGTCGACCAGCAGCGTGCCGTAGTCCTGAGCAAATGATCTGTCGCGCATCATGGACAGCGTTTCCACGTTCTCCAGCCCGTTGTCGCCGCAGAAGCGGCCCTGGGCGAAAGGCAGGTCGGCGGAAATCTGCAGCATGACCACATCGCTGTGCTGCGCGGCGTGGTTGTTGAACTGCTTCACCGACAGCGCGCAGGTGGGCGTGTCCACGCTGGGGAAGATATTCAGCACCTTCTTCTTGCCGGCGAAGTCGCTCAGCGTCTTGTCCTTGAGCTCGCCGTTGGTGAGCTTGAAGTCGGGCGCGCTGGCGCCCTTTGCGGGCAGATCGCCGCTGGTATTTACTGCATTGCCCTGTAGATGCACGGTAGCCATGGTCTGATCTCCTGTTGTGTCAGATGGTCGCGTGTGTGGCGTCTGCCGGTTCAGGCAACCGCCGAACTGCTGCCCGTGCGCTCTAGAATGTCGGCCAGCTCGCGGGCAAACAGGTCGATATCGTCAGCCGTGCGGGTTTCCGTGGCGCAGACGAGAACTTCGTGATCGCTGCGATCGGGATAGGCCCGGCACATGGCGTAGCCGCCGGCGATGCCGCGCTCGGCCAGCGCCGCCAGCACCGGCCCGGCCGGCTGCGGCAGCGACAGGCAGATTTCGTGGAACACCGGCGCGTCGAACACGCGCTTGACGCCCGGAATATCGGTGAGCGCGTCGGCCAGCGAGCGGGTATTGCTCAGGCAGGCCTGCGCCACTTCCTGCAGCCCGGTCGGCCCCAGCAGACTCATGTAGAGGGTGGCGGCGGTGACCAGCAAACCCTGGTTGGTGCAGATGTTCGAGGTGGCCTTGGAGCGGCGGATATGCTGCTCGCGGGGCTGCAGGGTCAGGGTGTAGCCGGGCTGACCGTCCAGATCGACCGTGCGGCCGACAATCCGGCCGGGCATCTGCCGCACATGCTTGCTGCTGCAGCACATGAAGCCGAAATAGGGCCCGCCCGAGGCCAGCGGCACGCCCAGCGGCTGGCCTTCGCCGCAAACGATATCCGCCCCGGCGTTGTCCCCGCTGCCCCACTCTCCCGGCGGCTTGATCAGCGCCAGCGCGGTCGGGTTGACCACGGCAATGACCAGCGCGCCGCGGGCGTGGGCCCAGTCGGTCAGCGCGTCCACCGCTTCCAGACAGCCGAAGAAGTTCGGCTGGGGAATGACGACGGCGGTAATGTCCTCGTCTTCACCGTGTTCTGGCATTTCGGTAATGCCCGACGCCGCGTCGTAGCCCAGCGATTCAAGCCGGATACCCTGATTGGCGGTAATGCCCTGCGTGACCTGACGATAGACCGGGTTCAGGCTGTCAGCGACCAGCACGCGGCCGGATTTTGATTTGCGGTTGGCCCGCACCGCCATCAGCACGGCTTCGGCCAGCCCCGACGCGCCGTCGTAGAGCGAGGCGTTGGCCACGTCCATGCCGGTCAGCCCGCAGATCATGGTCTGGTATTCGTAGATCAGCTGCAGCGTGCCCTGGCTGGCCTCGGCCTGATACGGGGTGTAGGCGCTGTAAAACTCACCGCGGGTGGTGATTTCCCACACCGCCGCCGGTACGTGGTGCTCGTAGGCGCCCGCGCCGATGAAATTGAGCGCGCCGCCATCGCGGGCGGCCCGCTCGCGCATCAGCCGGGTGACCGCCATCTCGCTCAGTCCGTCCGGCAGCTCGTCCAGATCGATATTTCGCAGCTCGGCGGGAATTTCGTCAAACAGATCGTCAATGGACGCCGCGCCGATGCGCTCGAGCATGGCGTCCACGTCGGCCTGCGTGTGGGGAATGAAAGGCATGCGTGCTCCGCTTTACTCGTCGTCCTCTTCTTCCTCGACGAGGCTTTCGTAGGTGTCGGCGTCCATCAGCTCGCCGAGCTCCTCCTCGTCAGTCAGCCGGATTTTCATGATCCAGCCGTCGTCATAGGGGCTCTCGTTGACCAGCTCCGGCGCGTCGATGAGGGCCTCGTTGACCTCGGTCACCTCGCCGGACACCGGCGCGTAGATATCCGAGGCGGCCTTGACCGATTCGACCACGGCGCAGCTGTCGCCGCGATTGACCGTCTCGCCGGCTTCGGGCAGCTCGACAAACACCAGGTCACCGAGCGACTGCTGGGCGTAGTCGGTAATGCCGACCTTCACGCTGCCGTCGTTGTCGTTCATGACCCACTCATGGGAATCCGTATAGGACAGTTCACCCGGAATTTCGCTCATCTGATCATCTCCCTCGTACAAACGGCCACGCCGTCCTCAAACCTTGATCTTGCCCTTGCGCACAAACGGCAGGGGCACCATGCGCGCCGGCACCCAGCGATTGCGAATCTGCACTTCTACCTCGCCCTGCCAGCTGGCCGGCACGCGGGCAAAGGCTATCGATTTTTCCATCGTGGGCGAATAGCCCCCGCTGGTGGTCTCGCCTTCACCCTCGCTGCCCGCCTGGCGCACCGCCTGGTGGGCGCGCATGATGCCGCGGCCTTCGAGCACCAGACCGGTCATTTCGCGATGGTCGCCCGCACGGTGCTTTTCCAGCGCCTCACGACCGATGAAGTCGCGCGTGTCGGGCGCCCAGGCCACGGTCCAGCCCAGCCCCGATTCCAGGGGATGATGGTCGTCATCCATGTCCTGCCCGTAGAGCATCAGGCCCGCTTCCAGGCGCAGCGTGTCGCGCGCGCCCAGGCCGCAGGGCTGAACGCCGGCGCGGCGCAGGCGGCTCCAGAGCGCATCCGCTTCAGTGGCGGGCAGGATGATCTCGAAGCCGTCCTCGCCCGTATAACCGGTGCGGCCGATGAGCCAGTCGTAGGATTCAATCGCGTAGAACGGCTTGAGATTCAGCGCGGCCGGGGCGAGTTCCTCGTCCAGCGCCTCGGCAATCGCGTCATGCGCCTTCGGACCCTGCACGGCAATAATGCCCAGATCATCCCGGTGCCGGATGTCGACCGCATGACCGGCCGCCTGTTCATGCATCCAGGCCAGATCCTTCTGCGTGGTCGCGGCATTGACCACGACCCGGTAGCGCTGATCGCCCAGGTGATAGCCGATCATGTCGTCGACCACGCCGCCCGTGTCGTTCAGCATGCAGGTGTACAGCGCCTTGCCGGGCGCATCCGCCTTGGCGATGTCGTTGGCCCACAGCCGGGCCAGGTAGGCGCGGGCATCGTCGCCGCTGATGTCCACGGCAGACATGTGCGACACGTCAAACATCCCCGCGGCGCGGCGGACGGCGTGATGTTCGTCAATCTGGGAACCGTAGTTCACCGGCATGTCCCAGCCGGCGAAATCCACCAGCCGGGCGCCAAGTGCAGTGTGCGCGTCGTACAGGGCAGTGCGTTTTCCCATGGCTTATCCGGTTTGAAGCAAAGGCTGCGGCTCAGGCACCCGGCCTGATTCACCGCCCCTCTGTCCGGACACCTGAGAGATTATGCGCAAGCGGGTTGCGCCCTTGCCCCGTCGGTGCCTCGCGCGCGGCGAGGACTCTCCAGAGTCGGCCCCGAAAGCAACGAATGGTCCTGCTTTTCCGTTCCCGTGGTCCGTGTTACCTGAGCGATTCCGGGCGGATTTGCGCCTTCGGCGGCCGCAAACCGGGCCTTGACGAGCCGGTTGCGACACTCTCCCACGGGACTGCGGGCCGAAGCCGAACTATACCGCCCGCCGCCGGGCAGGCCAAGCCGTCAGCCGCCGGGCGGTCGCAGCAGCGGCGGCGGCGAACCTGAAAACCCGGTGGCCTGCTGAATCATCAGCTGCTTGAGCGGTGACAGCGCGTTGAGCGACGCCATGCCCTGATTCCGCAGCTCGGCTAGCAGCCCCGTCGATCCGGCAAACAGCTTCTGTATACCGTCCACGGCGCCCAGCATGAGCGCGTTCTCGGCCCGGCGCGGCCGCTGGTAGCGTTTGAGCACCCGCAGCGCGCCGATATCCTGCGACTTGTCCCGCGCCCGCGTGAGGACATCCACCAGCGTCGCGATATCCATCAGGCCCAGATTGACCCCCTGCCCCGCCATCGGATGCAGCACATGCGCCGCATCGCCGATGAGCGCCAGCCGCGGCCGCACGTACTCCTGCGCATGCTGCAGCTGCAGCGGAAAGGCCGCGCGGGCCGCGACGGCCGTCACTTGGCCCAGCGCGGCGTCGCTGGCTTCGGTCAGGCGATCCAGAAAGGTCGAATCATCCAGCGCCGACAGCGTGTGGGCCAGCGCGTCGTCGGCATGCCAGGCGAGCGAGCAGCGCCCGTCCGCCAGCGGCAGGAACGCCACGGGTCCGGTCGGCAGGAACCGCTGCCAGGCGATGGCCTGATGACTGCGTTCGGTGGTCACCGTGCCTACGGTGCAGCGCTGACCGTAGGCCCAGCCGCGGGTCGCCATACCCGCCAGATCGCGCACCTTGGACCGGGCGCCCTCCGCGCCGATGGCCAGGCGGGCTTCCACGGTTTCGCCGCTGTCCAGAAACAGCTGCACGCGGTCGGACTCCACGGTCAATGCTTCCAGCAGGGCCGGGCAATAACGCCGCACGGCCGCCATGCGGTTCCAGGCGGCGGTGACGATCAGGTTGTTTTCGATGATGTGGCCCAGCTCCGGCAGACCCAGCGCGCTGTGCTCGAAATCCAGCCGCGGTCCGCCCGGCCGTTCCCAGACGCGCATGCCGCGGTAGGGGCTGATGCGGCCAGCCGCCACCGCGTCCCACAACCCGAGGTTGGCGAGCAGGTTGCGTGAGGCCGGCGACACCGCGGACACCCGCAGGTCGTAGTCGTCGTTGGCCGACCAGGGCGCGGGCTCGCGCGCCTCGATCAGCGCGACCTTGAAGCCGGCCTGCTCCAGCGCCACCGACAGCACCGCGCCCACCATGCCGCCGCCCACCACGGCCACGTCGTGCCGGGGTGCGCTCACGGCTGCCCGTCCGGCAGGGGCTGGGCAATGTTCGCCCGGTCCATGGACAGCCCCATGCTCCGGCGCGCCATGCCCTGCTTGATGGCGGGCAGGCTGTCGAGCAGCGTCAGCCCCAGCGCGCGCGCCTGCGACACGCCCGGCAGGCGATTCGAGAACAGCCGCACGATGCCGTCGGTAAAGCCGCTCACGCGGGCCTGGTCGGCGGCCCGGGCGTCGGCCCAGTGCCGCAGCAGCTCGGCATCGCCCGCCTCGCGCCCGGCCGCCCGGCCCTCGCGCAACAGGCTGGCCAGCAGCACCACGTCGCGCAGGGTCAGATTGAATCCCTGGGCGGCCGCGGGGTGCAGATTGTGCGCGGCGTTACCCACCAGCACGGCGCGGGGCGCGACCGGATGCCGGCTGAGCAGACGCAGCAGCGGGTAGGCGTGGCGGCCAGCGGGCTCGGTCAAGCGGCCCAGACGCCAGCCAAAGGCCGCCTGCAGCTCGGCCAGAAAGGTCTCGTCGTCGGCCGCCATCAGCCGGTCGGCGACATCGGAGGCCAGCGCCCAGACCACCGCGCAGCGGTCCGGCCCGCTGGGCAGCACGGCCAGCGGCCCGCCGGGGCAGAAGCGCTCGAAGGCCTGACCCTCGTGATCCCGCCCCGGCCGCAGCTGCGTCACGATCGCTTTCTGATGATAGTCGTCCACCCGACTGCCGATACCCAGCGCCTCGCGTACCGCCGACCGTCCGCCGTCTGCCCCCACCAGCAGCCGCGCCGACAGCGTCCGCGTGGCCTGACCGTCCCGGGTGGTGATCTCGAGGGCGTCGTCGCGCGTGCGTAGGGTCTCGAAGCGGGCCGGGCAGATCACCTCGACCTCCGGCTGATCTGCAAGCGAGGCGAACAGCGCCTGTCCCAGCGCGCGGTTGGGGAGCACATAACCCAGCGCCGGGACGCCGTAATCGTCGCAGTGAACCCGGGTCGTGCCGAAGCTGCCCTGCTGCGAGACGTGCAGCCGGAGGATGGGGGCCGCCTCGCGCTGCATGGCCGACCAGAGGCCCAGGTCTTCAAAGAGCTGCCGGCTGCCCCAGCTGATGGCCGTAGTACGCTCGTCATAGCTCGGCTGGTCGGCGCCACCCGGCGCCACCGCCTCCACCAGGCCGATGCGCAGGCCGCTGCCAAGCAGCGCGTGCGCCAGGCTGGCACCCGCCAGTCCGCCGCCGACCACCAGCACATCGTAGGGTTCGTCAGCCTGTCCCGCCGACTGGCTCAAGCGCGGCGATCCGCCATGAGCGCCTGAATCTCGTCGACGGCCTTGGGCACCGCGTCGGTAAGATTTTCCGGACCGTCCGCCGTGATGTGAATATCGTCCTCGATGCGCACACCGATATCCCAATAGCGCTCGTCCACGTCGGCGTTGCCGGCGCGGAAGTACAGGCCGGGCTCGATGGTCAGGGTCATGCCCGGCTCGAGCAGCCGCCATTCACCGTCTATCTTGTAGTCGCCGACATCGTGCACATCCATACCCAGCCAGTGTCCGGTGCCGTGCATGTAGAACGGCCGGTAGGCCTCGGCCTCCACCAGCTCGGAGACCTCGCCGCGCAGCATGCCGAGCGACACCAATCCCTCGGTGAGCTGTTTCACCGCGGCGCGATGCGGCGCCTGATAGTCGTTACCCGGCTGGCAGGCGGCTACCGCGGCCTGCTGCGCGGCCAGGACCACTTCGTAGACTGCGCGCTGCGGCCCGCTGAATTCACCGTTGACCGGGAAGGTCCGCGTAATGTCGGCCGCGTAGCCGGCATGCTCGGCCCCCGCGTCAATCAGCACCAGATCACCATCGCGCAGCGCCGCGGCATTCTCGATGTAGTGCAGGATGCAAGCGTTGCCGCCACCACCGACAATTGACGGATAGGCCCAGCTCATGCCGTGGCGCTCGAACTCGTGATGCAGCTCGGCGGCCAGCGCGAATTCGTTCATGCCGGGGCGGCAGGCGCGCATGGCCCGGGCGTGTGCCGCCGCCGACACGCGGCCGGCCTCGCGCATGAGCGCCAGCTCGCCGTCGGACTTGAACAGCCGCATGTGGTGCAGCGGCTCGGCCAGGCTGCAGATGGCCGCCGGCGCGCTGGCGCCGCGGCGCGCCTGCTGCCGCAACCCGCCCAGGGCCTCCAGCAGCTGCTTATCGCGCGCGGCGTCCGCACCCAGATCGAAATAGACCTGCTCGCGACCGGCGAGCAGTTCCGGCAGGGCCCGGACAAAGGCGTCGGTCACGTCCGACTCGTTCGCGCCGTACTGCTCCCGAGCGCCGTCCGGCCCGGCCCGCAGCCCGTCCCAGATTTCCCGCTCGGCGTCGCGCGGCCGACAGAACAGCAGGAATTCACCGTCCTCGCGGCCCGGTGCCAGCACGGCCACCGCGTCCGGCTCGCAAAAGCCGGTCAGGTAGCGAAAATCGCTGGCGGGCCGGTAGGGATAGTGCACGTCATTGTTGCGCGTGACCTCGCCGGGCGCGGCGATGATGGCCACGGCCTGGCGGCCGATGCGCGCCATCAACTCGCGCCGCCGCGCGGCATACTCGACAGACGCTATGCTCATGCCTTCGAAAATGCCTTGAATCGCTTCAGTGCAGACGGGCGCGCGGCGGCGTGTCGCCGC
Organism: Salinisphaeraceae bacterium; assembly: GCA_002683405.1. Classification (GTDB taxonomy): domain Bacteria; phylum Pseudomonadota; class Gammaproteobacteria; order Nevskiales; family Salinisphaeraceae. The sequence goes on along the minus strand of NYTH01000037.1, from coordinate 28,255 downwards.
GTGCGGGCCGCAGTTCGAGAAAAATCAGCTGAACGCCCACGCGCAGATATTCCACCAGCTCGGCGTAGTCGGATTCCGCCGCCTCGGTGCCGGCCTCGCCTTCGCCCAGGCCCACACGTCCCAGTTCGGTGAGATCGCGGATGATTTCCTGCACTTCGTCACTCAGCCCCGCCAGTTCGAATTCGGCCTGGCTGGCCAGCCCGTATACGAAACCGGAGCACCACCGCCCCAGCGCCAGGACCCGCTCCTTGATGGACGCGTCATCGCCCGGCAGCAGTGGCGTGAACCCCGCCTCGGCATCGAAGAGCGCTTCCAGCGTGATTTCACGAAGCGCCGACATGGCGTCGTCCAGATTCAGCTCTTCGCGGTCATCAAGCGCCTGCGCAGGGTCGATATCGTCGTGCACGCACAGCATGCCGCAGAGCGTGCCGTGCAGCTCGGAGGGGTGCTGCACGGCGCCGCGCTGCTCGAGCGCCTGCTGCAGGGCGTGGTACTGGGTTTCGCTGCTCATGTATCTAAGGTATCAAAGTCGCCCCAGGATGAGGCAGTAGGCCGCGTTGTAGGCGACGTGCAGGATGATGGGCGCGACGAGACTGTCGTGCCGCTCGCGAAAATAGCCGAAGACCAGCGACGGAATGAAAACACCCAGCGCCCACAGCGGCGGATGAAACAGGAAATGCAGCGCGGTGAACAGCGCACCGGTCAGTAGATTGGCCGCGGACAGCGGGCCAGGCAGCGCGACGCCCAGCCGGCCGCGCAGCCACGGCTGCAGCTGACCGCGGAAGACCAGCTCCTCGAGCAGCGGATAGACGAGCACGATCAGCAGCAGCGCAGCAAGCCCGGCCGGCGGCCAGCCCCAGGCGAAACCGGCCGGCAGCAGACGGCCCAGCGCCAGGCACACGACCGGCCCGGCCGCCAGAAAACACCAGAACAGGGGATCGGCCCAAATTTTCTTCATGCTGAAACCGTCGGCCGCGCCCGGACGTGTCAAAAGGTCCCGGCGAGCGGTTATGCTGCCGGCTGGCATCGAATTCTCACCCGAACCTGCATGAATTTCGAACAGATTCTATCGCGCCTGGTCGCGTATCCGACCGTCAGTTGCGCCGACCCGGACTGGGACATGGGGAATCGCGACGCCGCGGAATTCCTGGCCAACCTGCTCGACGATCAGGGCTTCGACTGCGAAATCCAGGCGCTGCCGGACCGGCCCGGCAAGGTCAACCTGATTGCCCGCGCGGGGCCGGCGGACCCGGACACCGGTCTGGTGCTGGCCGGTCATCTGGACACGGTGCCCTATGACGACAGCGGCTGGGCGTCGGACCCGTTCAGACTCGACAAGCGCGACGACCGCCTCTACGGGCTGGGCAGCTGCGACATGAAGGGCTTCATTGCGCTGGCCGCCGAAACCGCCGCCCGCTACGCCCGACAGCCGCTGGCGGCGCCGCTGGTCATCCTGGCCAGCGCCGACGAGGAAAGCGGCATGGACGGGGCTCGCGCGCTGCTGGCGCGGGGGCAGCGGCCGGCCCGCTACGCCGTGATCGGCGAGCCGACCAACCTCATGCCGATCCATCGCCACAAGGGCATTCTGATGGAGAGCATCCGGGTGCACGGCAAGGCCGGGCATTCCAGCAATCCGGCGCATGGCCACAACAGCATCGAGGCCATGCGTGCCGTCATGAACGAAGTCGCGGCCCTGCGCGAAAGCCTGGCCGCCGAGGCCGCGCCGGGCTTTCCGGTGCCGCACCCCACGCTGAACCTGGGCGTCATCCGCGGCGGCGACAGCCCCAACCGCATTCCTGCCCTGTGCGAGCTGCAGGTGGACCTGCGCTTCCCGCCGGAAACCGGCGATGTCGACCGGCTGAGACAGGCGCTGCGAGATCGCGCGACCGCGGCGCTGGAAGCCACCGGCTGCACGCCCGAATTCTTCGAACTGTTTGTCGGCACCCCGGCCATGGACACGCCGGCTGACTCGGCCGTGGTGCGCGCGGCCGAGCGGCTGACGGGCGCCTCGTCACGCGCCGTGGATTTCTGCACCGAAGGCGCTTTCTACAACCAGCTGGGCATGGAGAGCGTGATCCTCGGACCCGGTGATATCGCCCACGCGCACCAACCCAACGAGCATCTGGCCTGCGAGCGCATCGAGCCGATGCGCGCCATTCTTGACGGACTCATCACCGAATTCTGTCTTTCCCGCCACTGATTCTGTTGTAATGACGGGCTTGTTGCCGCCCCGGGAGCCCCGATGGCCCTGCCTAACCGCCCGTCTGCCGACCCGCAGCACCCCTCCGCAGCGGAGGATATGGCCCAGGACAGCCTGATCGCTGCCCTGCGCGGCAGCGCGCCCTACATCCATGCCCACCGCGGCCGCACCTTCGTGCTGGTGTTCGGCGGCGAGGCGGCGCGGCGCGGCAATTTTGCGAATCTGATGTACGACATCGCCCTGCTGCACAGCCTCGGCGTGCGGATCGTGCTGGTGCACGGCGCGCGCCCGCAGATTGACGATGCCATCAAGGCCGCCGGACTCACGCCGCAGATCGTCGACAACGTGCGGGTGACCGACGACGATGCGCTGGCCTGCGTGAAATCCGCCGTCGGCGCCCTGCGCATGGAAATCGAATCCCTGCTCTCCACCGGCCTGGCCAGCACGCCCATGGCCGGCGCCCGCCTGCGGGTGACCGGCGGCAATCTCGTGACGGCCAAGCCGATGGGCGTACTGCACGGAGTGGACCATCGCCACACCGGTGAAGTGCGGCGCGTGGATACCCAGGCCATCGAACAGGCGCTGCAGCAGGGCCAGCTGGTGCTGCTGTCTCCGGTGGGGTACTCGCCCACCGGCGAAATATTCAACCTGTTTGCCGAGAATGTGGCCGCGGAAGCCGCCAAGGCGCTCCGGGCCGACAAGCTCGTCTTCCTGCACGAGGATGCCGAACTGCACGTGCGCCATCCCGACTGCCCGCCCCAGCTGCAGACCGACGAGGCCGTGGCGCTGCTCAGCGACAACGCCGCGCTCACGGCCGACGAGCGGGCGCATCTGGCCGCGGCGGTGGACGTTTGCCGGCACGGCGTGCGGCGCACGCACCTGGTAAGCAGCGCCGCCGACGGCGCGCTGCTGCGCGAGTTGTACACGCGTGACGGCGCCGGCACGCTCATTTCTGCCGACAGCTACGACACGCTGCGCCAGGCCGGGATCGAGGACGCCGGCAGCCTCATGGCGCTGATCCAGCCCCTGCAGGCCAGCGGCGCGCTGGTGCCGCGCACGCCCGAACAGCTCGAGCTGGAAATTGATCGCTACGCCGTCATGCTTCGCGACGGCATGATCATCGCCTGCTGCGCATTGATGCCCTATCCCGAGCAGGGCACGGGCGAACTGGCCTGCGTGGCGGTGCACCCGGACTACCGCCATGCCGGGCGGGCCGAGCGTCTGCTGGCCGAGATAGAAAAGCAGGCCCGCGCGGCCGGCCTGAGCCGTATTTTCGTGCTGACCACCAAGGCCACGCACTGGTTCGTGGAGCGCGGCTTCCTGCCGGCCCAGGTGAGCGACCTGCCGCTGGCCCGGCAACAGCTGTACAACTTTCAGCGCAACTCCAAGGTCCTGATCAAGACGCTCGCATGACCGGGCACGTGCCGCGCGTCTATCTGGACGAAACCATCAGCGCCGGACAGACGCTCACGCTGGCGCGCGAGCGCGCCCATCATCTGGGTACGGTGCTGCGGCGCCGGGCCGGCGATGCGCTGCTGCTGTTCAACGGCGATGGCCGCGAGTACCGCGCGCGCATCGAGCACCTCGACCGCAAGTCGCTGCGCCTGACCGTGGAACAGGCCCTGCTTCCCGCGCGAGAGTCGGCCCTGTCGATCACGCTGATTCAGGGCCTGGCGCAGGGTGACCGCATGGATTACGCCATCGCCAAGGCGGTAGAGCTGGGGGTGCAGCGCATTCAGCCGGCGGAGACCCGCGGCGTGAAAAACCGCCTCAAGGGCGAACGGCTGGAGAAGAAGCTCGGGCACTGGCGGCGGGTGGCAATCAGCGCCGCGGAACAGGCCGGCCGCCTGATTGTGCCGCCGATCGAGCCGCCCCTCGCCCTGGCCGACTGCCTGGCGGCCGTGTCACCGGATGACGGACTCGGGCTGGTGCTGGACCCGGCCTCGCCAACGGGCCTGTCGGGCCTGTCGCCCGCTACGCGGGTGACGCTGATTATCGGACCGGAAGCGGGTCTGACCGACGCGGAAATCAGTCTGGCCCGGGAGGGCGGCTTTAAGGCCGTTTCGCTGGGCCCGCGCGTGCTGCGAACCGAAACCGCCGGGCCGGCGGCGCTGGCGGCGCTGCAGACCCTGTGGGGTGATCTGGGCTGACGGGCCCGGATGGACCCGACCCGCGACGGCTTCAGTCGTCGTCCGGCAGCCCCAGGTCGATCGACGGCTCCCAGTCGGTCAGCGGCGAATCGTCCACCTGTTCCTTGCCGCCGTCGTCTCCGGCGCCGGCTGGCCGCGGGGTCGAGCGCGCCTCTTTCATCACGGCGGCAATACGCTTTTCGATCTCTTCGAGGTCCGGCACAAAGGCCTCGCGATTGGCCAGACGCACGCGCGCCAGCGCCAGGTCATGGTCGTTGTCCCGGTCGTCCGCCGGCTGCACCGCCAGCGGATTGAGCGGCAGCAGATGCGGGTAGGCCGTGGTCATGACGGCAAACAGGCCCTCGGGCAGTGCGCTGCCCACGCTGTTCAGAATGGCCACGCGTGTGCGCCGGCCGCGCAGACCGACCTCGCCACCCAGCATGGCCTCGATGGAGACCGCCGGCACGCGCCGGTCCTGCCACTCGCAATAGCCCAGAAACCACTCCGGCCCTTCCGATGCCGTGACGGTTTCCATGCTGACCGCTTCCACCATGGCCTGCTTGGGCAAGAGTATGGCCCGGCCCTGCAGCGGCAGCAGGTGACCGTAGAAATGCTGGGCATTGGGCGCAACAGCGCTCATGATGCGGCCTCGCTACGCTGGTCCAGAACGGATCGGATATTGTCGAGCAGATCCTGCTCCTGATACGGCTTGGTGAGGAATCGATCCACGCCGATTTCCTCGGCCCGGCGCCGGTGCTTGTCGCCGCCGCGGGACGTGATCATGACGATCGGCGTGTCGCGCAGCGTCTCGCTGTTGCGCATGTAGGTCGCCAGCTCGAAGCCATCGATGCGGGGCATTTCGATATCCAGCAGCATGACGTCGGGCACCATGGACTGCAGCTTGGCCAAGGCATCCATGCCGTCCTTGGCGGTCATCACCCGGAAGCCGTTGCGGGTGAGGAAGCGTTCCGAAACGCGGCGAATGGTGATCGAGTCGTCCACCACCATCGCCAGCGGGCTGTCGTCCACCGGTTCGGGTGCGCGCGGCTCGGCGGCGTCCGCCTGCGGCGCGCTCATCGCGCGGCGCGCCTGAATCTGCATGAGGGCGGTAATGTCGAGGATGAGCACCACCTGACCGTCTGCCATGATGGTCGCGCCGCTGATACCGCGGACCGTGGAAACCTGTGGCCCCAGAGATTTGACCACCACTTCGCGGCTGCCAAACATGCTGTCCACCACGAACGCGCTGCGGCGCTCGCCGATACGCACCAGCAGGACTGGCAGATTGCGCGGCCCCTCGTCCTCTTCCATGTCGCTGCTTTGCACGTTCAGCAGGCCGCCCAGATTGCGCATCAGATAGGTCTGACCGCCGTATTCGAAGCTTGGCTTCTCGGCCGTCAGGTGCTCGGCCATGCTCGCCCGCGGCACGCGGGTCACGCCCTCGATGCTGCCCAGCGGGATGGCGTAATCCTCGCGCCCAACGCGCACCAGCAGCGCCTGGCTGATGGCCAGGGTAAGCGGCAGGCGAATACTGAAGCTGGCGCCCTTGCCCGGCCGTGAATCCACGCCCAGGCTGCCGCCCAGCTGCTTGATTTCCGCATTGACCACGTCCAGACCCACGCCCCGGCCGGCGGCCTGGGTGAGCTTGTCCGCCGTGGAGAAGCCGGGCTCGAAGATGAGCGACGCCAGCGAGGTGTCGTCCACCTGGCTGTTGGCCTTGAGCATGCCGCGCTCCACCGCCTTTTCGCGGATACGGCCGGTGTCCAGGCCGCGGCCGTCGTCGGCCAGCTCGATCACGAGCTGCGTGCCTTCGCGGTAGAGACGAACCTGGATATGCCCGGTTTCCGGCTTGCCCGCCGCCTTGCGCTCTGCCGGCGCCTCCAGGCCGTGAATGACGGCATTGCGCAGCAGATGTTCCAGCGGCGCCACCATGCGTTCGAGCACGTTGCGGTCGAGTTCGGCCTCCACGCCCGAGAAGTCGATGCCGGCCTTGCGGCCGTATTCCTGGCTGGTCTGGCGCAGGATGCGCTCGAGCCGCTGCACCTGCCGCGAGAACGGCACCATGAGGGTACTCATCAGCGCCTGCTGCAGGCTGGTGTTCACGCGGCCCTGATGCACCAGCAGGGATTCGCCGGTTTCGGCCAGGGTAGACATGGACCCGTGAATACTCATCAGGTCGGTCACGCCCTCGGCCAGACTGCGCGAGAGTTCGTTGAGCGTGGAATAGCGATCCATTTCCAGCGGATCGAAGTCGTCCTTGTAGCGGTCGACCAGGGCTTCCTGTCGGGCCAGGATCTGCGCCTCGGTTTCCAGGTCGAGCTTGCGAAGCTGCTCGCGCAGCCGCATCGCCGTCTGCGACAGCTCGCGAAGATGCTGCTGAATATTGGTGTTCTGCTGCTCCAGGCGAGTGCGGAAGATGCTGATCTCGCCCGCCTGGTTGAGCATGTTGTCGAGCTGCTCGACCGCCACCCGGGCGGTTTCCTGCGAGGCGCCGGACTCGGCCCGCTCGGTGGTGTCTTCCCAGAACAGGCGCGCGTCGAATTCGGTCGGCACGGGGCCTTCGCGCATCGGGCGCGGCGCGGCGGGCTGCGTCTGGGCACCCTCCGTGGATACGTCGGCGGGCTTTTCGTCCGCTGCAGCGTCCTCGGCCTCGACTCGGGACTCGTCGGCCGCCGGCGGCTCGGCCGCGGCGCTTTCGGCCTGTCCGGCCTGCACGAGGTCGAGCTGCTCGGCCATCTGGTCGGCGGCGTTGCGAATGCGCGTGGCCAGGGTGTCGTCGCTGCGCTGCGCCGGGGTCTGCGCATCGCCGATCCAGGTTTCCATGTCGTGGGCGAGATCGCCCATGGAGACCACCTGCGCCATGCGCGCGCTGCCCTTGAGCGTGTGCAGCAAACGCATGAGTTCGGCCCTCGGGCCGTCGTCCTCGGGGTTGGCTGTCCAGGCGGACAGCTGCCCCTCCATGAGTTCGAGCAGATCGGTGGCTTCGGCCACGAAAATCTCGACCAGTTCGGGATCGACCGGCTCGTCGTCGGCCACCGTCGGCGCGGCGACGGTATCGTCGGGCGCGTCCGGCACCAGGTCGGCCGGCTCGATGGTGTCTTCGGTAGCGGCCGCCGCCGGCTGTTCCGGCTCGGGATACTGCAGCAGGGCGATCAGGCTCAGCGGATCACTCGGGCCGCTACCGGTGCGATAGCGGTCCAGCATGCCGTACAGGCCTTCGACCACCTGGGCCACGCGATCGATATCGAATTCGGTCGCCTGCCGATGCCCTCCTGCAAACAGGCTGGCGTGATCCTCGAGCGCTTCGGCCACTTCGGCCATGGCGTCGGCCTCGGCCGTGCGGGCGCTGCCCTTGAGCTTATGGGTATGCACCAGCATCTGCCGGGGCACGTCGTCGCTGGCGGGGGCCGCGCGCCACTGGCCAATCGCGGTATCCATGGCGTCGACAATGTCACAGGCCTCTTCGGTGAACACGAGCATGAGCTCGTGGTCGCCGTCTTCCGCTGCGGCCTGCTCGAGCGGTTCGCGCAGGGCGGCAACACGGCTGCCCAGCGCATCGAAATCGGCCGGCGGCAGATCCTGAAGTCCGTCGCCCTCGGCCTGGATCGAGCCTGAAAACAGCTCGCAGGCCTGGCCCAGCACCGCCCGCGCGTCGTCCGACACCGCCGCGCCGGTTTCGCGGCTGACGTCGGCAAAGGCTTCCAGTTCGCCGGCCAGGCTGGCGAATCGCTCGGCGCCCACGGCCCGGGCGCTGCCCTTGAGCGTATGCAGCGCGCGCGCAACTTCGGCGCTCACGCTGCCCGGCACGGCCTGCGCGGCGAACGCGCGCACCGTCTCCACGTGGCGGACCGCATCGGCCCGGAAAATCTCGAGCAGCTGATCGTCGGGTTCGCCGGTCGTCGGCTGATCCGCAGTAGCGGCCTTGTCGTCGACAGGCGCTTCGGGCTCGGCGGGCCTGGCCGCGGCGGCTTCGGCCGGCTCGCGTCCGGAGAGTCCGTCCGCCCGACGCATGATGTCGGCAATGCCGTTGCTGCCGCGCCCGGCGCTGAAATCCTCGATCAGGTCGGGCAGCAGCGCCACGGCGTCGGCCACCAGCCCCGTGACCGGCTCATCGATTTCCCGCGCGCCTTCCAGGCAGCGATTGAGCAGGTACTCGACCGACCAGGCGAACTCGCCAATGCCCTGTGCGCCCACCATGCGGCCGCTGCCCTTGAGCGTGTGGAAACCACGGCGTATTTCGGTCAGCCGCACCGCGTCTTCGGGCTTTTTGGACCAGAGGGGCACCAGCTCCTCGAGCGTCTCCCGAACCTCGCCGGCCTCCTCGATGAAAATCTCGCGTATTTCCGGATCCACGTCGTCCGGCGGCGCAGCCGCTGCGGGTGATGCCGTCTCGGCCGCGGCTTCGGCCTCGGCGCCGTCGTCGATGACCGGCCGCATTTCGCCGGCCTGACGGGTGAGCTCGGCGAGGCAGTCGCGGGCGCTGTTGTGGAAATCCTTGGGCAGCGCCTGGTCGCTCTGCAGCGCCTCGATGTAGTACTCGAAACTGGCAATGGCGTCGGCCAGCACCAGAACCAGGCTCTGGTTGTCGCGCACGGCCTGCATGCCGCTGCTGGCCAGGAATTCGCGCAGCCCGCCCAGAATATCCAGGGCATCGTCCTCGCCCAGAATCTGCAGGCCTGCCTCCACCTGGCGGACCAGCGAGGCGGCCTCGCCCAGCGCCTCGTTGTCGCCGTCGGAAATATAGGACGGCACCACCATTTTCAGACGCGACAGGTTGGCCAGCGCCTCGTGGTAAATGGCGGCCGTGCCGGTACTGATGTCGTGAACCGGCCGCGAGGTTTCCAGTTCCTCCGGCTCGCCGCCGCTGTACATGTGCTGGAACAGCGCCTTGTCCAGGCTCTGTTCCACGCGCAGCAGCGCCATGGCCACATCCATCCAGGCGTCGATGTCGCGCTCGCCCGCGTTGATCAGCGTGGCGATCGACTGCGTCTGATTCACCACCACGCGCCTGAGCGCGTCCATGCCCAGCATGCCGAGCGTGTCGGAGACGCGCTCCGCCACGGCCACGGCCTCCTCAAGATCGACGTCCGCCTTGTCGCCGGCGCGGACCACCAGGTCGATGCTGTTCTTGACCAGCTCGATATCGTCCTTGATCTCGGTGGACAGCCGCTGCACGAGCTCGGTATTCGGCCCGCGCATGCGCGAGCGCAGACGCTCGAGCTCTGCCTGATCGGGCAGCAGGGTTTCCAGGTCGTAGGCGTCGCGCAGCGCACGGACCTTGGGCCCGTCGCTGGTGGCCCGGCCGATGTAGTACACCACGCTGTACAGCAGCGTTTCGGGAATCTCGCCCATGACGCGATCACCGGCCTCGGCAATCGTCTTGAGCTGCTGGCCAATGCGGCCGAGCAGCCGCTTCACGTCGTTATCCAGATCCAGTCCGTCGGCGCGCAGGGCCTCGAGCAGGCCGCCGCACACCAGAAACAGTTGCCGGCCACGCGGCAGGCTGGCCGCCTCGACCATCTCTTCGCAGATGTTCGAAAGCGTATCGATGTGGCCGTGGACCGACTGGCCCCGCAAGACCGGCAGCAGGGCCGCGTTGAAGGCCTGCACGCGTTCCCGCGCCACCGTCTGCCCGCCCTGCGGATCGCGGTCCGACAGGTCGACCGGCGCCATGGCGGGGGCCAGCTGCGCCGCATACTGGGCGAACAGCGCGCTTTCGCTGACCACGCTGGTGCCGCGCGCGACCCGCAACTCGTTGATCAGGGGCAGGAAAATCAGCCCATTGTCCGACTCGCCGCTTTCCAGCAGGTCGAAATAGTCGGACAGCTGCACCACAGCGCCCAGGACCGCCTCGAACGCGGCTTCCGGGGCCGGCGCGCTCTGGGCGAAGAAGTCCTGCACGGCGGCCTTCATTTCCTCGGCCAGCAGGGCGGCGCCGTCGCACTGGACCATGCGCAGCGTGCCGCGAATCTGGTGCAGTTCCACCACGCTGCGCTGCAGCGGCAGCGCGCTGTCGGGCTCTTCCAGATAGCTTTCGATGAACTCGCGGACGCGGTCGAGCCCGCCGTTCAGTTCATCCTTGACCCAGTGCAAACCCTGGGCGGCATATTCGGTTGCCTGCACGTGTATCCCCTAGGGGTCCGGTCCGGCTCAGCCGCGCCGTTCGGGCAGCTTGAAGCCGCTGACCGAGCTGCGCAGCTTGGCGCCGAGTTCGGCGAGCTGGGCGATGGATTTGCCGGTGTCCTGGGTACCGGACGCCGTCTGTTCGGTGATTTCCTGAATGGCCGCCATGGTTTCGGAGACGCTGCTTGCCTCGGTAGTCTGGCGATCCGTCTGCGCGCTGATGCCGCGCACCAGCTCGGCGGTTTCGCGCGCGACCTGCTCGATCTCCTCCAGGGCAGTGCCGGCGTTCTCGGCCAGCCGGGCACCGTTCACCACGCCGGACGTGGATTTTTCCATGGAGATGACCGCCTCGTGGGTGTCGGCCTGGATGGTGCGGACCAGCGCCTCGATCTGCCGGGTCGCGTTGGTGGACCGCTCGGCCAGGCGCTGCACCTCGTCGGCCACCACGGCGAAACCGCGGCCCGCCTCGCCGGCGGTTGCGGCCTGGATGGATGCGTTGAGCGCCAGCGTGTTGGTCTGCTCGGCAATGTCGTTGATGAGCTCGACGATATCGCCGATTTCCTGCGAGGACTCGCCCAGGCGCTTGATGCGCTTGGAGGTTTCCTGAATCTGATCCCGCACCGAGCCCATGCCCTCGATGGTCCGCAGCACGGCTTCGGAGCCGCGGTTGGCCGTCTCCACGGAGCGGTCGGTCACGTCGGCCGCCCGCTTGGAATCACGCGAGACTTCCTGGATGGAGAGCACCACCTTCTGGATGGTTTCGGTGGCGCTGAGAATCTGGCGGGTCTGGGTCTGGCTGGCGCGGGTGAGATCCTTGGCGGTGGTCAGCGATTCGTCCGACGCGTCGGCCATGGCCTCGGCGGTGTCGTTGATCGTGGTGACCAGCTCACGCAGCGACTCCACCGTGGCGTTGACCGAGTCGGCAATGGCGCCGGTCACGTCCTCGGTGACGGTGGCCTCGGCGGTCAGGTCACCGTCGGCAATCGGGCTCATTTCGTCCAGTAGCCGCAGAATGGCGTCCTCGTCTCGGGCATTGCGACCACCCGCCCCCTTGGCGATCCCGACCGCGGCGCCCAGCATGGCCACCAGCCCGGCAATACCGGCCATCAGCCCTACGCTGGATTGCGCCGCACCCGACTGGGACAGCAGCACCATCAGGGCGGTGAGCGCCAGCGCCCCGACCGCCAGGAGTATCCAGGTGATCAAACGTCCTTGTGGTCCGTCGAAGAGATTAGCCATCGGTTGTCGCTCTGCTTTGCTTGTACATCGTGAATTGATTGCTGGAACGGTGCGCTACACGCCGGCGTCGCGAAAGTCGCTGCTGCCGGCCAGCCGACGCAGTGAAAACACCGTCCAGTCCACCCCGACCTTGGAAAACGCCCCCAGATAGGGAGAGCGATCCGGATCGTGCCCGTCCATGGCATCGACCAGTTCGTGATGTTGATCAGCGGGCGTGAAGCCGCGGAAACCGGCCACATCGTCCACCAGAAAGCCTGCCGGGACTTCCTCGTCATTGAGCACGACCACCCGCAGGGTGTCGCTCGCCTGTATTTCGCCCTGCCCCAGCAAGAGCCCCAGATCGATGATGGGCAGCAGATCGCCGCGCACGTTCGCCACGCCCAGCAGCCAGGGTTTCGACCCGGGCACGCGGGTGAAGTCGGGCGGCGGCAGGACCTCGCGCACATCGGGCCGCGGGGCCAGATACCAGTGCTCGCGCAGGCGGAACCCCAGCCCGGTCCATTCGTTGCTGGCACTGCCGAATCCCCGCTCCTGGCTCTTCGCCTCGAGCAGACGGTCCATGGCCACCAGCAGATCGTAGGGCTGGTCCTTGAGTTGCTTGAGTTCGGCCGTCATGAGGACATCAGCCCGCGCTGGCGTGGTCGCCAATCAGGCCGTCGAGTGCCTGTATCAGCGTCTTCGGCTTGACCGGGTTGGTCAGATATTCGGCAGCCCCCTGGCGCAGCCCCCATACCCGATCCGATTCCTGATTCTTGCCGCTGATGATGATGATGGGAATATGCGCGGTTTCCGGGTCCCGCGCCAGCTTGCGCGTGCACTGGAAGCCGCTCATGCCCTGGAACACCACGTCCATCAGAATGGCGTCCGGCTTGAGCAGGCGGGCGCGTTCCAGACCGTCCGGCGCCGTGGTGGCAATTTCCACCTCGTAGCCGTGGTCCTCCAGCGTTGTGGACAGCATGTGGGCGTCCGTCGGCGAGTCGTCAACTATGAGTATTTTCGGCATGCGCTCCGGCCCCTTCCAGATTCACGTCCCTATGGTCCTGTCAGCCGCGAGCGGCATCCGCCGCGGCGGCGGCTTCGGGCTGGGCCAGGTCCAGCATCGCTTCCACCGCCGTAATCAGCTCGTCGCGCGTGAACGGCTTCGTAAGATAACGGTCCGAGCCCACGATGCGCCCGCGCGCCCGGTCGAACAACCCGTCCTTGCTGGTCAGCATGACCACCGGCGTCTGTTTGAACGCCGGGTTGTTCTTGATGAGCGCACAGGTCTGATAACCGTCCAGCCTGGGCATCATGACATCCACGAAGATCAGCTGGGGGCGATGGTCGGCGATCTTGGCCAGCGCCTCGAATCCATCCTCCGCCGTGAGCACTTCGCAGCCCTGTTTGGACAGCAGCGTCTCGGCCGTGCGCCGGATGGTCTTGCTGTCGTCGATCACCATCACCTTGGTGCCCGCTATATCCATTGGTCTCTCCTGGCCTTCGGGCAGTCTGGCTTGCGCATCTGCAAACGCCAACGCATCTGGAAGCTCCCCTGAATAAAGTAGTAGGCGGAAGACCCTGGGCTTCCGCAGCTTTAACCAACATCGACCGATGACGGGAATAATTTAGCGTGAATTGGCCAGTCGCCGCGCCGGGGCGGCGCCCCCGCGAGCTGCCGAGCTATGTTTTAATCAGGTTTTATCGTCGACTGGCCGCCACGCCGGGCGACGCTGAACCATTACCCCGGCCGATCAATGCCCCCGAAATCACGACGGCCGGGCGTCAGTGCGCAGTGCGCACGAAGGAGCGCGGGATGAAGCTGGGCGTCGTCATGGACCCGATCGACGGCATCACGCCGTACAAGGACACCACCCTGGCCCTGCTGCTCGAAGCCGGGCGACGCGGCTGGGACATTCACTATTTCGAAATGGCCGACCTGCTGGTTCGCGACGGCGTGGCCTGCGGCCGCTCGAGACAACTGAGCGTGTTCGACGACAACCACGACTGGTACCGCTTCGACTCGGAGCCGGCGCTCATCCGGCTGGACACGCTGGACGCGATACTCATGCGCAAGGACCCCCCGTTCGACACCGAATATATTTACGCCACCTACATCCTCGAGCGGGCCGAGCAGGCCGGCTGCGCCATCGTGAATCGTCCCGCCGCCCTGCGTAACGTCAACGAAAAGATGGCGATCACGCGCTTTGCCGACCTCTGCGCGCCCACGCTGGTGACCCGCAGCCGCGCCGATTTGCGCGAGTTCCTCGATGCGCACGGCGATATCGTGGTCAAGCCGCTGGACGGCATGGGCGGCTCGAAGATATTCCGCATCAAGCGCGACGACAGCAATTTCAGCGTGATCGTGGAAGTACTCACCGAACACGGCAGCCGGTACGCCATGGCCCAGCAGTATCTGCCCGAGATCACCGACGGCGACAAGCGTCTGCTGGTCATCGACGGCGAGCCCGCCTCGCACATGCTCGCCCGCATCCCCGCCCAGGGCGAATCCCGCGGCAACCTCGCGGCCGGCGGGCGCGGCGAGACGCGGCCCATCGGCCCGGCCGAACGGCGCATCTGCGAGGCGGTGGCGCCGTTTCTGCGCGAGCAGGGCATCAGCTTTGCCGGGCTCGACGTCATTGGCGACAAGCTGACCGAGATCAACGTCACCAGCCCCACCTGCGTGCGCGAGGTGGAGAAGGCCAGCGGCGTCAACGTCAGCGGACTCATCCTCGACGCGGTGGCCCGGCGCGTGGGCGCCCGCGGCTGATGAGCCTGCTCACGCTGGACCAGCGACCCGACGCCCGGCGCATGCGCCTGTGCCTGGGGCTGGCCGTGGCCATTCACCTTGTCGTGATTCTCGGCGTGGGCTTCCCGCTGCTGCGAGCGCCCGTGGAAAAGACGCTGCGGGTCACGTTCTCGACCGCCGCGGTGGAGCGTATCGACGACGCCAGCCGGATGGCCGCTTCGGCCCAGCGCGGCGATGACGAAATCTCCGAGCGCAAGCGCTCGCGTCCGGCGCTGGCCAATCCGCGGCTGGGCGAGCAGAGCGCTACCGACGCCGGTCCGGCCGGGCGCAGCGGCGAGGCCAGTTCGCCGGTGATCGCCCGCAGCGCACTCACGCCGACGGCGCTCTCTCGCGAGGCAGGTCTGCAGGCCGTTCAGGGCGGCGAAGAAGCGGCCGCCGAAGTCCGCGGCGAGGATGAGGTGAAGACCCGCACGGCCAGCAGCGATCTGCGGGCCGCCTATCTGGAGGCCTGGCGCCACGCGGTGGAGGATATCGGCAACGCGCGGTTCCCGGCAGAGCTGCTTCGCGGCCGGGATGCCCGGCAGCTGATCATCGAGGTGTGGCTGGCCTCGACCGGCGAACTGCTGGGCACGCGCGTGCGCAACAGCTCGGGCAACGATGCGCTGGATCAGCGGGCCCGCGCCATCATCGAGGATGCCGCGCCCTACGCTGCATTTCCGGCCGAACTCGCTGCGCGGCACGAGAGCCTGCGATTCGCCTACGAATGGCGCTTTCTCAGCGACAGCGGCGGGGGCTGACGCGCGGTCGGCCCGGTTGCCCCCGGCCCCGGCGGTTGCCGATAATGCCGGCATGGCCGACGCCTCCTATCTGTGCAATCAGCTGCTCATCGCCATGCCCGGCATGGTGGGCGACGTATTCGATCGCACGGTGACCTATCTGTGCGACCACAGCGCGGACGGCGCCATGGGTCTGGTGATCAACCGGCCGACCGACCTCAGCGTCGAGGCCATGCTCGAGCACATGGATATTGACGTGCCGGACGCGGCGCTTGGCGGGCGGGTCTTCTGGGGCGGTCCGGTGCAGTCGGAACGCGGTTTCGTGCTGCATCGCCAGCCAGGCGTCTGGGACGCCACGCTGAGCGTTCACGCCGACTATCACGTCACGACCTCGCGCGACGTCCTCGAAGCCATTGCGCGCGGCGAAGGGCCCGCCGATTTCCTGATCACGCTGGGATACGCCGGCTGGGGCAGCGGTCAGCTCGAAGCCGAAATCCGGGCCAATAGCTGGCTGAACTGCGCCGCGGATACCGGCATCCTCTACGACAAACCGGCCGACCAGCGCTGGCAGGCGTCACTGGACGCACTCGGACTCGACCCCGGCTTTCTCTCGGCGAGCGCCGGGCATGCCTGATTCCGGCCCGCCCGACGTCGTTCTCGGATTCGATTTCGGCATGCGTCGCATCGGCGTAGCGGTAGGCAGTGGCGTGTCCGGCTCGGCGCAGGCGCTGACCACCCTGCACCACAGCGGCGACGGCCCGGACTGGGCCGCGGTACGGCGGCTGGTGGGCGAGTGGCGACCGCAGGCGCTGGTGGTGGGTCTGCCGCTGCTCGAATCCGGCGAGGAGCAGCCCATCACGGGGCACGCCCGCTGGTTCATGCGCGAACTGGGGGCGCAGTTCAATCTGCCGATTCATCAGGCCGATGAGCGTTTTACTTCCACCGAGGCCCTCGCCCGGCTGCGCACGGAGCGCGCCAGCGGCGCCCGCCGCAAGCGCCTGTCGAAGGGCGACACCGATGCGATGGCCGCCCAGATCATTCTGGAAACCTGGCTCATCAGCCACCGCGACGGCTGAATCCACCCGTCCCCGATCCCACATGCCAGACCGCAGCCAAGCCCGGACACCGTAGCCATGCGACACAGCACGCTTGAACAGATCGAGTCGATCGACGTGGAGGCCTGCCTTGACGAGCTGGCCGACGCGCTTGCCCCGCTGGTGCAAACCGACCCGCAGCCGGTGATGGTCGGCATCCGGTCGGGCGGCGCGTGGCTCGCCGAAAGGCTGCATCGCCGACTCGGGCTCTCCACGCCGCTGGGCACGCTCAACATCACTTTCTACCGCGACGATTTCTCGCGCATCGGGCTGCATCCCCGCGTGGAGCCGTCCGACATTCCAGTCAGTCTGGAGGATCGCAGCGTGCTGCTGGTCGATGACGTGCTGCATACCGGCCGGACCGTGCGGGCCGCCATGAACGAGCTGTTCGACTACGGCCGGCCGGCGGCCATCCGGCTGATCGTGCTGGTGGATCGCGGCGAGCGTGAACTGCCGGTGGCCGCCGACCACCTCGCGGTGTCGGTGGCCATGCCCCGCGGCGGCCAGATCAAACTGGCGGGCCCCGACCCCCTGCGGCTGGAGCGAAAATGACGGACCCGGCGCAATTCCAGCTTGACGCCCACGGCCGGCTGCGGCACCTGCTGACCACCGAGGGCATGCCCGCCGATATCCTTACGGAGATCCTGGACACGGCGGCCTCGTTTCTGCCGGCCTCCAAGGAACCGCCTCGCAAGGTGCCGCTGCTGCGCGGCTCGACCGTGGCCAACCTGTTCTTCGAGCCGTCCACGCGCACGCGCACCACCTTCGAAGTGGCGGCCAAACGGCTGTCGGCCGACGTGATCGACATGCAGCTGGAGCACTCGTCCAAGAACAAGGGCGAGGACGATGTCGACACGCTCTATACGCTGCAGGCCATGGGCGTGGACCTGTTCGTGATCCGGCATCCGGAGAACGGCGCGGCGGCCCATTTTGCCCGGCACGTGGCGCCGGATGTGGCCGTGCTGAACGCGGGGGACGGCAGCAACGCCCATCCGACCCAGGCCTTGCTGGACGCGCTGACCATTCGCCGGCATCGGCCCGACTTTCACAACCTGAGCGTGGCCATCGTGGGCGACGTGCGCCACTCGCGGGTGGCCCAGTCGAATATTCATGCGCTCAAGACCCTGGGCGTACCGGATATCCGCGTCGTCGCGCCGGAAGGGCTCATGCTGGAGGACCCTTCGAAGCTGGGCGTCACGCCGGTGTTCACGCTGGCCGAGGGCATCCGCGACGTCGATGTGGTCATGGGACTGCGCATTCAGCGCGAGCGCATGCACCACGAGCGCGTGCCCAGCGTCGAGGAATACCACCGCCAGTTCGGTCTGACGCGGCACACGCTGGGCGGCCTCAAGCCGGAAGCGATCATCATGCACCCCGGGCCAATCAACCGCGGCGTCGAGATCGACGCCGAGACCGCCTATGGCCCGCAGTCGGTCATCCTCGAGCAGGTCCGCAACGGCATCGCCATTCGCATGGCGGTCATGGCGATCATTGCCGGCAACGTCAAGAAGGCCGCCGGCGACCAGACTCAGGCCTGATCGTCGGTCTCGAAGATCGGATCCTTCTTCTGCTCGTTGCCGGCGCAGCCGCTCAGCCCGACCGAGACGGTCATCATCAGGGCAAGCGAGACAAACAGGGCGCGAGACATCAGACGCATGGCAGTACTCCCGGTTTCAGACAATGGGGGGTTCATCCAGCTCACCGAGCTTGTCCGTATCCGGCTCGTGCTCGGTCTTGAAGGCTTCAACATGGCCGGCGACGGTGGCGGCGCCCTGCACGCGGGCCACGTGGTACAGCGCATCGCCGGCGTGGGTCAGCGGCAGGTTGGACCGACCAATCACGATACCGGCGTGCTCGGTGCGCACCTCCACTTCGCGGGCGCCGAAGGGGTCGGCCACCACGGCCAGCACATCCCCCTTCTTCACGCGCTGGCCCAGATCCACCGAGGCCCGCAGAATACCCGAGCCCGGGGCGCGCACCCAGTTGCTGTCCATGGCGATTACCGGCGTCGCCGGCGGCTTGCGGCGGCCACGCAGAGGCAGCATGCGCAGTTCGCGCAGCACCCCGGTAATGCCCCGTACGCCGGCGCGGATTGATACTTCGTCGAAGCGCAATGCCTCGCCGGCCTCGTAGAGCAGAATGGGGATGCCCTTGCCGTGGGCATGCTCGCGCATGGAGCCCTCCCGCAGGCTGGCGTTGATCATGAGCGGACAGCCGAAAGCCTCGGCCAGCCGCTTGACCTCCGGGTTTTCCAGATCGGCCCGTATCTGCGGCAGGTTCGGCCGGTTGATGGCGCCCGTGTGCAGGTCGATCACGTAGTCGGCGTTGCTCAGGATTTCACGGCTGAACAGATGCGCCAGCCGCGCAGCCACCGAGCCGTCTGCCGAGCCGGGGAAGCAGCGGTTCAGATCGCGCCGGTCGGGCAGATAGCGGGAATGGCGCAGAAAGCCGTGCACGTTGACGATGGGCACGGCGATGACGGTACCGCGCAGGTTCTGCAGCGCGCTGGACTTGAGCACGCGGCGGATGATTTCCACGCCGTTCAGCTCGTCGCCGTGTATCGCGGCCGACAGGCAGAGGATGGGACCGGGCTTTCTGCCGCGAGCCACCTGGACCGGCATGGTCAGGGCCGAATGGGTGTACAGATCGGCCACCGGCAGGTCGATACTGACCCTCTGGCCTGGCTGAACCGAAACACCGCCGATCGTCAGGGCACGGGCGTGCCGCTCGACGTCAGCCCCCGCCACGGGTTCGGGTCTTGCCATGGCGGTGATATTTCTCGATGAAGCTCACGATCTGGCCGGCCACGTCCTTGCCGGTGGCGCCCTCGATGCCCTCCAGACCGGGCGACGAGTTCACCTCCATGACCACCGGCCCGTGATTGGAGCGCAGCAGATCCACACCGGCCACGTTCAGGCCCATGATCTTGGCGGCCCGCACCGCCGTGGACCGCTCTTCCGGCGTGATCTTGATGACGCTGGCGGTGCCGCCACGGTGCAAATTGGAGCGGAATTCGCCCTCCTTGCCCTGACGCTTCATGGCGGCCACCACCTTGTCGCCGATCACGAAGCAGCGGATGTCCGCACCGCCGGCTTCCTTGATGAATTCCTGCACCAGAAAATGCGCGTCCAGGCCGCGGAAGGCGTCGATCACGCTCTCGGCCGCCTTGCGGGTTTCGGTGAGCACCACGCCCTTGCCCTGCGTGCCCTCGGTCAGCTTGATCACGTAGCTCTGACCGTGATTGCCGCCAACCAGCTCGAGCAGATCTTCCGTATCGTCCGGCGAGTGGGCAAAGCCGGTGACCGGCAGGCCGATGCCCTTGCGCGAGAGCAGCTGCATGGAGCGCAGCTTGTCGCGCGAGCGGGAGATGGCCACGGATTCGTTCAGCGGATAGGTGCCCATCATCTCGAACTGGCGCAGCACGGCCGTGCCATAGAAGGTTACCGACGCGCCGATACGCGGGATGATCGCGTCCACGTCTTCCAGCTTGCGGCCCTTGAAGTGGATTTCCGGCTTGTGCGGCACGATGTTCATGTAGCAGCGCAGCGGATCCACCACGAACACGTCGTGATCACGCTCCTTGGCGGCCTCCACCAGTCGCCTCGTGGAATACAGATTCCTGTTCCGCGACAGAATGGCGATTTGCATGGTCTAAATCCTTTTACCGGTGAGGAAGGAGGCTGAAGGGTCCACCCTGAGCCCGCGCATGGCCGTGCGGCCAAGCAGCATCCGAAAGAGCATGGTATCGCGATCGGTCAACGTCAGCTCGATCGGCCAGCGCTGGTCGGCAATCTCGAGGTCGGTGCGGATCACATAGCGCCACTCGCGGTGTCCGCCCGAATCGGTGACGCGCCGCTCGTCCACCACGGGCGCATGGCACCAGACTTCCGGATCGCTCACCTTCTGCTCGGGATGCACGCCGAACTTCAGCCAGCGCGCACCCTTGTGGCGATAACCCTCAAGCTCGAAGCTGTGCAGCGCGGACGTGCGCGCGCCCGTATCCACCTTGGCCTTGATGCGGTGCAAGCCCAGCTCGGGCAGCGCCACCCACTCGCGCCAGCCCACGACCAGGCCGGTTGACGGTACAAATTCGCGGCTCATGGCCGCGGGCGATGATCGATATGATCCGGCGCGTGATCAGCCGCCAAACGACATCTTGCTTTCAAGATTGTCGCGCGAATCGGCGTTGGATAGCGCTTCCTCGCGGTCGATACGGCCTTCTTCAAAGAGTGTGTAGAGCGAGTCATCGAAGGTCATCATGCCCTGGCTGTGGGCCGCATCGTTCATGGCGTCCTTCACGCTCTGAATCCGGCCCTGCAGAATGAGGTCGGAAACGTACGGGGTATTGAGCAGAATTTCCACCGCCGCCAC
The DNA here is from genome assembly GCA_002683405.1 of Salinisphaeraceae bacterium. Classification (GTDB taxonomy): domain Bacteria; phylum Pseudomonadota; class Gammaproteobacteria; order Nevskiales; family Salinisphaeraceae. The sequence goes on along the minus strand of NYTH01000037.1, from coordinate 7,598 downwards.
CCGCTTGCCGTCGACCCCTCGCACCAGCCGCTGCGAGATGATTGCGCGCAGGTTGAGCGACAGGTCCATATAGAGCTGTTCGCGCATCTCCTCGGGAAACAGACTGATGATCCGCTGCAGCGTCTGGTAGGCGTTGTTTGAATGCAGGGTCGATATGGCCAGATGCCCCGTGCCCGACAGCGCCAGGCAGGCTTCGACCGTATCGCGGTCGCGAATCTCGCCGATGAGCACCACGTCGGGCGCCTCCCGCATGGCCGAACGCAGGGCGTTGGCGTAGCTGCGGGTGTCGGTGCCGATCTCGCGCTGGTTGATGATCGACATCTTGTGCTGATGCATGAACTCCACCGGCTCCTCGATGGTGAGGATGTGACCGCGGCGATTGCGGTTGCGGTGGTCCAGCATGGCCGCCAGCGTGGTGGACTTGCCCGAGTCGGTGGCGCCGCAAACCAGGATAAGCCCGCGCTTGTGCAGGACCAGATCCTTGAGAATCTCCGGCAGGTTCAAATCGTCGAACTCCGGCACCGAGCCGATGTTTCGCAGCACCATGGCCACGCTGCCGCGCTGCCGGAAGACATTGACGCGAAAACGGCCGATGGTCTTGTAGCGAATGGCAAAATCCACCTCGCGGACCGACCGGAAGGTGGCCTGCTGCTCCGGCGTCATGATGCTGCTGGACAACTCTTCGAGCGTCTCCAGCGTCAGCTTCTCGCCGGTCTCGCCGCCAATGGCATAGGTTTCGCCCTCGATGCGAATCATCACCGGTGCATTCACCGTGAAATAGAGGTCCGAGGCCTTCTTGTCGATGGCCAGCTGCAAAAACGGGTTGATATCGCGCATGAAATCCTTCTGATTATCGAACCGGCGACGGGTCAGCGGCGGAACATGCTCCGCTCCTCGTCGACTTCCTGCATGCTCATGCCCTGCACGACCTCGTCCTCCTCCAGATCACGCCCGCCGCGCTTGCTGTTGAGCTTGATCTGCAGCCGCACCTCGTTCTGCGAATCGGCGTTGCGCACAGCCTCGCTGTAGCTGATCACGTGCTGCTCGTAGAGCTGGAACAGGAACTGGTCGAAGGTGACCATGCCCTGCTCGGTGGAGCGCTTCATGACTTCCTTGATCTGCGAGACCTCGCCCTTGAAGATCAGATCGGAAATGAGCGGCGTGTTGAGCAGAATCTCCATGGCCGCCACGCGCCCGCCAGACTCGCGCCGCACCAGCCGCTGCGAGACGATGCTGCGCAGGTTGAACGACAGGTCCATGAGCACCTGCTCACGCTTTTCCTCGGGGAAGAAGTTGATGACGCGGTCCAGCGCCTGGTTGGCGTTGTTGGCGTGCATCGTGCACAGCACCAGATGGCCTGTTTCGGCGAACTGGATGGCGTATTCCATGGTTTCGCGGGTGCGGACCTCGCCAATGAGGATCACGTCCGGCGCCTGACGCAGCGTGTTCTTCAGCGCGTTCTCCCAGCTCTCCGTATCCGCGCCCACTTCGCGCTGCGTGACGATGCAGCGGCGGTGCGGGTGCACGTATTCGATGGGGTCCTCGATGCTGATGATGTGGCCATCAGTGTTGTCGTTGCGATGCCCCAGCATGGCCGCCAGCGACGTGGACTTGCCCGAGCCCGTCGCGCCGACAAAGATCACCAGCCCGCGCTTGGACATGACGATGTCCTTGAGCGACTCGGGCAGGTCCAGCTCGGCCAGCGTGGGAATCTCGGTATTGATGGTGCGCAGCACCGCGCCGATGCGCCCCTGCTGCACGAAAGCGGACACGCGAAAGCGCCCGATCTTCGGGCTGATGGCAAACTGGCATTCCTTGGTGGCGTCGAATTCCTTGGCCTGCCGATCATTCATGATGGCCCGCACCACCAGCGCGGCATGCTCATGCGAGAGCGGCTCCTCGCGGACCTTGGTGACCTTGCCGTCCACCTTGATGGCGGGCGGAAATCCGGAGGTGAGGAACAGATCCGAGCCGTTGCGCTCACGCAGTTCACGCAGCAGGTCCATGACCAGTTTGATCGCTTGTTCGCGTTCCATCGTCTATTCGCCTGTGGTTTCGGGGTGACGGACCGGCCGGTCCGGCCTAGATCGTGTCCTTGTTCTGGGCCCGGCGCTTGGCTTCGTCGCGGCCGACCACGCCCTTGCGCACCAGTTCCTGCAGGCACTGGTCCAGCGTCTGCATGCCGGCCGCCTGACCGGTCTGGATGGCCGAATACATCTGCGCGATCTTGTTCTCGCGAATCAGGTTCCGGATGGCCGGCGTGCCGATCATGATTTCGTGCGCCGCCACGCGGCCGCCGCCGGTCTTCTTGAGCAGGGTCTGGGCGATGACCGCGCGCAGCGACTCCGACAGCATCGAGCGGATCATGTCCTTCTCGGCCGCGGGGAACACGTCGACCACGCGGTCGATGGTCTTGGCCGCGGAGGAGGTATGCAGCGTGCCGAACACCAGGTGACCCGTTTCGGCCGCGGTGAGCGCCAGCCGGATGGTTTCCAGGTCACGCAGCTCGCCGACGAGGATGGTGTCGGGGTCCTCGCGCAGCGCGGAGCGCAGCGCCTCGTTGAAACCCAGCGTGTCGCGATGGACCTCGCGCTGGTTGATCAGGCATTTCTTGGATTCGTGCACGAACTCGATCGGGTCCTCCACGGTGAGGATGTGGCCCAGCTCGTTTTCGTTCTTGTGGTTGATCATCGCCGCCAGGGTGGTGGACTTGCCCGAGCCCGTCGGGCCCGTCACCAGCACGATGCCGCGCGGCAGATCGGAAATATCCTTGAAGATATTGGGCGCCTTGATGTCCTCCAGGGTGAGCACTTCGGAGGGAATCGTGCGGAATACGGCGGCCGCCCCGCGCGAGGTGGTAAAGGCGTTAACGCGAAAGCGCGCCAGATTGGGAATTTCGAAGGAGAAGTCATTCTCCAGGAATTCCTCGTAGGTCTTGCGCTGCTTGTCGTTCATAATGTCGTAGATCAGGTCGTAGACCTGACGATGTTCCATGGCCGGCAGATTGATTCGGCGCATGTCGCCGTCAACGCGGATCATGGGGGGCAACCCGGACGACAGATGCAGGTCGGATGCCCCCTGCTTGACCCCGAACGCCAGCAACTGGGAAATATCGGTGCTCATTGCACGCAAGCCTTCTAATTCGTGAATACCCCAGCGTTATCGGCATGAAGCGCCCTGATTGAAGTGTCCGACCCAATAACCGACTTAAGCCATCGCCTGGGCCGCGTGCGTGACGCGCTCGGTGAAGCCTGCGATCACGCCGGCCGGGCGCGCGATAGCGTGACGCTGATGGCCGTGAGCAAGACCCGCCCGGCCGACGCGGTGCGCGCCGCCGCCGCGGCGGGCCAGCGCGATTTTGGCGAAAACTACCTGCAGGAAGCGCTGGAGAAGATCAGCGCCCTGCGCGGGGAGCCCCTGGTCTGGCATTTCATCGGGCCGATCCAGTCCAACAAGACGCGGGATATCGCCAGCCATTTCGACTGGGTCCACAGCGTGGACCGGCTGAAGATTGCCCGACGGCTGTCCTCGCAGCGCCCGGAAGACCGGCCACCGCTGAACATCTGCCTGCAGGTCAATATCAGCGGCGAGGCCAGCAAGTCGGGCGTGGCTCCGGCGGAGGCTGCGGCGCTGGCCGGCGAGATCGCCCGGCTACCCGGGCTGCGCCTGCGCGGCCTCATGGCAATACCCGAACCCGATTCCGCAACGCCCGGGGCGCCTTTTGCCGCGCTGCGTGAGCTGCAGGCCGAGATTGCCCGCGGGCTGGGCGCCAGCGGCGAGCTGGATACGCTGTCCATGGGCATGAGCGACGACTTTCCCGCCGCCATCGCCGAAGGCGCCACCATCGTGCGGATCGGCACCGCCATTTTCGGACCCCGGGAGTAATCTCATGAGCACACAGGACGAACTCAAGCGCCAGGCGGCAGAGGCCGCCTACGCCTACGTGCAGCAAGATGCCTGGCTGGGCGTGGGCACCGGCAGCACGGTCAACCATTTCATCGATGTACTCGCCGAGCGCCAGCCAAAACTGCTGGGCTGCGTGTCCAGTTCACAGGCCAGCACGCAGCGGCTCGAGGCCGCCGGGTTTGTTGTCGAGGATCTGAACGTAGCCGGCGACATTCCCCTCTACGTCGACGGCGCGGATGAAGCCAACGAGCATTTCGAGTTGATCAAGGGCGGCGGCGGCGCTCTGACCCGCGAGAAGATCATTGCCGGCGCATCGGAGCGTTTCGTCTGCGCGGTGGACGCTTCCAAGCAGGTCGATCTGCTGGGCCGCTTTCCCCTGCCCGTCGAGGTCCTCCCGATGGCGCGCAGCTACGTGGCGCGCCAGCTGGTCAGGCTCGGGGGAGAGCCGGAATGGCGAGAGCATTTCGTGACCGACAACGGCAACCCCATTCTGGACGTCCACAATCTGGAAATCATGAACCCGATCGAGCTGGAGGACCGCGTCAACGCCATCCCGGGCGTGGTCACGGTGGGCCTGTTCGCCCGCCGGCCGGCCGACGTGCTGATCGTGGCCGCCGAAGACGGGGTCAGGACGCTAACCCGCCAGGTCCCCGGTTGAGCGGAGCCGCAACGCGGCGACGTCAGGGCAGCCGGGCGCAGTAGCCGAAGGACTGTTCGCCTCCGGGGGCGACCACGCGGTTGTAGTGTTCGCCCTCCACCGTGAGCTTGCGGCCGTCCTGCTTGAAGCGGCCCCGCCACAGATTGTTCACCTGCCCTTCGATATCCAGCGTGACCTGCCAGGCCACGGCGTCCTTGCCGCCGTTGCGTACGATCACGTCGGTGCAGTAGCCCTCCTGCCAGCGGTTGTGCAGCCGCAGCTGCGTGGAGAGCACGCCCGAGGACGTCCCCTGCACCCGGGCCACGTCGCTCTGCTTCGCCTCGTCGCGGCGGGCGCAGAAACCGAAGTGGGTCTCCGCGCCGGGCGCGAGCCGGGCGTTCCAATCCACGCCCTGCACCTCGATTGCGCCCTTCAGGCTGCGATAGCGGGCGTTCCAGAGGTTGTCTATACGGCCATCAACCGGCATGCGGAAGGACCATTCAAGCGACTGCTGGCCGGTGTTGCTCACGCCGACGTCCACGCAGTAGCCGCGACCCCAGTCGCTGAGTTCGGTCACGCGGTACTGCAGGTTGTCACCGGCATCCCGGGCCCGGCTGACCGGCGCGCCTCGCGGCGTGGTGTCCGGAATGCTGGCGAGCGGCGTGCTGGCCGGCGGCAGCTCCGGCACGGAAGCCAGGCCCTCGCCCCGCCAGAAATGGTTCAGCAACGCCATCTTGGTGGGCCACAGCGTCTGCCAGTCGTCCTGCAGCAGGCCGCCGGTATCGCCGCTGTTCGGGTTCCAGGACCAGTAGAAGCCGCTGGTAATACCCCGCTCGCGCAGGTATTCCACCAGCCGGTTCTGCCAGGCGCGATCCGTCGGATGCCCGGCGTGCCCGTAACGCCCCCCGAACTCGCCCGGCACTATGGCGTAACCCTCGTCCACCAGACTGCCGAAATGCTGATCCCAGATGGGCGGCAGATTGTCGGGGAAATTCTCGTTGTCGAAATAGGGCTGCACGTGCACGTCCGGCCCGTAGACATGGGGCGAAAGCACGAGGCGGGAGGCGGGAATCTTCAGCGGCGTGCAGCGGATGGCTCCCAGGTTGCCGCCCCACCAGGCGTCGGGCACGTTCTTGCGGCAGCGGCCGGTTTCCTGCACGCCCTCGACGAAAATCAGCCGGTGCGGCGCCACGCGGAGAATCTGGCGGGCAGCCAGTTCTGCGGCGCGATTCCAGTCGGTGGCGCGATCCCCGGCGCCCCAGGTGGCCTTGCCGTGGGGCTCGTTCTTGATATCCAGGCCCAGGAAATATTCGCGGTCGTCATAGCGTTCGGCCAGAAACACCAGATCGTCGATCCAGTCCTTCTCGCTGTATTCGTCCGTGTACCAGAGTTCACTGATGGCCTTGCAGTCGGGGCGGTGATGATCCAGCAGGATATGCATGCCGCGTTCGTTGAACTCGTCCACCACGCGGTCGAGAATTTCCAGCGACGTCAAACCCTGCAGCTCCGGGTTGCGGCCGTAGTCGATACCGCCCGGCGTCTTGCCGCGCAGCGTGTCGGGACAGACGGGAATGCGCACGGCGTTGATATCCGCTTCGTCCATTTGCGCGATCATTTCCCGCCAGTTGCGCTTCCACAGCCCGTGCGGCGCGTAGAGTTCGGTTTCGAAACCGAACCAGTTGACGCCGCGCAGCTGTATCGGACGGTCATCCTTGAGAATCTGACCATCCTCGACGCTGTAGCCGGCCACGGCCGCGCTAGCGCCGAGCATCAGCAGCGCGGCGGCAAGCCAGCGAATCGAGGACGGCATAGGCAAGTTGGACACCATGGATCATCGTTTTCCGGTGGGAAGGACCAGCGCATCCTCGTGGCGCGATGCCGGCGGCCGGTCTGCATCATGACGCTAGGTTATCGGCTGTGAACCATGCCTGAACAGCAGGCCACCCTCTACAGCTGCGGGGCCTGTCTGCGCGTCGCCTGGTCGCCGGTCTCTTCGGGCTCGGCCGACGTGGACGCCTGAACGCCAGCCGGATCCTGTGGTTGCTCGTCTGCGCGCGTAATCGCTTCGGGCGGCGGCGCGGCGACGATCTGCTCCACGCCTTTCAGGTCGGCCAGCCGCTCCGCCCCGCCTGCCAAGTGCTCGTACATCCGGCGGTAGTTCTGGACCAGTTCCGACATGATCTCTGACGACGTCTCGAAATGCCCCCGCACCTCCATGCGATAGGACTGATCCGAGGCGTCCCGCGCGCGCAGCGCGGACTGCTGGCTGTCCAGCTCGCGCTGCAGCTCATCCCGGGACTTGCGCATCGACTCGAGCTTGGCGTCCTTCTCGCGCAGCGCGGCGCGCTTTGCCGAATAGCCGATGACCCCGCCCAGCAGAAGAATGGCCAGCAGAGCAAAGGCAATGAGAATGATGAAGTCGGGGCTGAGCTGCGAAATCTGATCCATGGTCGGAAAGCCTGTCTTTCTTTTGCAGGAATTAAGAATTGCGAAAGCCGTACGGTACAGCTCGCGCGGCGGAATATCAGCCGTCGGCGGATGACGACAGCGGACTGCCAGGTCGCGCGCTCATCCCGGAATAGCCCGAAGCCCAACAATAAGGTGCTTCGCACATTCGCGGAAAAGCATGCGACAACCAGTTCGATGAGACTAAATCGGAATGGAAGCATTGCGCCGCTGCTACGCAGCTGATGCGCCTTCCTTTTTCGATAAACGTCGAAAAAGGAAGCCCTAGTCAGACAAACAAGGGGCGTTTCCCACGAACTCGCCCAGTAGCAAAACTGCGTTTCGCTACTGGGTGCCCTGCGCGCCTGCGCCACACTCGGAGCATGGACATCCTTGTCCATGCCCACTCGCTGCGCTCGGGCCAGGAACCCCGGCTGCCTCCGGTGCTCGGCGAGTTCGAGGGAGATTCAAGAGCAGACCGAGTCAGCCTGAGTGCCTTCGTCCGCCGTCCGAGTTGCCGGGCAGGCTGGGGGACGCAAGGTCAAAAGTACTTCGGATGTACTTTTGAGGCCTCTGTCCGAGGCGAGGAGCAGGGTTCCCGCGTGAGCGG
>NYTH01000036.1 GCA_002683405.1 Salinisphaeraceae bacterium | reverse complement strand
CGCGCCGACGAGTCATAGCCGTAGCTATGGCGAGGAGGTGCAACGCCGCATGGCGGAAAATGGGGCCGGTATAAGGGCCAGACAGTGTGGCTCACTACACTAGCGCGGGTAAGCGAGTTCGGCGGAACTGCCGAAGTGCTGCTGATTCACCGGGTTGCCGCGGGGGTCGTAACTGTCCGCGTCAAACGGCGCCAGACCCAGCGCCACGTAGACAAACAGCACGGCCAGGCCGGCAATGAGCCAGGCGTCGGGGCGGACATTCTTGATCGCATTCATTGTTTTTAAAGGGTTACTAAGCATGACACATAGCCTATTTGAGTCATGCGCAAACCGGAAGTACCCCCCGAGCGCCAGCCGTTCGGTCGGCAGCGGATTCGCGACAAACGGTGGTGGCCCGAGACGACGGGCGGCGCGGGCAGGTCGAGGCGTCAGCGCGAGCGCCTCGAGGCCCGGCTCAGCTGTCGACGCCGTCGGCCTCGCGCGCGGCGGTATAGACCTTCAGCGCGCCCGGGAGCACCCGAAACCGGGCCGGCGTTCGCTCGACTTCCTCGCCGTCAACGGTGACGCCCTTGCTGCGATTGGTGATGACAATGACCTCGCGGCCGCGCAGCGTGAAGATATCGCGGGTACCGCGAGTACGGCCCCGCCCCACGGCAGGAATGAGCGCCAGCAGACTGCTGCCCTTGCGGGCCGGTAGGGCGTAGAGATCGAGCTGGCCGTCGTCGATAGTCGCGTCCTCCGCGATCGGCACACCGCCCCCGTAGAATCGGCCGTTGCCGACGGACACCTGCACCACGCGTAGCGAATGCAGTTCGCCCTCGCAGTCGATACGTACCTTGAATGTGCGGCGCGTGCGAAAGGCCTGCCAGGCCATGTAGGGATAGGCCAGCGGCCCGAGACAGCCCTTCGCCTGCTTGTCGGCCCGGCGCGCCACCTCGACCGCCAGACCGATATGCGCGACGTTGAAGAAATGCCGGTCGTTGACCTGGCCGACGTCAATGTCACTCAAATGACCGTCGGCGATGATCTGGCAGGCCGACTCGACGTTCAGCGGTATATCGAGCGTGCGGGCCAGATCGTTGGCCGTGCCCATCGGCAGGATGCCCATGGGCAGTCCGGCCTGCATCACGAAGGGCAGCGCGAAGTTCATGCTGCCGTCCCCGCCGCCGACGATGATGCAGTCCAGCTGGTCGCGATGCTCGCTGATCGCCCGACGCAGGCCGTCCGGACCTTCGGGCCGCTTGACGATGACGTCCATATCGGCAGACCGCAGACACTGCAGCCCCACATCCAGACCCGCCTTGGCGTTGCCGGCGTTCGGATTGAGCAGCAGCAGCGCGCGTCTGGAAGCCCTGGAGCCCTGTATCATGTCGGGTACGTATCCGGTGGGTGACGAAAGCCCGCGCGAGCCGCGGGGCGCGCCATTATAGGGCCGCTAGCGCAGCGTTTGCCCGGCGTAGTCGCGCTGCAGCGCACGCACCAGCATCACGGCCATGAACACGAGCAGCAGACAGAAGGGAAAGCCCAGCGTCGTGATGACGTTCTGCAGCGCGTCAAAGCCGCCCAGCAGCAGCAGCGACCCGGCCACCGAACCGCCGGCCAGCGCCCAGAAAACGCGCTGGCGGGTGGGCGGGGTCTGTTCGTCACCGGAGCTGAGCATGTCCATGACCAGCGACGCGGAATCCGCGGAGGTGGCAAAGAAGATCACCACGATCAGGATGCCCAGACCGGACGTCAGCCGGCTGAGGGGAAAGTTTTCGAGAAAGGCGAACAGCGCAATGGCCACGTTCTCGTCCACCTGCTCGATTAATCCGCCGCCGCCGTTCAGCTCGATATTGAGCGCCGCCATGCCGAAGATACCGAACCAGCAGATCGAGAACAGGACCGGCGCCAGCAGCACGCCGGCCACGAATTCGCGGATGGTCCTGCCGCGCGAGATTCGCGCCACGAAGATGCCCACGAACGGCGCCCAGGAGATCGTCCAGGCCCAGTAGAACACCGTCCAGTTCTGCTGCCAGCCGGTATCGTTATACGCCTGGTTCCAGAACGACAGCGGCACCAGCGCCGCCAGGTAGTTGCCCATCGACTCCACGGTCCCCTGCAGGAGAAACACCGTGGGTCCGGCAAACAGCACGAAGAGCAGCAGCCCGGTCGCCATGAGGATGTTCAGTTCACTCAGCCGGCGAATGCCCTTGTCGAGCCCCAGCGCCACCGAACAGGTCGCGGCCAGCGTGATCAGCGTGATGATGATCACGCGGGACAGGTCGTTGTCCGGCACGCCGAACAGATGCGACAACCCGCTGTTGACCTGCAGCGTGCCCAGCCCCAGCGAGGTGGCCACGCCGAACATGGTGCCGATGACCGCGATCACGTCGATGGTCCAGCCGATCGGCCCGTACACGCGCTCGCCCAGCAGCGGATAGAAGATCGAGCTGATCCGGGGCGGCAGCTTGTGCCGGTAAACGAAGTAGGCAATGGCCAGCCCCGGCATGGCGAATATCGTCCAGGTGTGCAGCGCAAAGTGGTACAGCGTGAAATTCATTGCCTGTCGCGCCGCCGCCACGGTTTCGGGTGGTACGTCACCCCGCGGCGGGCTCGCGAAATGCGAGATCGGCTCGGCCACGCCCCAGAACATGAGGATGGTGCCAATCCCGGCGGCAAACAGCATGGTGAACCAGGCCACGTTGCTGTACTCGGGGCGCGCGTCGTCATCCCCCAGCCGAATGCCGCCAAAGCGACTGATGGCGATCCAGAGCAGAAAGCCCAGCAGGCTCGTGACCGACAGAATGTAGAACCAGCCGAGATTCGCGGCCACCCAGCTCGTGATACCGCCGAACAGGCCGCCGATCGCCTCATTGAACAGGGCCGCCGCCGGCACGAACAGGGCTATGAACAGGGCGGACGGAAAGAATATGTACGGGTTCGTCCGAAGCCCCAGGAAACGTTCAAGCCGACCAAACATGCATTCGTTCTCGTTATCTGTGGTGGGAGATGGTCTGGCGCCGGGCGCAAGCGCCGCCCAACGGGCACACCCTGGCGACCCTATGAGATCAGGCCCGGGGGCGCAAATTCAGTGCGGCCCGGGGTCACGCTGCGTTGTCTGTACCGGATCCGTCTGGACGCCCGCCTGCCGGATTGGCGCAGGCGCCCGGCCGTCGTGAAACTCTGCCGCGGTAAACAGGGACTGGCCAGAGGCGCTGAAAGAGAAGATCACCGACTGCAAAACCACGGGAGCGACCATAAAAAACGGGGCCGAAGCCCCGTTTACAGGTATTGCCCGAATGGTCCGGCGCAGACTCGGTGCGTCAGTCCCGCTCGTCCGGCGGAATAATGTAGGCGCCGTCCTCATCGTGGATTTCACGACCGGTGACGGGCGGATTGAAGGCGCAGACCAGCTTCAGTTCCTCGTGGCATTCGAGGGTGTGCCGGTCGTGGTTGTCCAACGCGTACAGCGTGCCCGGCTCGATGGTGAACGTTTCGCCGGTGTCGCGGTTAGTCAGCGTGCCGCGACCCTGATAGCAGTACACGGCCTCCAGGTGGTTCTTGTACCACATGTCGAATTTGAGGCCGGTGGGGAAGGTCGTTTCGTGAAACGAAAATCCCATGCCGTCCTTTTTCAACAGGAACCGCACGCTGGTCCAGCCGGCCGGGCTGTCCACCCACTGGTCGGTGCCCTTCAGATCATCAAGTCTTACTACCTTCATGAATTACCCTTGTGTCGTCCTTGAGGTGAGCCTTGTCGCGGTCGACCGGATCAGGCCGCGCCCTTCGCAATACCGCGCTGGCGGAGCACCTCTTCGAGCGACTCTTCCAGGATATCCAGACCCATCTTCAGGTCGGCATCATCCACGATCAGCGGCGGCATGACCTTGATGACATTATCAGAGGCGCCGGAGGTTTCCATCAGCAAATGCCGCTTGAAGCAGCCCGCCGTGACCTCATTGGCCACTTCAGCCGGCTCGCAGTCGATCCCGTTGATCAGCCCGCGGCCCCGCACGGATGCCTTGAACTCCGGGAAGCGCGCGATCATCTTCTGCAGGCGCTCCCGCACGATCTCGCCCTTGCGCAGAATGTCCTTCTCGAGCGCGTCGTCCGACCAGTAATGCTTTATGGCGTGCGTCGAGGTCACGAAGGCCAGGTTGTTGCCGCGGAAGGTGCCGTTGTGCTCGCCCGGCGCCCATTCGTCCAGATCGGGCCGAATCAGCGTGAGCGCCAGCGGCAGGCCGTAGCCGGACAGCGATTTGGACAGGCAGATCAGGTCCGGCTTGATGCCCGCGGGCTCGAACGAGAAGAACGGCCCGGTACGGCCCACGCCCGCCTGGATGTCGTCAACGATCAGCAGCAGATCGTGGTCGCGGCAGATCTTCTCGATGCGCTGCAGCCATTCCATTTCGGCCACGTTGATGCCGCCCTCGGCCTGCACGGTCTCGAGGATGACGGCAGCGGGCTTGTCCAGACCACTGGAACTGTCTTCCAGCATGGCTTCCAGATAGGCCGCCGTGTCGGTCTCATCGTCGAAATAGCCGCAGTACGGCATGGACGTCGCGTGCCCCAGCGGTACGCCGGCGCCGGCACGCTTGAAGGCGTTACCCGTAACCGCCAGCGCGCCCAGCGTCATGCCATGGAAGGCATTGGTGAAGGACACGATGCGCTCGCGACCGGTGACCTTGCGGGCCAGCTTCAGCGCCGCCTCGACGGCGTTGGTGCCCGTCGGCCCGGGAAACTGCATCTTGTATTCCATGCCGCGCGGCTGGAGGATCACTTCGTTGAAGGTCTCCAGGAACTTGGACTTGGTGTTCGAGGCCATGTCCAGCGAATGCGTCACGCCGTCCGCCTGGATGTAGTCCAGCAGCGGCTGCTTAAGCGGGTCGGGGTTATGGCCGTAGTTGAGCGCGCCGGCGCCGGAAAAGAAATCCAGGTAATCGACGTCGTCCTCGGTGTGCATGCGCACGCCCTTGCCCCACTGGAACACGACGGGGAAGGAGCGGACGTAGCCGCGCACCTGGGATTCGAGTTCGTTGATGGTTTCCACTTGCGTTCTCCTGAAATTGAGTCTGTATGGATCCGCTCGCAGCGGTTGACCGGACCGGGCGCGCCGCACCGGGCGCTACTGCCGGCCTAGTCCGCGGGGAAATCCGCGGGATCAAACGGGCCGATGCGGAAAAGCACCTCTGATTCGTGCGTCTCGTAGTCGGGGAAATGTTCTACCTTGAACAGCTCATTCTCGCTGACCTGCGTACCCAGCTTGCGCGCGAAGCCGCGGAACAGGGCCATGGACGCCTCGTTGGACGGCCCCACGGTCGTATCGAGATAGCGAATGTGCCCGCAGGCCGGCCGACGAATGATGTCGTAGAGCATGCCCGTGGCTACCCCCTTGCCGCGGCCGGCTTCGGCCACGCCGACCTGCCAGACGAAAACGGTGTCATCCTTCGAGGGCGGGAGATAGGCGCTGATGAAGCCCACGAGTTCGCCGTCGATCTCGGCCACCACGCTGGTGTCCGAAAAGTGCTCGCCGAGCAGCAGATAGGCGTAGGCAGAGTTGACGTCCAGAACGCCGGTATCCCGCACCAGTTCCCAGATTCGAGTGCCGTCGACCACGGTCGGTGAGCGGTAGGTGGGAGATGATGTCGCGGACGCGCCGTCCGCTGAACGATTTTCGCTTGAAATGGCTAGAAACCCTTTCGAATTGGAGACGAAGTATAACGCGTCGCGATTATTGTTTCTCCTGTCCGACTACGGAGAAATGACTTAAGGCCTCGGCTGGCAACCCGGACCCTATCGCTTTTGCGACAAAAGACATTGAGTCAAAACACTGTATTTTCTAGCGCCTGCCGAAAGCTGCGAACGGTACCTGTCGCGCCGCCAAGCGGCGCGATTCGGCGTCCGGCGGCTGCTAGTGTAGTGCGCCACACTAGCCGGCCTGCGCGTCGAGCTCGGCGTGCAGCGCCTGCAGGGCGTGCACGGAGTTTTCGGCCAGATGCGGTAGGGCATCGCAGCTGGCCAGCGCCCCGGCCATGGTCGTGAAGTAGGCGACCCGGTAGCGTAGCGCGGTCATGCGTATTGAGCGGGATTCCTCGACCGAGCGCTTGTCCTGGGCGGTATTCACCACGAACTGGATTTCGCCGTTCTTGATCATGTCGACAATGTGCGGCCGGCCTTCCTTGACCTTTTTTACCACCTGGCATTCCAGGCTCGCGTTGCGCAGGCACTGCGCCGTGCCCTCGGTGGCCAGCACGGTGAAGCCGGCCTCGATGAAGCGCCGCGCCACTTCCGGCGCCTGCGGCTTGTCGGCATCGCGAATCGTCAGCACCACCTGCCCGGCCGTCGGCAGGCCCGTGCCGCTGGCCAGCTGCGCCTTGCCGAAGGCTTCGCCAAAGCTGTAGCCCACGCCCATGACCTCGCCGGTCGACTTCATCTCGGGGCCCAGCATGGGATCCACGGTGGGGAACTTGGTAAAGGGGAAAACCGCTTCCTTGACCGAATAATAGGCCGGCACCCGCTCCTCGCCCACGCCCTGCTCGTCGAGCGATCGCCCCGCCATGCAGCGCGCGGCAATCTTTGCCAGCGGCAGCCCGGTGGCCTTGGAGACGAAGGGCACGGTCCGGGAGGCGCGCGGATTGACCTCGATAAGAAAGATCTCGTCGTCCTGAACCGCAAACTGCACGTTCATCAAACCGACCACGTTCAGGCCACGCGCGAGCGCTGCGGTCTGCGTGCGGATTTCGCCGATCACGCTGTCCGGCAGGCTGTAGGGCGGCAGTGAACAGGCCGAATCACCGGAATGCACGCCGGCCTGTTCGATGTGCTGCATGATCCCGCCAATGAACACGCGGTCGCCGTCGCACAGGGCGTCGACGTCCAGCTCGACGGCGTGGTCGAGAAAGTGGTCCAGCAGCACGGGCGAATCGTCGGACACCTGCACCGCCGCGCCCATGTAGCGGATCAGGTCGGATCGGTCAAAGACCAGCTCCATGGCCCGCCCGCCCAGCACGTAGGACGGGCGCACGACCATCGGATAGCCCACTTCCTCGGCCAGATCCACCGCTTCGGCTTCCGAGCGCGCGGTGCGGTTGGCCGGCTGACGCAGTTCGAGCTTCTTGACCAGATTGAGGAAGCGATCACGATCTTCGGCAAGGTCGATCGAATCCGGCGTGGTGCCGATGATCGGCGCCCCGGCCGCTTCCAGTCGCCGCGCGAGCTTGAGCGGTGTCTGCCCGCCGAACTGCACGATCACACCCTTGGGCTTCTCGACGTCGATGATGGCCATGACGTCTTCAAAGGTCAGCGGCTCGAAGTACAGCCGGTCCGAGGTGTCGTAATCGGTGGACACCGTCTCCGGATTGCAGTTGACCATGATGGTTTCGTAGCCATCCTCGCGCAGCGCGAGGGCGGCATGCACGCAGCAGTAGTCGAACTCGATACCCTGCCCGATCCGGTTCGGCCCGCCGCCCAGGACCATGATCTTGTCGCGTTCCGACGGCATCGACTCGCATTCCTCGTCGTAGCTGGAATACATGTAGGCCGTGGCCGTCGGGAACTCCGCGGCGCAGGAGTCGACCCGCTTGTAGACCGGCGTCACACCGGCTGCCAGGCGGGCATCGCGCAGCGCGAATTCATCGGTCCCGAGCAGCACGGCCAGGCGCCGGTCGGAAAAGCCCATGCGCTTGCAATAGCGCAGATCAGCCGCGCTCAGCTCGTCGAGGGATCGACCCTCCAGCGTTATTTCGGTCTGGATGATCTGTTCGATCTGCTCCAGAAACCAGCGGTCGATGTGCGTCAGCTCGAACACGTCATCTATCGTCAGACCGTGCCGGAAGGCATCGCCCACGTACCACAGCCGGTCTGCTCGGGGCGTGGTAAGCGCATCGCGCAGCAGCTTGACGGCCTCTTCTTCGGTTTCCGTGACTACCTGCTGCTCGAAACCATCCGAACCGATCTCCAGGCTGCGCATCGCCTTCTGCAGCGATTCCTGGAAATTCCGGCCAATGGCCATGGCCTCGCCCACGGACTTCATCTGCGTGGTCAGCCGATCGTCGGCGTCCGGGAATTTCTCGAACGTGAACCGCGGCATCTTGGTCACGACGTAATCGATGCTGGGCTCGAAGGACGCCGGCGAGGCGCCGCCGGTAATCTCGTTACGCAGCTCGTCCAGCGTGTAGCCCACGGCCAGCTTGGCGGCGACCTTGGCGATGGGGAATCCGGTGGCCTTGGACGCCAGCGCCGAGGAACGCGACACGCGGGGGTTCATCTCGATAATGGTCATCTGACCATTGTCGGGATTCAGCGCGAACTGCACGTTCGAGCCGCCCGTATCCACGCCAATCTTGCGCAGCACCGCCAGCGAGGCGTTGCGCATGATCTGGTATTCCTTGTCGGTGAGCGTCTGCGCCGGCGCCACGGTAATCGAGTCGCCCGTGTGCACGCCCATCGGATCGAGATTCTCGATCGAGCAGATGATGATGCAGTTGTCCGCCGAATCACGAACAACTTCCATCTCGTACTCTTTCCAGCCCAGCACGGACTGCTCGATGAGCACTTCATTAGTGGGCGATAACTCTATGCCCCGGCTGACAATATCCTCGAATTCTTCCCTGTTGTAGGCAATCCCGCCGCCGGTGCCGCCCAGCGTATAGGAGGGTCGAATGATGACCGGATAGCCGATGCCCGCCTGCGCCTCGATGGCCTCCGCCAGGCTGTGCACCACCTCGGACTTCGGTGATTTAAGACCGATCTCGTCCATGGCCTCACGAAACGCCTGCCGGTCCTCCGCCATCTCGATGGCGTCACGCGAGGCGCCGATCATTTCCACGCCGTACTTTTCCAGTACGCCGTTGTTGTACAGATCGAGCGCGCAGTTCAAACCCGTCTGCCCGCCCATGGTGGGCAGCAGCGCGTCCGGCTTTTCGGCCTCAATGATGCGCGCCACGGTTTCCCAGCGAATCGGCTCGATGTAGACGGCGTCGGCCGTGCCGGGGTCGGTCATGATGGTCGCGGGGTTGGAGTTCACCAGCACCACGCGAAAGCCTTCTTCCTTGAGCGCCTTGCAGGCCTGGGCGCCGGAATAATCGAACTCGCAGGCCTGACCGATGACGATCGGACCAGCGCCAATAATTAGAATCGACTTGATATCAGAACGCTTGGGCACTGTTTTCTCTACAAATTCTGACTTGGAGAGCCTGGTCTCGCGGCCGCGCCCTAGCGACTGACCGCGTTTTCCATGACCTGTACGAATCGCTTGAACATCGGCGCCACATCCTGCGGCCCCGGGCTGGCCTCGGGGTGTCCCTGAAAGGAGAACGCCGGCTTCCCCTCCACCCGAATGCCCTGCAGGCTGTGATCAAACAGCGAGCGATGGGTGGCAATCACCCCTTCGGGCAGGGTGGCCTCGTCCACGGCAAAGCCATGGTTCTGGCTGGTAATCATGACCGCGCCGGTTTCGATATCCTGCACCGGGTGATTGGCGCCATGGTGGCCGAACTTCATCTTCAGAGTGCGGGCGCCCACCGCCAGGCCGAGAATCTGGTGACCC
The DNA here is from genome assembly GCA_002683405.1 of Salinisphaeraceae bacterium. Taxonomy (GTDB): domain Bacteria; phylum Pseudomonadota; class Gammaproteobacteria; order Nevskiales; family Salinisphaeraceae. Next base: position 48,248 of record NYTH01000036.1, on the reverse strand, counting down.
AGACAAATCCCCATGGTCGGCACGTCACGCGCCAGCAGCTCGCGGGCCGCGGCAATGGCGTAGTCGCAGGGATCGGGGTCGCCCGGACCGTTGGACAGCATCACGCCATCGACCCCGAGCGCCAGCACGTCATCCACGGCCATGCGCGGCGGCACCACGGTCACGCGACAGCCCGCGCTGACCAGACTGCGCAGAATGTTCTTCTTGACGCCGTAGTCGTAAACCGCCACGTGCAGCGCGGGCTCACCCGGCAGCGGCGCTTCTTCGTCGGGTCCTGTCCAGAGGCCGTCCGACCAGCTGTACTGCGCCTGCGTGCCGGCGTCGGCGGCCAGGTCCAGGCCCTTGAGGCCGGCGAAGCCCCGCGCCTGGGCCAGCGCGGCCTCTTCGCTTGCCTGTTCGCCGGTGAGAATGCAGCCGTTCTGCGCGCCCTTTTCCCGCAGGATGCGCGTCAGGCGCCGGGTGTCGATATCGGCGATCGCCACGATGCCGTGCTGGTGCAGGTAATCCGGCAGGCTGCGGGTATTGCGCCAGCTGCTGGGCGGGCGCGGAACTTCTCGAACGATGAGCCCGGCGGCCTGCGGGCTGTCGGATTCTTCGTCGCCCGCGTTCGTGCCGACATTGCCGATGTGCGGGTAGGTCAGCGTCACCATCTGCTGACGATAGGACGGGTCGGTCAGGATCTCCTGGTAACCGGTCATGGCGGTGTTGAACACCACCTCTCCCACAGTCTGACCGGATGCGCCAATGGCCACCCCCCTGAAAACACTGCCATCGGCTAGAGCAAGAATGGCGGGAGGCAGATCAGTTTCGGCAAACACCGCGATAGTCTTCCGTTTCCTGTGGAGAAAGTGCCCCGGGCCGGGCAAAACGCGCGCAGTATAGCGACGCCGCCAAGCGGCTGTCTAATACGTGATGAAGCCTGCGGCAGTGGCGGGGCATTGTTGCCGAACCGGTCGAGCGGCATGGTCCGCCTGCCGCCCCCGGCGTCAGTCCAGCGCCACCAGCGCCTCGCCGCTGACCTCGGCGCCGGCCAGGCGAAAACGGCATCCGGAGAATGGTCCGACGTGTGCGGGCGAGTCCGACGGCGGCTGCACCATGGCCGGCCCGGCCAGCTGGTGCTGCCCGGCCTCAAAGGTCACCGACTCCGGCGCGGTCAGCGTGATGTTCATGCCCGACATCTCCAGCCCGGCCCCGGCGGCCCGCAAGCGGATGTGCGGCGCCTGGACGCGCACCTCGGCGGTCTGGCTGGTAACCGCCACCTGCTGCGCGGCGCTCAGCTCGACTGCGCCGCTGCTGGCCTGCCAGCTCAGCGGCCCGGTTGCCGCGTGCAGGGCAATCCCGGCCGCCGCGCCTGCTTCGACGGACGCCCCCGATACAAACAGACGCAGTCCCGCCACGGCGGCAATATCCAGGCGGCCCTCTGCGGTCAGCATCAGGTGGCGGCCGACCTGGCAGAATTCGGCGCCCGCCGCCATCACGCAGCCCTCGCTTGCCAACCCGACCACGCCGGCATCGGCCCAGACGCCCAGATCCGGGCGGGTCCAGGCGGTCACCTGACCCGACTCGGCGCGGACCGACGCCCGCAGGGCAGCCAGCGCGTCCAGCGCGGGTTGTTGCCGGATGCCGGTCTCGCCCGGCAGATTGCCCTGCTGCGCCTCTGCCCTGTCGGCCAGCCCCTGCGCTATCTCGCTTGATTGCCCGAGCCCTTGTTGCACGCCCGGGTTGAACAGCTGGCCCGGCTGGCTGCGTTCGGCGGCCAGCAGCAGTCCGCTGCCGGCCCGCAGGGCGCCGGTCGCCCGCGTGGACAGCTCCAGTCCTCGCCCCCGGTCAGCCAGCCGCGCGTTGTCGCGGCGCTGCTTAAGATGCCCGAGCGACAGCCCCGAGTCGTATTCGGTCGTTGCCAGAGTCAACCCGCTCTCGCCTGGGCTATCGTCGAACAGCAGTTGATTATGACCGCCGTGGCCCGTCTGACTGCCCGACAGCGCCTGCGTCTTGAAGCCGGACAGCACAGCCGCATGCGCATGCGGACCGGCCTGACCCGCAAACCAGGCGGGCGCATTGGGCGTCGTGAGGCCTCGGCCACCGGCCTGCTGATTACCGGCGCCATCGCGTTGACCCCGACCGTTGTAGCTCGCGCCGGTGACCACCGGCCGGTCGATATCGCCGTCAATGAACCGCAGCAGCACCGACTGGCCAACCCGCGGCAGAAAATGGGTACCCCAGTTGGCGCCAGCGATAGGCGTGACCACGCGTATCCAGGCGCCCTCGACCGGCCGGCCGCTGGCGTTGTCGGCGCCGTCCGGCCGGGTCAGCCCGTTCTCGGCCCGGCTGCCCCGCTGCCAGTCGAACTGCACCTGAATCCGGTGATCGCGATCGGTAAATACCGGCGACCCCGGCGGACCGACCACCACGGCGGTCTGCAACCCCGAAACACGGGGACGACGCATGACGGGCGCGCCGTTGGCGTCGAACAGGCGTGGTCGGAAGGGCATGTCGGCCGGCAGGGCCAGAAATTCGTTGCGGTAGTCCTGATCCTGCCCCAGCGCCGCGCCCGGGCTATGCGCCGGGGCGCCCAGCAGCCCCGCGATGGCCGAAAAAACCCGCTCCGACAAGTTATTGCGTGCCCGATGGGTCACGCCGGTGCACACGGCCACGCGCTGCGCCTGCCCGGCATTCAGCAGCTGAAAGCGCAGCCCCGGCCGCATGGCGGACCAGCTTCCCGAGCCGGCAAAACGCGTCGCCCGGCAACGCTCGGCCTGCTCGATACAGCGTCGTCGATGCTCGGCGTGCCGCCTGTGCGGAAACGCATACTGGCCTGCGTCCCGATCGTGATGGTCCGCCGCCGATTCGCCGGCGCCGTCCTCGCCGACGCTGCGCCGTGTGGCCGCGCGGTAATCCGGACTGGAAAGAAAAAGACTCGTGCCGGCGCGCGCCCGCGTGACCTGCCAGCGCTGAATACCGTCCCGCGACTCAGCGGCATTGGCCCGATGGAGGCGAACGGTTTTCGGTGCACGCGGCGAGAACGCCTGATTGTGGTCGGCAATCATCAGTCGATGCGCCTGCGGGTCGTCCAGCAGCGCTTCCCCGGGCGGCTCGAACCAGCAGAACAGGCCGTAATCCGCCAGCAGCCGGTGGACAAATGCAAGATCGGTCTCGTCGAACTGGGTTCGCGTGCCGCGGGCGAAGAGCCACTCCGGTTCGGCAACGTCCTGCTTCCAAGCGGGGCTCAGCGCCGCATAGCGTGAAAAGACCGTCGAAATAATTTCCAGCGGCGGCCGGTTTCGATGAATGAAGCGATCCCGCCGGTGACCCAGCAGCGCGAGCCAGGGCTCGATAACCAGCCGGTACCGCGCAAGCCCCTGATTGGCCCCGAGCAGCGAAATGGCCGTGATGAAGCCATGCCAGACCCGCCGGCCGTCAGGCTCGACCGAGGCATGCAGTTCAAGCGACGCCGGCGTGCCGAGCCATCGCGCCCCGCCCGCGTCCGCCTCCCGGGCGAGCGCAGTCAGCTCGAGGCGGTAGCCTCCGCCCGCGCTGATCTGTTCTTCACAACGAAGCGTCTCGGCGACGAACGCGTCCGCGCCGGCCACGGTGTGCAGCCGCAACGCACGCCGATCCTGGGACGGACCGGACCAGAGCGATTCAATAATGCGGGCCGGCGAATTCATCGCATGCGGGCCTCTTTTCGCGATCGCCTGAAGGGGGCAGACGAACCGTGGTGCTGGGCGAAGTCCCGAGTGTACGAGCCCGCTGCGATGAATGCACCCGCCGCTCCTCCGCAACGGGGTCTAATCCGATCAGGCCGGACTCAACGGATGCCGAGTACGTCGGTCATGTCGTACAGCCCGGCCGGCTGATCGGCGACCCATCCGGCGGCCCGCATGGCGCCGGACGCAAAGGTCATCCGGCTGGAGGCCTTGTGGGATATCTCGATGCGCTCGCCGTCACCGGCAAACAGCACCGTGTGCTCCCCGACGATATCGCCGCCGCGGATGGTTTCGAAACCGATGGTCTTCCGGTCACGCGCACCGGTGTGCCCCTCGCGGCCGTAGACGGCACAATCGGACAGATCACGCCCCAGCGCCTGGGCCAGCACCTCGCCCATCTTCAGGGCCGTGCCAGAAGGCGCATCCACCTTGTGCCGGTGATGGGCTTCGATGACCTCGATATCCACGGTATCCCCGAGCGCGCGCGCCGCCAGCTCCAGAAGCTTGAAGCTCAGCGTTACGCCTGCGCTGTAGTTCGGGGCGTACACCACCGGAATGCTGCGAGCGGCTTCGCGAATGGCCGCAACGCCCGTGTCGTCAAAGCCCGTGGTACCGATCACCATGGCGGCCTGCTTCTTCACGCAATCGGACAGCGCGTCGAGCGCCGGCTCCGGACGCGTAAAATCCACCAGTACGTCAAAGCCGGCTTCCGGGCGCTGCGACGCCGGGCTGATGAAGACACCCGCCGCCTGGCCGTCCGCCACCTGGCCCGCATCCTGGCCAATCGCCGGCGCATCCGGCGCTTCGAAGGCCGCCGACAAGGTCAGGCCCTCGGCGTTGCGGCAGGCCAGAACAAGCTGTCGGCCCATGCGGCCGGCCGCGCCATTAATCGCAATATCAACCAAGTGATCACCTAGTTCGATCGGGGTGTATTCGAAATTCGGCCGCCGGTCGGCGGCGGCGGTGATGCGTGCTCATGATGAGACGCTTTGGCCGATAAATACTACACTAGCGTTCTCGAATGCGTCGCTCCTATTCACAATCACCAGACACCTGGCGCGTCGGCTACGGCCTTCACCGATCCGCCGCGCTAGGGCGCAATGAAGCGTCTTCGCTGCGGGCACGCCGATCCCCAGCCATGTCTGTGACCCAGAGCCAATAGCGATGCCCTTTATTACAGCCGTTGACGACAACCAGCGCTACGATCTGATCCTCGCCGGGTCGGGTTTCGCGAGCTCGTTCTTCCTGCGCGAATATCTCGAGCACGCGCCGCAGGACGCCCGCGTGCTGGTGGTCGAAATGGGCCGGCAATATACGCACGACTGGCGGGTCGCCAACCGCATGAACTCTGCCGAGCCGTCCGACTCGTTCTTCGACTACGCCGGCGAGGACGACTTCAAGTGGTGGATGTTCACCATCGGCTTCGGCGGCAGTTCGAACTGCTGGTCCGGCAACACGCCGCGCTTTCTGCCGGCCGATTTCGAACTGAAGACACGGTACGGCGTGGGTCAGGACTGGCCCATTTCCTACGCCGATCTGGAGCCCTACTACGTCAAGACCGAACAGTGGATGGCGATCTCGGGCGGGAACAACGGCGCGGTGTCACCCCGCAGCCAGCCCTATCCCCTGCCGCCCCATCGGCTGTCGGACGCGCATCAGCGGCTGGCGGACGCCTACCCCGAGCAGTTCTTCCCCATGCCGAGCGCCCGGCCTTCCGCCCCGAGCCCGGGTCGCCGCGTGTGCTGCAGTTCCGGCGTATGCCGAATCTGTCCCGTCGACGCCAAGTTCACCATTGATAACGCCATGATGCCGGTCTATGAGGACGCGCGGGTGAGCGTGCTCACCCGCAGCCAGGTGTGGCAGGTGGTGCGCGAATCGGGGCGCGTGGTCGGGGTGGAAGTACGTTCACGCGAGCACGAGGACCAGCCGGGTTACGAAGTGCGCGGCGACGTGGTCGGTCTGGGGGCCAACGCCATATTCAATGCCGCCATCCTGCTACGCTCGGGCTTTGACAATCCGCATATCGGCGAAAAGCTGCATGAACAGACCTCGACCGGCGCGGAGATCTTCATGAAGGGCGTCAAGAACTTCAACGGCAGCAGCAAGATCAGCGGGATAGGCTATATGGGCTGGGACGGCCCGCATCGCTCGGAGGCTGGCGCCTGCATGATCGAGGCCTGGAACACGGGCGCGCTCCGCCCGGAGCACGGCCGCTGGCAGGAGGTCATGCGTGTGGTCATGGTTGTCGAGGATCTGCCCGAAACACGCAATCGCGTGCGCATCAGCAGCAGCGGCCGGCCCATTGCCGACTTTCAGGGCCATAGCGAGTACGGCGAAGCGGGCATTCGCCGCGCGCAGAAAATGCTGCCCGAATGGATGGCGGCCCTGCCGGTCGAGCGGATCGCCTTCGAAACCGAGAAGCGCCGCACCGACGCCCATATTCAAGGCACCCACGCCATGGGCAGGTCACCGGCCGACAGCGTGACCGATGCCGAACAGCGGCTGCACGGCCACGACAATCTTTACGTGCTGGGCAGCGGGTCGTTCTCGAGCTGTTCGCCAGCCAATCCTACCCTCACGCTCTCTGCACTATCGGTGCGCTCCGCCGCAAGGATGTTCGCATGAGCCTGACCAGACGCCAGTTCCTCTGGGGCGCCGGCGCCACCGTGGCTGTCGGGGCCGGTGCGGCGGGGACGGCCGCCTACTGGGTCTGGCATCCGGAATCGGTGGTGCGCGCCATCATTGCCGAACGGCTGCCCAACGCCGCGGTCGACGCCAGGGTAATGAACGGCTTCATCGACGCCTTCATACCCTGGGATCGCAGCGTCACGCGCCGGCGCCGGCGCTTTTACGAGGCGTTCCCCGTGGTATCGCACAGCGCCACGCCCAACGACTGGGTGCCCGAATGGCTGGCGAATGAGTTTGTCGGGTTGGAGCGGCGCGTGATTACGGCCTTCCTGCAGTCGACCAACTACGACGTGAGTCGGCCCGATGAGCCGCAGAAGATAACCTTCTTCCGCTTCTGCGACCCCTACGAGGCAATCTGCTTCAACCGGTTTTCACGTTTTCCGTCGGTGTCCTAGCCGCGCACCGGCCGCAGCTAGCCCATGCGCTCTTCAAAGAAACGCCGGGCCTTGTCGAACCAGGATGCAGACTCGGGGCTGTGGCGGTCGCCGCCCTCTTCCAGCGAATCGCGGAATTCCTCGAGCAGGTCCTTCTGCTGTTTGGTCAGCTTGACCGGCGTCTCCACGGCCACCTTGCACAGCAGATCACCCGGCGCGCTGGTTCGGACCGACTGCACGCCCTTGCCGCGCATACGGAAGACCTTGCCGCTCTGGGTTTCCTCGGGAATGCGCAGGTTGACCTTGCCGTTCAGGGTAGGCACATCGATCTCGCCGCCCAGCGCCGCCGTGGCAAAGTCGATGGGCACGGTGCAGCGCAAATCGTTGCCGTTACGCACGAACACGTCGTGCTTCTTCACGTTGATCTGCACGTAAAGATCACCGGGCGGCCCGCCCATCTCGCCGGGCTCGCCCTCGCCGGTCAGACGGATGCGATCGCCGGTGTCCACGCCTGGCGGCACCTTGACCGACAGGTTCTTCTGCTTGCGCACCCGGCCTTCGCCCCGACAGCGCATGCAGGGGTTGTTGATGACCTCACCCCGGCCGCGGCACTGCGGGCAGGTCTGCTGGATGGACAGGAAGCCCTGCTGAATGCGGACCTGGCCGTTGCCGTTGCAGGTGCCGCATCGAATCTTGTCGGACCCCGGCTCGGCGCCATCGCCGTCACAGTGCTCGCATTCCTCCAGAGCCGGGATGCGAATCTTGACTTCCTTGCCCTCGACCGCCGTTTCCAGATCGAGCTCCAGGTCGTAACGCAGATCGGCCCCGCGCGCGGCGCGCTGGCCACCGCCGCCGCCGAAGATATCGGAAAAGATATCGCCGAAGATGTCGCCGAAACCACCGCCGCCAAAGCCGCCGCCGGCTGCGCCCTGCACGCCGTCGTGACCGAACTGGTCATAGGCGCGGCGCTTGTCCTCGCTGGACAGCACCTCGTAGGCCTCGGTCGCTTCCTTGAAGCGGGCCTCCGCCTCCTCGTCGCCGGGATTGCGGTCGGGATGGTTCTTCATCGCCAGGCGACGATAGGCTTTCTTGATCTCGTCCGCCGAGGCGGACTTGCCAACACCGAGTACTTCGTAATAGTCGCGTTTGCTCATTATTCCGGGGCGTCAGGGTGGGTTCGGGCGGTCGATTCAGAAACGCCAAAGGCGTGAAGCGCCATCGCGCCCCACGCCTTTCGCTGTATAGCCGACTTTCGGCAAGCCGCTATTTCTTGTTGTCGTCGACTTCCTCGAACTCGGCGTCGACGACGTCTTCGTCGGCGCTGCCGTCCGATTCCGCCTTGGCACCGGCTTCGGCGCCCGCGGCGCCGCCGTCGGCGTCGGCATAGGCCTTTTCCATGACCTTGGCGGATGCCTCGGACAGGGCCTGCGTCTTGGCCTCGATGGCGTCCTTGTCGTCGCCGTCCAGCACTTCACGCAGCGCCTTGATGGCTTGTTCGACCTCGGTCTTCTCGGCGTCGGTCACCTTGTCATCGAGGTCCTTCAGGCTTTTCTCGACGCCGTGGATCAGGCCTTCACCCTGATTGCGCGCCGTGATCAGCTCGTTGAACTTGCGATCTTCCTCGGCGTGGTCCTCGGCATCCTTGACCATTGCGTCGATTTCCTCGTCGGACAGGCCGGAGGACGCCTTGATGACAATCGACTGTTCCTTGCCGGTCGCCTTGTCCTTGGCCGAGACGTTGAGGATGCCGTTGGCGTCGATATCGAAGGTCACCTCGATCTGCGGCGTGCCGCGCGGCGCGGGCGGAATGTCCGCCAGGTCAAAACGGCCGAGCGACTTGTTGGCCGACGACATCTCGCGCTCGCCCTGCAGCACGTGCACGGTCACCGCGCCCTGGTTGTCTTCGGCCGTCGTGAAGGTTTCGGACTTGCGCGTCGGGATGGTGGTGTTCTTGTCGATGAGCTTGGTCATCTTGCCGCCCAGGGTCTCGATACCCAGCGACAGCGGCGTCACGTCCAGCAGCAGCACGTCCTTGGTGTCGCCCGACAGCACGGAGCCCTGAATCGCGGCGCCCACGGCCACCGCCTCGTCCGGGTTCACGTCCTTGCGCGGTTCCTTGCCAAAGAAACTTTTCACCGCTTCCTGCACCGCCGGCATACGAGTCTGGCCGCCCACCAGCAGCACGTCGTCGATATCGCCGGCGCTCATGCCGGAGTCCTTCAGCGCCACCTTGCAGGGCTCGATGGTGCGCTTGATCAGGTCCTCGACCAGCGATTCCAGCTTGGCCCGGGTCATCTTCAGGTTCAGATGCTTCGGGCCGCTCTGGTCGGCCGTCACGTACGGCAGGTTGATTTCGGTCTGCTGCGTGGAGGACAGCTCGATCTTGGCCTTCTCGGCCGCTTCCTTCAGACGCTGCAGGGCCAGCTTGTCCTTGCGCAGGTCTACGCCCTGCTCCTTTTCGAACTCGGAAGCAATGTGCTCGATGATGGCGTAGTCGAAATCCTCACCGCCCAGGAAGGTGTCGCCGTTGGTGGCATGCACTTCAAACTGGTGCTCGCCGTCGACTTCGGCGACCTCGATGATCGAGATGTCGAAGGTACCGCCGCCCAGGTCATACACGGCGATCTTCTTGTCGCCCTTCTTGTCCATACCATAGGCCAGCGCGGCCGCAGTGGGCTCGTTGATGATGCGCTTGACCTCGAGACCGGCGATCTTGCCGGCGTCCTTGGTGGCCTGCCGCTGCGAGTCGTTGAAATAGGCCGGCACGGTAATGACGGCTTCGGTCACCGTCTCGCCCAGATAGTCCTCGGCGGTCTGCTTCATCTTGCGCAGCACCATGGCAGAGACTTCCGGCGGCGCCATCTTCTTGTCGCGCGCCTCGACCCAGGCATCACCGTTGTCGGCCTTCACGATCTTGAAGGGCACCGTCTTGATGTCGCGCTGGGTAGTCTTGTCGTCAAAGGTGCGGCCGATCAGACGCTTGATGGCGTACAGCGTGTTTTCCGGGTTGGTCACCGCCTGGCGCTTGGCGGGGCGCCCCACCAGCGTCTGCTCGTCATCGGTAAAGGCAACAACGGACGGCGTCGTGCGCTCGCCCTCGGAATTCTCGATGACCTTGGGCGTGCTGCCTTCCAGCAGCGCGACACACGAGTTCGTGGTCCCCAAGTCGATGCCGATTATCTTGCCCATCTCAAAAATTCCTCTGTCTTTGCTGAATCGTTATTGCTAAGTCGTTTCAGGTTTGTCGCGTTGCGCGCTATGACCGGTTAACTGGGGCCGATGCCGCGTCAATTCAAGCGTTCACCCGCCCCGACCGCGTCAGGGCGCCTTGCTGACCACCACCATGGCCGGCCGGAGTACACGGCCGTTCAGGCTGTACCCTTTCTGGAGCACCGACACCACGGTGTTGGGCGGATGCTCGTCGGTGGGCTGCATGCTCATGGCTTCATGCATTTCGGGATTGAAGGTCTCGCCCTCGGCCTCGATGACTTCCACACCGAACTGCTCCATGCACTTCACGAGCTGCTTGCGGGTCATGTCGACGCCTTCGCGCAGCTTGTCGAAATCACCCGCCTGCTCATCGGCCGCCTGCAGCCCCAGCTCGAGGCTGTCGCGTACGCCGAGCAGCTCGGCGGCGAATTTTTCCAGCGCGAACTTGCGGGCGGATTCCACGTCGCGCTCCGCACGCTTGCGCACGTTTTCGAGCTCGGCCCGGGCGCGCACGAACTGGTCCTTGAACTGCGAAACCTGCTCGCGGGCCGCGTCCAGCTCGTCCTGCAGCTCGGAGGAGGCGTTCTCTGCTTCATCGGCGGATGGCTGTGGCTGCGGCTGCGCCTCGGCTGCGCTGGCCTCCGGCTCGTCGTGGTCGTACACCGGCTCGCCGCCCGGCGGTTTTCTCTCACTCATGAGGCGTATCCCAATTCAAAACTTGTGTACAACTGCCGCGCAATGCGGCGCCCGGCCGGCGTACGCCGCCGGCCCGCAATGCACGCTAATTTGGGACTAATTGCGGGATTTCAAGGCCGTGCCAAGGAGATTGGCAGCGGCGTCCACCAGCGGGATGATCCGGTTGTAGGCCATGCGGGTGGGCCCGATCACGCCCAGCGTGCCGACGACCTCCCCGTCCACGGTGTAGGGGGCGGTCACCACGCTGCACTCGTCGAGCACCCGGTAGCCGGATTCCTCGCCGATGTAGATACGCACGCCCTCGGCCCGCAGGCAGTCGTCGAATAGACGCAGCAGCGACTGCTTCTGCTGCAGCGCGTCGAGAAGCTCGCGCAGGCGTTCCACCTCGCCGAACTCGGGAAACTCCATGAGCTTCGTCTGCCCGGCCAGGTAGTAGTCCAGCCGGGTGGCGGCGTCGGGCTCGAACAGCTGACCGCCCATACTGAGCACCGACCGCATGCCGCTGTCCAGGTCCGACCGCATGTCGTTGAGCTCGGCCTCGAGCCGGCTGCGAATGGCCGGCAGGCGTTCGCCGGAGAAGCGCTCGGTGATGAAATTGCCCGCGCGTTCCAGCTCCGAGGCGGAATAGGTTCGCTCGGCCTGAATAATGCGGTTCTGCACGTCACGCTCATTGATGACCAGAATGGCCAGAATGCGGTTTTCCGACAGCGGCAGGAATTCGATCTGTCGCAACGTAGCGCGGCCACTGCGCGGCACGGTGACCACGCCGGCCATGTCTGACAGGCTGGACAGCAGCCGCGAGGCGGATTCGGCCACGTTGCCGCCGGACAGATATTGCGCGTCCAGGCTCCGGGCCAGCGCCGCGGCCTGGCGGGCATCCAGCGGCTCCGGATGCAGCAGCGCATCGATGAAAAAGCGATAGCCGAGCACCGTGGGGATCCGGCCGGCCGAGGTATGCGGCGCGGCCACATAGCCCAGATCTTCCAGATCGGCCATCACGTTGCGTACGGTCGCCGCACTCACGCCCAGGCCTGATGAACGCGCCAGCACGCGCGAGCCGACCGGCTGGCCGTCCGTGATGTAGCGCTCCACCAGAGATTTCAGAAGCCGGCGGCTACGCTCGTCCAGATTGACATGTTCCGTTGAGGCCTTCATGCGTGCGAAACTTGAGCCGCGAACCCTGTCCGGCAGATTGCAGACGCGATCAGGGGCTGTCAAGAAACGACAACAATGCCGTGAAGGCATGCCTCCAATGCGGGACCACGGCACGGATAAAGCCTCTTGAACAAGTCGTTTTCAAGCATCGGCATCATTGGCAAGCGGGACGATGCGCGGGTCGAACAGATGGCGCTGGGCCTGCGCGATCATCTGACCGAACGGGCCATTACCGTTCTGCTCGACGAGCAGACTTCGCATCAGTTCAGCGGCTGGGACGGCGAGCTGTGCCCACGCGATGCGCTGGGCGAGCGCTGTGATCTGGTCATCGTGATCGGCGGCGACGGCACGCTCCTGGATGCCGGCCGCAACGTCTGCGACAGCGACACGCCCCTGCTGGGCATCAATCTGGGCCGGCTGGGCTTCATGGTGGACGTACTGCCGGCCGAGATGCTGGAAACGCTGGACGAAGTATTGCGCGGCGAGTACGTGCGGGAGCCGCGCCTGATGCTCAGCGCGAGCGTGGAGCATGAGGACGCCGGCCTGGGGACCTGCGGGCCCATGTACGCGCTGAACGACGTGGTCATCCGCAACAAGGAATCCGCCCGCGTGCTCGAGTTCGACACTTTCATGGACGGCGATTTCATCAGCCGCCACCGGGCCGACGGCATTGTCATCGCCAGCCCGACCGGTTCCACGGCCTATGCGCTGTCCGGCGGCGGGCCGGTGCTGCACCCGGGCCTGTCGGCATTGACGCTGGTCCCGATCTGCCCTCATACGCTGTCCGATCGCCCCCTGGTCGTGGACGCCAAACACACCATCGAGGTGGTGGTGGCCCCCGACGAAGGCATGAACGCCGTCTTCACGGCCGACGGTCAGACCCATCAGACCGTCTCCGGCGGCGACCGCATCGTGATCAGGCGCTCGCCGCGCTCGCTCACGCTTATCCATCCGCGCGGCTACGACTACTTCAACATCCTGCGCAACAAGCTTCACTGGGGTCGCGGCCAGCGCGAATACCCGCCTACCCCGGATTAACTCGCCCTTGATCGACCTGAAGTTTGAACGGATGCGCACGCAGAGCGGATCATGCCGCAGCGCCGGCGCGCGCCGGCGCGTGCACGCAGCAAAGACCTGCTGATGCTTCGCGAGCTGGCCATCAGCAGTTTTGCCATCATCGACGATCTGCAGCTGCAGCTCGCGCCCGGCTTCACTGTGTTGTCGGGCGAAACCGGCGCCGGCAAGTCGATCCTGCTGGAGGCGGTCGGCCTGCTGCTGGGTGATCGCGCCGACGCCCAGTCGGTGCGCGACGGCGCCAAGCGCGCCGAAGTCTCCGCCGTGTTCGACGTGGCGCCGGACAGCGGCGCTGCCCGCTGGCTTGCCGAACAGGCGCTGGACGATCCGGATGGTGAATGCGTGGTGCGCCGCGTGGTGTCGGCCGAGGGCCGCAGCCGCAACTGGGTCAACGGCAGTCCGGTCCCGGCGCGCATGCTCAAGGCGCTGGGCGAGCATCTGGTGGATATTCACGGTCAGCACGAGCATCAGTCGCTACTCAGGCCCGCCAACCAGCGCCACCTGCTGGATGACTCCGGCGATTACCAGGACACGCTGCAGGCCGTGGCCGACCTGGCCCGCGAATATCGCGACACCGACACCGAGCTGCAGCGACTGCTCGGCGTGGACGCGGACGGCTCGAGCCGGCTGGACCTGCTGCGCTACCAGTTCAACGAACTCGAGGCGCTGGAGCTGCAGGCCGGCGAGGTGGACCGAATCGAGGCGGAGCACAATCGGCTGGCCCACGCCGAGCAGCTTATCCAGGACGCCCAGACGGCGCTGGATCTGATGTACGAAGGCGAGACCGCCGCCAGTTCGCTGCTGGGCCAGAGCCAGCGGCTGCTCGACACCGCGGCGGATATTGATGCCCAGTTCTCGCCCGTGGCCCAATCCGTCGCCTCGGCGCTGATCCAGATCGAGGAGGCCGCGGACGACCTGCGGCGCCACCTGGACCGGCTGGAGCTGGACCCCGAGCGCCTGGCCTGGCTGAGCGATCGCATGGCCACGCTGCAGTCGCTGGCGCGCAAGCACCGCTGCGACCCCGAGGCCCTGCCGCAGAAGATGACGGACATCGAAGCCGAGCTGGCCGAACTGGAAGGTAGCGAGGCGCGCATCGAGCAACTGCGCGCCGAGCAGGAAAAGCGCCTCGCCGCCTACGGCGAGCAGGCCGACGCCCTGCACAACGCCCGCGTCCGCTGTGGCCGCGCATTGGCCGAGCAGGTCACGACCCTGATTCGCGAGCTGGGGATGCCGGAGGGGGAGTTCGTGATCGACGTGCGGGCAAAAGCCGATGCACGGCCCTCGCCGGCGGGCCACGACGACATCAGCTTCCGCGTCAGCGCGAACCCGGGGCAGACGCCCCGCGGTATCGAGAAGGTGGCCTCCGGCGGCGAGCTGTCGCGGATCAGCCTGGGGCTGCAGGTCGCGGCCATCAGTGCCAGCGGCGTGCCCACGCTGATCTTCGACGAAGTGGATGCCGGCATCGGCGGCGGGGTCGCCGAGATTGTCGGCCGCCTGCTGCGGCAGCTCGCCGCGCAGCGCCAGAACCTGTGCGTAACGCATCTGCCGCAGGTCGCGGCCCAGGCCGACCATCACCTTTACGTGTACAAGGAAACCGACGGCAAGACCACGCGCACCGCCATTCGCGAACTTTCGGCCGAGGAAAGGGTCGATGAACTGGCGCGCATGCTGGGCGGCGTGAAGATCACCGAGCGCACGCTGGGCCATGCCCGCGAGATGCTGGAGCAGGTCGGCGCCGCCTGACCAGTGGCGTGTTGCCGCTACGCGCCACGCTGCCGTAACATGCCCGGCTTTCCGGCGACCCGGGCCAAGCGAAGCTTTGCTATGCGATTGACTCTTCTGCTCTTACTGGCACTCAGCGTTGTGGGCTGCAGCCGCATTCCCTTCTATTTTCGTGTGCCGGTCATCCAGGGCAACATCGTCAACACCGACAAGGTCAATCAGCTGGAAAAAGGCATGACCGAGCCCCAGGTGCGCTATCTGCTCGGCACGCCGCTGATCGATTCGACCTTTGGCGAGAATCGCTGGGATTACGTCTATTACTTCCGCAATGCCCGCGGGCAGGAATCCGAAAGCCAGCTCAGCCTGTTCTTCGACAACGGGAAGCTGGCCCGCATCGAGGGCAATGAAGGATTCGAGGCGCAGCTGCCCGAGGAAGCCAACGAGATCGACCCCGATCCGACGGGTATCTGATCAACCCTCGCGGGCGCTCTTGCGTCTGTCCTCCGCCCGCTGCCGGCGGGCCTGCTTCGGATCAATGAGCAGCGGTCGGTAGATTTCCACCCGATCACCCGGCCGCAGCAGCCGCTGCCGATCGCAGCGCTGCCCGAAAACACCCACCGGTGCCTGCGGCCAGTCGATGTCGGGATGCCGCTCCAGAATGCCGGACGCGCGCACGGCCTGATCCAGCGTAGCCCCCTCACCCACCTCCACGGCCAGCAGCGTCTGCCGGTCGGGCCGCGCGTAGGCCACTTCAACCCGCACGGGCGCTGCCCCAGAGCCAGTCGGCAAATTCGAACACACCCACCGAATTCAGAATGACCAGAATCAGGCCGATGCGGGCCGGATAGCGCAGCAGAAAGCGCCAGACCCTGAACCGCAGGTCGTCAGTCGAGCCGATCCAGCCGCCGATGATGGCCTCGGCCGGCAGGAAGCGGCCCATGAACACGCAGATCAGCAGCCCCACCAGCGGCAGGATCACGCGGCCGCTGACCAGCGCCAGCCAGTCGAACATGGTGCGGCCCAGCCAGGTCCAATCGGCCAGCAGGTTGAACGACAGCAGCGTGCCCAACCCAAGGCCCCAGACCGACACCGCGCAGACCATGGCCGCGGCCAGGCGGCTCAGGCCCCAGCGTTCAATGACCCAGACCACCATCAGCTCCATCAACGCCACCGCGGTCGATAGCGTGATCAGGATCAGCATCAGGAAGAACAGCGTACTGGCCCATCCGCCCAGCGAGTCGTTCAGCGCCGTGGGCAGCACCTCGAACACCAGCTGCAGGCCGCTGTTGAGCGGGAAATCGCCCGCCAGCAGCAGCGCGGTCATGGCCGTACCGACCAGCACGGTAAACAGCGTGTCCACCACGGTAATGCCCATGGCCATGCCGAACAGCGAGGTTTCGCGCTGCAGGTAGGCGCCAAACGCCACCATGACCCCGAAACCGAGACTCAGGCTGAAAAACGCCTGATAGATCGCCTCGATAGCCCCGCGCCAGCCGAGCGCGGCAAAATCGACGCGGGTGAAATGCGCCACGGCGCCGGGCAGATCGCCGTCTGCCGCAGCCGCCGCCAGCAGCAGGCCGACGATGACGAAGGCGCCGGTCAGCAGCACCTTGCCGGCGGGCTCAAGCCCCTCGCGCACGCCCATGGCCACCACGAACGTCGTGCAGCACAGAAAGATGGTGTGCCAGCCCAGGCCCTTTTCGGCGTCGCCGGCCAGGTTGATGAACTGCTCACGCAATCCGCTGCGCTCCAGCCCCTCCAGCACGCCGGCACCGGCGCGGATGGTATAAGCCACGCTCCAGCCCGCAATCACGCTGTAGTAAGACAGCACAATCGCCGAGCCGGCCAGCGCCATGTAGCCCATGGCCTTCCACAGCCGATTCTGGCCGCTGGCGCTGACCCAGCGCCCGATGCTGGACACCACGCTGCCGCGCACGCGCCGTCCGAGCACCAGCTCGGCCACCAGCACGGGAATGCCCATGAGCAGCAGCGCCAGCGCGTAGACAATCAGGAAGGCGGCGCCGCCGTAGGCCTCCGCAATACCCGGCAGACGCCAGACGTTGCCCAGGCCGATTGCGGCCGCCGACGCCACGATCAGACAGGCGCGCGGCGAGGACCAGTAAACGGCATTCGGCTGCGAATCGACGATGTTCTCGGACACGGCTGCCTTATACTGGTGGCATGGCAAAAAAGAAAGCAGACGGCAGCGGTTCATCCACCATTGCGCTGAACCGCCGCGCCAAACACGATTATTTTATCGAGGAACGCTTTGAAGCGGGCATGGTACTCGAAGGCTGGGAGGTCAAGGCCCTGCGCGACGGCAAGGGCCGCATTGCCGAAGCCTACGTGCTCATCCGCAACGGCGAGGCCTTCCTGCTCGGCTCGCACATCCAGCCCCTGGTGTCCGCTTCCACCCATATCCAGGCCGACCCCACGCGCACCCGCAAACTCCTGCTGCACGGGCGCGAGCTGGCCCATCTGATCGGCGCCACCGAACAGAAGGGCTTCACCCTGGTCCCCACCGCCATGTACTGGAAGCGCGGCATGGCCAAGCTGGAAATCGCGCTGGCCAAGGGCAAGGCCAAGTTCGACAAGCGCCAGGACAAGAAGGACAAGGACTGGCAGCGGCAGAAGGAGCGGCTGCTGCGACATTGATGTTCCTGCCCGGGCCTGGCGATTACGCCGACGGCTCGCTACCTACGCGTGTTCCCGCGGCACCCGGCGGGCGGAACGGGCATGCGTTGACCGGCTGCTTGAAAGTCCGTTCATCCGTCAACACATTCATGCTCAGGCAAGGTGATGGCGTGCTACCATCACCTGACAGTTTCGGGGGCGTTTTGGCTTCGACGCAGATCGCGAAACCCGAGGTGCATGCCGAGGTTGCAATCACCCTCGTTAAACAGGTTGTAACTTTGATAGTTGCCAACGACGACAACTACGCACTGGCGGCCTAAAACCCGCTAGCGCCCGCCCGGCAAGTGTCCATGCTTCTGGTCACGGGTGTCATAACTCATGGAACCGCCAATCGGCACGTCTTGGGCTGATTGGTTAAACCTTCAAGGCTAAGCGAACGTTTTCCCTTTTCGTCGGGTAGCGTTCGCCGACAATCAAAGACGTAATAAGCATGTAGATCCAAGGGCGGAGGTTCTGCGGACGCGGGTTCGACTCCCGCCGCCTCCACCATCAAGTCGTTTTATAACATCCGAAAAAGACCTGATAAGCCCGTAATTTCACGTTATTACGGGCTTTTTTATTGCCCATAGCGTCCATCCCGATCCAGCATGATCCAGTAGCGTTAGTAGTGCGCTTAGTAGTACCGTTACGAAAATCGCGCATCGGTACTACTAAAATGGCAAGAACCACCAAGCCCCTCACCAATACGGAAATCAGCCACGCCAAGCCAAAGGAAAAAGTCTTCTCCCTTTCAGACGGCGGTGGGCTGCAACTTAGAATCAAGCCCAACGGCTCAAAAATCTGGCATTTGGACTACTACCGACCGTATACGAAGAAGCGGACCAGCTTGAGCTTGGGTGCCTATCCGTCTGTCTCTCTTGCGGAGGCACGTTCGAAAAGGGACGACGCCAAAAAACTGCTTTCCCAGAATATCGACCCGCAGGAACACAGGGACGAACACGCCAATCTTGTAGAGGCGGCTCAATCCAATACGCTTTTGCGTGTTGCAGAGCAGTGGTTGGAGATCAAGAAGACCAAAGTCACCCAGGATCACGCGCTGGATGCCTGGCGCTCCTTGGAACTGCATGTATTCCCCACGCTGGGAAAAGTGCCGATCAGCAAAATCACGGCAGTGAAGGCTATCGACACCATCAGACCGGTGGCTGCGAAAGGCAGCTTAGAAACGGTAAAGCGACTATGCCAGCGGCTTAACGAAATCATGACCTATGCGGTGAACGCCGGCCTGCTCGAAGCCAACCCGCTCACCGGCATATCCAAGGCATTTCAGAGCCCGACAAAGCGGCACCAACCCACCCTGCCGCCGACGGGCTTACCCGACCTCATGGCCGCGCTCGCAAACGCCAATATCAAACGCACCACGCGCTGCCTGATCGAATGGCAACTGCACACCATGGTCCGCCCTGGCGAAGCCGCTGGCACGCGTTGGGATGAAATAGAGATTGATACCGGGGTCTGGAATATCCCAGCCGACCGCATGAAGAAAAAGAAGCCCCACTCCGTTCCACTGTCGCCGCAGGCACTGGCATTGCTGGAGGCCATGCGGCCAATTAGTCGAACCAGCGAGTACGTATTCCCGTCGGACCGCAGCCTGAAAAAGCATATCCACCCTCACAGCGCGAATGTCGCCCTCAAGCGCATGGGCTTCCACAAGAAACTGGTGGCTCACGGTCTGCGCTCACTTGCCAGCACAACGCTGAACGAACAGGGATTCGACCCGGACATTATTGAAGCCGCGCTAGCCCACACGGGCAGGAATGAAGTTCGTAATGCCTATAACCGTGCCGAATACATGCAGCGGCGTAGCAGCATGATGGATTGGTGGAGTGCCCACATTGAGAATGCCTCGACCGGCAATCTGAGTATCACGGGCACGCAGCACCTGTCAGTCGTCGCTGGATAATCCTTTGCTACTCGAATGGAATGTGACGCTCTTCCTTGGCAGAAAATTTCGTTCAGTGAGGCCAGCGGATGCATGGCTTGCTCAGTGCGGCAAGGCCTGTGCTAGTTGGAATAAATTTCGGAGGCGCGTAAAGCAGAACAGGACTGGAAGTTGGGGCCGAAAGGAAATATATCCGGGCACCCCATGCTGATCACTCATTTTAGGAGAGCCGGACGCCGTAGGCCGGGGCCGCATCAATAAATTGAAGTTGGGCCTCCAGAGTCCGTCGGGCTCATGCACGAAGCTATGGCAATCCGTGGGTGCGGTCAACTAACGAGGGCACGCTCATTGACTTCGACCAGGACGGTACTCAAACAAGCTTCACTTCGATAAGCAAGAAGCACAATCGAAGTTATTAGAATCCTCGACTCTAGCTCGCTTTCCTCCGTTGCTTGTGTAACTCGCGGGCTATGGCCACTCCCAGTTTCTCCCAGTCCGTTTCGTCACGAACACCATTGGCCTCTCCCAGTGTCGAAAGAATTTCAGCCTGACGCCGAGGCTGCACCTCGCCATAGCTATCGAACGTGACCCTCACGCTGTCATGGCCCAGGTTTTGGCTCCAGGCCTTGAACTCCTCAGGTGTCCTGCACACAGTTTCTCCAAGCTGCGCCAAGGTATTACGGATGCTGTGAGGGTTGTAATAGTCGAGGCCAGCAGTCTCGAATGCGTTCCTGAAGATGCGGCGAATCGGCGTGGCATTGCTCCAATGCTCCCTACTGATGCCAACCGCCTCAAAGACCTGCCGTTCTCCGAGTGCCACCTGCGTCTTCGGGAAAAGGGGATCATCATTGCCAAACATCATCACTTGCCGCAGATAATGAACCCACTCGCGCACGATGCGGACCACTTCATCGCCTACAGGAAAGAAGTAGCTGGCAATAGTCTTGCTAGCCTTGGTGTTCACCTCGCGGGCGTCCTGAAAAACATAGCCCGCTTCCACGTCCACATGCTTTAGCTTCAAGGAAGACGCCGCGCTGTCCCGCACACCGCTCAGGAGTATGAAAGCCAACACCGCCTGATCTCTGCGCTGAACCACAGTGTCCGCCGGCATCCGCCCAAGAACATGTTTGACCTGCTCCAGTGTGGGCACCGGCCGGAGGCGCTTCGCCGAAGCAATCCGTGCATCTTTTTCGGACAGGTTGAAATACTCGGCATCCGTATAACTGACTTTCGACTTGTACCCCGGCTGCATGGCCAGCCACTGGAAGAAGGTTTTCAATGCCCGTACCGTCGAGTTCAGCGTGGCCTTGCTCAGCGGCCGGCCAGTAGCTTCGTTCGGCTGACGAGCCAGATACGCCTTGAACGCAACCGCCTGCTCGAAATGGAACGCCTTGAAGCTTTTCCACTTGGTGAAAACCTCGAAACGGCTAATGGCTTTCGCTACCTGATCCACGGACGATTCGCTCTGCCGCTTCGCCTCTTGCAGGAACACGAAGTACTTACGCTTTATCCTTTCATTCTCGGGATGGTGTTTCCGCATGTTCAAACTCTCCTATTGGAAGTCACTGTTTACGAGGGGGCACTGGCTATCACCTATGTGTTGCTGCCCCTTCGGAATCGAGACCTCCAAATGTCGCCCGATCCGGGCTGCTGCTGCTTTACCTGCAATGCGATTCATCAAGGACGAGCACACCGGGCAAAGACCAACCAGGCGACCAGTGCTCGCATTCATTGGCTCGAAATCCACCATATCGCCGGCAGGCCGCCGGGGTTCCTTGCAGCGCACGCAATAAAGCTCATCCGCCCCGCACTTCCGCTTGCGCCTCTTCTGGCGGCCCGCGAGGAACTCGCGTAAGTGAGCACCCAGAATCAAGGTGGGTCGGCGGTCATCGCAAACCGGCAGCCCGGCCTTGATCCATTGGCGAACCGTATTCTTGTGAGCGCGAAGCGCGTCGGCGACCTCTTCAACCGTATAGTTGCGATTAATCTTGACCAGATTGGGATTGAACCGGCGGGGCATTACGAGGCAGCCCGGCTTGACTCGATCCTGGCGGTCAGCCACTGCTCCAATTCAGACTCAACCCAGCCGACCGCCCGGCCACCCAGTGATATGGGCTGTGGAAACTGCCCCTGCTGGATACGCAGGTAGATGGTCGAGCGGGAGAGGCCGGTGCGGGCCTTAACTTCGGGCAGGCGGATGATTGCGGTAGTCATGGAACACTCCTGATGCGCATCGGCGCTTGTTGGAATGTTCACTATGAAAAAGCCTTAGGACCTCCTAAGGTCAATCCTAAGATTCGAATATTTTTAACTAATTGTTTTTGGTTAATATTTTTGCATACATCGCTTCTCGCCGAAGTAGACTTAGGAGCAAGCTTAGGAGCAGACGAAGCAGCACTGCCTTCATGGTTTGAATTTCGGCTCCCTTTTCAAAATGCCGGAGAGGGTCGGCTCTTTGATATCTAGAATTCTTGCCAAGCGCGCTTGTGCGCCATATGTACCTCGCGCTTTCATCTCTTCTCTCAGCATCTCCTCGATTCGTTGTTTCCGCCCGGCCGCCGTTTCGGCAATAACCACGCCAAGCCCGTCAGCCCTTTCAATATCTTTCACATCTTCCACGAACAACAACGTCGTTTCCCTGGGCGGCCTCTCGTATTCGAAGTCCGGCTCACTCAATTGGCTCCGGCCGCTCACAGGGTGAATCTCGTGCAGCCGGTCCTCGTGTACACAGGCTTCAACATATGCCTCCACATCCTCCAGCCACTCGCTGTCGGACCAGTGCTCTAAAAGTCGTGGATACTCGATAAACCGATCCTGCGGCTCGAATTCATCGACATCTTTGGCGAGAAACCAGGCGCCCATTAGCGGCCGTAGATAATCGAAACCGCCTATGTCCATGTAATCGAAGTCGAGAACGGATGGGCTCACCGAAATGCTGGCCTGCTTGTAGGCCGTGAGCCCACCACACCCCTGCGCCGCGCCGAACGTGACCCAGGCCGCCAACTCGGCTGGCGTCGCCCCCAGCCTGTCTTTCAGCCGCGCCATTGCTCGTGGGTACGGAATATATTCAGTGGATTCTGAGGTATTAGTCATTGATCAGCTCCCCGCTTTCATTGCGTTAGAAGCCGAGATTGTCCAATACAAGCCGAGGTAGTCCCACCGATACTGAGCAGAAACCGTACGTGACAACGGGGGTGACTTTCTGCTGGTCGGCAATATTGCGTTAATTCCAAACCCGTTTACTTTGCAAGAAGATACCGAACTTGATTTTCAGACTTTTTAGACATACGATTTTGCATAACACGGCCCCTTTCGGTTGAACCGCTCCGGCGGGGAGACTGCTAAGGGGTTTTTTATTGGCTGCCGAAGCTACCAATCCTTCTCCCAGCCATCAGGAGCGCCCATCCCCGTCAGGTTCAAGCTCAGGTGATCCAGATCGGGAAAGGTCTGCAGGTGCGCCTTCACGCGCTCAGGCCAGCTCGAACTCGGGTTCACCACCTGTAGCAGATGCCGTGCGATGCGCAGCAGCAGGTAGCATCGGGCGCGAAGGTGGGAATCATCCTCGAACGGCCCCACCCAAGCGACCTCCCCCATCGACGGCAGTTTCGGCTGATCCACGATATTCCGGTTCCACAGCCGGCTGTGGTGCGCACAAACATTGCGCAGGTAGTTCAGGCTTCGCAACCAGGTTGCGAACGTGCGGCCATTATGGACGCCGTACTTTGCCGAGATCGCATCCTGCTCCTGCTCCCGCATTCCGGCGTAGAGACGCGACATCGTGCCGAAGTCCCAAACCTCGCATGCGACCCAGATAATCAGCGGCAAACCGTACTTGGTCTTGTTGTGGCGAACGAATTCTTCCTTGGATTCATTGATCAGGCGAGCATGCCTGCCAAGCCACTCGTGATGCCGGGTCACGCCTTTGCCGTTATTCAGGTCCCGGCTGAAACTGTCATGGAACAGCTCCGGGCGCAGGTAAGCAACAGGATCGATCTCGCCAAGGGTGTGGGAAATATCAACCCTCAGAGCAATCTCGATCCGCTCCAGCGCATCCATGGCCAGAAGCCGTAGCTTCTTGTCGAAGACATAGAGTTTGACGGCGTCTTCAAAACGCGCGCCCGACCGAAACTCGTCCAGGGCGAGGGTCACGACCTTCTGCTGCTTCTTGGCTGGCTTCCGGCCCTGTTGATCCAAATGCATGAAAGGTCCGGATCGCTCCCGAAAGGGATACCAGTAGCCACTGAGCCGGTAGTAGCCAATTCGCTGCAAATAATCCAGCGCCCTGGAGCGATCCGTAACGACCAACCCACGCGAAATCAGCAGGTCCAGTTGCTCCTCGTAGCTTTTCCAGGGCTTGGCGAATTCCTCCCGAGACATTCCGCGGCCACCTCAGCCCTTTTCAACCCTGAAGAACAAGACCGGCGAAACTATCCCCGACGCGCTGCTAATCAAACCACAATCGTCCAACACGCCGGTTCGAAGCACGCGTTCCGCCGCGAAGACACTCCCCCGTTCATGCGTTGGCGGCCCGCCCAACCACATCCATTAGCTTTGCGTAGTCCGTAACCACGTCATACTTCACGCGATCCTCGGTGATCCGCTGACTGATTTCATCGAAAAACTTCCGGGCGCACTCGATCTTCGTTTTCTCAATCTCGCGCAGTTTCATCGACGACATCGTGCCCTTGGTTTCCGCTACGAAGTAGATGTGCCGGACGCTGCCGGCCTTGAAGGAAATCGCCCAGTCCGGGTTGTAGTCGCCAACGGGGGTCGGAATCAGGAAGCCGCGGGGCAGCTTGGCGTAGATAACCACCTCGCTGCTTGTGTCCAGCTCTTTGACGAATTTCCGCTCCACATCAGAGTCGATGATCGCGTAATCGTAGACGTGGTTCCTGAGTTTTTCCGTCGCGCGGGAGAAGTCCTGACCGGTCTGGTTGGCGGTGAAGATGTCGGTGTCGTAATGATCATCCACCTCGTTGTACGCCAGACACTCGATGACCATGGCCGCTTTCTGCTCGGCAATCAGGCGAGAGGCTTCGGCAATGAAATGCTCCGGATTCTTCCGGAACTGCTCGAAGACGGCCGTTTGCACCTGGCTGAATATCGCCGCTGTGGTGTCTCGGGTAAGCCGGGCGTTTTCCGCCGCCTTGCCGACGAGGTCGTACTTCACTCGCGAATGGATGGAATCGCCGTATTCGGTCGTGGTTTCCTGAACAGCAAAGCCGTCACCGCCGCGAAGCTGCTCATCGGTCAGGCCATCCTGCTGAAGCCCGGCCTGAACGGTGTACTGCAACGGCGTGACACGCAGCTCCCTGTCCAGCGCGCTCACACATTTTCTGATCAGCTCCGCCGAATCGAACTCCACTCGATATACGGCCTTGCGATTGATACGCGTCCAAAGCGCCTGGAATTCCTTCTTCTCAAAATTCGCATTGAGTGGGTTGGTCTTGGGCTTGCGGCCGTCATCCACCTGCGGCAGCTGGGCGTCGCTGAAGACGCTGTCGATCAGCTGAAATACCTGGTCGGCATAGGGCTTCAGCTCTTCGGGCAACTCGGCGAGGGTGGCGGCGGACTTTGCATCGTGGTAGGCGTCGGCGATCTGATCGGCATCGTCGGTGTAATCGTGCTTCACCAAATAGCGGTATATCTGCTTCGCCATGGCGGCGGTGACTTCGATTGGCCCGTCTTCGGTGGCGAGCAGCTTCCCGGTGAAATAGGCTTCAGTGGCCTGACGCGGCCGGGACGACAGAGTTTCCGAAATCTCCTTCTGCAGGCCCGCCACGAAGTCCTTGTAGCTTTCGCTCGCCACCACCGTCAGCACATTGATGTCGTGCACAACGGCCGGATGATCCATACGGTCCCCGTGCTGATCGACGCTCAGGCGCAGGCCCCGGCCGACTTCCTGGCGGCGGGCAATGGTGTTGTCGCTGTGCTTGAGCATGCACATGACAAACACGTTCGGGTTGTCCCAGCCCTCGCGCAACGCGGAATGGGAGAAGATGAACCGGGTCGGCTCGGCAAAGTCCAGCAAGCGTTCCTTGTCCTTGAGGATCAGGTCGTAGGCGTCCACATCATCGGAATCGACCGAGCGGGCGCCGACCGCGGGGTCCTTTAGCCGGTTAGTCTTCTTGTCGATCGAGAAATAACCGTTGTGGGTTCTGCCCGGTTCGATATCCGCCAGGTGCTTCCGATAGGCTTCGTTGTCGATCGCCAATTCCGACAGGTACTCGTCCCGGAGCAGCGCGTACTCCTCCTCGAACACCCGCGCGTACTCGCCTTTCTCATCGGCTTGATCGTAGTCGCGGTACTTTGCCACCTCGTCGATAAAGAACAGGGACAGCACCTTGATGCCCTGGGCGAAGAGCTGCTTCTCCTTGTCCAGGTGCGCCTTGATGGTTTCGCGAATCTGGATGCGCCGAATGTCGCGCTCGGTCACATCGCCACTGGCCTCACCGGCCTTCAATACCACGCCGTTGGTGAACTCCACCGTATCGTTGACTGCATCGATCTGGCTGATGGTGAATCCCCGGTACTGGTCCAGCTCGCCCGATTCGACGAACAGGTCATCACGGAATTCCAGTCGGCGCAGCTGCCGCTTGATCTCGCCCGACTTCAGCTTCACTTCCAGCTCGACACGGGCCACGGGAGCCTGTTTGGAGATGTCGATGCCTTCCAGGTAAAGGTACGCATTGGTCCCGGCCAGTCCACGGGTTTGAACGCCCCGAACGGCGATCTTCTTCACCAGTTTCTGATTGTAGGCATCCAGCGCATCCAGGCGGTGCACGCGGTTATGCTGGGTTCGGTGCGTGGCCGAGTAGCGCAGGATGAACAGCGGCTTGAATTTGGGCAAGGCCTCCATGGTGGCCCTACCCTCCATTTTCTGGGGCTCATCCAGAATGAGAATCGGGCGGTTGGAGGCGATCACATCAATGGGCTTGCGCGACTGGAAATCGTCCAGCTCGTCGTAGATCCGGCGGTTGTCCTTGCCGCGCGCATTGAACGCCTGGATGTTCATGATCATCACGTTGATACCGGCGTCCGAGGAGAAGCTCTCCACCTCGTGCAGGCGCTTGGAGTTGTAGATGATGAACCGCGCCTTCTTGCCGTAGCTCTCGGTGAAGTGCTCGGCGGTCACCTGGAAAGACTTGTACACCCCTTCGCGAATGGCAATCGAGGGCACGATGATGATGAACTTCGACCAGCCGTAGCGCTTGTTCATCTCGAAAATGGACTTGATATAGCAGTAGGTCTTGCCCGTGCCGGTTTCCATCTCCACATCGAGGTGAATGCGGGTGGCGGCCAGCGCGTCCTTCTTGTAGGCCGCTGACGCCGCCACTCGCTCGCCCTTTTTGTTGAAGGTCGTGAAGTCGGTCAATGACGACGATACCGGTAGATTCTGCCGCCGCTGGACTTTCTGGATGTTCTCCAGAATTTGCGCCTCGGACAGCGCAAAGTCGGCATTCTTGAACCCTTCCTCGAAGGCGCTCGCCTGCGCTGTGCGGCCCGGGTCGATGCGGTAGCTCAGCCCCAACGTCATGGGCTGACCGGCAAAACATTCCACCACGTCGTTGACGGCGTTGGTCTGGTAGGGCTGGACCTTGAACTTGAGTTTCATAACTATCCCCTCGCCGCCCTCAGATCGACTTCACTTCGGTGGTCGGCGAAAGCTGCCGGAAGACCTGCTCGACATTAATCTTCACCGCGTCCGAGACAAAGCCGTTGTCGCGGAAGACGACGCGCAGGGGCTCGTGGCCGGCCAGCTCTTTGACCAGCTCTTCCGTGATGCCCTTGTCGAAGCAAGCGACCAGGGCGTTGTCATCGACGAAGAATACGGTCTTGCCCTGCACGGTTTCGCGGCGGATGGGTAGGGTCAAGTCGACGCCCCAATCGACCAGCACCTGGAACAGCAGGTCCTCGGCGGTGCGGTCCTCCTTCACGTTGTCGACCATGTCGAGCAGATCGGACTGCTTCAGATCGTCCGGGCGGTAGTAGACGTCTTTCATGTTTGAGCTGTCGACCCTCAGCACGCGGAAGCCGACGTCGCCCTGCCAATCCTTAGCTACTAGTTCTTGGCCTGCGCGTCGTATCCTTTCCTTCGACAACGATGGGATAACGGGTACCATCTTGTGTTTTTGACAGAAAATGTACCCAGCTTGTTGGTTACGGTCGTTTTCATCAAGTTCTTCATCAAGTTGCACCATGATAAAGCGGCAAGATGTTCCATTCGTCTTGTTATATCGCATGACGCCGTGAGCAGATGAGGCTGATCCAGCGAAAAAGTCCATGACTATATCATCGCTAGAGATGCGAGAAATCTCGCACAAATATTCGATTAGTGACGATGGTTTTGCGAAAGAAAAAGGCACGCCAAGACGCTTCAATTCATGGGAGCTGTTTTGATTGATATGGTCTTCAATGAGGCTGTTCGGCTTTGCTGATGACTTTTTGATCACATCATTGAGATATGTCTTTGTGTAGACATTCCAAAGCACCTTGTTGCCGTCTGGATCTGTTAAGTTTGAGGACCGAACCCGCTTTACAACTATTTCATCTCGCCTCTTGGCGTACGCTTCTGCGCTCCACCGCCAGACTTTGTCTTCGCCAGTCTGTGGAGCTATTTTAGAGCCGTCAGCCTTAAGTTCCGGAAATACATTCCCTGGTGGGATTAACAGCGTGCCATCCGGCGCTTCGATATAGTATCGTTGGTTGCTGCATCCGCGCATCGGATCAAGGCTTGTCATGTACAACCGAACTAACTGATACCTTTCTCCCTTGCGAGGCCCTTCGGTTTCAACTTGATCATAAGCGCTATGATTTATGCCCCCAAAGAATACAGGGCACGAAGCCTTATCGTTAGCATACGTCAGAATGTAATCAAAGTTAGGAGACCAATAATCCCCCTGATTGTTTGCTTTCTTAGAGACCCTGCACGCACAACCGAGAAAGCAGCTAGCGCCAAATACTTCGTCACATAGTTTTTTTAGATTTGCCTGCTCGTCATCGCCAATAGATATGAAGATGACACCATCTTCGCGTAAAACATTCCGGGCTAGCCTAAGCCGAGAATACATCATAGAAAGCCAGTCAGAATGAAACCTTCCCCTGGCCTCAGGGTTAGCGATTAACCTGTCTCCCGATCCATCAATTTGGCCTGACTTCTCAAGGTATTCCTCTGCACCTTCGAAAAAGTAGTCATCATAGATGAAATCATTCCCGGTATTGTATGGAGGATCAATGTATATCATCCTGACTGATGCAAGATAGGTTTCCTGCAGCAGCTTTAGCGCTTCAAGGTTGTCTCCTTCGATGAATAAGTTCCGAGTGACTTCAAAGCTTGAGCTGTCTTCAATCGAAGGTCGAAGAGTCTTTGGCAGAGGCTGGTGTGCGTTAACAGCCGCTTCTTTCTTTCCCGGCCAATCCATCTTGAAACGCTCAGGCGAGCCTTCAATGATATGGTCATCAAGCTCCTGCCGCAGCTGATCAAAATCCACCGCCAGACGCAGCTTGCCGGTCGCCTCATCACGCGCCTCGGTCACGCAGCTAGGAAACAGCTCCCGAATCTTGGCGATGTTGTCCTGGCTCAGGTCTGGGCTGTGCATTTTCAACTTGTCGAGGGTCGGTTCTTCAGCCATGTTGCTTGCTTCCTTCAATCGTTGTTTCTCGCAAGGTATCGAGTTCCGCCATTAGCGCTTGTAGCTGGCGGTTGATCTCGACCTTGCGGTTGAATTGTTTTTCCCGTTGAATGCGGGCTTTCAGCCGCCGGCACTCGCGTAGCTTTGCCGTGATGCGGCCGTGGCGCTCCACCAGCGCCGCCATGGACTCACCTGGCCGAGCCTTGATGGGGAGCAGCTCGCGCAAGAGCTGCTCATAAAGCCGGGGCAAACCCAGCGCCACCGGCAGCGGTGCCCGGGGTGTGTCCGCTGGTAGCCAGTCGGTGGCGAAGTAGTCGTCGATCACCCATTTGCTGGCATCGGCCTCGCTGGGCCGCTTGTAGGTGGCCGCTACCCGAATGGCATCACGCCGCGCGCCGTCTTCGCGGCTACTGATCAGCTCGAAGATCAGCGGAAAGCCGATGGCGCGGTCGATGCACTTCAATACCTCAACCGGCAAGTCATCGCTCAACCCGGCTGGCTTCAGCGCCACACGGAATATCTGAACCTCCGGCACCGCCTTGCTGCCCTTCAGGTTCAGGGTCTCCGGCGCCAGCTTGTACTGCCAGGTGATTCGCGCCACCTGAGCGGTGAGCTGATCGCGCACGCGTCGACCGGGCGCACCGGCCACCATAATGCGATTCTTGGGCACCACCCGGCCCACCCTGGCGCGCTCCGGGTAGTCAATTAACGCGGGATGGCCCGCTTCGGTCATTCGGTGAATTGCTCCAAGGCTTCGGTGTCGTACTCTTCCTTTTCGAAAGCCTGGCTGACCTGCTTGCCCATAGCTTTTTCGATGAGTGCGGCCAGGCGGCTTCGGCGATCTTCGATAAACTGCGTAAACTCATCGGTACGGAGTAATTCCGGGGCCACAGCGTGGCTGACCAACAAGGCGTCCATCTCGTCGTCGCTCAGACCCACATACTTTTCCTGCTGAATCCTCGGCAGATATTGGGACGGTGCATCGCCGCCGATCTTGCGGTTGGCTTTGTAGGAAATAGGTGTCTTATTGAGGATGCTGTCGTATTCATCCTTGGAGATGCCCTGATTCTCGCACCAGTTGCGCGGGAATATATGGTGGATATCCAGGGCAATCTCGCTGGCGTCCAGCTCACGGATGGTGGCCTTCCAGAACCAGTCCTTCGAGCCTTCGCGAAGCACCAGAATATTGATGCCCTTGTAGGCGGCACTGAGGCGGGAGCGCAGCGTGTCGAAGCGATCCGGCTGGAAACTGGCATCGCGCACGGTCCTTGGTAGGGCGAGGTCTTCTTCGAACCAACGCAGTAGCTCTTCGAAGTCATTAGCCATACGGGTTTCGACCGCGCCGCCGTAGAGCTCGCCCAGTACGCCGCACCAGTACCAGCGCGCCAGCTTGTCGTAGATGCGCGGCTCAAGCCAGCGGTCCCCAAGACGCGCCAACACAGCGGCCAAGGGCACCAGTTGTGTGCTGTAAGGAAGCTCGCGCCGACTATAGAAGCATTCTTTGCGCAGAAACCGGCCGACCAGCTTGAACCCGGCCTCCAGATCGTCAGCCCATTGTTGCCAGGCCGATAGCGGCAGTTGGAGAACATCTGCGCGTTTGGCGCTAACCGGGCGAACCTGCTTGCCCGTTTTTCCAGAGGCGATGTCCGCCTGGCGCTGTTCATGGGTGTTCAGCAGGCTGATGGCCTGGAGAAATTCGGTTGCTTCGGTGCCCTTGAGCAGGTCGTCCTGTTCTATGCGTGCCTTGCGCGATTCGACATTGCGCACCTTCGAACCGAACCAGTCATCACGCAGGTTATAGCCATCAGCCGCATAGCTGGCCGTAATGAGTTCAAAAACGGATAGCTGGACACCGCCGGTATTTACTTTTTCAAATACTAGGCAAACGGCCTCTTTGGAGGTCTCTTTCTTCAGCAGGATCACCGGCAACTGGTAACTGCGAAACGGCGAAAGCACCTGGCTGCGGAAGATCATGTAGGTGCCGAAGTGCTCCGGGGCAACCTGGTGGAGCGTTGCTTCCCAGTCATCCGAGCCCATGACCTGGTTACAGGGAAAATAAAGCTGCTTACATTCCAGCTCGCGAGTGGACAGATCCAGATCCACATCGCGGCCGAAATTACTGCGCACTTGGCGGTTTTCATCGACAGCGATCACCGCCTCGTCCAGCGCATGAGGCATCTCCACTGCCTTGCGGATATCAAAGTAATAGTGGCGCTTGATCTTCTTGCCCTTGGCCGTGGTGGTGTTGACAGGCGCCTCCAGCGCCAGCGCCTGGGTGAGCGTGGTCAGTCGTTGCTGGCCGTCGAGAATCAGTTTCTCCGGCTTTTGATCCTTCGGGATGTTCCCTTCCAGACCTTCCACCGGTCGCGTTTCAAACCTCACTTCGCCGCCAGCTTCCAGCAGCATGACGGCGCCAATGGGAAAAGATCGGGCAATACTGACCAGCAGGTCCCGAATATGATCATCGTCCCAGACCCAAGCCCGCTGAAAATCCGGCAGCTGAATCTTGCCTTCGCGTATCTCCCGCAGCAGGTCGTTCAGCGAGGCCTTGGTGCTGTCAAAGGTCGTCATACGTGCTCCCTGTACGCTTTGCTCTCTCGGTAATTCATCGTTGTTGTTCCTGCACCACCACGAAGGACAACAGCTCAAAGTCATCCAGCCCGGCAATGGGGTTGGTCAGTGCGCTGGTGCGTGAACCGGTGAACAGGCTGTCCAGATCCTTCTCGTCCTGTACCTGAACGATGCTGCAGATGGCCTGGTCCAGCAGGTCGGAATAGAAGCCCATATGGCGCCCGTCGTCGGTGGCCTGATTGAAAGGCTGGCAGACCGCCTGGATGGGTTCGGTCCGTCCCCGGCATGCAGCGCGGGCGAGGTCCAGCAGCGGTTTAACTTCAGTATGGTTGGCGATAATCTCGCCGTCGTTTGCGATATAGACCAGATAGAACGGGTGCAGGCGGTTCTGCTGCTGGATGTTGACCGCATGGTTGCGGTTGCGCAGGGTGAAGATCACCCCCGGCATCAGGCCACGGTCGCTGTCCGCCGGGACCACGGCGTGTAGGCCGCTGGGCAGGTTGGCCAGCTCGCCGTGCGTCTTGATGTAGTTGAGCAAATCCATGCGGAAGTCGTTCAGCCCCAAGTCGGTGATGGAAACGCCGGTCTTGACGTCTTCCATGTCGATCACCTCTTCCTGTAGGCGGCGGAGCTGCTCCTTGCGATAGGCGATTTCACTGGCTTCGGCATCCAGCAGGTTGTCGTCGCCGGTGGCGGTCGCATCGACGATGACCATGCGATTTTCGACCCGCTCCTTGAGGTTGATGTACTCATCCAGGCTGATGTCGGGCCAGTAATTGACCAGCTGAATGCTGGCGTTGGGAGAGCCAATGCGGTCAATCCGCCCGAAGCGCTGGATGATGCGCACCGGGTTCCAGTGGATGTCGTAGTTGATCAGGTAGTCGCAGTCCTGAAGGTTCTGCCCTTCGGAAATGCAGTCGGTGGCGATCAGCAGGTCGATGTCGTTGGGCTCGTCCGGCAGCACGTGGTGTTTGTCCTTGGCCTTCGGCGCGAACAGTGTCAGCAAGGATTGAAAGTCGTAACCCTTTCCCAGCGTTGATTTGGGCGCATCGGAGCCGGTGACCATGGCGCTATGGAGGCCGTGCGCTTCGAGAACGCCGGGCACCAGATTGCGGTACAGGTAATGCGCGGTATCCGCGAAGGCGGTGAAGACGATGACCTTTTTGTTGCCAGCGTTGATGGGCGCGGCGATCTTGTCGTTGATGTGCGCCTTGATGTGTTGCAGCTTGGTGTCGTCCTCAGGGGTGACTTTTTCCATCTCGGCCAGCAATGCCGCGATGATGTTCAAATCCGCCTCAAGGTCCCGTTCCCAGGACGGCAGATCCATGTCGGCTAGGCTTATGCGTACCTTGCCGCCGATGGATTCATCGTCTGCGGCCAGGAACTCTTCCTCCTCCGGTTCCGCGTCCTCAAAGCCAGCTGTGACATCCGCGAACCCGGGGTCGCGGCCGGTTTTCCTGTAGGTGGCGATTTTCTCCAAGGTGCGGGTGTGGTTGTCCTGGAGCTTTTGCAGGGTGATGCGGAAGGCTTCTACCGAGCTTTCCAGGCGCTTGAGCAGATTAGTCGTCATCAGCGCCTGAAGACTGCGCTCCCGGTCGGCCTGCTTCAGTCGCCCCCCGCCGCTGGAGACTTCGGTATCGTAGAGCGCCTCGTACTTGGGCAGCCGACTGGGCAGGATGTAATTCACCGGGGCATAGACCGCGAGCTTGACCGTGGAGAGCTGAGCGTAGATGTCGTTGAACCCGATCACGTCGCTGCGCTGGGTCAATGGCGGGTGGAAGGCCAGCGGTTTGCGCCGCTCCGGGAAGGTGCCGATTTCCGTGGTGTCGTAGAACTGCTCGATGTGCTTTCTGGAGCGGGCGATGGTGACGCTGTCCAGCAACTCGAAGAAGTCAAAGTCCAGCGCGTCCAGAATGGCGTCCGACGTACGCTCATCCGGCGGCAAACGGGACCAGGCGTTGAAGGCGGTCTGGGCGCGGCGGAAGATTTCCTCGATGTCGGTCTCCGTCCTCAGCTTGGCGCTGAGTGCATCGGATTCGCCTTCATAGGCCAACGCGAGCTGATTGCGCAGATCAGTGAACCGGTTGTTGACCGGCGTTGCGGAGAGCATCAGGACCTTCGTCTTAACCCCCTCGCGAATCACCTTGTTCATCAACTTCTGGTAGCGGGTTTCCCGGTCCTTGAAGACGTCGTTGTTGCGGAAGTTATGTGATTCGTCGATCACCACCAGGTCGTAATTGCCCCAGTTCACCCGATCCAGGCGGGTGCCGAAGGACTCGCCGCTGGTACGCTGAAGGTCGGTGTGGCAGAGCACCTCGTAGTTGAAGCGATCCTTCGCCAACGGATTGGTGGTGAGGTTCCGGTTGTAGTTCAGCCAGTTGTCCGCCAGCTTCTTGGGGCAGAGCACCAGCACGGAACGATTGCGCAGCTCGTAGTACTTGATGACAGCCAGCGCCGTGAACGTTTTACCGAGGCCCACACTGTCGGCCAGAATGCAGCCATTGTAGGTTTCCAGCTTGTTGATGATCCCCGTAGCCCCGTCCCGCTGGAAGCTATAGAGCTTGTTCCAGATCAGGCTGTCCTGATAGCCGGTGCGGTCATTGGGCAGGACGTCCTCGCTGATGTCTTCCAGAAATTCGTTGAAGATGTTGTAGAGCATCAGGAAGTAGATGCGCTCGGGTGAATTTTCCTGATACACGGAGGCGATGTGGTCGCAAAGCCGCTCGGATACATCCTCGATCTTTTCGGGATCGTTCCAGATCTGGTCGAACAATTGCAGAAAATTGGCTGTATAGGCCGGATCGTCAAACCGGTTGACGAAATTCGAGACCGCGTCGCCCTGCTGATAGCCCAGATCGACGGCGGTGAAGCCATGAAGGGGCTGGTAGACGGCTTTTGATTGCCCCGTATCGACGCAAGCAAACTGCTGCATCGGCGCTTTGCTGCGATTGGAGCGGAAAACGGCCTTGCGCCGCATCCAGTCAGCACACTCCCTGGCGATGGCCCGTTGCGTCAGCTTGTTCTTCAGCTGTATCTCGAACTCGCTGCCGTAGAAGCTCCGCTCCCGCTCGGCTTTCGGAATATGGAACTCGCGGCGGACCTTGCGGCCGCTGTCCTTGATCGCCTCGTCGGGGACAAAAGTCGGTGAGGTGAAAATGAATTCCAGGGATTCGACGGATTCAAACTGCTCCTTCAGCTCCGCGAAGGCGTAGATGGAGAAACAGGACGCCGCGATCTTGAGCTTTGCGCCGGGCGTGATGCTGCGACGCAGATCGTCCCCGAGAAGCTCATTGATGTTGTCGATCAGTTTCATCGCAGCCCCGTCACGCCGGTCGTCCCGGTTCAGTCTTTGTTTTTTCCGCTGAGCAGGTCGCCCTGCTCCGCGATCGTGATGCCATTGCGCCCGCAATAATCCCGAATCAGCACCTCCACCATATTGGCAATGGAGCGGTGTTGGCGGGCGGCAGCGGTTCGTAGCGCCTCCTTAACGACGGGATCAATTCGGAAGGTCCGGTCGCGGGCTAGGTGGTGGCCATCGGAGTCCTTCGCAGGATGGCTACAAATGTACTGCAATGTCCCGTATCGCCCAAGGAGATTCCGGCAAGACTGCTAAAGCCGATGGACGCGGAACTCCTGGAAATCTTCGAGCTGAGCTGCGAGAAGGGTTTCCGGACCATAATCGATGAGGCGGAATGGCAGTTGCAGGCCGACCTCAACGCCCTGGTCGAGTTCGTCGAAACCCTGTCGGCGCTACCCAACCACTACCACCGCGTCATGGCCACCTATCTGGACTATCCCGAGCACTGGAAAGGTGCGACTGAGTTCTACGGTCACAGTGGTTCTTTAGAACAGCCGTTATTTGAATTGCCTACAAGTGCGAGAGTAGGAAGTCGGATATTTAATGGGAACGTAACGCTCCAGCCACGCCGCATCAAACGATAACGGCGACGAAATTTTCTACTGGATGCGTCGCAATAGGTCGCCTGACAGGTAAACGCCGATACACCTTGAAAAACCAACGCGTCGGTTCAGCGACAAACACGCCACGCCTAACCTACGGTCTTATTCTGGCTTTCCATCAGCGCCGCAATCATTTGACCGACCTTCGTCCCACCACGCAATCGGATCGCCATGCTGATCGAACGTTCCGGGTGGCGGCGGTTCCAGCAGCATGATCGCGTCGTGAATCTCCTGATCGGTATTAGCCGCGCGAATCGCTTTCTTGAATTCTTCTTTGCTCATCTCAAGTCTCTCAGCTCCTGACAGGCTGCGCTCGGTCCAACGGCAAGATCGAGTGCCAAACTCCCGATTGCGGCATACAAAGCGTGGCCGTATGCTCTTCACCGGCCCGCACCCACTTCATCACGACTAAATGTAGGGGTGAATTGCATAGCCGCAGTGTCAGTACCAACCTGTCTGCGTGCACCGGGCTTTCTTTGTATGCCCCTTCATATTAGCCAGTCACAAACCTGTGGCATCGGACGGAGCGCTCATCTTGCCTGTTCTCCTCCACGGCGTTTTCGCGCGTGCGCGAGCCACCAGTCCGGCAGCGCCTCAAAAACGGCCCTGTTGATGGCCTGCGATTCCTCGTCCAGATTCGGATCGAGTTCAATATCCTGATACCGCACGCGTTCAGTAGAAAATCTCTCGTCACGGCCTTGCAACAGATACACGAATTGCTTGCAGGGACCGCCATGTTTGAAACGTGCGGCCAGCCCCGTTACCAGCACGGCGCAGCCACCCAGATGGGCGTAGTCCGCGAGCAGACACTCCGCCGGCTTCATGCGTAGCCTCATACCAACCGGCCAGCCGAATCGAAAATGGACGATGGGTTTACCAAACTCCCGATTGCTCTCGTTGTCCATGATTGCACCTGCGGCACTGGCAGCGGTAGATATGGCGGCCGGGGCGCACTGCGCCGGCGAGCAGGAAGAGGGTTTTGTACACATACCCCATTGCCTCCTGCAATTGCCTGGCTTCAAAAGCCGATCACGCTGATGGTTTTGCCCTGCCGATTCGCCTCTTCAATAGCCTCAAGAAAAAAATCCATGGTGGCCAACAAGTCATAGCGCAAGCTTGCAGTACCCGGGTACTCCTCATAGGCCCCTTTGAAGTACCGTCGCAGCGAGTTTCCATGGACATGCGCCAGAGTAGCCCGCCATCGCTCAATCGGTTGCTGCAACTCGCACAGCAAACCGTAGTACCGGTGAAATACCTTATCGTCACCAATCCTCTGAACTGAGATTCCTTCGGCCCTGGCTCGATTCCTGAAATTCTTCAGGGTGGGGACGTAGTAAGTCTCTTCGTGAGGACCGAAAGGGGAATACAGGCCGGTGGCGCCGCATATGCTGCCGAGCAAGTCATCCCCGAACTCGAAAAACAGGCCAAATTCTGAACCGCGTTGAGGCCTCCGCGCGTGAGCCCCGTAAGGAAAGAAAATCGGCTCGTGAAAGCTGTAGAATTCAAGGTAAGGCCCCCCACCCGGAAAGACATCTCGGTGCAGCACACGTGCTGAATTTATTTGCGTAGCCCTCACTCGCGACTCCCGCTGCTAATGTTCAGCGGCAACATTAGCGTTACCGACGGGTCAATCCGCGACCTTGAGAGGATTGAAAGCACCGACAGAACACCTAGGATTAGCGGACGCACCGGGGAGGTGAATTCGAGCAGTGACTTTGGATTTTAGCAGTACTTTAAGCAGTACTGCTCGGAATCAATTCCATATTATATGCGCAAATACAGATATATAGCTCTCCATTTCGACTCCCGCCGCCTCCACCAACACTACTTCCGAAGATCACCTCGGAAGCACTTGAAAAGCCTCGTATTTCAAAGAATACGGGGCTTTTTTTTGACTGGGAAAAATGAAGGCGCTCAGCTGATTCCAGCTTTTTCAGTGGTACCCATGGTTGTGCCACCGAATCTCTGCCCGATCCGATGCAACCAAAGTCGAGCTGAGAATTGACCAGCCATAGAATCGCTCCCTGATTGCGGTGAAACGGTCCATGCGGAAAACCCTCGTATGCGCTGGTACATTAGGGTGCAAAGCGGTCGCCGGAGGCGTTTTCAAGTCCTGCCAGCCGATTACCACAACAACCAGCCCTGAACCCGCCCCATGTTTGAACAAGCCTTCAAGAATATCGACGACATCCTGCACAAGGACGCCGGCTGCTCCAGCGAGCTGGACTACACCGAGCAGACAAGCTGGATGCTGTTCCTCAAATATCTGGATGATTTTGAGGCGGAGCGGGCGCTGGAAGCCGAACTCATGGGCGAGGACTACCAGCCCATTATTGACGCCGAACACCGCTGGAGCCGCTGGGCCGCGCCCAAGGATGCAAACGGTGAGTTCGATCACAACAACGCACTCACCGGCTCCGACCTGATCGACTACGTGGACAGCGAGCTGTTCCCCTACCTGAAAAGCTTCAAGCAGTCCGCCACCGGCCCCGACACCATCGAATACAAGATCGGCGAGATCTTCGGCGAGATCAAGAACAAGCTACAGAGTGGCTATTCCCTGCGCGATGCGCTGGAGAAGGTGGACGAACTGCGCTTCCGCTCGCAGGAGGAAAAGCACGAACTCAGCCACCTGTACGAAACCAAGATCAAGAACATGGGCAACGCCGGGCGCAACGGCGGCGAGTACTACACCCCGCGCCCGCTGATCCGCGCCATGATTAACGTGTTGCAGCCGCAAATCGGCGAAACCATTTACGATGGGGCAGCCGGCTCGGCGGGCTTCCTGTGCGAGGCCTTCGACTATCTTCGCCATCCGGGCCGCGAGGGCCGCGGCGAAAAAAAACAGCTCTCCACGCAAGACCTCAAAACCCTGCAGGAAGCCACCTTCCACGCCAAGGAAAAGAAATCGCTGGCCTACGTCATCGCCATCATGAACATGATTCTGCATGGCATCGAAGCACCCAACGTGATCCACACCAACACGCTGGCGGAGAACCTGCAGGACATTCAGCCCAGCCAGCAGCACGACATCATCCTGGCCAACCCGCCCTTTGGCGGCAAGGAACGCAAGGAAGTGCAGCAGAACTTCCCTATCAAGACCGGCGAAACCGCATTCCTGTTCCTGCAGCACTTCATGAAAATGCTCAAACCCGGTGGCCGCGCCGCCGTGGTCATCAAGAACACCTTCCTCAGCAATACCGACAACGCCGCCGTCGCCCTGCGCAAGGAATTGCTGGAAAACCACAATCTGCACAGCGTGCTGGACTGCCCGGCCAAGACCTTCCTCGGCGCCGGGGTGAAAACCGTGGTGCTGTTCTTCGTCAAGGGCGAGCCGACGCAGAAGGTCTGGTTCTATCAGCTTGATCCGGGCCGCAGCCTGGGCAAGACCAATCCGCTGAATGATGACGATCTGAAGGAGTTCGTGCGGCTGCAGCAAGACTTTGCCGATTCGGAGAAATCCTGGTCGCTGAACGTGGCTGATCTGGACAAGGCC
The DNA here is from genome assembly GCA_002683405.1 of Salinisphaeraceae bacterium. Lineage (GTDB taxonomy): Bacteria > Pseudomonadota > Gammaproteobacteria > Nevskiales > Salinisphaeraceae. The sequence goes on along the minus strand of NYTH01000036.1, from coordinate 9,390 downwards.
ACCTGGGATTTGTCGGTGAAGAACCCGAATGCGAAGGAAGAAGCGCCGCTGCGTGAGCCCAAGGACATCATTGCCGAGATCATTGCGCTGGATAAGGAAAGTGAGTCGATACTGGCGAAGATTCGGGAGTTGGTTTGATGGTGTGGTCTGTACGCGCTCTTGGAGAAGTGTGTTCTTTTGAGAATGGTGATCGTGGCCAGAACTATCCGTCAAGGTCAAAGTTTGTAGAAACGGGAATCCCGTTTGTAAATGCAGGCCATCTCGAGAACGGCGAAATCCAATGTGGTGATCTCAATTTCATTACCAGGGAAAATTACAACCTGCTAAGCCGGGGAAAGTTTCAAACGGGCGATTTTCTGTTTTGCCTACGAGGGTCGTTAGGAAAATATGCAATTGTTAATAATCTCAGTGAAGGCGCGATCGCATCTTCTTTAGTAATCGTTCGCACCTCCGCTGAAGTAGATAAAGGGTATTTCAGCCTATATCTGCAAAGTCAGCACTGTCAGCGGATGATTAATAAGTTCGCCGGTGGCGCTGCTCAACCAAATTTGTGCGCAAAAGACTTAGCGAAATTTGCGATTCCCGTACCACCACTCGATGAACAAAAACGCATCGTCGCCCTCCTCAATCAGGCTTTTGCCGACATAAACCAAGCCCGCGCCCTGACCGAACAAAACCTCAAAAACGCCCGCGAGCTGTTTGAAAGCACTTTGCAGCAGGTGTTTAGCCAGCGTGGGGAGGGGTGGGAACGAGCGACACTTGCAGAACTGCTGGAGAGAGGATGGATCACAAGCCATCTGGATGGTAACCATGGTTCGGATTACCCAAGGAAGACCGAATTCATTGATCAGGGCATCCCGTACATCTCGGCAAACTGCCTTGTCGATGGAAAGATCGACTTCAATAGAGCGAAATTCTTGTCAAGCGAGCGCGCAGGAAGGTTAAGGAAGGGTATCGCGCAGAACAATGACGTAATTTTTGCGCACAATGCCACCGTTGGCCCAGTCGCAATTTTGCGCACTGAAGAAAGCAAAGTAATTCTCGGGACCTCACTCACGTATTACCGATGTGATCCGCGCTTCGTAATGCCCGAGTACTTATGTCAATACATGAAAACTGGTGAGTTCGCATCCCAATACAAGCTGGTGATGAGGCAATCAACTCGGAATCAAGTCCCAATTACAAAACAGCGGGAGTTTTATCACCTGATCCCGCCGATTGATCAACAATCAATGTTCGCAGGACTGCTTGCGGATCTATCAGAGCAGATCGAGCATCTGATGGGCGTGTATGAAATGAAGCTATTCGCCCTCGAAGAGCTCAAACGATCCCTCCTCCAAAAAGCCTTCTCCGGCGAACTCACCCAAGGCCATACCGAGGCCGCCTGATGACCCAACCCATAGAAATTTATCAAGCGAGCGATGGCAAAACGGAAGTCAAAGTCCGCTTTGAGAAGGACACCGTCTGGCTGACACAGCGCCAAATGGGGGAGTTATTTGCGACCACAACTGAAAACGTGCTGATGCACTTGCAGAACATCTACCGCGAACAGGAACTGGATGAACGGGCAACTACTAAGAAATTCTTAGTAGTTCAAACCGAAGGCAAACGGCAGGTTAAACGGGAACTCAACCACTATGACCTTGATGCAATTATTTCCGTTGGCTACCGAGTCAACAGCAAACAGGGCGTGCAATTCCGCATCTGGGCAACCCAGCGCCTGAAAGACTATCTGATCCAGGGTTATGCCCTGAACCAGCAACGCTTCGAGCAGAATGCTGCGGCCTTGCGGCAGGCGCTCACCCTGCTGGAGAAAACCGCGCAGTCGCCGGAACTCACCGCCGAGGCCGGCAGCGGCCTGGTGGAGATTGTCAGCCGCTACACCCAGACCTTTCTGTGGTTGCAGCAATACGATGAAGGCCTGCTGGAGGAGCCCAAGGGCCAGCCGGGAGGCACATTGCCGACCGAATCCGACGCGATGGCCAGCCTGAACCAGCTCAAAACCCAGCTTGTCGAGCGTGGCGAGGCCACCGCCTTGTTCGCCCAGCCACGCGGCGATGGGCTGGTCGCCCTACTGGGCAATCTGAATCAAACCGTCTTCGGCGAACCCGCTTACCCCACAATTGAGAGCAAAGCCGCGCATCTGCTCTACTTCGTGGTCAAGAACCACCCGTTCAGCGACGGCAACAAACGCAGCGGGGCTTTCCTGTTTGTTGATTTCTTGCACCGCAACGGCCGCTTGTTGAACGCACGCCGCGAACCGATCATCAACGATACGGGACTGGCCGCGCTGACCTTGCTGATTGCCGAGTCTGACCCGAAACAAAAAGAAACAATTATCCGTCTGGTGATGACCATGCTGGCACCGGCGCAAACGGCAACGCAGGGCTGAGCATCATGCGTAATGAAGCCGATACCCGCGCCGAGCTGATCGACCCGAAACTGATTGAGGCCGGTTGGGGCGTTGTGGAGACCAGCCAGATTCGCCGCGAGGTGATTGCACCGGGGCGCATCATCGGCGGCGGCAAACGGGCCACGCCTCTTAGTAGCGACTACGTTCTGAGATACCGAGGCCGCAAGCTGGCTGCGGTAGAAGCCAAGAAAGAAAGCCTGAGCTACACCGAGGGCGTGCGACAGGCCAAGGATTACGCCCAGCGCCTGCAGTGCCGCATCGGCTATGCCACCAATGGGCACGAGATTTACCAGATGGACCTGCTCACGGGCGAGGAATCGCTGGTGGAGCGGTTTCTGTCTCCGGATGAACTCTGGCGCCTGAGCTTCGACCCCAGCCAGCAGCCGGACGACAAGCCACCGGAGCCGGCCTTTGCGGAGGTCTGGCGGCAACGCTTCGCGCAGATTCCGTTTGAAGCCAAGGGTGACTGGTCGCCCCGCTACTATCAGGAAAACGCGATCAACAATGCGCTGGACGCCATCGCGCGGGGCGAGCAGCGCGTTCTGCTCACCCTGGCCACGGGCACCGGCAAGACCTGTATCGCCTTCCAGATCGCCTGGAAATTGTTCCAGAGCAAATGGAGCCTGCAGGCCCGGCACGCCCCGGACAAGGCCGCCAAACGCCCGCGCATCCTTTTCCTGGCAGATCGCAATGTGCTGGCCAATCAGGCCTTCAATGATTTCGCCCCATTTGGCGAGGATGCCCTTGCCCGCATCGATCCGGGCGAAATCAGAAAGACGGGCACGGTGCCAAAAAACGCCAGCGTGTTCTTCACCATCTTCCAGACCTTCATGAGCGGCGGTGAGGATGAGAACGGCGAGCCCACGCCGTACTTCGGCGACTACCCCGAGGATTTCTTCGATTTCATCGTCATCGACGAATGCCACCGGGGCGGCGCGAACGATGAAAGTTCCTGGCGCGAGATCCTCGACCACTTCGCCCCTGCGGTGCAACTGGGCCTGACCGCCACACCCAAGCGCTCGGTCAATGCCGACACCTACGCCTACTTCGGCGAGCCGGTCTACAGCTACGCGCTGAAAGACGGCATCAACGATGGCTTTCTCACCCCGTTCAAGGTGCTGCCCATCATCGGCACCATGGATGAGTACATCTACACCCCCGGCGATGGCGTGGTGGTCAGGGGTGAGCCGGAACAAGGCAAGGTCTACACCGAAGGCGACTTCAACCGCATCATCACCATTCCCGAGCGGGAAAAGATGCGGGTGCGCTACTGGATGGATCTGTTCAGCCCACGCGAGAAAACCATCGTGTTCTGCGCCACCCAGGAACACGCCGGCATGGTGCGCGACTTCATCAACCAGTACGCGGTGGAAAAAGGCTGGACCCGCAATTCCAGCTACTGCGTGCGCGTGACTGCCAATGACGGCGCGGCCGGTGAAAACGACCTGAAGATATTTCAGGACAACGAAAAGACCATCCCGACCATCCTCACGACTTCACGCAAGCTCTCCACCGGAGTGGATGCGCGCAATGTTCGCAATATCGTGCTGATGCGGCCCTGCAACAACATGATCGAGTTCAAGCAGATCATTGGCCGTGGCACGCGCATGTACGACGGCAAGGACTACTTCACGATCTACGATTTCGTCAAAGCGCACTACAACTTCTCTGATCCGGACTGGGATGGCGAACCGCTGGAGCCGTTGGACCCGCAAATATGCAGTGATTGTGGCCGTCAGCCGTGCTGTTGCATCCGTGATGGCGATAGTTGCAGACGTTGCCGGAGTGATCCTTGTATCTGCGAAAAGCCCGAACCCGAACCCTGCCCCGACTGCGGCCAGCGGCCCTGCACCTGCGAGAAGAAGCTGCTCATCACCCTGTCCGACGGCAAGACCCGGCAGATCAAGCACATCGCCAGCGCCCTGTACTGGAGCCCCGACGGCACGCCGATCACGGCCAGGGAGTTCGTCGAGCGCCTGTTCGCCGACTTGCCCAGGTTCTTCGGCGACGAAGATCAACTCCGCGGCATATGGGCCGATCCCGGCACTCGCGAAAAGCTCCTCACTGATCTGGCCGAAGAAGGCTACGACTCCGAACGGCTGGACGCGATGAAAGACCTTATCGACGCCAGGGACAGCGACGTGTACGACGTGCTGGCCTATATCGCCTACTGCGCCGAAACCCGAACCCGGGGTGAGAGAGCTCAGACCGCCCGCACAGGCATCACCAGCGCCTACACCAACCCCAGGCAGCAGGAATTCATCAACTTCATCCTGGACCGCTATGTACAGGACGGTGTGGCCGAACTCGCCCCCAGCAAGATGCGCGGTCTGATCGAACTCAAGTACGCCACGATCAGCGACGCCACCCGGCAAATTGGACCGCCTTCAGCCATTCGCGAAACCTTCGTTGGCTTCCAGAAATACCTCTACCAGCCCGAGCAGCAATGTGGGTGAGATCGCGCTTTTGTTGTAGCCATAGTTGTACCGGCTTTGCGCACCGGACGACTTCAAACCCTATAAAGCGCCTTCGGGCGGCGGGTTCGACTCCCGTCGCCCCACCATTTCCCGTACACCGTGGGCGGCTATTGACGCCATACGCTCACGGTAAATCTGTAAAACTTCCACGTCGCCACCGGCAAGACGCAGGCCGCTCCGACACCGCCTGTACATGAGTCGGTGGCACGCTCTGTCGTTCAAGCCGGAAATTCCCTCGCAAGGAATCGTTAAACGCCGAAGCGTAGCGCCGAGCGGAGCACTGAGTCCTCCTCGCCGAGGGCATTTTCAGTCCTGAGCGAATAGTGAGACCGTAGCCCCTTGACTTGCCTCTGCCTTCGCGGCAGCTGCCTAGACCTCCACCAGAGGACGAGGCCGGAATCCCCTTGCCGGGTTAATTCCAACTCAGCCGCATTCTTTTCCCAGCCCGCTTATTCAACGTCGGATGCCGTTGGCAAAGCCGGATCGAGGTCGGCTTATTCCAGGTTTTCCCGCATCGTTTCACCCATTGGCGGGGTCACTCACCGAGCGGCCGCTTCCAGCCTCGCTGTAATCCCCACCCAGGACAGCCTGCAGCACGAGCGCATGGCAATGTTCGGTATCCCTGGCGGCGAACAGGAGCGTCAAGCCCGTCATCTCGGCCTGATTTCGCAGGCGCGCCAGCACTGCCTGGTCGCAGCAGGCCAGCTCATCCCGATAGGCACTCCGGAAAGCCGCCCAGCGCTGCGGGTCGTGGCCGAACCAGCGCCGCAGGTCAGTGGAGGGCGCTACTTCCTTGCACCATTCGTCCAGCGCAGCGTCAGCCTTTCGCAACCCTCGGGGCCATAAACGATCAACCAGAACACGATACCCATCGGCCCTGGCCGCGGGTTCGTAGATGCGTTTCAGGACAACGGACATAAGCATTTTCACGAATAAAACCGGGGGCGGTCATTACCATTCGGGTCGAAGCGACACGGCCAGGCGTGCAGAGCACGTCTGACCCAGGCTGCCCCGCTTGCAACTGGCGAATTCATACCGATAATCAGCGCCCACCAATCGGCCCGGCGCCGGGCCTTCACTCTCACACCACACGCCAGGACCCATGCTCGAAAGACTGTTCGAACGTTTCATGTACTCGGCCCGATGGCTGCTGGCCCCGATCTATCTGGGGCTGAGCCTTGCGCTGCTCGCGCTGGGCATCAAGTTTTTCCAGGAGGTCTTCCACGTGCTGCCGGTGATTTTCAGCATCAAGGAAGCCGATCTGATTCTCGTGGTCTTGTCGCTGATCGACATGGCGCTGGTGGGCGGCCTGATCGTGATGGTCATGCTGTCGAGCTACGAGAGTTTCGTCTCCCGGCTTGATCTGGACGACAGCACCGAGAAGCTGGGCTGGCTGGGCAAGATGGATTACACCAGCCTGAAGAACAAGGTGGCCTCGTCGATCGTGGCGATCTCCTCGATTCACCTGCTGAAGATCTTCATGAACACGCCGAATGTCGAGGAAGTCCACCTGAAGTGGTACGTGATCATTCACATCACGTTCGTGCTGTCGGCCTTCGGCATGGGCTATCTGGACAAGATGACCCGCAAGGAGTGATGCCGCTCAGTCGGCGCGACGCGGGCGGCCGGCGCCGGCGAAGTTGAAGCCCTGCTCGATGCAGAAGGCCAGCCACTTGTTCAGCAGGATGTTGCGCGGCCACTGCTGCTCCAGCGCATCCCCCGTTTCGATCTGGATGTCGGCCAGCGCGGCGTATTGCGCGTAGGCATCCACGCGAATCGCCTCGACCAGCTGCGCATCGCGATACAGCCGCAGACGCAGGTCGGGATCGGGCGCGGCGCCTTCCGCGTCGCTGGCAAAGTGCGCCAGCCGCACGGTGGTGGTGAAGCGGCAGCGTTCGAGCACCTGCAGCCGCAGCAGCGCGCCATGCTTGCCTCTGGAGTCGGCCTGGTCGAACGGCAGATCAGCCTCGGGCACCAGCCTGAGCAGCCGACGGAAGTTGCTTTCATAGACCGCCATGAGCCCCGAGAAGCTACGGGGCTCGGCCAGATGAATCTTGCGTGTGCGTGTTTTCAGCGCCATTCGAACCAATATACGGGACCGCGCCACGCGGTCAAAACTCAAAGACGCCGGCATGCCGAAAGCGCGGGCCGGAATCCGCGCCGGTCAGGCCTGTGCCGGCGCAGGAAGGTTATCGGCCGCTGCGGAGTTGTCAGAACGAGCGCCGCCGCATGCCCTTCTCCTGCATGATCATCGTGGCGATTTCCTCGATGGACATGTTGGTGGTGGTCGTAAAGGGAATCTTGTGTCGCTTGTACAGCGATTCGGCGGCCCGCAGCTCGAAGGTGACCTGCGGCAGCGCGGCGTAGCTGCTGCCCCGCCGCCGCTCGCTGCGAATGTTGTGCAGGCGCTCGGGGTCAATGGACAGGCCGTAGAGCTTCTCCTTGAACGGCCGCAACTGTTTGGGCAACTGCGTGGATTCCAGGTCTTCCTCGGTCAGCGGATAGTTGGCTGCAAAAATACCGTGCTGCATGGCCATGTAGACGCAGGCGGGCGTCTTGCCGCACCGGGATGGTGCGATGAGGATGACCTGGGCCTTTTCGTAGCCGTCATAGCTCATCCCGTCGTCGAACTTCAGCGCGAAGTTCATGGCGTCGATACGCGTGTCGTAGACCTGCTGATCGGGGATGCCGTGCGCACGGCCGACCCGGTTGGTCGCCTTGACCGCCAGTTCGTCCTCCATGGCCGGCACGAAGCGATCGAACAGATCCATGAACAACGCTTCGGCATCGCGCAGTATCTTGCGGATGTCTTCGTCGATGGTGGTGCTGAAGACGATGGGCTTCAGACCGCTCTGGCGCGCCGTATGGTTGATGTATTCGACCGCAGATCGGGCCTTTTCCACCGTATTGACGAACGGCAGCGTAGACTGCTTGAAGCTGTCCTCGTCGAACTGGGTGAGCAGCGTCGCCCCCAGCGTTTCCGAGGTGATCCCCGTACGGTCCGAAAGGTAGAATACGGAGCGTTTCGGGGCAGATTCGGCTGGTGCGCTGTCGGTCAACTCGGTCTCCCTGCGTGATGTACCGCTTGGCTATCGGCCGCGCCACCGCCACGATGAAGGGCCGACCGGCCCGAGGTGGTACGGATTTTTCATAACCATCGCATGTAGAATGCGCCCGCCCCATGTGGATCAGGGCATTTATCAGGACTTGAGGATTTTCGACTTGGAAGCTGCAACCGCACAAGCCAGCCACGTCGCGTGGTTTTCCGAACTGGGCATGAACGACGTTGAGCACGTGGGCGGCAAGAACGCCTCGCTGGGCGAGATGATAAGTCATCTGCACGAGGCGGGCGTCAATGTACCGAACGGTTTCGCAACCACGGCCGCCGCCTACCGCGAATTCCTGGCACACGACGGGCTTGACGCCCGCATCAACGAGGCGCTCGATGCGCTGGACGTGGACGATGTGGACGCCCTGGCCGCCACCGGCCACCAGATTCGCGAATGGGTTATTGATCACCCCTTCCCGCCCGGCCTCGAAGAGCAGATTCGCGGCGCCTACGAGCAGCTCGTGGGCGAAACCGGCGGCGATATCTCGGTGGCGGTCCGCTCATCAGCCACGGCCGAGGACCTGCCGGACGCCTCCTTTGCCGGCCAGCAGGAAACTTTCCTGAACGTGCGCGGCCTGGACAACGTGATGCTGGCCATCAAGGACGTCTTCGCCTCCCTGTTCAATGACCGGGCCATCTCCTACCGCGTACACAAGGGCTTTGAACACAGCCAGGTGGCGCTGTCGGCGGGTGTACAGCGCATGGTGCGCTCCGACACCGGCGCCTCTGGCGTCATGTTCACCATTGACACCGAATCCGGCTTTGACCAGGTGGTGTTCATCACCAGCTCCTACGGCCTGGGTGAAGCCGTGGTGCAGGGCGCGGTGAATCCGGACGAGTTCTACGTGTACAAGCCCAACGTGGAAGCCGGCCGGCCGGCCATTCTGCGCCGGATCAACGGCGGCAAGGCCATCAAGATGGTCTACACGGCGGACCGCGCCCACGGCAAGACCACCGAATTCGTTGATGTCGACGAGGCAGACCGCCTGAACTTCTCCATCAACGACGCCGATGCCGAAGCCCTGGCCCGCCAGGCGCTCATCATCGAAAAGCACTACGGCCGCCCCATGGACATCGAGTGGGGCAAGGACGGCGAGACCGGCGAGCTGTACATCCTGCAGGCGCGTCCCGAAACCGTGCAGAGCCAGTCGCAGGCCGGCACGCTCGAGCGCTATCAGATTACCGCCGCGGGCGGCAGCGACGCCCGAACGGTGCTGGCGGAAGGCCGCTCCATTGGCCAGCGCATCGGCTCCGGCGTAGTGCGCAACGTTTCGAGCATCAAGGAAATGAACCGCGTCCAGCCCGGCGACGTGCTGGTCACCGACATGACCGATCCGGACTGGGAGCCGGTCATGAAACGGGCCTCGGCCATCGTTACCAACCGCGGCGGG
>NYTH01000035.1 GCA_002683405.1 Salinisphaeraceae bacterium | reverse complement strand
TTTCTGACAGCAGGAAAGACTGCAAACCTTATTGTTTGTCACTCGTTGATTCATCCCCTCACAGCTATGTGGAGCAACAGCAGCATCGCAAACATTTCGAGCAATCACACTGCCAGCTTCGGCTGGTGGTTTCGTGATGCAATCGTGAACATCGGCTACGTCGATTACTGGAACGTCACTCCTCGTGAGTGGCCTTTTCTTTCACTCAACCAGGCGAGTCAAGTTGCGCAGCGACACACAGTTCGATCTGACAATTGTGTTGGCTGCACCCAGCTTGCTTCCAGTACCGACTATTACGACGCGATTGGAAACACGAAGTATCCGCTGATAAGTGCGGCATACGGGCTTCCTGATGATGGTGAAAATTTGACTTTCGTCCAGTTTATCATTATCGAGCTCAGCACGTTCTTGATTTCGTTCGGAGTGGCTTACGCCATGCACTGTTGGTTCCGAATTGCGTATCGTTCCAAACACCTCGTCCGCGACTTCGCGTTGATGGGGCTTTGGCTTGTATACGATTGGTGGGCCCTGATTGCGGGTGTCTTTGCCGTCGTGGTCGGAGAACTACTCGCGAAACTGTCTTTTCATCGGCGTTGGATCGCCGTATTTGCTATTTTGCACTTCATCGCACGCTTTGCTGACACAGTGATCAATGCCGTGTCGTCCTCACCCATTTCAGAGGATGGTTCGTATTTGGTCATTACCTGGATCAAACAAAGCGCGGTACACTCGGAAGAGAAACTGTTGCTTGGGTGTGCAAATTGTGCTGGTTTTATCAAAGACAGTTCGATCGCAGTGTTCTCCGCAAGTGTCTCCGGGATTACACACAGCGCCGTCTTCGGCGTTATGTTCCTCCTACTTCTTCTGATCGATTGGTTGGTTGATTTGGTCGCAGGTTTCCCGGTCGTACGCGCGCGGTATAATGGATTCATTGTGCCTGTAGTGTCCAACGGTTGGGGACGCTGCATCCACCCGGTCCAGACAATAAGGCTTCTCGAGGTCGCGAGGAAAGATATTCGCGCTCGAGGACCGAACTTCGATCAGAACGGGGTTCACAAGCACGACGCCCAACTCGCGGCCCATTTGGCGAACGCTATTCAGCCTATACTGATTGACGGACGTTATTACATGGCTGCTGAGATTAACGGCGATCGTTCGCTACAGCCACTTGATACGAACCCCCAAGCCAGGGTCGACAAGAAGATTCTTGACTTGATGATCCAAGGACGGCGAGGTGATGTTCTCATGGTGCCTGGTTCGCTGAACCTTCCGCACGAAGAAGCAATCCAGACGGAGAGCCCGTGCGAAGGATCGCGGTTGACTCCACTCCATGACCTTGGCAACGTTCCGTTGAACCAAGGAGTGATTGGGAAGGAGGACGCAACCGGCAAAATGATCGATCAAGGTTGGCTTTCGCTTCACGGACCCCTTTTGATTTTCGCCGGTCACACCGACGATGATCTTGTCGACTATGTCGCTGACGGGCACAAATTGTGGTACCAGCCCATTGTCGACCGTGGTCCCGAAACGCGTGGCCTGGACGTGACACAAGATCGGGGGCGTTGGTACTCCATCGACGACCTCGTGAATCTGAAAGTGAAGGGAGTCCAGATCGCGCCTCATTTGTCTCGGTACGCCACTGTCGATGGAACCGGGATCAAGCTCAACGACAAGCGCCGGAAGCCGTTCTTCAAAGGAGGATGTGACAGTTCTGTCTTTCCCTTCAATTCGTCGGGCGGCGATATCGTTGCAATCTTGCCAGTTGACTATCAGCTTGAAGGCCGACAGTTGCATTACAACGAAGAGCACCTCAATACTGTTTACGGCCATATGAAGCTCAAGAAGGGTAAGCTGATTGCTGACACAATGCAGGGGTCTGCTCTGGCATTTTCGTACTGTTCTTCGACAGGCAATTCCTTGCCTTCGTTGTGCAAAGCAAAAGGACAGTTTGATTTCACCAAGCAGACAATCCTGGACAGCAAGTTGAACGCCGAGCGCATCAGCAACGGACTTCTACCGTTTGACTCGCTTTTGCGGTCACATGGAGTCTCGACACAAGCACATACCGGCATTGGTCCTGGCACCAGTGGCGTCATGCTAAGCGTCGTTGTCAACGGCACTTGTGGTCCACCGATTGCCATTCACGTCGCTTCTTACAGCGGACCCGAGCGTGCTGCAGGCAAGCTTGGGCGCATGACAAACTTTTGCGTTCCACTGTTTCCCATTTTCCAGATGTTGGAACAGTTGACCGGACTTCGTCTGATCGAACGCAGTCGTACGAGGCCAATTTCGTCATTGTTACCGAGTGGTCGAATTCGTGATGCTGTCGAATACGTCGATTCCAAGCGTCGGAAGCTCATTACTGAGTCTCCGAACGGGAATTCTGGCACTTCATTTAGCAGCACCGAACAGGAAGAACGCCGGTACGAGTACGAAGAAGAGCAACGTCAACGTGCGGACGAAGAACGCGAGCGTCGTGCGGATGAAGAAGCGGAAGCCGTGTATGGTGAGTTCGCTGGAAAGAAGTACAAGTTTGGCAGGAGGGCTTGGCGTGAAGCTAACTATGGTCGCGAGGAGACCGAAGCTGAGCGTGAAGATCGTATCATCACTGAAGTGCTTGATGACTTCCGCCGCTACGGCGGCGAAGGAGACGCCAACTTTGACGAAGAAGTCCGCAATCGTATGAGAACTGAACCCCGGAGAATTCGACGGAATTGGGCAGATCTCACCACGGAATCCCCTGAGTGTTTTGAGGATTGTGAACCTCTCGACCCAGGCAAGTTCACGGTGAACGTTGACCTTTTGCGTGAGCACGTCAAGAACAAGCTCAGCCCGTACTCGCTCGACACAAGGCAAGCAGTGTATTTCTGTGCATTGCAAGTTCTTGACAGCATTGAGTATGCGCGGTCGAGTGATATTGAAGATTGCGCGAAGGACGCACCGGCGATTTCCAAGATTATGGCAAACCCGCTTCCAGGGATTGCCGACGCTAACCTCGCAAAACTTGATGATTCGAGTTTGAAGTTGACCCGCACGGAAATTATCTCTCTTTTCGCGAAGGACAAAGGCATCACGCCCGAGGCCGCGCGGATTCTCCTTACGGGCAGCAATCGTGAAGTTTTACGGGAACACGCGGAAGAAGAACTCGCCGATGTCGCAGCACATCCACCGTTCATTGTCGAGAAGCGGGAGAGCTGGTTTGGCGGTGAGCCTGATAGTCAGATCGCATGGCTCGACGAGCTTCCTGTACACAATTCGGTGCATTGCGCTTTGCGGAGCGGAAACGTTTCGTCAGGGCTTGCAGAAAAGCTGCGCAAGAGGATTGGTGAATTCGATCCTCCTTTTGCTGCGGCTGCTGCTCCGGACGCTGCAGATCATCTTGATCCTCAAGGCGTTATTGACATGACGAATTGGGATCCAGTTAAGCAGCAGTTCAAGCCTGTGCAGACTGAAAGCCCGCCGAAACCCACCGTTGAGCTGCAAGATCTCGCGGTATGGACTTCTACGTCCGCACCTGTTGAGACCGAGAGCCCACCAAAGGGACGCAAGCCGTGGTCAGAGACTACTGTTCCAGTGCCAGTCACTGATCCTCCTTATGCTGTTGATGCTCCCACTGATTCTTCGAGTGACTTCAACAGCGTGAGTTCGTTCGGCAGCAAGCTAACCGCGCATTGCGACGACGACAGAAGCGACGTAACCTCTATGCGTTCGCTTTGCACCTTGACTCTTCAAGAAGCACCTCGTCTGCAGCGCGAAACTGTCTCTGCTATCGTGCGAGCGTCCGTTGAACGTTCTGTGCGGGACAAGTCGATTTGCGACGATGTTCCTGCAAGTTACGATCCGATGCGCACGCAACCGCTCGGAGACAAGAAGCTCGAGTTCGGACCTAAGCCCATTCGGACTGAATCCGCTCCTCGTGTTATTGTCGAAGACGACGAAGACGCCGAACCAGAGGATTTTCGATTGGCGGCATCCACCGCGCCGGGTGCGAACGCAAGCGGCCAGAAGGGAAAGAAGAAGAAGCGATCCCGCAAGGTGTCGCAGAACCCCACAGAAGTGACCGAGTCACCGACAAAGACGGAAGTGTTGATTCCCCCTCCGGGGCTCCCGCTTCCAACTCAGGTGACTCAAGCGGGGGATTCGGATTCACCATTGCTGATGTTGTAGATCGCAAGTTATGGACCATTGACGATTTTCCGGAATTGGGTGACTACGTGGAAGGTTTTGAGTTCACTCCTGATCCGTCTTACGACGAGCTCAAGCGCCAAGCGATGAGCGGAGAGAGCAATCCGACCTTCCCGGGTCAGCAAATGCCCATATTTCGAGCCGGCACGTCCAACTTTCGATTTCGTACTACTCGCGATGTTCCGAATTATGCAGACTATGACGCGGCTGTGTCTTTCTTCGAACGCTTGCGCAATGATCCTGACCTTCAGCACGAAATTGGTGCAGAACCTGGCGTTGAGCCACCGGAGTTGATGCACAACGGGGTACGCTCTTTTGAGATGCCTTCGAGTGATCCACGACCCGCTGCTCGCGTCCAGGAAGATTCACTTTTGTATCACGCATCCTTGTTTCGGACGCAGAAGCAGGAATTTAAGTTCCCGGAAGAGTGGCTGAACGTGGTTGCTGAGCGATGGCCGTCAACGCAGGACGATTTCAAAGATTGGATTTTCCACTTTGACCGCCTGTATGATCGCGCTGTCGACGCAGTCACGAAAACCTCATCAACCGGTTGCTCCATTTCGCTTGGTTCTACGAAGGGAGCGGCACTGAAGGCGAATAGCAACACTTGCAAGATTCTCGTCTTTCAGCGTCTGCTTCTCCTCGTGACCACGCCGCTGGACTACCTCAAGAGTCTGTCACCCATGGATCTCATTTGCCAGGGTTTCGTCGACCCCATTCGCATTTTCTTGAAACGTGAACCTCACAAGTACGGGAAGCGTTACGGTGAAGACGGTAACGAGTTGTCAAAGAAGCGGTGGAGGATCATTTCCTCATGCTCTTTGATTGACGACCTGGTGGATCGAATTTTGTACACTTTGCAAAACAAGGCAGAGATCCGCAAGTGGCACGAGACTCCATCCATGCCTGGAGTTGGATTTTCCGACGACGTGTCGGCCGACTCCTTCTTTCAGCGAGTTCTGTTTCCCCAGGCTGGGAAAGAATTCCTGCTCCTGGACTTCTCCGGATGGGACTGGGGCTTGAAACAGGACATGCTTGATGCGGACGCGGATGTGAGGTCAAACAGGTGTGGAGGCAAAGATCTCGGTACATTTCGCAAACGTGCGCTGACTGTCGGTTTCTCCGTTTTCGTTCTCGACGACGGTGTTTACTACGAACAGTGCGTGCGCGGAATTATGAAGTCAGGCTGGGTTGACACCTCAGCAACGAACTCCCGAGATCGTGCGTTGATCACCCTCAACTTTGCTGCAATTCGTGCAGTAGAGAGGGGGGAAGATCCGCTGCCTGTTCTTCGAGATTTCTTTGTCATCGCGATGGGCGACGACTCAGTCGAAGAGAAACACACCGAGTCCTGGTCGGTCTTTGTGCAGCAACTGCATGATTGGGGCTTACGGCCTGATCCCAAGTTTAAAGGGGAAGTTGTAGACGTGAAGCACATCAATTTCTGTTCACACAATTTTGATCTTGACGATTTTGGTCGCGTCCGAGCCAATCTCCGCGGCCACGTCAAATGCGCGTCGAAATTCTTGTACATGTGTCGTTCTAAGCGCATCCCGGAACAGCTTGCTGGCATCCGCATTGCACTACGACACACTCCAGAGCTGCCGTATTACGAAGCGCTCTGGCAGCATCTCACCCCTGAACTCTGGGAGGCTTCCTGGCACGTTGATTCCGGCGAGTATGTTGTGTAACTCGCATTTTCTTTTGTGCCCGTGTGCACTTTGTCTGTTGTACGCTTTTCGTCTACAGCCGTAGCTGTCCTCCGCGGCTGAAAGTCTAGACGGGACTTTCTGGTAACTTTCTTTATTAACTATTAATCTTTCATGGCTCCTAGGGGACGCAACGGCGGGCAGTATCTTCCAGGGTACTTCACCCCGAAGCAGCAACATGCGCTTCAAGTGGCTAAGGCTAGCGGCCAAGGTTCTGCACAGAAGCTTAGGGCTGCGTTTGTTGCCCAAAACGTTGGCGCAGGTGGTGGTGCTCGCAATCGCGGTGGTAACTCCGGCTCGAAGCGCCAGCGAGCGCGCGGCAAGGGTGGAGTGCCTGCGAATGTTCTTCACTCGCACGCCACGCGCGCCAGTGCAGGCGGTCAACTCCAGCGAGCAGCTTGGCGCATGAATCCTGCTACTTCTAACATGGTTGCTCCAGAGACGAGCGGGTATTACGATGCGTTTACGACATTTTCCGGGTCAGCTATGACACATCTCTCTATCGGTCCAGCTACGCCTATCGTCGCCAAGACGACGTGCCTCACCCCCATGGGTGACCCGATTAGCACTGATTGGTTGCACGGTGCGCAGATGTTGATCATTGGCCCGAATTCTTCTGACACGCAAGCGATGTTGTATCGCATGTCTTCTGCTGATCCTGACGATCAGATGCAGAGCCACACCTTCAACTCTACGCAGTTGAGCGGTCAGGATGCCGATTTGATGGAAACAATTCCTACTCGTTGCAGTGTTCGTGTTCGGAATTTCACTAACGCGCTGAATGTTGGCGGCATGGTCCGCGTACTTCGCGCAACCACTGGGATGTATCTGGACCGCGAGTATACTTCGAACGAGGAGTTGCAGGAC
>NYTH01000034.1 GCA_002683405.1 Salinisphaeraceae bacterium | reverse complement strand
TAGCCGGCGATGGGCGCGGCGTTGTCGCGCTGGCTGAGCCGCGCCGGAAGGGGCGTGACGGCAAAAATCTGACGACCCAGGTCAACGGACCCGATCGAGACGTCGTCGATTGCCGCCACGCCGGTGACGCCCCGGCTGCCGCTGCTGTCGGAGTACCGAGCCTGGCCGGATGACTCGACGTTCATCGCCCGCGCGGCCCGCGCGTCCAGAATGTTGTGCTTCGACAGCCCCGTGTCGAACACGAACGGCAGGCCGGAAACGTCTGGCGTGTCCAGGGTCACCACGATGCCTGTCTTGAACAGGCTGAAGTCGATCACGGCGGGGGCCGTGTCGGTCGTCTGTCGTGCCCCGCCGGCTGAGCTGGCGAGCAGTCCGAGGAGAAAGAACAGTCGGAACACTGGCTTCATGGGCGCGCCTGTTGATGGAGTGGTCGGGTCGAATTCGACAACCGATTGGGTGGTTTGTGCCGACCCTGCCCGTCGGCCCGCTGGCTTGAATACGGGCTATCCGCCACTAGATTTGCCGATTCAGACATATTGCAACCGGGATCACTGGGGTACAACCAATGGCCGACAACAACGATCAGACCCCGCCGAAAGACGGCGCGAACGCGGAGACACGCGGCTTCCAGACCGAGGTCAAGCAGCTCCTGCAGTTGATGATCCATTCGATGTACTCGAACAAGGAAGTCTTCCTGCGCGAGCTGATATCGAACGCCTCGGATGCGCTGGACACGCTGCGCTTCGAAGGGGTGAAGGACGATTCCCTTTTCGAAAGCGACCCCGAGCTGCGTATACGGGTCGATTTCGACAAGGACGCCCGCACGGTCAGCATCTGCGACAACGGCATCGGCATGACCCGCGATCAGGTCATCGACCGGCTGGGTACCATTGCCAAGTCGGGCACCAAGGAATTTCTGGCGGCGCTGTCGGGCGATGAAAAGAAGGACGCCAAGCTCATTGGCCAGTTCGGCGTGGGTTTTTATTCCTCTTTCATCGTGGCCGATGAGGTCACGGTCATCACGCGTCGCGGCGGCGAGCAGCAGGCCGTGAAGTGGGTCTCCGACGGCGGCGGCGAGTACACGCTGGAAGATACGACCAAGGCAGGTCGCGGCACCGACGTGATCCTGCATCTGCGCGAGGACGAGGACGAATTCCTCGACAGCTGGCGTCTGAAGCATCTGGTCAGGACCTACTCCGACCATGTCGCCTTCCCCATCCAGATGCTGGAAGAGCCCGCGCCGCCTTCGGATGACGATGATGACGCGCCCAAGGACGTCACGCCCGAATGGCAACAGGTGAATCGCGGCGCCCCGCTGTGGACGCGGCCCAAGTCCGAACTCAAGGATGAGGACTATGCCGAGTTCTACAAGCACACGAGCCACGATTTCGAGGATCCGCTGGCCTGGACGCACAACAAGGTGGAAGGCAGCCAGGAGTACACCTCGCTGCTATACGTGCCCAGGCGCGCGCCCTTCGACATGTGGGACCCGAACCGGGGTAGCCACGGCGTCAAGCTCTACGTGCAGCGCGTGTTCATCATGGACGACGCCGAGAAGCTCATGCCGCGCTATTTGCGCTTCGTGCGCGGCATCATCGATTCCAACGACCTGCCGCTGAACGTCTCGCGCGAAATCCTGCAGTCCAACAAGGTGCTTGATCGCATCCGTAGCGGTTCGGTGAAGAAGCTGCTGGGCCTGCTCGAGGACATAGCCGAAAAGAGGCCCGACGACTACAAGACGTTCTGGAGCGAGTTCGGCGCGGTGCTCAAGGAAGGCGTGGTCGAGGATTCTGCCAATCAGGAAACCATCGCCAAACTGTCGCGCTTCACCTCCACGCACGAGGGCAGCGAGCCGCAGAGCGTGTCGCTCGAGCAGTACATCGAGCGCATGGCCGAGGGCCAGGAGAAGATCTACTACATCACGGCAGATTCGGTGGCCGCGGCCAAGAACAGTCCGCATCTTGAAGTGTTCAAGAAGAAGGGCATCGAGGTGCTGCTGCTTACCGACCGCGTGGACGAGTGGGTCATGGCCCACCTCACCGAATTCCAGGGCAAGGCCTTTCAGTCGGTGGCCAAGGGCGCGCTTGATCTGGGTGAAGCCGAGACCGACGAGGAAAAGGCCGAGAAGGAAAAGCTGGAGAGCGAATCCAAGGATTTGCTCGAACGTCTGAAGACGGCGCTGGGTGAATCCGTTGGCGAAGTCCGCGTGACCCATCGGCTGACCGACTCGCCCGCCTGTCTGGTGGCGGACGAGATGGGCATTACCAGCCACCTGGAGCGCATTCTGAAGGAAGCCGGACAGAGCGTGCCCATGAGCAAGGCGCATCTGGAGATCAATCCCACGCACCCGCTGGTGAAAAAGCTCGACGGCGAGGCCGATGAGGCGCGCTTTGGCGAATGGGCGCACCTGCTGCACGAGCAGGCGGTGCTGGCCGAAGGCGGCGAGCTGGAAGACCCGGCCACCTTCGTGCGCCGCATGAACCAGATGCTGCTGGCGCTATCCGGTGGCGGCAGCGGCGACGGCGGCGGCAACGAAACGGACTCGGCCGCCGCCTGATCGATGCCGGATTCCGCTACGCGCCATCCGGCCTACGGGTTTTTGTCGTAGGCCGGATGGAGGTCAAGGACCGTAATCCGGCAGCGTCGCTTCGGTAGGGCAAAGCGGCCTTCGACGGGCTCAGGCCGAATGCCACTCTCTGTCGTCAGGCCCTCACTCCGTTCATGCTGAGCCTGTCGAAGCACGCGCTTTGCGGTGGCGGCGCGAGCGCATCTGGCCAACAGGCTCGCCGAAGCCAAGCCGGATTCCGCTTTGCTGCATCCGGCCTACGGGGTGTCTGTCGTAGGCCGGATGAAGGTCAAGGACCGGAATCCGGCAGCGTCGTTTGGTTCAGGAATTTGCCCGTTCTAGCTTTCGCCCGCGTCCAGCCAGCGGATGACCACCGGCCGTTTGCCCCACTCGCGCGCCCGGCGTTTGTTCTTCACCAGGATGTCCACCTTGTTGCGCCAGCGACGATTCATCTTGTCGCGCACGACATAGGTGCCGGGAAGCCCTTCAATCTTCACCCGCGTGCGATGGTCCAGCCCCTTGGGGATCAGATCCCGCGACACGGCGATGGCCTTCATGCCGGGCTTGAGACGATCGCCCCAGGCGGCCAGCCCCACGTTGCCTTTTTTCGTTTCGTCCTCGGCTAGCGTGTAGGCCGTTGCCAGCACTTCCAGCGTTTGCCAGTCTCGCGGGCTCTCCTGGCTCTTGCTGTCCGGAATGCCGCGTGCATCGCAACCCAGCGCGAACAGGCACATGACCAGTCCGAGACAGGCTCGACGTGGGAAATGGTATTTCAAATCAGCGCATTGCATGGCATTAGCGTAGCCGAAACCCGGTGGGAAAACCAGAAATTCAGACCGCGTTACAGCAAGGGAGGACGGGCTGCCGGATCATGAAGTAATAAACGTTACCTATTGTTGCTCTGTCCATCAGAGTGTTAAACAAGCGACGGCCCGCGAGGGTGTTTTTGTGTAATGTCAATTACGTTCAACGGAATAGCCATGCAGTTCACGCCAGAGCACGAGGAATTGCGCCGGACCACCGAGCGCTTTGTCGATAACGAAATCAACCCCTTTGTTGATGAGTGGGAGGCCGCGCAGCAGTTCCCGTCGCACGAGCTCTTCCGGAAAATGGGCGAGCTGGGGCTGCTGGGCATCAACAAGCCCGAGGCGGTCGGCGGCCTGGGCCTGGACTGGAGCTACGAGCTGGCCTTCGTGGAAGCGCTGGGCCGGGTGCAGTGCGGCGCTATCCCCATGGCCGTTGGGGTGCAGACGGATATGGCCACTCCGGCGCTGGCCCGCTTCGGATCTACCGAACTTCAGGCGGAGTTTCTGGCGCCGGCGGTGGCCGGTGAGCAGGTGGCCTGTATTGGCGTGTCCGAGCCGCACGCGGGGTCGGACGTGGCCTCCATCAAGACCACCGCGAAGCTGGACGGCGACGACTACGTCATCAACGGCTCGAAGATGTGGATTACCAACGGCATGCGGGGCGACTGGATCTGTCTGCTGGCCAACACCTCCGACGACGCCGCCCACAAGAACAAGTCCCTCATCGTGGTGCCGCTGGATGCGCCCGGCGTGGAGCGCGCCCGCAAGCTCCACAAGCTTGGCATGTGGTCTTCCGATACAGCGCAGCTGTTCTTCGATAACGTTCGCGTGCCTCGCCGCCACCTGATCGGCGAGGCCGGTATGGGCTTCACCTACCAGATGATGCAGTTTCAGGAAGAGCGGCTGTTCGGTGCCGCCAGCATGCTGGGCGCGCTGGATAACATCATCGAGAAGACGGCCGACTACACCCGCGACCGCAAGGCCTTCGGCGCGCCGCTGCTGAACAACCAGGTCATCCATTTCCGGCTGGCGGAACTGGCCACCGAAGTCGAGATGCTTCGCTCCGCGGTCTACCGCGCCACCGAAGCCATGGTGGCGGGTGAAGACGCCACCAAGCTGTGCTCCATGTGCAAGCTCAAGGCCGGCCGCCTGTCGCGCGAGCTGACCGACGCCTGCCTGCAGTACTGGGGCGGACAGGGCTATATGTGGGAATCGGAAACTGCGCGCGCGCTGCGTGACACGCGATTGGTGTCGATCGGCGGCGGCGCGGATGAAGTCATGCTGGGCATCATCTGCAAGTACATGGGCATTCTGCCGGGCCAGAACCGCGGCTAACCGGGGCGATCAGCGGGCGGGCAGCATGACCGGCAGTCCGTCCCGCGGTCTGGAAATGGGCACCAGCTGATACGGCATTTCGTAGCCGGGCGCGACGCGGATTTCCCGCTTCTGTAACAGGCTGTGCAGGACCGTCTTGACCTGCATTTCGGCGAAATGAAGTCCGATGCAGGTGTGCGCGCCGGCGCCGAAGGGAATGTACTGGAAGGGGTGGCGGCGGTGTTCGTTGCGGGCAAAGCGCTCCGGATCGAAGCGTTCCGGCGCCGCCCAGTAGGCCTCCATGTGGTGCGAGAAATGATTGTAGAGGTTCACCGGCGTGCCGGCCGGAATCTCGTGACCGGCAAACTCGAACGCCCGCGTGCTGCGCCGGCGCATCATGGGCAGCGGCGGATACAGCCGCAGGGCCTCCCGGAACGCCAGCCCCGCGTCGGCGAGTTCGTGCAGCGACTCGTAGCCCGCTGCGGGGCCGACAGCCAGCGCCTCCGCCCGCAGGCGCGCCTGCCAGTCCGGATGCTTAGCCAGTAGGTAGGTCAGCGTTGTCAGGGCGCTGGTGGTGGTGTCGTGCGCCGCCATCATCGTGAATATGGCGTGGTTGACGATTTCCTCGTGACTGAAGCGGCTGCCGTCGTCATCGGTGGCGGTGCACAGGCGTGAAAACAGATCGTTGCCGGGGCGGGCACGGCGTTCGGGGATGAGTTCCGCGAAGAAATGCTCGAGAAACCGTCGGCTGCGCTGGCCGCGATGATGCAGCGTGCCGGGAATGGGCAGCCGCAGGATCGCCATGGACGCCGCCACCACCTCGCTGAAAGCGCGATTCATCCGGTCCGCCTGCGGGCCCAGCGGCAGGCCGAAGAACACGGCGGCGGCCATATCCAGCGTGGCGCGCTTGATCGCCGGATAGAAATTCATGGATTCCGGCCAGCCCGCGAGCGTCTGTTCCACCAGCGGCCGCATGGTCTCGAGGTCGGCGGCCAGCGCGTCCTTCTTGAACGCCACCTGCATGATGCGCCGATGGCGTCGATGCTGCTCGCCGTCCTGGAGCATCAGGCCGCCGGGGAAAAGATGTTCGAGAATGGGTGCCCAGCCCTGCTGCGCGGAGAACAGGCCGGTATTGTCGGTGAGCACCCGCTGATTGGCGTCCGGGCCGATCATGTGGACTACCGGCTCGAAGTACACGTGACCGCGCGACAGGGGGCCATACCGCCGGTAGAGATCGCGCGGCATCTGTTCCGGGCGGTAGACGAAGTTGAGCGTCTGGCCCAGCAGCGGCAGGCCGGACTCGCCGGGGATATGCGCCAGCTTGTCGGCGCTCTGCACCTCGTAGGTCTGGCTCGTCATGATCATTTGCTCCGTGATTCGAGCGGCGTCGCCCGCGCCGCCGCGGCTGCAGGTCGGCCACAAGCCGGGCTGGCAAGGCATGGACGCGGCGCCGCGTCGGCCCAGCCCGGACAGTAGCAAATTCCGCCCGGAACCGGCTGTTACCATGATAGGCTGTTCCCACTGCCGTCGAAGGTCGGCTGATTGATGAAACTAGTGATGATTGCGCTGGCGGCAGCGGTGGTGGCCGCGCTGGCCGGCTACGCCGCCACGCTCTGGTGGAAACTCTATCGCCAGGGGCAGGATCGCGCCCGGCAGCAGGCGGATGCCCGCGAGGATCAGGCCTGGAGCGTGCACGCGCTGGCCAACGCCGTACACGAAGACGGCCTGAACCTGAGCGAAGCCGCCATCCGCATTCGCGTGCTGCTGGACCATATGCGCCCCAGCGGTGACGTAGAGGCGGAATACCCGGGCATCCACGGGCTCTACATGGCCACGCGCGATCTGCCGCGCGGGCCCGAGCGGCAGGCCTTGCCGCTCAAGACGCGGGAACAGCTCGACGCCAAGCGGGAAGTCGAGGAATCACGCTATCGGGTGCGCGTCATGGACGAAACGCAGCGGCTGCGCGACCGCTACGCGAGCGACTGACCGCCGCGCCGCTCAGTCGGCCGGCGCCCGCCCGGGCAGGATGCGCACCGAGGGTTTGCCCATGCCACGCGGGTCGCTGGCGGCGTGCAGGCGGTCGGCCTGCTTGTCCCAGACAATCACGTGCATGTCGCCGTATTCACGGCTCGACAGCTTGAGCGTATGACCCATCTGCTCAAGCTCGGTCTTTTCCGACTCGCGTAACGCGCCCGGCTCGTAGAGGATTTCATCGGGCTGGTACTGGTGATGAAAACGCGGCAGCCCGACGATGTCCTGCGCCGTGCCCCCCTGCGTGAATTTCAGCATGCCCAGCAGCACCATGGAAATAATGCGGCTGCCACCCGGCGTGCCGATAATCGCCAGGCGCTCGTCGCTTTCGATGAAGCTCGGACTCATGCTCGACAGCGGGCGCTTGCCCGGCGCAATGGCGTTGGCGCCGCCACCGATCAGCCCGTAGGCATTGGGCGTGAGCGGTTTGGCCGAGAAGTCGTCCATCTCGTTGTTGATGAATACGCCGGTGCCGGGCGGCATGAAGCCGGCGCCGAACGGAAAGTTGACCGACAGCGTGGCCGACACGCGGTTGCCCTGGGTGTCGATGATGGAAAAGTGGGTCGTGTCTTCGCCCTTGCCGGGCCGGTGTTCGGCGTTGGGCGGCGTCAGGCTGCTGCTCTTGCTCGCCCGGTCCAGCCGGATGCTGCCGCGCAGGCCCGCCGCATAGAGCGGGCTGAGTAGACGGTCCGTGGGAATCTGCACGAAATCGCTGTCGCCCAGCCAGGCCGCCCGGTCGCGGTAGGCCCGCCGCATGGCCTCCGCCGCCAGATGCTTGCGCTGAACGCCGCTCAGGGCAGCCAGGTCGAAGCCCTCGAGCATGTGCAGCGCCTCGGCCAGCACGATGCCACCGGAGGAGGGGGGTGAGGCGGACGTGACTCGATAGGGCCCGTAGCTGAACGTGATCGGCTCGCGCTCCACCAGGTCGTAATCGGCCAGGTCCTCGAGCGTCCAGATGCCGCCGGCCTCCCGCACGCCGTCCACCATCTTCCGGGCCACGGCGCCGGTATAGAAACCGTCGCGACCACCGTCTGCAATAGCCTGCAGCGTGTTGGCGAGATCCGGCTGCCTGACCCGCGTGCCGACGGGCAGCGGCTCGCCCGCATCGGTCAGGAACAGCTCGGCCGCCGCCGGGCTCTTGCGAAGGACCGGCGCGCGAAACGCCAGCATCTTGTGCATTTGCTCGCTGACCCTGAAGCCGTCGGTCGCAAGCCTGATTGCCGGCGCCAGGTTCTCCGCCAGCGTCAACCGGCCGTAATGCTGCGCCAGGTGCGCCAGTGCCGCCGGCTCGCCGGGGATGCCGGCGGCCAGGGGCGTGTCGCGCGACCATTCACGCTGGTACTGGCCGTCCGCGTCCAGATACATGGATTCCGTTGCGGCGGCCGGGGCTTTTTCGCGGCCGTCCAGCATGACGCTGTGGTCGTCCGACGCGCGGTGGAGCAGCCAGAAGCCGCCGCCGCCCAGACCCGAGCCGGAGGGCTCCACCACGGCCAGCGCCGCGGTGACCGCGACCGCCGCGTCGAAGGCATTGCCGCCTCGCTCGAGGATTTCAATGCCGGCCGCCGTCGCGCGCGGATGGCCGCTGGCCACGGCAGCGCCGGGCGGCGAGGCGGCGCCCGACAGGCCGGGCGCCAGCAGCGTCGCTGCCAGGAGAATTCGGAAAACGCGTATTCGCAGCAAGATCACGACGGGTTTCACCATCGGCATGAACAGGTGCGCAGCTTACTACCGGGACGCCGGCAGCCACCACAGGCGCGGCCCGCTGCGGCCGATAGGCGATTTTTACTATTGCGCGGTCTGCCGCCGTTTTTCATCGTAAAGCGCTGTACAGGCGTGCCCTTAGCGCGCGGCTGGCGACACCGAGCGGAGAACATTATGAGACTGAGCCAATCCGTACTTTCGGCCCTGGCGGCAACCTGCCTGCTGGCAGCTTGCGGCGGGGATAGCGACAACAACGATGCCGAAGGGGGCGTGCCCGCCCGCAGCCTGTTTGCGCCGACCGCCGCCTCGCCGGTGGTGCCTTTCCCGATTGATCTGTTCTTTTCGGATGCCACGAACATGGCGACCGGTCTGACGCAGGACACCACGCTGAATCTGCCCAATGACACGGCCAGCCCCAACCCGCTGGTCACCGCGCTCAACCGGCTGGACGGCTTCTCGACCTCGGCGACTCTCTTCACCGATCTCGCGCTCAACGCCATCAGCATCGACAGCGCCAACGCGGGCGGTGTGCTCGTCATCAACACCGGCACCGGCATGCCGCTGGCGCCGGGCGTGGACTATGACGTGGTGCAGTCCTCGGTCATCCAGGGCCGCACGCGCCTGCTCATCCGCCCGCTGCAGCCGCTGCAGCCGGGGACGACCTATGTGGTCGTGCTGACCGACACGCTGACCACGCAGACCGGGCTGCCCATCCTGCGCAGTTCCGCCTTCGAGGCCACGGCAAGCCCTGATCCGGTGGGATCGGAGAACAACCCGGCGCCGGCCGGCGCCACGCCGACCCAGATTGCCACGCTGGAGCTGATTCGAACCCGATTGATCCGGCCCATTTTCGACCGTCTCATCGACGGCACGCCCGACCCGACCCCCGGTCTGGACGGCGACAACGTGGTGCTGACCTGGAGCTTTACCACCCAGTCCATCAGCGAGTCGCTGGCCAGCGTGAACGCGGATGCGCCGCGTGTGCCGCCGGCGCTGGGCGTGGCCGACACGCAAGCCACTTCCGGCACGTTTGGCGATCCCACGAACGCGGTCAGGATTTATAGCGGTTCGATGAACCTGCCGAGCTTTCTCGATCTGCCCTCGCAGACGAATCCGGCCGCGCCGCTGACCACTTTCTGGACCGCCGACGAAACCCGGCCCAGCGACGGCAACAGCACGCTGCCCAACGGCCAGGGCGGGGTGTTGCCCTGCGCGTTCTTCCAGCCCAGCGTATCCACCACGCGCTGTTTCCCGGTCCCCGAGGTGAAGGCCACGCAGACGGTGCCGGTACTCGTGCTGGTGCCCAACAACAACGCACCGGATGCGCCCGTGGCGCCGGACGGGGGCTGGCCGGTGGTGATCTTCCAGCACGGCATTACCCGCAACCGCGCGGACGCGCTGGCTGTGGCGCCCGCGCTGGCGCAGGCCGGCTTCGTGACGGTGGCCATCGACCTGCCGCTGCACGGTATTACGCCGCAGTCGCCGGCGATGGGCTTGCGCAGCACGATGGTGCCCGAGCGGACTTTCGATCTGGATCTCGGTCCGACCATGGTGGGTGAAGCAGGCGCCTGCGACCAGGACACCGCCATACTGGGCGGCGCGGCGCCCGCGCCGGACGGAACGACGGATTGCTCCGGCGCCTATTTCGTCAATCCCGGCGGGCTGCTGACCTCGCGCGACAATCTGCGCCAGGCTGTAGCCGACCTGATCCAGCTGGCCGCGGGGCTGCAGGACGACATTACGGTTGTCAACGGCCCGGCCATCGATCTGGATAACGGCAATATTCAGTACGCCGGCCACTCGCTGGGCGGCATCGTGGGTACCACCTTCCTGGGCGTGAGCGACGCCATAAACGCCGCCACCCTGGGGATGCCCGGCAGCGGTATTCCCGGGCTGCTGGACGGGTCCGCCGCGTTCGGCGCCGACCTGGCCGACGGCCTGGCCGGTCTGGCACCGGAAGGCACGGATACCTACGAAACCTATATCCGCTTCGCACAGACCATTCTGGATTCGGGCGACCCCATCAACTATGCCGCGCAGGCCGCTGCCGGGCATCCGGTGCATCTGGTCGAGATCATTGGCGGCGCCAACGGTGGCAACAACCCGCCGGATCTGGTGGTGCCGAACTTCGTCGTACGCAACGCGGGCGAGAACGACGTCTGTCCGGCGTCGGCCAGCCTGCTGCCGTTTCTCGACACGGTCTGCGAGGATCGCGTGCTGTCGGGCACCGACCCGCTGGTGGCGCAAATGGGCCTGGACAGTCTGGAGATCATGCCCCCCTACGCAGCTCCCGACGCACAGGTCGGCGCCGACACGGCGGTGCGCTTCACCGGTGGCCATCACGGCTCGTTCATCACCCCGACCACGGCGGGTACGCCGGGCGTGACCGAGGCAGACGCCTTTCAGACCTTCTGCGAAATTCAGGGTCAGATGGCGGGCTTCCTGGGCCAGGCCGCCGCCGGGCTGCCGGAAGACAGTCTGAGCATCCCGGTGGGTGTCACCCCCTGCGCCTTGCCGCAGTAGCGGGCGAGTAGTCGCCGCAAGCAAAACGCCCCCGGATCGGGGGCGTTTTTATTGGGCCATGGGACAGAGCTGACGCGCCCTGATATCCGGTTGATTGGCGAAGAGTCGCCACATGGCTCAGGCGAAGCGGGCCTTCAGCGCGCGGGCGACCGGATCCGGGACCAGTGCGTCGAAGCGGCCGCCGAGCGAGGCAATCTCGCGCACCAGCGTCGATGATATATGGGCGTAGGCCGGGTCGGGCGCCAGGAAGATCGTGTCGACCTCGTCGGCCAGATAGCGATTCATGGTGCCCATCTGGCGCTCGTACTCGAAATCCCCGACACCGCGGATACCGCGGACCAGCACCCGCACGTCATGTTCGCGGGCGAATTCCACAATAAGACCGCTGGTGGCTTCCACGCGGATGTTGGGCGTGTCCGCGAAGGTCTCGCGGGTGAGTTCGAGCCGTGTCTCCAGGTCGAACAGCGTCTTCTTGGCGCTGTTGTTGGCCACGGCCACGATGAGTTCATCGAACAGCCGGGCCGCGCGCCGGATGACGTCGGCGTGCCCATGGGTCACGGGGTCGAAGGTGCCGGTGTAGGCGGCGATGACGGGTGACGACTTGCTCATGCCGTGCATGTTCAACGCTCCCGCGGGCCGGTGCAAGGCCGGCGTAGTGTGCTAACGCTGCTCCGGGTAGAGCAGGCGGACCGGCGGGCACTGCGCCGCTTCCGGCAGGGCCTGGGCGCGATCGGCCGCCTTCTTGAGCAACTTGTCGCCGGCCACGGGGCCGAGCACCTGGCAGCAGGCCACATAAACCAGATGCGTCGCGCGGGCGAGCTCGGCTTCGGTTTCGGCGCTTTGTCGGGCGCGACCGTTGATCCACTGCAGGATGGTGTCGGGCTGACAGGCCAGCCCGCGCTCGGCGTCGAGCAGCTTGCCCAGGGCGTCGTGAAAGCTCAGGCCCACGCTCGAGACGGTATCGCGCAGGATGGAGCACACCAGGCTGTCGGCAATACGCCGGGCTGCGGCCAGGTTCTGCTGCCCGCTCTCCGACGACTCGGCCGCCGCGCCGGCCTTGTCATTCCGGCGGGCCATGCTGCGGTATATCCCTACGCGGATGGCATGGCGCGTCTGGTGGTTCAGACGCAGCTTCACGCCCAGTTCGCTGATGTAGCCGGCCACTGCCGAGGCGTTGCCGCTTTCGTACTTGGACCGCCACAGCCGGGCGCCCAGCTGGGCCTGGATGTC
This sequence comes from Salinisphaeraceae bacterium, assembly GCA_002683405.1. Taxonomy (GTDB): domain Bacteria; phylum Pseudomonadota; class Gammaproteobacteria; order Nevskiales; family Salinisphaeraceae. Next base: position 24,711 of record NYTH01000034.1, on the reverse strand, counting down.
GGGCAGGTTCTCGCTGAGCGCGCCATCCACGGCCTGGCGCCAGAGCTGTTTCATGCTTGCCGCCATGGCTATAACTGCCCCGGCCGCGAACTCTGGAACTCGGGGTAGCCGATATCCGCATGCTCGGTGTAGTCCAGACCGTGCTGCTCGTGCAGCGTGTCGGCGCGGATGCCCACCGTCAGGCGCAGCGCCAGGAACAGCAGCAGCGACGTGGAAAAGGCCCAGGCGAAGGCGGCGCCGATACCCGTGAGCTGCACGATCAGCCTGTCTGCGTTGAACAGGTCGCCGCTGTAGAACAGTCCGGCCGCCAGCGTGCCCCAGGCCCCGGCGAAACCGTGCACGGGGATGGCGCCCACCACGTCGTCAATCTTCAGGCGGTTCAGCGCGAGCGTACTCAGCACCATGACGCAGCCGCCGACCAGGCCGGTGAGTACGGCATAGGGAGCCGTCATTGTGGCGCAGCCCGCAGTGATCGCGACCAGGCCGGCCAGCGCTCCGTTCAGGATGGTCATGGCGGCGAGCGGGCGGCGCCCGACCGTCAGTGTCAGAACCGCGCCGACGGCGCCGGCGGCTCCCGCGAGGTTGGTATTCATGAGAATGGAGCCGACCGCGCCACTGGCGGCCAGCGTGCTGCCGCCGTTGAAGCCGAACCAGCCGAGCCAGAGCACGAACACGCCCAGGGCGGCCAGCGGCAGGTTGTGCGCCGGAATGTCGTGGGTGGTGCCATCGGTGCCGTAGCGGCCCAGCCGAGGGCCGAGCACCAGCACGGCGGCCAGCGCGCACCAGGCGCCCACCGAATGCACCACGGTCGAGCCGGCAAAATCGATAAAGCCCAGGTCGGCCAGCCAGCCGCTGCCACTGTAGAAGCTGCCCCAGACCCAGCTGCCGAACACGGGGTAGATGAGGGCCGTAATGCCGATGGAGCCGATTACGTAAGGGCCGAATCGCATGCGCTCGGACACCGCGCCCGACACGATGGTGGCGGCGGTGGCGGCAAACATGGCCTGGAAGATGAAGAAGACGGCTTCGCTGCCCTGGCTGGCATCAATCGCGAAGTGGTCAGTGCCGAACCAGCCGCTTGAATTGCTGCCGAACATGAGGCCGAAGCCCACCAGCCAGAACGCCAGCAGGCCGAAGCACAGATCGCCGTAGTTCTTCATGATGACGTTGACGGCGTTCTTGGCGCGGGCCGCGCCGCCCTCGAGCAGCGCAAAGCCGGCCTGCATGAAGAATACCAGCGCGGCCGAGAGCGACACCCAGACGATATCGGCCGGCTCGGTCAGCGGACCCTCGGCGGCCTGGACCGAAGGGGTCATGGCGAGAAATACGCACAGCAGCCGGATTGTGTAGCGGGACATTCGGTCGGAACCTGTCGAGTGGCAGGCGACACGGAAAACACCCCGCCGGGCGGGGTGACGCAGCGGCAGGGATCTCTACGTGCGTCGCTAGTCTATTATGTCGGCCGCAATCCGGAAATCTTCATATGTCGGGGTTATTGTTTCGTGACTATGGCTCAATTGAGTCATTTTCAGCGGCGGCGCGCCGATCTGTCTTGGTTGGCTGACGGGCAATCAGCGCATAGCCCACCCGGCCTGCCTTTTTCTCGCGCAGGCTCTGCCATTCGCCGCTGAGTGCGGGGGGCTGATCGGCAGGGTATTCGAGATAGACGCGATGCGAGGGCCCAAGCAGCGGCGCCAGCGCCGTCAGACTCGACGGCAGCAGCGCCTGTTGAAACGGGGGATCCAGAAACACCAGCTCGGGCGGACGATCGACCCGGGCTGCAACCTCCGGCCACCGGCCCTGAATGACGGTGGCTCTGGCGTCGGCATTGAGCGCGCGCAGCCGACCGGTGATGCCGCGCGCCAGCACCGGGTCGGGTTCGACGAACACGCAGTGGGCCGCGCCGCGCGACAGCGCTTCCAGGCCCAGGGCACCCGTGCCGGCAAAGGCGTCCAGGCAGTATGCCCCCGGCAGCCAGGGCGCGAGCCAGTTGAACAGCGTTTCCCGGACGCGATCGGGCGTGGGGCGCAAATCCGGCGCGTCGGCTACCTCGAAGCGGCGCCCGCGCCACTCACCGCCTATGATTCTCAGGCCGGTCGAGCCGCGTCGCGGCTTGGCCTTCAACCCTGCGTGCCGCCGACCGTCAATGCGTCGACCTTGAGCGTGGGCTGGCCAACGCCCACCGGCACGCTCTGGCCATCCTTGCCACAGACGCCGATGCCGCTGTCCAGCGCCATGTCGTGGCCGACCATGGAAACCTGTTCAAGCACTTTCGGGCCGTTGCCGATCAGCGTGGCGCCCTTGATGGCCGGACCGATCCGCCCATTCTTGATGCGATAGGCCTCGGACGCGGAGAACACGAAGTTGCCCGAGGTGATGTCCACGGAGCCGCCGTCGAAATTCACGGCGTAGATGCCATCCTTGACCGATTCGATGATCTCGCGCGGATCATGCGGGCCGGGCCGCATGTAGGTGTTGGTCATGCGCGGCATGGGCAGATGCGCGAACGATTCCCGCCGGCCGTTGCCGGTGGGCTGCTGCTTCATCAGCTGCGCGTTGTGCTTGTCCTGCATATAGCCCACGAGCACGCCGTCCTCGATGAGCGTGGTGCAGTGGCTGGGCGTGCCCTCGTCGTCGACCGAAAGCGACCCGCGACGCCCTGCCAGGGTGCCGTCGTCGACGATGGTGCAGTACTGTGACGCCACTTTCTGACCGACGCGACCGGCGTAGGTGGACGACCCCTTGCGGTTGAAATCGCCCTCCAGGCCGTGACCCACGGCTTCGTGCAGCAGGACGCCCGGCCAGCCGGGGCCCAGGACGACCGGCATGGTGCCGGCCGGCGCCTCTTCCGCGTGCAGCCGGACCAGCGCCTTGCGAACCGCCTCTTTCGCGAATTCCGCGACGCGGTCGGTGTTTTCCGTGAAGTAGCCGTAGCCGGTGCGCGCGCCGCCGCCCGCGCCGGCCTGTTCCCGCTTGCCGTTCTCCTCGACGAACACGGTGACGTTCATGCGGACCAGCGGCCGGATATCGCCGGCCATGCTGCCATCGGAGTGGGCCACCAGCACCGTGTCCTGCAGGCCGGCCAGACTGACCTGGACCTGCGTCACGCGCGGATCTTCCGCCCGCGCCACCGCGTCCGCCTTTTCGAGCAGGGCAATCTTGTCCGCGTCCGGCAGGCTGGCCATGGGGTCGAGCGGCTCGTACAGGCGCGGCCACTGGCCGGAGCGCCAGGCCTGCATGCTGTGGCTCTGCCCCGCCCGCGCGATGGCGCCGGCCGCGTCGCAGGCCTGGGTCAGTGCCGGCAGCGCCAACTCCTCGGAGTAGGCAAACCCCGTTTTCTCGCCGCTGATGGCGCGGGCTCCCACGCCCTGTTCGGTGCCGGCGGAGCCGCTCTTGACGATGCCGTCCTCCAGCGACCAGCCCTCGCGGCGGCGCAATTGGAAATACAGATCGGCGGAATCGATCGAGGGTCGCATCAGGCCGCCCAGGGCTCGCTGGATGGCGTTGTCATCCAGCTCGGCCGGGGCGAGAAGCGTGTTTCTAGCGGTGTTCAGACTGTCTTGCATGCTGCTTGACCTTACAGACGACGATGAGAAAGACAAGGGAAGTGTTCGCGGTTGCGCTGCAGATAGCCCAGGTCGATCTCTCCGCTGGCCACACCCGGGCCATAGGTGAGCTCGCCCAGTACCTGCCCCCAGGGATTCACGATCATGGAGTGGCCATGGGTTTCCCGGCCGCTGGCGTGCCGGCCACCCTGGTTGGGCGCAACCACGTAGCACAGATTCTCGATGGCGCGCGCCTGCACCAGCGTGCGCCAGTGGGCCCGGCCCGTGGCATCCGTGAAGGCCGAGGGCACCGTCAGGATTTCGGCACCCATGCTGACCAGTTGCCGGTAGAGCTCGGGAAAGCGCAGATCGTAGCAGACGCTCAGGCCCAGCCGTCCGAAGGGTGTATCCACCACTTCGGGCCGGGTGCCGGGAATCGTGCTGGCGGACTCCTTGTACTGCTCGCCGCTCTCGGGCACGGCGACGTCGAACAGATGAATCTTGTCGAAGCGGCTGACGCAGGCGCCGCTGTCGTTGTAGACCAGGCAGGCGGCGTAGGCGCGCTGGCCGCCCGTCTCGTGGCGCAGGGGAATGGTGCCGCCCACGATCCACAGATGATGGGCTGCGGCGGTGTCGGCCAGGAAATCCTGCATGGCGCCGCGGCCCGGGTCTTCCGCCACGGCGAGCTTGTCGGCTTCGCTGCGGCCCATGTAGCCGAAATTCTCGGGCAGCACCACCAGGCCGGCACCATCATCTGCGGCGCGGCGGATCAATTCGCCCGCCTGCTGCAGGTTGTCGTCACGGTTGTTGCTGGAGACCATCTGAATGGCCGCGGCAAGGGTTTTCTGCATGGCTGTATCCGGCAGTGGAACAACCCGGCCTGCACGCGCCCGCGGCGGCCGGTTTCATCAGTTTAGTGCGCCGATGGCGGGCTGAAAACAGGGTTTACACGGTGTTCGGCCGGAGGCTATTCGGCGCTCAGCGTCTGGATTTCGGGGTCATCCCAGCTGCCGCTAAGCCGGTAGCTGATCCGCGACATTTTCTTCAGCGGCTTCTTGAACAGACGCTGCGCGACCAGCAGCGCGGCGCCCACGGCGGGTCCGCCGATCACCGTCCCCGCAAGCGCCACACCCGAGGACAGCTCGGGCTCGATCTGCACGCGCTGGTCGTAGGTGCGCCGCCCCAGGTCGATGGCGCCTTCGATCTCGATACTGGCCGAGGGCGTGTCGATATCCAGCCCGTCGGTGCGGGCCACGCCGTCGGTAATCGTGAAGCCGCCCCGGATGTCGTCGAAGGCCAGGCCTTCGGACAGAACGTCCCGGAAGTCGAGATTCAGCCGCCGCGGCAGGGCGTAGAAGTTGAATAGCCCCAGCACGCGACCCGCGCCCGGCTCAACGTTCATCAGCACCCCCTGCTCCAGTCGCAGCTCCAGCTTGCCCTGCAGGTGACCGGGCGCGAGGCCGGCCGGATTGGGCGAAATACTCAGCCCGGCAACGATTCGCGTTTCGTCGGCCCGGATGGTGGGGGTGTAGTTGAGCAGGCGGAACAGCGTGTCCACCCCTTCACCGCCTATTTCCGATTCGAGCTCGGCGCGAGTCAGACCGCCTTCGCGCACCCAGCTTCCCCGGGCGGTCGCCGTCATTTCGCCGCCGGTCAGGTCAAAGCGTGCCAGCCGCAGGCCATTGGCCATGGCCCGGCCCTGCAGGCTGACGCTTCCGAAGGCCCGGCCGTTGACGGACAGTCTGTCCACCGTAATGTCCGTGATCGGCAACTCGCCGGGATCAAGTCCGCCGTCGATGGCCTCGCCGGCAGGGCTGCTGCGATCCGGATTGCGGGCGTTGGTGATCGAGAGTTCGCCGAGCCGGCCGGTGAGCAGCGCTCGCGCGCCCGAGCGCGGCGGGGCTGGCAGGTACTGGATGGTGCCGCGTCCGCCTTCGCCGGCAAAGTCCGCTTCGTAGCCGTTTTCCTGAAACGGCAGGACCTTGAGCTGCACCGGGCCCACACGCTGCCCCCAGAGTCGCGTGCTCCCCACGGCCAGGTTGATCGACTTCAGAGCCAGCGTTTCGGCCGTGGCGCCCTGCGATTCGCTGCGGGCCACCAGGTCGGCAATGAAGTCGTACCAGGCCTCGCCATCCAGCTGATCAAGCCGGCCTGTCACCCGCAGCCCGTCGCTGATGGGCACCGGATCACCACCGGTTCCGAACATGACGTTCATCGCGGTCACGGCCTCGTTCTGGATGCGCAGATCCAGATCGGCCCGGCCCGCCAGGTCAACGTGGACGCGCGAACCGTCGGCGACCACCGTGACCAGGACCGGCGCTTCGGCATCCGCGGCCTTGCCCAGCGGTGGCGGCAGGTCCACTACGGTGCCCTTCAGGTTGCTGCGCAGCGTCAGGTCCGACATCTGTCCCTGGCCGGTCAGTCGCAGGCCGGCATGCCACACCGAGCCGCCGCTGACGGCGTCCAGCACCAGGTCGGGCACAAGGCTGGATAGCTCGTCGCGGTGCTCGGGCAGGCGCGGCAGCGCGCTGGCGTCGATAACGAGGCTGTCACCGGCGCCCGGCGCAATATCGGCGACCACGGGAATGCGGCCCAGGCGGCCGTCCAGCTTCTCCGCATACAGGCCCTGGCGGTCGAAACGCAGGGTCCCGCGGATATTGTCGATGGGGCGGGGCAGCAGGGCGTGGTTTAGCGATGTGCCGAGCAGCGTCGCCTGGCCGTTCACCGCGACATCGCCGAGCTCGGACTTGAGCGGGATGCTCAGATCGAGGGTCGCCCGCGCGTTGCCACCCACTTCAATGGCTCGGGTCACCGCGCCGAAGTCGGCCTTCAGCGGTGATTGGTCGATCACGGACAGCAGGGTGCGGGCCGCAGTTTCGCCGGCGCTGGCCTGCAGCTTGAGCACCGGCCTGCGCAGATCGGCGATGCGGCCCTTGCCCGACTGGACCCGGATACCCAGCATATCCGCGCCGCGGCCTTCAAAACCGAGCGACTCCTGCGCCATGTCGAGGCGGCCGCTGGCGTTGCGAAGCACGGGCCAGCCCGGTTTATAGTCCAGATCCAGTCCTTCCAGCTCGGCGTTAACCGTCAACGTGCCGCCGCCGTCATGAAATGGAAACCGCCGAATCGGCCCCTCCACGCGGGCGGACGATTCCGTGACGCGGCCATTCAGTACGGCGTTGCGCAGCCAGTCACGCACATCGTGCAGCGGCAGCGCCGGATCCTGCGGCAGGTAGCCCAGCAGCGCCGGGCCGTCGTCGCTGCGGCCGGTGGCGCTGGCGCGAATGGTCGGCCCCGTATCGGCGTCACCGGTCTGCAGTTCGCCTTCGAGTTCCACATGGCTTTGTGCGCCGGTCCAGTGCGCCTGCGCCAGCGTGAGGGACTCTAGCGGCTGCTCCGCGTCGCCCATCCAGCGGGCCTGCAGGGCAAGACTGTCTATGGGTAAGGCGCCGTTGATATAGGGCGGCCAGACCAGCTCGCCGCTGCCGTGGTCGATACGCAGCTCGCCCTCGCGGCCGTGGGCCACGATTTCGCCACTGAGCGTGCCCAGCGCCAGCTGCCGCTGCGCGTCCTGCACGCGCAGCCCCGAAAAACTGGCCCGGCCTCGGAAATCGAGCGCATTCTCGCCACGTTCCAGGCTGATACTCAGCCGGGGCAGCAGACCCGAGGCGCGCAGCCCGCCGAACTGGTCCGCCCGGACGGTCCTCAATACGGCGGCGGCAAAGCTCGCGGGTAGCCGCGTGAGTTCGGCCTGCAGTCGCGGCCCATGGATATCGAAAAGCGCTGCGCCGCCCACGTCGGCGAACTGGCCCCCGGCACTGTTGATGCCGTCGATGTTCAGGCGGTAGCCCAGAGGATCGGGGTAAAGGCTCAGATCGACGGTCATGCCGGCGGGGAGGAGCTGCGGTATCGCGCTGTCGGCCGGGGCGGTGTCGGCCGCGTCGCCGGTCTGGCTGCCCAGCGCCAGCCGAGCGCCCGTGAATCGACCCTTTTCCCAGTCACCCCAGGCTTCCAGGCGGCTGCGCTCGTTGCGGCCGCTGACCTGGTCAAGGCCGGCGAGTTGAAGCAGGGCGGCGATATCGAGCTGCTCGGCCATGACGTAGCCGTGCGCCCGGCTTTCACCCGGGGCCGCGAGGTCGCCGAACACGAAGGCATCAACCTGGACGGCACCACCGAGGTGGTCGGGCAGCATGGCCTGCGCGTCCAGCCGGTGTCGCGGTCCGCGGTTGGTGAGCTCGGCCTGCAGGCCGGACAGCTGCACGGGCGCCACCGGCGCTTCCGGTGAGTCCGGCGTCTGGTCCGGCCGCCAGATGACCGTGGCATCGCTGATCTCGATGAAACTCAATTGCTGTAGCCAGCGCGCGGTTTCGGCCAGGTCGAGACTGCGGCTGCCGCGGGCCAGGCCTTCCAGTCGGAAGCGGCCCTGGTCGTCGCGATACACGGTTACGCGGGTTCCGGCGAGCGTTATGCCGCGCGGCTTGCGCTCGCCGCGGATCAGGTCGAGCAACGAGAAATGCAGCTCGAATTCGCGCAGACCGATCACCGGCTCGCGCGTCTGTTCGGCCAGCAGATTGACGTTGCCCAGGGCCAGGACCGGGCCATGCCAGCCCCAGAGCATGTCCATCGAGCCAATGGATATCGGCTTGTCGAGCCGACTGCTGGCCCAGGCCGCCACGTCCTCGCGATAGCCGGGCGCGGCCAGGTCGGCCAGGCGCACCAGCCCCACCGCCACGCCGGCAAGAATCATCAGCGAGGCCACGCTGATGATCAGGAATCGCTTGATACGGATGCCGCGTCTGGCCATGCAATCTTGAATGGATGGGGCCGGGCCGACGCGGCGACCTGCGGCCGCTACATCAGCACAACGTCGAAATGTTCCTGCTGATAGAGCGATTCGGCCTGCAGGCGTACCGGGTGTCCCAGCGCCTCGGACAGCGTGGCTACGCTCTCCGCCAGATCGTCCAGCATCAGCGCAATGATATCGGGATGTGCAAGGACCAGCATTTCTCCGGCGTGGCCGTGCCGTGCCGAGCGCTGCAGTTCCCGAAAAATGCCGTGGCAGACGGTCTCGGCGGTCTTCACGTAGCCCCGGCCGCTACAGTTGCTGCAGGTCTCGCAAAGCAGGTGTTCGATACTTTCGCGCGTGCGTTTACGCGTCATCTCGACCAGGCTGAGCTGCGAAATGCCGCAGACCATGCTCTTGGCCGGATCGCGGTCCAGCGCCGTCTGCAGCGCCGTGAGCACCTGATCGCGATGCGCCGGATCGGGCATGTCGATGAAATCGATGATGATAATGCCGCCCAGGTTACGCAGCCGCAGCTGACGGGCGATCGCGCCGGCCGCTTCGATGTTGGTCTTCAGGATGGTTTCGTCCGGATCGTGCGTGCCCACAAAGCCCCCGGTGTTCACGTCCACGGTAATCATGGCCTCGGTCTGCTGGATTACGATCGTGCCGCCCGAGCGCAGCGCCACTTCGGGGGTCAGGGCCTTTTCGATCTGGTCCTCCACCCCGTAAAGATCAAATATGGGCGATTCCCCTTCGTAGCGCTCCAGCCGGGGCAGCAGATCCGGCACGAAGTCACGCGCGAAGGCCTGCATCTGGGCGCAGGCGGCTTCATCGTCGATGCGCACGCGTTCCAGGTCTGGCGGTAGCACGTCGCGCAGCATGCGGGTAACCAGCGGCAGGTCGCCATGCACCAGGCTGCCGGGTTCGGCGCGGCGTGCCCGCTCCGCGATACGGGCCCACAGGCGCTGCAGATAGGCCAGATCACGCGCGAGCGCGGCCTGCGATGCGCCGTCGGCCGCAGTCCGAACAATCACGCCGGGTGTCAGCCCCAGCTCGGCCCGCAAGCCGGATACGCATGCCTCCAGCCGGGTCCGCTCGGCCGCATCCTCGATACGCGCCGACAGGGCCACGCCGTGGTTGTTGGGCATGAGCACGAGGTAGCGGGAAGGGATGGAAATATCCGTGGTCAGCCGGGCGCCCTTGCTGCCCATGGGGTCCTTGATGACCTGGACAAGCAGAGTCTGTCCGGCCGCCAGACGGTGCTGTATACCCTTCTGGCGCTGAGCGTCCGGCTCGTCGGCGCGCACGATATCGTTGGCGTGCAGGAAGGCCGTGCGCTGCAGGCCGGCCTCGAGGAAGGCGGCCTGCATGCCGGGCAGCACCCGCTGCACCCGCGCCAGATAGAGGTTGCCGATCAGGCTGCCGGCCGAGTCGCGCTGCACGTGGACTTCCTGCAGCACGCCGTTTTCGAGCTGCGCGATGCGCGTTTCGCCTTGCGAAACATTCACCAGGATTTCGGCGCTCATGTCGGCTCGGGCCCGGGTGCGAGCCCGCCGCGAATGTCGGCCACGAGAAAGGGGGACGCGCACATCGGCGAATTGTGGTCGCCCCGTGCAGGCGGTGCAAGCAGACATTTTCCGACTGCAAGGGCAGGTCGGTCGGGCGCCGCGTACTCAGCCGCGGTGGTAGGGATGGCCCTGGAGAATGCTGTGTGCGCGGTAGAGCTGCTCGCCCAGCACCACCCGGACCAGGCCGTGCGGCAGCGTCAGCGGCGAGAGCGACCAGCGTAGCCGGGCGCGCGCCAGGCAGTCGGCGTGCAGGCCATCGGCGCCGCCAATCAGCAGGCTCCGGTCCTGCCCGTCGGCCAGCCAGCCGTGCAGGTGATCGGCCAGCTGCTCGGTGGACCAGGGCTTGCCGGTGACCTCAAGAGCCACCACGTCGTCCTGGCTGCCCACGGCGGCCAGGATACGTTCGGCCTCCTCGCGCATGGCGATTTCGGGCGGAGCGTTGCGCGGGCGATTGCCCGGTGTGATCTCCTGCAGCTCCACCCGGCAGGCAGGCGGCATGCGGCGGGCGTAGGTGTCAAAGCCCTCGTTGATCCAGCGGGGCAGGCGCTTGCCGACCGCAATTATCCGGATTCGCATGCCGAGGATGCCGGTACGTTGGGCCTAGTCGGCCTGAATCTGCTCCGGCTGCGCGCTGATGTCCCAGAGCTTTTCGAGCTGATAATGGGCCCGGGTGACAGGCTGCATGATGTGCACCACCACGCCGCCCAGATCGATCAGCGCCCATTCGCCCCCCTTCAGGCCCTCTACACCGGGCTGCAGCCCGGCCTCTTTGGCCGACTTGATCAGCTCCTCGCCCAGCCGAATGACGTGTCTTCCCGAGCGGCCGGTGCAGATCACCATATAGTCGGTAATGGTGGTCAGCTCGGTCACGTCCAGCGTTTTCACGTCTTCGCCCTTGAGGGTTTCCAGGGCATCAAGTGCGAGCGTCAGGCGACGATCGTTGGCGTTGGCTTGGGTCATGCGGGGGTCTGTCCGGCCGGTCGATAAATGCCGGCATCCATGATGTCCCGGAGGACGGGGTCGGGCAGCAGGAAGCGAGGACTGGCTCCGGCGGCAATGAGTTCGCGAATCCGCGTGCCCGAAATTTCCAGCGGCGGGGGCGCGCAGGGATGAATCGCCCCGTGCAGGCTGTCGTGCAGGGCCTGCGCCTCACCGCGGCGGCGCTCCAGCACTTCGCGCGCCCGGCGGGGATAGTCCTGGCTCACGCCGGGCCGATTGACCAGAATGATGTGAGCGTAGTCGAACAGCGCTTCCCAACGATGCCATTGGGGCAACTCGGCAAACACGTCTGCGCCCATGATCAGGCACAGCGGCGTATCGGGCAGCGTTTCGCGCATGTGCGCCAGCGTATCGACGGTGTAGGACGGCCCGCTACGCAGCAGCTCCCGGTCGTCCAGCACGATGCCAGGCTGGTCGGCAATGGCCACGCGCACCCATTTGGCGCGCTGGCCGGGCGTGGCGCTGGGCTGGTCGCGATGCGGCGGCCGGGCGCTGGGTACCAGGCGTACTTCGCCCAGCTTCAGGCTGTCCCGCAGCTCGATGGCAAGCCGCAGATGGCCGTTGTGGATGGGATCGAAGGTACCGCCGAGGATACCGATGGGACGCTCAGGCACGAGGGTCTGTCCTTGCCGGATGATCAGCGTGTATGGCCGTCACCCAGCACGATGTATTTGACCGATGTCAGGCCTTCGAGTCCGACCGGGCCGCGCGCATGCAGCTTGTCGGTCGAGATGCCGATTTCCGCGCCGAGACCGTACTCGAAGCCGTCGGCAAAGCGTGTCGAGGCGTTGACCATGACGGAAGAGGAGTCGACTTCCCGCATGAAGCGGCGCGCGCGGCTGAAGTTCTCGGTCACGATACTGTCGGTATGGTGCGAGCCGAATGTCTCGATGTGCTCGATGGCCTCGTCCAGCCCGTCGACCACGCGGATGGCGAGGATGGGGCCCAGATACTCTTCCGCCCAGTCGCTGTCGCTGGCAGTCTCGGCGAAGTCGACGATCCGGCGCGTCTTCTCGCAGCCGCGCAGCTCGATGCCCGCCTGCCGCAGCGTGCCGGCAATGGGCGGGAGCATGCGCTCGGCCACCCGCTTGTCGACCAGCAGCGTTTCCATGGTGTTGCAGGTTCCCAGCCGCTGGGTCTTGGCATTGACAGCGATGGCGATGGCCTTTTCCTCGTCGGCATCGGCGTCAATAAAGACGTGGCAGACGCCGTCGAGGTGCTTGATCACCGGGATACGTGCGTTTTCCGACACGAACTCGATCAGGCCCTTGCCGCCACGGGGGACGATGACGTCGATGTAGCGGTCCATGGTGAGCATTTCGCCCACCGCCTCGCGGTCGGTGGTTTCCACCACCTGCACCGCCTCGCGCGGCAGGCCGACGGCGCTGAGCGCCTTTTCCACACACTCGCCGATGGCCAGGTTGGATTCGCGGGCTTCCGAGCCGCCGCGCAGGATGGCGGCGTTGCCGGCCTTCAGGCACAACGCTGCCGCGTCCACAGTGACGTTCGGGCGCGACTCGTAAATGATGCCGATAACCCCAAGCGGCACGCGCATGCGCCCCACCTGAATGCCCGAGGCGCGGTAATCCAGATCGGTGATGGCGCCCACCGGGTCCGGCAGGCCGGCGATCTGACGTGCGCCCTCGGCCATGGCGTCGATGCGCTCGCGGGTCAGCTCGAGTCGGTCCATGAGCGCCGCGTCCAGCTTGCCTTCGCCCGCCTTCAGGTCGCGCGCGTTGGCAGCCAGCAGAGCGTCGCGGGACTGCTCGATGGTCTCGGCGATCGCGAACAGCGCGGCATTCTTGTCACCCGCTTCGGCCGCAGCCATGCGCCGCGCGGCCTGGCGGGCCTGCTGGCCCACGCCGCGCATGTAGACAGCGATCTTGCTCGCGGGGCCGCTGTCGCGGCTCATGCGTGCGCTCATTTAGAACGAGACCTCCAGAACGGATTCACCGGCGGGACAGCCGGCCAGTACGAATGTCACTGACAGCAGCGCGTCAGATTCAGCGCCAATGTTACCAGTTCCTCCCAGGGCTGACCGGGGGCAGCGCCCTTGTTGACCTGGTCCGCATGCGCGGCGGCCGGCAGCAGCGCTATCAGCTCGCTCGGCCGTACCCGGCGGCCGGCGCGCGCGAGCTGTTGTTTTTTGCGGGGCGGCAGCCGCCGCAAGCCGGGCGCGTTCTCGCCGTCGCGGCAGAATTCGAGCAGCTGATGAATCTGGTTGACCAGGCTCCACAGCATGGGCACCGGCGCAGTGCCGGCCTCACGCAGCCGCTCGAGGCTGCGCACGACTGCCGCGCCATCGCCCGTCAGGGTCTTGTCGGGCAGGTCGAACATGTCGAAATGGGCGCTGTCGGCCGCGGCGGCGCGCACCTGCTCAAGACTGACGCGGGCGTCGCCGAACAGCAGCTTGAGACGGTCGACCTCCTGCGCGCAGGCCAGCAGATTGCCCTCGCCGAGCTCGCACAGTAGCGCCAGGGCGTCCGGCGCCAGGTCCACGCCATGGCGCCGGGCCCGGGCGCCAAGCCAGTCGGGCAGCTGCTCGCGGTTGAGCGGCCAGGCGTAGACGACGGTGCCGGCCTGGTCGCAACGCTTGAACCAGGCTGCCTTGCGCTGCCGGGCGTCGAGCGAACCTGCAATCAGGAGCAGCAGGGTGTCCGGCGCCGCGTGCGTGATGAAATCGGCGATGGCGGCGGCGCCCGGGCTGCCCGTGCCGCGATCGGGGATATACACCTCGATGAGCCGGCGGCTGGCAAACAGCGACAGGCTGCCGGCCTGCGCGGGCACCTCGGCCCACTGATCCGCGGTATCCGGGTGCAGCACCACTCGCTCGTCAAAGCCCTGTTCGCGCGCCGCGACCCGGATGGCGCCGGCGGCTTCCGCCACGAGCAGCGGTTCGTCGCCGGCAACCAGATAGACGGAGGACAGCGACTGCTTGAGCTGCTGAGTCAGCTGTTCCGGACGGATGGGCATGCTGTCAGGCGGCCGCGCTGCGCCGGATCGGCGGTTTAGCGCGGCAGGTTGCGGCCATGGAATATGTCGAGAACTTCGTGCTCGATGCGCGATTCCACGTCGGCCAGTTCTTCCTCGTCCAGATCGTTGGGCGAGTCGCCGAACAGGTATTCGTTGATGGTGAGTTCGGTGAGCCGCATCTTGGTGTGGAAGATGCGCTCGCCCTGAATATTCACGTCCACCATCTGATAGCGCGCCTTGATGTCGTCGGCGATGTAATCCTGGATGGAGTGGATCTTGTGATCGATGAAGTGCTTGCTGCCGTCCACGTCGCGGGTGAAGCCGCGCACCCGGTAATCCAGCGCGACGACGTCGGATTCGAAGCTGCGGATGAGGAAATCCAGCGCCTTGAGCGGCGAGATGACGCCGCAGGTAGAGACGTCGATATCGGCCCGGAAGGTTGATATGCCGTGGTCGGGATGAAATTCGGGGTAGGTATGCACGGTGATGTGGCTCTTGTCGAGATGACCCACCACGGCGTCCGGATGGCCCGGCACCTGATCCTCGGCGATGAGCATGGTCACGCTGGCGCCTTCCGGGTCGTAATCCTGGTGCGCCACGTTGAGCACGGTCGCGCCGATCATTTCCGCCACGTCGGTGAGGATCTGCGTGAGGCGATCGGCGTTGAATGCCTCGTCGATGTAGGCGACGTATTCCTTCTTCTGCTCGGCGGTTCGCGCGTAGCAGATATCGTAGATGTTGAACGACAGGGACTTCGTCAGATTGTTGAAGCCGTGCAGAGTCATTTTTTCCATGGCGCCAATCCCTGTTGATTAACGAATCTGGTAGCCGTGCGTGATATTGACGCTGGCCGCAAGCATGATCGAGGCCGAGCAGTATTTTTCGGCCGAGAGTTTCACCGCGCGCGCCACATGCTTGTCCGACAGGTCATTGCCGCTCACGATAAATTCCAGATGGATGTCGGTGAAGACCTTGGGGTCGCTATCGGCCCGCGTGCCGTCCACTTCAATACGGCAGTCGGTAATGTCCTGGCGTGCCTTTTTCAGGATATGCATGACGTCCATGGCGCTGCAGCCGCCCACCCCGAGCAGGATCAGCTCCATCGGCCGCAGGCCCCTGTTCTCGCCCCCCAGAGCCGGCGGGCCGTCGATATCGATGCGGTGGCCGCTGTCGGCGGCGCCGGAGAAGTGCAGGTTGTTCTGCCAATCGATGGTCGCGCGCATGACTTGAATTATCCCCGCGAGTCGCCGGGTCGCTGCCCGACCGGAAAAAGGGTGCGCAGATTAAAGCAGTTCCGCACGCCGGAAAAGCGCCGCGTCGGCCCGGTTTCAGGCCAGCAGCCGCCGCAGGGCGTCGGCCACGTCCGGCTGGCGCATGAGTGATTCCCCGACCAGGCACGCCGACACCTTCGCCGGCCGCAGCCGGGCGAGGTCGGCGCTGGAGGCAATACCGCTCTCGCTGACCACGAACCGGTCGGCCGGAATGTGCTCGCGCAGCGCCAGCGTCACGTCCAGCGAAGTCTCGAAGGTTTTCAGGTTGCGGTTGTTGATGCCCAGGATGCAGCGGCCGTCCAGCGCCAGCGCGCGCGTCAGTTCGTCGGCATCGTGGACCTCGACCAGCACGTCTAGCCCCAGCGCCAGCGCCAGGTCGGCCAGATCCCGCATGGCCGGCTGATCCAGCGCCGCCGCGATCAGCAGGATGCAGTCGGCGCCCAGGGCGCGCGACTCGTAGATCTGGGCGGGATCGATCATGAAATCCTTGCGCAGCACGGGCAGTGTGCAGGCCTGCCGCGCCGCTGTCAGATACTCGGCACAACCCTGGAAGTACTCGGCATCGGTAAGGACCGACAGGCAGGCGGCGCCGCCCTGTTCGTAGGCGCGGGCCAGTGCGGCGGGGTCGAAATCTTCGCGGATCAGTCCCTTGCTGGGCGAGGCCCGCTTGATTTCGGCAATGATCGCCATCCGGCCGGCATCAGCCCTGGCATCAAGCGCCTGCTTGAAGTCGCGGGTGGGCGGGGCCTTTTCGGCCGCTTCGCGCAGAGCGGGGATGCCCTGCTGCTGCAGACGCTGCACCTCTTCGCGTTTGCTGCGGATAATGCGGTCGAGGATGGTGTCGCTCATGAATTCATGTCCTGGGTCAGCTCGGCCAGTGCCGTCAGCCGATGGCCGGCTTCACCGCTCGCCAGCACCCGGGCTGCGGCCTGCACGCCCGCGCCAATGCTGTCGGCCACGCCGGCCACGTACAGCGCGGCGCCGGCGTTCAGGCTGATCATGTCGGCCGCCGGCCCGGGTTCGCCTTCAAAGGCGCGCCGGATCAGCGCCAGGCTGGCGTGGGCGTCGTCCACGCGGAGCGTATCAAGCGACGCCCGCTGCAGGCCGAAGTCTTCCGGCGCCAGGCTGTAGCTGCGCACTTGGCCGTCCCGCAGTTCGGCCACGCGCGACGTGGCATTGATCGACAGCTCGTCCAGCCCGTCCTCGCCATGGACTACCAGTACGTGGCGGCTGCCCAGCCGCCCCAGCACTTCGGCCAGCGGCTGCGTGAGATGGCCGTTGAACACGCCCAGCACCTGGTTGCGCGCGCTGGCCGGGTTGGTCAGGGGGCCGATGATGTTGAACAGGGTACGAATACCCAGCTCCTTGCGCGGGCCGATGGCGTGCTTCATGGCGCCGTGATAGCCGGGCGCGAACATGAAGCCCACGCCGAGCTGCTCGACGCAGCGGGCCACCTGCTCGGGATTGGTGTCCAGGCGCACGCCGGCCGCTTCCAGCAGGTCGGCGCTGCCGCTCTTGCTGGAGACCGATCGGTTGCCGTGCTTGGCCACCCGGCCGCCCGCCGCAGCCACCACGAAGGCGCAGGCGGTCGATACGTTGAACAGGCCGGATGCGTCGCCGCCCGTCCCGCAGGTGTCGACCAGCGTCTCGGCGTAGGCGGGATTGATCGGCACCGGGGTGGCCAGTTCCCGCATGACTTCCGCGGCGGCCGTGATTTCGGCCACGGTTTCGCCTTTCATGCGCAGCGCCACCAGAAAGCCGCCGATCTGGGCCGGGGTGGCCGCGCCGGTCATCAGGCCGCGCATGGCGTCGTACATGCGCTGGGGCTCCAGATCGCGGCCGCTGACCACGTGCTCCATGAGGGCTTTGTCTATCGTCATGACGGCGGATTACTCGCAGCGGTCGAGAAAGGTTCGAAGCATGGTGTGGCCATGGTCCGAGAGGATTGATTCGGGATGAAACTGCACCCCTTCCGCGCCGGTGGGCCGGTGGCGCAGGCCCATGATCTCGTCCAGGTCGCCGCCTTGCGTCTGCGTCCAGGCAGTCAGCTCGAAATCGTCCGGTAGCCCGTCGCGGCTGACCACCAGGGAGTGATAGCGGGTGGCCGAAAAGCCGTCCGGCAGCCCGGCGAAGACGCCACTGTGCGTGTGGTGAATGGCCGACGTCTTGCCGTGCATGACCTGTCGGGCGCGGATCACCTGCCCGCCGAAGGCCTGGCCAATGGCCTGGTGCCCCAGGCAAACGCCCAGCAGCGGCAGGCGGCCGGCAAAATGGCGCACGACCTCCAGCGAGACACCCGCCTCGTTGGGCGTGCAGGGGCCCGGCGAGATAACGATGCCGCGCGGGGCCAGACGATCGATTTCCGCCACGCTGATCTCGTCGTTGCGCACCACCTGCACGTCGGCATCGAGCTCGCCCAGATACTGCACCAGGTTGTAGGTGAAGGAGTCGTAGTTGTCGAGCATGAGAATCATGATGCATCCCCGCCCTGCGGCTTGAGCCCGCCGGCCGCCATGGCCGCGGCACGCAGCACGGCGCGCGCCTTGTTCATGGTCTCCTCCCACTCGGTGGTGGGGTCGGAGTCGGTCACGATACCGCCACCGGCCTGCACGTGAATTTCCCGGTTCTTGATGACCGCCGTTCGGATGGCAATGGCCAGGTCCATGCTGCCGTTGTCGGCCAGATAGCCGACGGCGCCGCCGTACACGCCGCGCTTGACCGGCTCGATCTCGTCGATGATTTCCATGGCGCGGATCTTGGGCGCGCCCGACAGCGTGCCCGCCGGGAACGTGGCCTTGAGCGCGTCCATGGGCGTCAGGCCGTCGGCCAGTTGCCCGGTCACATTGGACACGATGTGCATGACGTGGGAATAGCGCTCGATGACCATCTGATCGGTCACCTCGACGCTGCCTGTTCGTGCCACGCGGCCGACGTCGTTGCGGCCCAGGTCGATCAGCATCAGGTGTTCGGCGCGCTCCTTCGGGTCGGCCAGCAGCTCGGCCTCCAGCGCGCGGTCGGCCTCTGGCGTGCGGCCCCGCGGCCGAGTACCGGCGATCGGCCGGACCATGATCTCGTTGTCCATGGCCCGCACCAGGATTTCCGGCGACGAGCCCACCACGTGATGATCGCCCAGGTTCATGTAGTACAGATAGGGCGAAGGGTTGAGGCTGCGCAGCGCGCGATACAGGTTGATCGGCTCGGCGTCGAAGGGCGCGCTCAGCCGCTGGCTGGGCACCACCTGCATCACGTCGCCGGCCAGGGTGTATTCGCGAATGCGGTCCACGGCCGACTCGTAGCCGGCCTGGGTGAGGCCGGACACGAAGCTCGACTCGTTCATGGCCGCGTGCACGCGCGGTGGCGGCATGTCCAGCGGGCGGGTCAGGCGGGTCAGCAGGTCATCCAGCCGGGCGGCTACGCGGGTCTTGTCCTGTGCGTCGCCGTCGCGATAGTGGCCGATGCAGAAGAGCTTGCCCTTGAGGTTGTCGAAGACCACCAGCTCCTCGGCCACCATCAGCAGGATATCGGGCAGATCAAGCGGGTCGGGCTTGTCCACGCCGGCGAGCCGCGGCTCGATGTAGCGAATGGTGTCGTAGCCGAAATAGCCGACCAGGCCGCCGGTCAGCCGCGGCAGGTCCGGCATGGCGGGCAGCGCCCGCGCGGCCGAGAAGGCCTGAATCCAGGCCAGCGGGTCGTCGGATTCCACGCGCTCGAGCACGCTGTCGCCCCGCTCGTGCTGGATGACGCGGCCGCGCACGCGAATACGCTCGTCGCAGGGCAGGCCGATGATGGAGTAGCGCCCCCAGCGCTCTCCGCCCTGCACGGATTCCAGCAGGAAGCTGTACGGCGCATCGGCCAGCTTGAGATAGGTGGACAGCGGGGTATCCAGATCGGCCAGCGCTTCGCGAACCAGCGGCAGGCGTTTGGGCTGTGTGCGTGTTGAAGACATGATTATGCGATCGGCTGATGGGCAGCGGGCGGCAGGCCCGGGCGGAAGGGGCAGGTCATGCCTGCCCGGCGGCTACCATCCACGCCATCGCCGATCGAGTCTTCCGCTACCCATGGTCAAACGCTGCGCAGCCGGTTCAGGCGATCGCGCATCTGGGCGATCGTGGCGGCGTAGTCATCGCTGCCGAATATGGCGGAGCCGGCCACGAAGGTATCGGCGCCGGCCTCCGCCACGTCGGCAATGTTGCCGGTCTTGATGCCGCCGTCCACTTCCAGGCGAATCTTGCGGCCGGAAGCGTCAATAAGGGCCCGCGCCTCGGCCACCTTGTTCAGCGTTTCGTCGATGAAGCTCTGGCCGCCAAAGCCCGGGTTGACCGACATGAGCAGAATCATGTCGAGCTTGTCGATCACGTGCTTCAACCAGTACAGCGGCGTGGCCGGGTTGAATACCAGGCCGGCCTTGCAGCCGGCGTCCCGGATCAGCTGAAGGCTGCGGTCGATGTGTTCCGAGGCTTCCGGATGAAAGGTGATGTAGTCGGCGCCGGCCGCGGCAAAGTCGCCGATCAGCCGATCCACTGGCTTGACCATCAGATGCACGTCGATGGGCGCGGTGATGCCGTAGTGGCGCAGCGCCTTGCAGACGGGCGGGCCGAAGGTGAGATTCGGCACGTAGTGGTTGTCCATCACGTCGAAATGCACGAGATCGCCGCCGGCGGCCACCACGGCCTCCACGTCCGCGCCCAGCCGCGCCAGGTCGGCGGACAGGATGGACGGGGCAATCTGATAGTCGAGCGAGGATAAAGCCATGACGGGCCACTTCGTTTACCGGCCGCGGAGTTTAACTTACGATTCCGGCTTGCGCCGAATGGAGCCCGCGATTTGAGCATTCTCACCACATTGCATCTGCTGGCCGCGGTCGTCTGGGTCGGCGGCATGTTCTTCGCCTATCTCGTGCTCAGGCCCGCTGCAGGCCGGTTGAGCGTGGCCGAACGGCTGCAGCTCTGGTGCGACTGCTTCAGCCGGTTTTTCCTCTGGGTGTGGCTGAGCGTGCTGCTGCTGCTGGTGACCGGCTACGCCATGCTGTTCGGCTACTACGGCGGATTTGGCGGCGCCGGCGTGCACATCCACATCATGCATCTGCTGGGCTGGCTGATGTTTCTGCTGTACGGGCACGTCTACTTTTCGCCCTGGCGCAAGCTGAAAAAAGCCCTGTCGCTGGATCAGTACGAGGCGGCAGCTCGCCAGCTGGGGCAGATTCGGCTGTTCGTGGCCATCAACCTCACCCTGGGGCTGGCGGTCATCGCGGTGGCCTCGGGCGGGCGCTATCTGCTGGCCTGACCCGACAGCCTGCGGGCGCGGTTGGCGCGGCCGCGCCGCGCCATTACACTTCGCCGCCGTCGCGCTTTTTGGCGCGTTTTCAAGGTTTATTCATGCCTGAAATGCTGCACCAGTCGGATCTCAAGAGCCTGCCGCTGCTCAATCGCGGCAAGGTGCGTGATATCTACGGCGTGGGCGACGACCAGCTGCTCATTGTCACCACCGACCGTATCTCCGCGTTCGACGTCATCCTGCCCGACCCGATCCCCGGCAAGGGCGAGGTGCTGACATCGGTCGCCAGTTTCTGGTTCCGGCGCTTTGCCGGCGACGTGAAGAATCATCTGAGCAGCACGCCGCTGGACGACGTGCTGTCGGGCGACGAGCTGGAGCAGGTGGCCGGCCGCGGCATGCTGGTGAAGAAATTGGCGCCGCTGCCCATCGAAGCCATCGTGCGGGGCTATCTCATCGGGTCCGGCTGGAAGGACTATCAGAAGAGCGGCGCGGTCTGCGGCATCGAATTGCCGGCCGGGCTGGAACAGGCGCAGCAGCTGCCCGAGCCCATCTACACGCCCTCCTCCAAGGCGGACGTGGGCGATCATGACGAGAACATCAGCTACGAGCACACGGTCGAGCTGATTGGCGAGGATCTGGCCGACGAAGTCCGGCGCGCCAGTCTCATGCTGTACCACCGCGCCGCCGAATACGCGCGCGGCTGCGGCATCATCATTGCCGACACCAAGTTCGAATTCGGGCTGGACGAGAACGACGAGCTGGTGCTCATCGACGAGGTGCTCACGCCCGATTCGTCGCGTTTCTGGCCGGCCAGCGAATACCGCACCGGCATCAGCCCGCCGTCTTTCGACAAGCAGTACGTGCGCGACTATCTGGAAACGCTGGACTGGGACAAGACCGCCCCCGGCCCGACGCTGCCCGATGAGGTCATCCGTAATACCGCCGGTAAATACCGCGAAGCGCAACAACGTCTCACCGGCGAAAAATCATGATGGTCTGGCTGTTACTGGTGCCTCTGGCCGTTGCACTGCTCGCCGTGGCGGTCGTGCTCTACCGGCGCTGGCAGCACGTGGAGGCCGAACTGGAGCGTCTGTCGCGTGAGCTGCAGACGGCCGACGGCACGACCCGGGAGTGGGTGAAGGGCCAGGGCGATATGATATTGACCGTGGAAGTCCTCAACCCCATCGAGCTGGCCCGCCAGAATTCCCGTATCGGCTCGCAGCTGGCGAGCGTGGCGCCGCGGCTTGTTCGCCGCCGCGTTTACGAGCGGGTGGCCGACGAGCTGGCGGCCGAACTGGCCGATCGCGGCGTCGAGGCGGACGTGAAGGTTCAGCGTCTGCCCGAGCGCGCGTCGCGCTGAGCGCTGCCATGCTGGCCCTCATCCTGCTGCCGCTGGAACTTGCCGTTGCCGCGGTGGTTCTGGTGACGCAGCAAGCGCAGCGGGCCGGTCAGGCAGAGCTGCGGCGCGTAAGAATGACGCTTAAGGAAGGCCAGCGCCTGTCCGAAGCGCGGCGTCGCGTGCGAGAGGGGCAGGCGCGGGTCGAGAAAACCGTCGACTGCAGTACCGATACCATTGAAGCGGTCCATCTGGCGCTGGCCGATCTGAGCTTCGACATCTGGGGGTCAGGCAACGCCGGCAAGGCTCGCGCGGCGCACCACCGGCACGCCGGCACGGTCTACCAGAGCATTCGCCTGGCCAATCGTGGCGTGGGGCGGCTGGTGTCGGGTCTGTTTCGCGATGGTGACAAACCCGGCCGCAACGACCACGACGATCGTGACGGCTGATCCGTCCTGCCGGTCATCGGCACCGTGCCCGTCCGCAGAGCGGGCGGTTATATCCGGCGGCTCTGACCCACCAATCCCGTGAGCTGCCCCCCGCAACGAACTGTGCTTGTCGATCAGCTTGGAGACCAAGCACGCCCCAACGAACGAAAACCTGGCTAATTGAGCGGCCAGGGCCGGCTGCCAGAGCCGCCACGGAATAATGCTGCGCGAGCACGCCTGATTCAGGCCGGCGAGCCGTCTGAAACGGGTCCTCGGCGCAGGACTGCAAATCCCTAGCCCCCAGATGGGGGGAGCGCTCTGACTGGCCACCTCCCTAGACTGGGGCCATCCAGTTCAAAAGGGGACGCTCGTGAAATTCAGAATCGCAACGACCGCTGTTGCTATCGTGATGTTGGCCGGCTGTGCGGCCATTGGCAGCAACAAAGAATCCGGCGAGAAACGCATTCAGCTCACTGCCAAGAACCTCGAAAACATTGCTGGTAAAAAAGAGATTTATATCGGTCAGTTCTCGGTGACATTCGTAACGCAGGACAAGGCGTCGGCTACATCGGAGAGTGCGCTGTTCAGCAGCGATAGCGGCTATGCCACGTCGATTCTGAAGTCCGAACTCAAGGGTGTTCCACCCCAGACAATGCAGTCCATTACCGATCGTGCTTATGCCGATTTGCGCGCAAAACTCTCGGCGCAGGGCTTTACCGTGCGCGAGCAGCGCGAACTGACGGCGCGTGGCGACTGGAAGAAGATCAAGACGCTGAGCACGCCTTATTCGCCGTCTGCCGTGGGCGGCTTCCTGAAGGGCGATTCCGGCAAATCGTTAACTCTGGCGCCAACAGGGCTGAACCTTTTTTATTACCTCGTGCCGCAGCAGCAGGATCCGACAAGCGTGAGCAGCGTGCCCTACGCCCTTGCAGAGTTCGCCGGTTCGCTCGGCAGCCCGGTGGTGGTCGCCAACTATCGGATCCATTTCGCGAACCTGTCGGGCGAGACCGACCGAACGATGGATTACAACACCGGCAACACGACCTATAGCGCCGAGATGACGCTGGGCCAGGCGATCACCGTCATGCCAGGCTCGGGAATCGGGTTCATTCAGGGATTGACCAGTACGTTCAGCAACCCCAACAGCTATGTCACGCTCAAGACACCCGTCATTATTGGCGGCGCCTACGGCCAGAACGAAGACACCACCTCCGGCGCCCAGAAAGCGGCCAACCTGTTCAGTTCGGCACTTGGGGTGATAAGCGGCGGCGCGACCAACGCGACCTCTATTACCGTCACCGCCGACCCGGCGCTGTACGAGCAGGGCGTGTTCGCGGCCATCGATCTTGCTAACGAAAAGATCGTTGCGCGCGCTGGCAGCGGCACTTGATGGGGCGCGTGCCGCGGGTGGGCTGGGAGCCGAGGCACGCCTGATACACGCACCGGGATAAGACAGTCCGACTCCGGACCGCGTCGCCAGGCAAAAAGAAAGCGCCGCCGGCATCCCCGACGGCGCTTAACAGCCCTTCAAGGGCTGGCTAGCAAGCGTTTATCAGTTGCTGTTGGCCAGATGCACCGTCCAGTTCATCCAGTACGGGGTGCCCGTCGGATTCACGGCGCCCATGTAGGCGTCGGCCTCGGCCACGGTGCCGTCCAAGGGCAGGGTGGCATCGCATTGAAAGACCGACGTCTTACAATCGATTGGGCCGACATGCAGCTAAGCCGAAGAAAATCGTGACATTGGAAGTGAGATCCCCAGTCCGTCCGCCCAACGGTGCAGTAGCTCCTTTCCGAAAAATCCGGGTTCGCGCTGAAGTATCTGACTTGGGCCACTGATCGCAGTCGCTGTGCGATATAGAACGTTCAGCCTTTCCTCAGGATTAAATTCGAAGATAATAGGCCCTTGAGAACTGTTTGCTCCCACCAAATCAGCCATCGCCGCGGCGTTTGCCCCGTTTGCCGAAGCTAATCAGTTAAATTTCTCTAGCTTTGTCGGATTTAAAACCGAATAAGAATGCGCCAATCCAGAAGACTAGGCAATAAAGCACGATGAGCATATTGCTAGCATTGGATGCTGGGATAAACTCAAACGCTTTTAAAGCATAAGGGAGCAAAGGCACCGAACCGCATACTAAGTACACCACGGCTATCGAAGCAGGATTAGGCGCTGGCCCATCTCCGATTCTTTTTATCGCCCCTGCGGAAAATAGAATCGCGATGCCTAGGCCGAGGTAGAGGAGTATGAGGATTGAACTACTGGTCAACATTGCGTTGCACCGTATCGATGAGGCTGAATCCACCGGTAGTGAACTCAACAGTTAAACCAAAACTCGTTGCGTTTCTTATAAATGGTCCAAAATCCTGGTTTGTTCGGTTCAATGGATTAAAGGGGGGGTTCTACCCCGTTTCCGCGGACGGTTGAGAAAAGGTTATGGACTGCCCACGGTACGGAGGACACTTCCGGCCTATGATTTAGCCATAGGAGGAAGTCATGAACTCACCGCGATACACCCCGGAATTTAAGGAAGAAG
>NYTH01000033.1 GCA_002683405.1 Salinisphaeraceae bacterium | reverse complement strand
GGTAATCCCCCCGAAAATCAGTGTGATTCAGAAGTGGAATTTTCTACCCTTGATCCAGGAGAATATTCCGCATGAAAACTTCCCGATACAGTGATAGCCAGATTCTGGCGATCTTGAAGCAGGCCGAGAATGGCGTGCCGGTACCCGAGCTATGCCGCGAGCACGGCATGAGTAGTGCCAGTTTTTACAAGTGGCGCAGTAAATACGGCGGCATGGACGCCTCGCTGATGAAGCGGATGAAAGAGCTTGAAGAGGAGAATCGGCGGCTCAAGAAGATGTACGCCGAAGAACGCCTCAAGGCCGAAATACGCCAGGAGGTCATCGAGGGAAAATGGTGAGGCCATCTCATCGACGTGAGGTGGCCAGAAAGCTAGTACAAAACAAACGGGCCAGTATCCGGCTGGTTTGTGCCGCACTGTCGATCAGTCAGACCTGCTACCGCTACGAAGCGAAGCTGTCAGAGGAAAACGAGCAGATCGCCGACTGGTTGATTCGTCTGACACACAACCAGCGCAACTGGGGCTTTGGCCTGTGTTTCCTATACCTGCGCAATGTGAAGGGCTTTGGCTGGAACCATAAGCGCGTGTATCGCATCTACCGCGAGCTGGAGCTCAATCTGCGGATCAAGCCCAAGAAGCGGCTGGAGCGGGAGAAGCCGGAGGCACTGACGGTGCCAGAGACCATCAACCAGGTCTGGTCGATGGATTTCATGCACGACCAACTGGCTGACGGCAGAAGCTTTCGGCTGCTCAATGTGCTGGATGATTTCAATCGGGAAGGTTTGGGCATGGAGATTGATTTGTCCCTGCCCAGTGGCCGTGTCATTCGCTGTCTGGAGCAGATCATCGAATGGCGAGGCAAGCCTGAAGCGATTCGTTGCGACAACGGTCCCGAATACATTTCAGGCACGCTGATCACATGGGCCAAGGAACAAGGTATTCGCATTGAATACATCCAGCCTGGCAAACCGCAGCAGAATGCTTACGTTGAACGCTATAACCGAACTGTCCGATACGACTGGTTAGGCCAGTACATATTCGACTCCATTGCCCAAGTGCAACAAGCAGCCACCAAGTGGCTGTGGACCTACAACAATGAAAGACCCAATATGGCCATTGGCGGCATTACGCCCATACAGAAACTGATGGCCGCCTAGCTCCACTTTTGAGCTGCACTAAAAATGGGGGGATTACCAAACCTCGCAGCGGAGAACCGGCTTGGGGTGTAATGACGAATCATTGTTTGAGTTATATGCGGGAAATACGAGCCAAAATCTCCCGAATCATTATTTCGGGCATTGTACGTCTGACGTATGAGGCTCTCGTCCCAAGGATCGTCACAATCGTCGCACGAGCGCTCGTAAATTTTAAGAAGATCAATTTGTTGCGGAGTGCCCGAATGCGGAAACTTCACGTAATATTGGGTTCTTTCTCGAATGGCCCTATTTGGCTGCGTGGCAGTTACGGTTTCAAATCCCCGGAATCCTCTACCTAAAGAATCAAAACGACCCTTTGCATAAGTGTAAGTTGTCCTGCGGCTGTCGGACGAGTTATTTGGTGCGGCCACGACTGCAGCCTCGACAACCGGAAAGGTGGGGCCGACTACCGCTCTCTCCGGAAAATTATAAGCGCCGGCTGGGCCAATGGTGCCTGGGTCATAGATATCCTCGTCAGATAGCATTGCATACTGAACGTAAACGCGTGAGCCAACCCCGTTCTCTACGTGTGTTAAAAGGTCAGGGGTAGCTCTGGCCTTATTAACAAATGCTACTTTGTATTCGTTCCCGTTATAGTTGGTGGCGAACAGTGCGTCGGGCAATCCGTCCGCATTGACATCGGCGAAAGTACCAAGTGCTTGCGAAGTGCCGACGGTCCCAAATAGGGTATAGGGCACGCCAGTTGCACCTCTGAATTCCTGATATTCAGAAGTGGAAGCCCATCTACATCCCGGGGCACCACATGGCGCAGTTGGCAGATTGAAATAGATGTTGTTGAGCCCGTAAGCAAGCCCATCATTCGAAAAAACAGCATCTTTTCGGCCATCACGGTTAATATCGACGAAAACAGATGAAGCGTCGTCGTAATTGGGTGGCAGATAGCTATTGTCAGCCGCCCACCCTAATCCAGTATTTAGGTAGGCGGTGCTGATGCCCGATGTCGATGTGGCTATGTAATCCGGCAGGCCGTCCGCGTTCAAGTCTATAAACCTGGCTAGTTGGACGTTTTGGAAAAATAGTGCCTGGGGCAGCGAATAGCTAGGCGTATCTACCCAATTTCCTTTTCCGTTATTGATGTAAACTTCGGAGAACAATTGCTGGTTGTCATTTAGATGAGCGTAGACTAAATCCGGTAGGCCATCGCCATTTATGTCAAACAATTGACCTTCTGAGTCACCGTTATTTACCAGCGGCCGCGGCAGCCGATAGTGGCCGTATTGGCTTCGCCATACCGGCCCTGTAAAGTCGCTGTAGTTTATGTTTGTGCCTGTGCCGCGCACATAATCTGGCAGCGTGTCTCCATCCACATCAACGAGAAACCCAACTTGGACGTGGCTATGCTCGCCCGATTGTTGAAACATGCGTCCGGGCAGTCGGAATGCAGAGTTTGCTTGCCAGCCGCTGCCCGTATTTATGTATGCGTCATTGTTGTGATGATTCGTAATGGAAGATGACGCAACGTAATCCGCAAGTCCATCGCCGTTCAGGTCTATTAATTGACTAACTGGCTCAGTGTTAATGGAATAAAGCTCAACGGGAAGGTCATATTGCGGACTGCGATGCCAGGTAAAATACCCATTTTCAGTCTCATCGTTTATCCAGACCGGGCACGGGCAGTCCTCGTATCCTTCGACCCAGTCAGGACGACCGTCGCCGTTAACATCAATTACTTGGGCCCTAGGTTCGTCATTGCCCCCAAAGCTCGTAAATATTCCTGGAGGCGCATAGCGACTATCTTCGACAAAACCTTGGGACGTAGAGGCGACCAAATTATCTTGATAGTCAAAGAGCGTAGGATTCAAGCAATCCCAATCGTACACAGGGGCAACCTGCCACGCGCATTCCGTTACCGAGGATAGTCTCGATCGAGAAGTCAATTTTCCGACTTCATAGTTGAACCGATACTCACGAACGATTTGGTTATCAGCAAAAATCTTGATTCTTAGCAACCTGCGGGCGTTAATCGTTTTCTGACCGCTGCCTGGCTGAAATCGTTCGGATTGGTCTGGTCGGGCTAGGTCATACTCAAATTCAACTTCGTTATACGCAGGTTTCCCGAGGCTATTATTCTCGGTGTATTGAATCGTTGTCGGATAATGCTCATTAGTGATCCCATCATATCCATAGTTGAAGATTACTCGATTGCCATATCGATCGGTAATGGTTTTAATAGCCCAGCTGGATATTGGCGTATTGCTTTGTGGAGCAATGCGGAACGCAGAATCCTGCGATCCGTAATGTTTGATTAGTCCATTTTTCTCTTTTATCTCAAACCAGGTGCTGGGATCGTTCAAATCTCCATCTTTCTGTTCTGTGAGAGAGAAGTCATTTATTTCGGTACGATACTTCGTTCCTAAGTCGCCGTAAGCATCATCGTCTTGCGGAAGCGTCACGAGGCGCTTGCCATCCAAACAAATTTTGTCCGTCTCAATGTGTCGAGGCCTTTGCAAATAGTTATCCTGCGCAATCGTCGCAGAGCATCGGGTAATTGATGACAAGCCGACTACCGCCCAGCCGACCCCCATAGCGCCATTTGCGCGCTGACTGGAATAGCTAATCGTTAGATTAGGCTCCATTCCAGCAGTGCCTGGCGGTATTGTTATCGGGATTTCGTATTTGCTCGCTCCCGTCGGAGTGACCGTAAAAGAACCATTTGTAGTTCCGACTGTTGCTGGTGCTGCGATAGACGAGAACGAGCCTAAGAAAGAGGCTATTAGTATTTTTAGAAAGGTGGCAAAAGAAATGGCGAATGCGGTTTTTGCATTGCCCATAAAGGTGGAAGTGCTTGTCATTAATCTGCTCGGTTGTGGTGCGGCTGCGAATTACGCCGACGGGAGGGAGTAGATTGCGCGTTGCCGCGTCCAACCTCTAGATCAGTTATAAATTGAGAATATTGCAGTTTTGTTAAATATCCGTCGGCCGGTGCTGCCCTGATCGCAAAGTAGTCCATTTTTACTATGTGGCAACAGGCTTCAAGTGGTCGGTCGATTCACCATCTCAGTTACAAAACTGGCCTTGGCCCAAGGAGATAGCTGTTGAGCCAAAAAAAAACGCCGCCCGAAGGCGGCGTTTAAACAGCCCATTTTGGGGCTGGCTAGCAAGCGTTTATCAGTTGCTGTTGGCCAGATTCACGGTCCAACCCTGCCAGAACGGCGTGCCGTTCGGGTCTACTGCACCCATGTAGTCATCAGCCGCGCTGGTCAGGCTGAAATCCGGGGTGAAGCCGGGCGTGGTGACCTCATAGGTGCTGCCGTCAACCGAGATGTTCTGGTCTTCGGCGGCCATGAAGGTCACGGTGCCGTCGCCGGTGCCGTCGCCATCTTCGTCAAACATGCCCATGGCCCACACGCTGTACAGGTTGTCCGCGACATCGGCTGCGCCGGCCGGGGTGGTGCCGTTGGCGCAGAAGAAGGCCACGTTCAAGGCGTTCAGGTCTTCGTCGACTTCGTTTTCGTTGGTGAAGCAACCTACGCCGTAGGCGCCGCTGCTGATCGTGTCGACGACGTTGGCGTCTGCCACAACCACGTTTTCGAAGTCCGCGCCGTAACCTTCCCGCATGCGTACCGCCAGAGAGTCCGTCAAGCCGGCACCCAGCAGCAGCGCGTTGGCGATGATGGGCCGGGTAATAGGCGCGTCATCAAACGTAGTGCCGATGTTGCCGTCACCCTCATGGGCGGAGTTACCGATCACCGAGCCCATACGCACGATGACGTTCTTGATGGTGCCGCGATAACCCTGGTCAAGGTCGAGCGCGTCGTCAGTCTGCGCGTTGATGACCAGATTGCTGATGCTTGCGGTACCGCCGAAGAACTCGACGCCGTCATCATCCGAGCCGAAAATCTGGATGTTGGACAGCGTGGTCCCGCTACCCACACCCTCGACGGTCAGGCCCTGAACTTCCTCATTGGCACCGAAGGTAAATCCGGATTCGCCAATAATGAGGTAGTTCACGCTGCCGCTGCTGTCGGCATCGTTGTTGCCGCCGAAGAAGACATCGATATCGGTGTCGGGCGCGGCCTCACTCTGGTCTTCGCCAGTGGGGCTCTCGATCGTGGCGTAGCCGGCGAGAACCAGGCCACCCCAATCGCCCCGGCCCGTCATGTCGGTCGGGTCTCCGGTGATATCGTCCGCATTGGCGTCCACGGCGGTCATCATGACCGGCTCGTCAATCGTGCCGTTCACGTTGATGGTGGAGCCTCGCGTCACGCGAAGGACGGTGTCGGTGTCCTTGCGCGCGAAGATCTGAACGCCCGCCTCAATGTTCAGCGTCACGTCTTCGGCACTGCCTTCTGCAAGGCCCTGCTGGCCACCGTTACCCACATTGACCGTGTTCGGCATCAGGTAGACGTGGTCGGCCGTCAGGTTATAGACCGTGGGACCGCCATCTTCGCGGAAATCCGAGCTGATCAGGCACACGGGGAACTCGGGATTGAAATCTCCGCCTTCGAAGAAATCCCCGTCGTCAAACATCACCAAGGTGTTGCCGGTGTCTGTGGTGCCCATGGGGCAACTTGCGGTGCTGGCCGGCATGATCGTGGGGGAGGCGCCACCCGACGGGTCCAGATTGTCCTGAAGCGGATGGATGTTCTGGTTGAGCAGGAAGCCGCCTTCGTCGAAGAAGGCACCGGCGACGCCGCCGTTGTTGCCGCCGTTATCGCCGCCATTGTCGCCGCCGTTATTGCCTCCGTTATTGCCGCCGGTGTCGCCACCGTTGCCGGAGCCGCCGCCGGAAGCGGAACTGTCGTTGTTGATGGTGATGCTGTCGGAACCTTCAACAAGATCACCGCCTTCAGTACAACCGGTAATTGCCAGGGCCGCCGAGACGACGGCCAGACAACTCACGTGTCTTAAGTCCATCATGAATGTCCTCCTAGATGGTCTGATTGAACCCATTAAGTGAAAAGATGAAATCCAGGTGGGCGGCCCGGCTCATCGGTTTGAAAACAGTTAGTTGAAATTCCATTTCAGCGAGGCACTGTAGGTGCGGCCGAAGAGGGTGAGGCGCTGCAGGTCGCTGCCCTGTCGGTATTCCTCTTCCGCATTGAGCAGATTTCTGCCCTTGAGCTTCAGCTGGCCCTCGCCAATGAACGGCAGGTCGCCAATCACCGGCAGGATGTCGGGAATAGCCAGGCTATAAGTGAGATCGATAAAGGTGGTCGGTTCCTGGTAGATATCCGGCAAGCCGCCGGCGCCGCCGCGATCCAGACGTTCCCCGACGTGATTGAGAATCAGCGTGAGGTCGTGGGTGGCGCCGTCATAGCCGAGCTGCAGGTTGTAGACCCGGTCGGCCTGGCCGGTGAGCGGGCGCTTGCGGTTGGTGGCGGCGCCAAAACCCGAGCCCAGATCGACCTCGGAGTCGGTGATGGCGATGTCCGCCTGCACGTACATCTTTGCAAGCTGCTCGTAGATGCCGTCACGCGGAACGCCGAGTTTGTGCAGGCGATCAAGACCCAGGCGGGTGCCTACTTCAAGGCCGTAGATCTCGCCGGACTCGCCGTTGGTGAAGGTGGTCCGGAAGTTCCCGCCGCCTACCGGGATGAATTGCTCCTCGATGGTATTCGTCAGGTCCTTGTAGAAGATGCCCGCAGTGACGGTTTCAAGTGCGGTGGGGTACCACTCCCAGCGCAGGTCGTAGCTGGTGATTTCGGTGGGCTCGAGATCGGCGTTGCCGATAAAAACCTCACCCGTGTCCGGATCGAAGAACAGTGCCTCCGCCAGTTCCACGATTCGGGGATAGGAAACGGTTTCACCGAACGCCGCGCGAACCTGCATGGAGTCCGACAGGTAGCCGGTAATGGACAGGGCTGGCAACGTGAAGGATTCGTCGAATCCGCCGTTTATTCCGTTGCCGGTGACCACGGAATAGTCAGCGTTCGTACGGCGCAGACCGCCGACCACTTGCAACCACTCGGAATAACGGCCTTCCATGCCCAGGTACAGGCCTTCGGTACTGACGTCCGCCGTGTAAACGTCGTTGCCGCCGCTGACTTCGCGGAACACGACGAGATCGGCGTCATCGTCAATCGTGCCGTCGTTGATGATCTGCTCGACGTTCGGCAGCGTCAGGTCTACCTGGCCGGCCTGCGGGCGGAACGTGAAGCGTCGCGTTTGAGAATCGCGTTCACGGTCATCGATATCGAAGCCGCCCGTCAGAGACAATTCCACGGTTTCGCTGTTGATCCAGCGCTGCAACGGGATTTCCAGATCGGCCGCCGCGCTGTTGATATCCTCCTCGACCACGTTGAAGTTGCGGGTGTAGTTTTCGGCAATCGAGAAGGTGAAAGGCGCGCTCGAGCCGAAGGCACGATCGTAGCTGTAGGTCCGGCGGTCCGGACGGTCCCGGTCGGTGTTGGCTGTCTGGACCCGCCAGTCGAAGTTGGCGTATTCGAATTCGTGCTCACCGATAAGCTGCGTGAGAAACAGCTCGCGCTTCTGGAACTCCAGCAGATAGCTCTGATTCTCGGAGGCACCACTTTGAATGTTGAAGCCGGTCGAGAACTGCGCCCTGTCCTGACTGTCGCGAATGAAGAAGGTGTTGCTGATCAGTTCGTGGCTGTCCCACTTGCCGCTTAGCCCCAGCAAGCCGCTGATCTGTACTTCGCGGTCGGTGCGGGTCTCGTTCGACTCGATACTCGGCTCGGTCCCGGACAGGAAGGTGCGTTCCAGCTCTTTTTCGTTGCGGAACTTGTGGCTGTAGGAGCCCGTGGCCACAAAACCGAAGGTGCCATGCTCTGTCGGGAACGACTTGCCGCCCACCGCTTCGAATCCGACGTCAGGCGGAAGATCGTCTTCCTCTTCGAAAAGCACGATGTCGTTGAAGCTGCGGCCAATGGCCTGCCGCTCGGCCGTGCTGAGATTGAACAGTGCGTCCTCGCTGCCCGGGATCGCGGAGGGCAGGGCGCGATCGCCTGCATCATCGCCGAGGTAGTCGTCTTCGCTGCCGTCGTAGGTCAGCCCCTCGTCCAGGGTGCTCCGGCTGTTACCGCCGGTACTGACCTTCAACTCGAAGAAGTCCTCGTCAGGCACGCTGCGGGTATGCAGGCCGATGAGGCCGCCACCGAAGTTGCCGGGCTGGTCCACCGAATAGCTCTTCTGGACCTGGATGTTCGACAGAATCGTGTCCGGGAACAGGTCCAGCGGGATCGCCTGAATAATCGGGTCCGGACTGGGCAGGGGCAGGCCGTTGAACTGGGTGAGCGTGTAGCGGAAGGGCTGGCCGCGGACGACCACGTACTTGCCCTGCTCCAGCGTCAGGCCGGACACGCGCTGCAGCGCCTCGGCGGCGTCGCTGTCGCCGGTGCGCGAAATCTGCTCGGCGCCGATCACGCTGATCACCTGCGTGCTTTCGCGCTGCAGGCTCAACTCGGAGGCGATGCTGCCTTCGATGTAGTCGGCGGTGACCACATAGTCGGCCAGCTGGATGCCTTCCGACGACATGGTGATGTTGGCCGTGACGGCCTTGCCGGGAATCACGCGCAGGTTATCGATGGTCTGCGTGTCGTAGTCGGCGTGGCTGACCTTGAGCGAGTAGTTGCCTGGCGGCAGCTCGATCTGGAAGACGCCGTTTTCGTTGGTCCGTACGGCCCGGCCCAGACCAAGCACCGTCACGCGGGCGTCGCCCACCACGGGGCCGGCGGCGCCGGCCTTGATGATGCCCTCGAGCAGGCCGCGCTTGGTGGCGGCGTCATCGGCGCTTTCGCCTTCCTGCACCAGGACCGGTCCGGCGCCGGTGCTTTCGATGTCGACTTCGGCCTTCTGGCCTTCCCGCCGGTTGACGATGATCTGAATCTGCTCGCCCTCGGCGGTGAGCAGGTCCAGGTCAACGATTTTCTCGTTCTTGAACTGCACCACGACCTTGTGCCGGCCGCTTGTGAGGCTGGTGAACAGGCCGCCGTCGTCGCCGGTTTCGCTGACCTCCTGGCCGTCGATGATCAGCCGCGCGCCGGCAAGCGGGGCGTCGCCGTCAAACACGAACATGACGATATCGCCGGTACCGCCCGACGCGTCGCCGGCGGCATCATCCTGGGCAGTAGCCAGGCCGGCAAAGGCGAACAGCAACAGCAGCGGGACGAGTTTCTTGATCATGAGCGAAGCGGCTCCGGTCGAATGTGTGCAAGCAGCGAGGGGCGCGGCAGACGACGAGGCGGCGGCCACCGTGAAAGGTGTCGCCGGCTGAGGCGTGCGTCTGGAGTGGCATGCCGTCGTGCAGGCCGCGGCCGGCCTGACGTGTGACGTGCTGATGGTCCCCCGATCTGGCTTGCCAGAATTACCTGCGAGATACGGTATGGACGGGGCGTTACAGAAATAAAACCGTTTTATTTCGGTTTTGTTAAATCCGCCGAGTGGGGCGGGGCATGCCGGGCCCAGGCGTAGATTGCATGCATTGCGCGACGCGGATTTTCGCGTTTGGAAGGCCCGGCTGGATTGCCGGATTCCGCTTTGCTGCATCCGGCCTACGGGGCGGGGTGATGCAAATCGACGGGTCTGGGGCGGCGTCGAGGGCCGACAGAGCGGTAGGCAGGGTGAAGCGCTTTGCGCGGAATCCGGCGAGAGGAACGAGTTGGCTTGCCGGGCTCGGGCCGGCTGCCGGATTTCGCTTTGCTGCATCCGGCCTACGGGACGGGTTGCTGCGAATCGACGGGTCTGGGGCGGCGCCGAGGGGCGATTGACCGGTAGGCCGGATGAAGCGCTGTGCGCGGAATCCGGCGAGAAGGGCGGGTCGGCTTGCCGGGCTCGTGCTGGCTACCGGATTTCGCTTTGCTGCATCCGGCCTACGGGTCTGCTGGTCGTATTGCCCGGGGTGTTGCCGGGCCGGCAACGCAAAGCCCCCGCCGAAGCGGGGGCCGGTATCTAGCGGTCGGCGAGGCGGATCAGGACTCGACCTGCTGGCGTTGGCGGATATATTGCACCCAGCGGGTGGCCGTGCTGGCCGTGTCGTCGTAGCGGCGGGCTTCGCCGAAGGCGTCCAGGCCCTGCGGATACTCGCGCATCTGGGTATAGGCCATGCCGCGAAGCAGGTGCGCGCGGCCAGGTGATTTGAGCTTGCCCAGCTTCAGCGCCTGATCGGTGGCGGTGATTACCTTCTGCCACTCGTCGTTCTGCATGTACAGCTCGGCCTGCCGCAGGTGGGCTTCGCCGCTGCCGCTGAGCTGCGCCACCTTGCCGTAGGCGTCGATGGCCTGGTCGGTTTCCTTGGCGCGGGCCCAGGCGACTGCCAGCAGTTCCCAGTGCTCGTTATTGGAGGCGATGCGGCCGTTCTGCATTCCGTCCTGGAGCACGCGGGCGGCGTGGAAGGGCAGGTCGACCGACATGGCCAGCTGCACCAGGTTCTTCAGGTCGGACTCGGTGGTCAGCAGGCCTTTCTCGTAGGCCAGCTTCATGACCGTGTGCGCCTTGCTGGCCTTGTTGTCGTTCAGATAAACGTTGGCCAGCTGCGTCCAGTAGCCGGTCTCGTCGGGCCAGATGCCGATCATGTCTTCCAGCGCGCGGGCCGCCTGGTCGTAGCGTTCGGCCTCGAAGGTCAAGGCCAGCAGCAGGTCGTAATACTGCTTGTTCGGCTGTGATTCCAGCCGGATCGCGCGGCTGATGGCGGCAATGCCCTTGGTGAAGGACCGGGTCTGCGCGTAGACGTTGGCCAGCAGCGCATAGTCGGTCGCCTTGGCCTGGCCGGCATTGCCATCAAACCAGGCTTCAAGTGCCTTGGCCGCCTTGGCGTATTGTCCGTCGGCGGCATAAAGCTGCCCCACCGTGTGCTGGACCTGCTGCGCGGCTTCCGCCGGGAGCGCCTTGAGCGCGAGCGACTGCTCGAACGCGTTGATGGCCGAGGCCTGCTCGCCGGACTCCAGCAGAGCATAGCCCTGCGTCTGCAGCACGATGGCGCGGTCGTAACGCTTTTCGGTGTCCGCCAGCAGGCTTTCCAGCTTCAGAACGGCCTTGTCGTACTCCTTGGCCTGCATCAGGTCGCGGGCGTCGCTCAGCTGCTTGTAGGTGGAGCGGGACAGCTCCTGCTCTGCGGCCATCGCGGGCGTCGCCGTGATGGCGGCGGCGACCAGACAGGCGCTGGCCATGCCGATAACGGGTTTGAGGGTTGCCATGTTCATGTCCTTTGCTTGCTAGCCGTTTTGTTATGTCGAGTCGGGTCGTCGATCAGTTGTCCAGTTCAAAGCGAATGGTCTGACGCGCCTTGGCGGCCACGCGCTGCCCGCCCTGCACCCGCGGCTTGAAGCGCCAGCGCTGGATTGCCGCAATGGCGGCCTGGTTGAACATGCGAGGGGGCTGGGCGTCGAGCACGCTGATGTCCGACACCGAGCCGTCGGGCGCGACCGTGAATTCCAGCGTGACGTAACCCTCGATCTTGGCCCGCTTGGCGGTGCTGGGATAAACGGGCGGCACGCGCACCACGGCGGCCACGTCGCGGTCGGCTTCGCCGGTACTCTTGGCCGGGGCCGGCGCGGCGTTTTCCACGTTCCCCAGATAGGGCGCCGCGTTCACGTTGACGTTCGTCTTGATGTTCGGAATATCCAGCTTCGGCAGGTTGGCCTGCGGCGCGGGGATGTTGGCCGACACCTCGGGTGCGGGTGGCGGCGGCTCCTTCGGCGGCGGGGGCTCCTCGGGTTTGCTCCGGTCCTTGGTCTTGAGCTGGTCGTCCTTCTCGTTGAAACGAATGAAGTTGACGGCGCCCAGGTCGGCATCGTCGTCGATGCCGGCATCGGTGTTGTGCACCATGTACATCATCAGCAGGAACAGTCCGGCCGCAATGAACACGGCCACCACCGCGGCCACAAACACACGCAGCCCGCGCGCGCCGCTGCTGGCGCTTTGCCAGGGGAAGAAATCGGCGTTTGCAGTCATCGCGGACACAGCCGGTTAGTTGCGTTCAGCCGCGATGGACACGTTTTCCGCACCGGCCAGGCGGGCCTGGTCCATGGTGTCGACCAGCACGCCCGTTTCGGCCTTGTGATCGGCAATGACGATGACGCTGGCCTCGGGCGCCTCGGCCAGCATGCGCTCGACGTTGGCACGCACCGCGTCAAGCTGGACGCGGCGCTTGTCGATCCAGATTTCGCCGTTGTCGCGGATGCCGATCAGGATGTTCGAGGCATTTTTCTGCTGCGCGGTCTGGGCCGTGGGGCGGACCACGTCAATACCGGTTTCCTTCACGAACGACGTGGTCACGATGAAGAAAATGAGCAGGATGAACACGACGTCCAGCATGGGCGTCATGTTGATGTCTTCGGATTCCTCGGCCGACTGCTGGCTGTAGCGGGCGCGCATGAGTTACTTCTCCAGAAAGGAAATGCTGTCTTCGGCCACGCGAATTTCGCGCTTGGCGCGGCGCTCGACGCGGGACGAGAAATAAAGGCCCGACAGGGCGGCCACCATGCCCGCCATGGTCGGCAGGGTGGCGGCGGAAACGCCGCTGGCCATGGCGCGGGGATTGCCGGTACCGGTGACGGCCAGCACGTCGAAGACCTGGATCATGCCGGTCACCGTGCCGAGCAGGCCCACCAGCGGAAGAATGGCGATCGTCGTTTTCAGCAGCGGGATGTAGCGCTGCAGGTCGATCGACAGTTCCGAGATCCAGGCTTCCCGGATGCGATGCGCGTACCAGGAGTGGTGATCGCCGCGCGAGTCCCAGGCATCGAGCGCCAGGGCCAGACGCCGGGGATGCTTGCGGCGCATGAACCACAGCCGCTCGCAGATTAGCGTCCACAGCAGGATGGTAAGCGCCAGAATGAGCCAGAGGACGTCTCCCCCGGCCTCCATGAAGTCGAGGAAGTTCTGGTACAGCTCGACCAGTTCAACCACGTGCGGCCTCCGCATGGGCGGCCACAACGCCGCTGCTCTGCTGCTCGAGAATCTGGATCAGCCGGCGGCTGCGGCCGGCCAGCATGCTGTGCAGCAGGATCAGCGGCACGGCGACCACCAGCCCCAGCACCGTGGTGACCAGCGCCTGCGAAATGCCGCCGGCCATCAGCTTGGGATCGCCGGTGCCAAACAGGGTGATGGCCTGGAAGGTGGCGATCATGCCGACGACGGTGCCGAGCAGGCCCAGCAGGGGCGCCACGGCGGCGAGGATCTTGAGCGTGCTCAACCCCCGTTCAAGCTGGGGCACGTCTTTCAGAATCGCCTCGTCGAGCTTGAGCTGCAGCGTTTCCACGTCGGCGTCGCGGTTGCGATGGTAGGCGCCCAGGACGCGGCCCAGCGGGTTGTTCTCCTTCGGGTCGTCGAGTTTCTTGCGCTGACGCCGAATGCCGGCTTCGGTGCGTGTGAGGCTAAATAGGCGCTCCAGCGCGATCAGCAGGCCGATCAGGCCGATGCCGATGACGATGTAGCCCACCAGCTTGCCCTGCTGGATGCGCTCCAGCAGATTGGGTTTCTGGATGAGCAGCCCCAGGATTGCGCCGCGCGAGGGGTCCACCGCCGTGGCGACGGTGCCGTCGCCCGGCTGGGCCGAGAACAGGTTGTCGGCCATGTCGCGCCAGCGGCTGGCCGGCTGGCGTGCAAACACCGACAACTGCTGCGTGCTGGGGTTGTACTCCAGAAATTCGTCGCCGGTCATGGCGTTGAACGTGCCCACGCGGACCACTTCGGCCTGTTTC
Organism: Salinisphaeraceae bacterium; assembly: GCA_002683405.1. Taxonomy (GTDB): domain Bacteria; phylum Pseudomonadota; class Gammaproteobacteria; order Nevskiales; family Salinisphaeraceae. The sequence continues at coordinate 191,189 of NYTH01000033.1, read as the reverse complement.
TGACTGCCGTCGGGAAGCACCACGGGGGCGTTGAAGCGGCTCACCGCGCCCGATTCCACCATTTCGGTGAGCATGAGCTCCCAGAGTCTTTCGATCTCGCCGATGGAAGGCAGCGCCTTGCTTTCGGCCATCTCCTGCAGGAACGCGCCGCGGTCGGTGATCTCCGCCGAGGTGAGCGAGCCCTTGATGCTCGACCGCGCGTCGCCGGCCACCTGGCGGACCACGCCGAACACCTCGCCGAAGTCGCCGGCGCGGTTTTCCAGGTCGGTCTGCAGCTCGCTGAGCTGTTTTTCGTTGCTGTCGTAGCGTTTCTGCAGCGAATCGCGTTCGGCCCGCGCGGCGTTGCGTTCCTGTACCGCGCTGTTGAGCATGGCCTTGCGCTCGGAAACCTGCTCAACGAAGCGGGCCTCGCGCTCGCGGTTCTTCTGCGCCTCTTCAAGCTTGTTGGCGCGCACTTCCTGCAGCAGCTGATCCAGGGTCTTGGTCTGGGCGCTGGCGGGCGACGCAATGCATACGGCCGCGGCGATACCGGCCAGGGCCGCCTGACGCAGGGATTGCATGACGGTCGTGTTCATTAGTTGCTCTCCGGCGCGGAAACGGGAATGCGAAGCAGGTCGGGCGGCGCCTGTTCGGACGCAATGCGCAGGCCGTGCTCGACGGCGCTGCGGTAGGAGCCATCCAGCCGCTGCCACTCGCCGGCGTCGGCGTTCCAGTAGCCGGTGTCGCGACCGCTGAGGGTCTGATACATCAGTGCGACGCGGCCGATCCGCAGGAAGCGCACCGTGCGGTCGTCGCCCAGATCGCCGCGGTAGGCCTCGATGGTGCGGCCGTACTCGATCTCGGTCTGGTAGGCCTCCATGATCTTGCGGAATTTCTCGGCCGTGGTGACGTCGGCCCGGTCCAGCAGGGTTTGCAGGTCCTGGACGCGCTCGCGCCGTTCATCCATAAGGAAGGGCAGGTCGCGGCTGACAAATTCGTCCAGCGTGGACACCGCGTTTATCATGAAGGGCACGAATTTCTGCTGCGTGCCTTCGATCTGATCAAGCTGAGTGCGGGTGGAGGCGATTTCCGCGTCCTGTGATTCGACGATCTTCCGCAGCTGCCCGTTGTATATTTTCAGGCTGGCGGATTCGTCCCGCGCCGCGCGGAATTCCTGCAGCATGGTGCGCGCCTCTTCCGACAGGTTGTCGATGCGCTCCTGCGATTGCTTGGCGGCCTTGTCGATGTCCGACTGGACGTTCTGCGACTGCTGGTAGGCCTGCTCGGCGGCCTGCAGCGGCAGTGCGGTAAGGCTGAACGCCAGGGTGAGCGCGGCGCCTGCCGCGGCGAATCGTGATGATCTGGCCCGCATAATCTGGAGAATCCTTTTGAAGGGGATTGGGTGGCAGGCGCGCATCCGGGCAGCCCATCCGGCCCCGTGTGATGACTGCTCGGGAATCGCTGTCGCGCCCTGCGGAGGCCGATATGCTAGGAAAGGAATGTGACCGCTTTGTTACGGCTGCGCGTCAGACCCGACAGGCGGTCAACGCCTGCGGACTCCATAGCCGCAGCGTGGGGCGTATTGCCCTGGAAGCGGGCGGATGGCCCTGAAAAGGAGCGTAAATACATGGTTCGACTTGTTGATCAGGCAGGCCCGATCCGGTGGCGGCTGTGCCGGCTCGCGGGATGGCCTGTCGTTCTTCTGCTGGCGGGACTGGGCACCGCCTGTATACCGCAGGCCAGAGCGCCGATGCCGTCAGAAACCGGGGATGCGGGCTGGGCGGCCTATCAGTGCGATGGTCAGACAGTGCGGGCTCGCGCCGGGGAGGATCAGGCCGAGCTTGTGTTGGACGGCCGCGCCAAGTCGCTGCCGCGCGTACGCTCGGCCTCCGGGGCTCGCTATGCGGCGACACAGCCGCCGCGGATCGAGTTCTGGAACAAGGGTGACCAGGCTGTCCTGGTCGTGGCAGACGAAACCCGAGAATGCCGGCGGCTGGACGGCCCTGCGCGCCCTTTCTCTGCGCGAGGCCACGAGCCGGGCTGGGCCCTGGCCCTGGCGGAGGGTCGGCTGACGCTGGATTGGCAGTATGGCGAGAAGACGCTCGCCCGGCCGCTCGGCCCGTTCAAGGCCACCCGACGGGGCTGGCGCTATGCAGAGACGACCGGACACGGGGATCTGACGCTGGCTCTGGATGAGACCATTTGCCACGACAGCGCCACCGGCGTGCCGCATCCGATGACGGTGGATATTGTCGTCGGAGACACGCGCCTGCAGGGCTGCGGCGGTCGGCCGGAAAATCTGCTGAGCGGTCCGCCCTGGCGTGTCGAGGACCTGAACGAACGCGGCGTGATTGATCGTTCGATGCTGACCCTGGAATTCGCTACGGACGGCACGTTGGCCGGTCTGGCGGGCTGCAATCGTTATCACGGCGCCTATGCCGTGACGGGTGAAGGGCTGAGCACCGGCAGTTTCGCGGCCACGCGCAAGGCCTGTGCGCCGGCCCTGATGAATCAGGAAGCTCGATTTCTGGAAACGCTGCAGGCCGTGGTGCGTTTCAGCTTTTCCGAGACCGGTGCGCTGGTGCTGGAAACCGCCCAAGGCAACCGGATTCTGGCCCGCCGTTAACCAACGCGCCGCCGGCGTAGTCGCGCACGGCCCCGTCGTCCATGAGCAGGGCGGGTGAACCGGCGCCGTCGCGCGGCGCCGGTGTTCCGCATGGCCCGGACTGCGCCGGGCATGAAGCGCGCCTGTGCTATCCCTTGACGGCCTTCTCGATGCGCTCGCCGATGTTCTGGTCGATGTTCTTCCAGTATTCGAAGGCGCGTTCAAGGATGGGATCGGTCACGCCGTCCTGCAGGTGCCCGGCCACGTTGTTGACCAGGCGCTCGCGCTGGGCGTCGTCCATGACCTTGTTGACCAGGTCGTTGGCCTGACCGAAGTCGTCATCGTCTTCGCGCAGGGCGTAGGCGGTGCGCACCATGTCGCCGTCGGCGTGCCACTTGGTGGCGTCCTCACCCCGGATCGGATCGGCCTGAGGGCCACCGTAGCTGTTGGGCGCATAAACGGGGTCGGTGACGTTTTCGGTGCGCATGTGCCCGTCCTTGGTGTAGCTGTTCACCTCGCACCTGGGCTTGTTCACCGGAATCTGCTTGTAGTTCACACCCAGCCGCGCCCGGTGGGCGTCCGCGTAGGCAAATCCGCGCGCCAGCAGCATCTTGTCGGGCGACAGGCCGATGCCCGGCACCAGGTTGTTGGGCTCGTAGGCGGCCTGCTCGATCTGCGTGTGGTAGTCCACCGGGTTTTCGTTGAGTACCAGCTTGCCCACTTCCATGAGCGGGTAGTCCTCGTGCGGCCAGACCTTGGTCAGGTCGAAGGGGTTGAGGCGATAGGTCTTGGCGTCCTCAAAGGGCATGATCTGGACCTTGAGCGTCCAGCTTGGGTGGTTGCCGTCGCGAATCGATTCGAACAGATCCTTGCGGTGGTAGTCGCTCTCCTCGCCGGCCATCTGGTCGGCTTCTTCCTGCGTGAAGCACTCGATGCCCTGATCGGTCTTGAAGTGATATTTCACCCAGAACTTGTCGCCGGCCGTGTTGACCCACATGTAGGTGTGGCTGGAGTAGCCGTTCATGTGGCGCCAGGTTTTCGGCACGCCGCGGTCGCCCATCAGCCAGGTGACCTGATGGGATGATTCGGGCGACAGGGTCCAGAAATCCCACTGCATGTCGTGGTCGCGCAGGCCGTTGTCGGCGCGGCGCTTCTGCGAGCGGATGAAGTGCTGGAACTTCATGGGGTCGCGAATGAAGAACACGGGGGTATTGTTACCCACCATGTCGTAGTTGCCCTCGCTGGTGTAGAACTTCAGCGAAAAGCCGCGCGGGTCGCGCCAGGTGTCCGGGCTGCCACGTTCACCGGCAACCGTGGAGAAGCGGATCATGGTGTCGGTCTTCGTGCCCTTCTGGAACACGGCGGCCTTGGTGTACTGGCTCATGTCGGCCGTGGTCTCGAAGTAGCCGAAGGCGCCGCCGCCCTTGGCGTGGGGCTGACGCTCGGGAATGCGCTCACGGTTGAAGTTGGCCATCTGCTCGATCAGGTAATGATCGTGCAGGACCAGCGGGCCGTCGCTGCCCACCGAGAGGGAATGCTCGTCGCTCTCGACGGGAATGCCGGCGTCGGTCGTCGTGGGTTTGCGGTTCTGATCGGTCATGGGTACATCCTTATACGCCGTGTAAGCCAGGGTGCCTGAATGCCCCGCATTGTCCGCTAGTCTGGAATGAGTCTAGATCGGTGAAGTTACGGAGTCGGGCGTTCGCGGCGCATGCGCCGGTTTGACGGCTGCGTTAGGCTGCCCGCCGTTTCAACCGATACCAGAACACCATGGGCGCATTCAGCTATCTTTCCAGCGCGGCCGACAAGGCCAAGAACGGCGCCCGGCAGCTGGGTCTGCCGGTGGCGCGATTCGAGCAGTTTCAGGCCGACACGCTGGAACCCCTGTTCATTCAGCACGCGGCACGCTACGCGATTCCGTTCGTGCGTCGCAGCGGCGTGCGGATCACGCGGCTGGAAGCCGGGCGCGTGGATTGCCGCCTCCCGCTGAAGGGCAACGTGAATCACATCGGCACGATGTACGCTGGCGCCCTGTTCACGCTGGCGGAGTTCCCGGTGGGTCCGCTGATGCTGGCCACCTACGGCCTGTCGCGATTCGTGCCGATCGTGACGTCGGTGCGGCTGGAATTCATCAAGGCCTGCAAGAGCGACGCGACCGTCACCTTCGAGCTACCGCCTGCGCGGGCGAATGAAATCGAGTCGGATACGCTGGCCCAGGGCGAATGCGCCTTCACCCTGACCGGCGACATTGTCGACGCGGGGGGCGACGTCGTCGCTCGCAGCCACGCGGATTACCTCATGCGGCCGCGGCGCAAGTAATGCGCGGCGCCCGGCGGGCGGCCGGGCACCGAGCCGACGCGTTTCAGATGCCCGGATCAACGCCGGTCATGTCGACCGACATTTCCCATAGCCGCAGCATCAACTCGGGGTTGCGGCTCTTGCTGGACGACTTGGCCAGCCGGGCCGGACCGGCCATTTCACGACGCTTTGACGGGCCGTAATACTGGCCGCTTTCCACACTATCCGCCGTGGCGGCCATGAGCGTGGGCCAGGCCCCCTTCGCCGGCGAATTGAGTAGCGTGTTCAGCAGCGGGGCGCCGATGAGCTTGCCGCCCGGGATGTAGCGCGAGAGCTCGGTGCCGGCCACGCCCGGATGACAGGCCACGGCCAGCGTGGTCGATCCGGCTGCCTGCAGGCGTCGATGCAGTTCGTGCATGAACAGCAGATTGGCCAGCTTGCTCTGCTGGTAGCGCTTCACGCGGTTGTAGCCGCGCTCGGCGTTGATGTCGTCGAAATACAGCGGGGCCCCCTTGTGGGCAATGCTGCTGGTCACCACCACCCGGGCGCCGGGCTGCTCGGCCAGTTTGGTCAGCAGCAGTCCGGTCAGGGCGAAGGTGCCCAGATGATTCACGCCGAACTGACTTTCAAAGCCGTCCTGCGTGAGCTGCCTGGGCGGCGTCATGATGCCGGCGTTATTGACCAGCACGTCCAGTCGCGGCTCTTTGCCAATCTGCTCGGCCGCGTTGTTCACGCTTGCCAGATTGGCCTGGTCGAGCGGCACGAAAGCCAGGTCTGCCTCCGGCACCTCGGTTCTGATTCGGTCCATGGCGGCCTGGGCCTTGTCTTCCGACCGGCAGGCGAGCAGAACGCGGGCGCCCTGGCGAGCCAGCACGCGAGCGGTTTCAAAACCCAGCCCGGTGTTGGCGCCCGTTATAGCGAACGTCCGGCCATCCTGGCGGGCGACGTCGTCAGCGGTAAATCCTTTCGACATGATCTTGTCCTTGCCCGGATATTTCATGAGGGATCGCGAGTGATTTGCGAATTCGCAGCAAGTAGCGCGCAGTCTTGGAGCGCAAATCCTAGCCGTAGCTAGGGTTTGCGTGAAAGACAAGCGATACGCCGCGAGAAACGTAAGGCACCGCGATAGATTGGCGCGGAATCCAAGCTGCACCGACGAAAATATCTTTTGACGTCGTGTTTTCTCATTTATATCAGTAATTTATGAGCCCGCGCCAATCGCCCTCGTGAAAAATCTGGGCTAGCCTTCCTGTAGTTGGCGAATCTGCTTGAGCAGCATTTTTCGGGGTGCCATGGGCGCCATGGCCAGCTGAATGCGCTGCGACAGGCCCATGCCCGAGATGCGGTTGAGCTGGCCGGCGAGCATGGCGTCGTAACCGTCCTGCGCGACCGAGGCCGCCGTGGCGCCACCGCCGGACACGAGCCGGGTGCTACGCAGATGGGCGGCGTCGGCAAACTCGGTTTCCGTATAGCCCGGCTTCAGGCTGGTCACGGTGATGTTCGTGTCGCTCAATTCTTCGGCAATCGCGTTACTGAACGAAGTCACGAAAGCCTTGCTGGCGTAGTACACGGCCTGCAGCGGCCCCGGGACTTCGCCCGCCGTGGACGACACGTTGAGTATCCGGCCGCTGTTGCGGGCCACGAAATCGGGCAGGAAGCGGCGGGTGAGTTCGGCCAGCGCGAGGATGTTTAGGTTGATCATCTGCGCATCGGCCTCCCAGTCCCGCTCGTGAAATTTGCCGTGCCCGCCGAATCCGGCATTGTTGATCAGGTAGTCCACCTTGATACTGGCGGCCTTGATGTCTTCATACAGCTGCGTGGCGGCGCCCGGCCGGGACAGATCGCAGGCGAAGGTCATGACCTTCACGCCGTGTCGCCCCTCCAGTTCTTCCTTGAGTTCGGCGAGTTTTGATTCTCGCCGCGCCGCGATGGCCAGATGACCGCCGGCGGCGGCGTGTATCCGCGCCAGCTCCAGACCGATACCGCTGGAGGCGCCCGTGATCAGCGCCCATTTGTTCTGCTGGGATTGGCTCATGCGTTGAACTCCTGGTTCAGACTGACTGCTCAGTCGGGTTGTCGTGCAAATAAAATTACGCGGCCACGCTGGCCCAGGCCGATTCGAACGCCTGGTCGCGAAGCCGGTCATCCGCGAACGCCTTCGGATTCTCGATGAAGTATTCCGCCGCAAACGCCACCTGGGCGTTCAGCGCGCCGAACAGATAATCCTCCGGCATGGTCTTGAACTGGCCGTTCGCCATGCCGGAGGCGATGAAACCGAGAATCTCGCCCCACATGGCGTCCAGCTCGGCGCGGGTCTGCGCATCGATATCGACCAGTGTTTCCATTCGGGTCTTGAAGCGAAACAGCGCCGGATGGGCCATGGCCCAGCGTATTTGCGCCGCCCACATGGCCTGCAGGGCGGGTTTGAAGCCGCCTGATTCGCTCAGCGCCTCGGCCACGCGCGCGTGCAGCGAGGCCTTGGTTTCCAGCACCAGCGCACGCACCAGCGCTTCCTTGGTGGGGAAATGATGGAACAGTGTGCCGGTCGCCACGCCCGAAACCTTGCTGATCTGGGACGTGGGCGTGTTCTCCACCCCCTGGCGGACGAACAGCTCGACGGCGGTTTGCAGAATCTGGTCGCGCTTGCTCATACTCAAATAGACTGATTAGTCGGTCTATTCTGCCGGCGGCAGGCCGCTGCCGTCAAGCAATGCCCGCTTGTCAGTGAAAATCCCGCGACGCGGTTTCCAGCTGCCCCACCCAGGCCGAGCCATCCTCGACCTGCAGTGCGATGCAGTGGCGTACTTCGCCGGCGCGCTGGATCTTTCCCTTGATGAGCAGCAGCTTGCCGCCGAGGATTTCGCGGCGGTATTGCTGGTAGATGTCCTTCCAGACGATCACGTTCAGCGGGCCGGTTTCGTCTTCCAGGGTTAAAAAGATCACGCCCTTGGCGGTGCCGGGGCGCTGGCGGGTGGTAACCAGGCCGGCGACGGTGACGGGGCTGTTGTGTTGCTGCTGCTCGTATTCGGTGGTGGTGAGCGCGCCCTTCTTTCTGAGCATGGGTCGCAGCAGGGCCAGCGGGTGGCGGCGCAGGGTGAGGCCGGTGCTGGCGTAGTCGGCCAGCACGTCCTGTGCTTCGCTGGGGGCGGGCAGCGGCAGGTCGGTTTCGCGGGCGGCGGTGCCGGCGAGCAGGCCAGGCAAGATTTCGGCGCCGGCGGTTTGCCAGTGGGCGCGATGGCGGTGGCCGGCCAGGCTGCGCAGGGCATCGGCGCGGGACAGGGCCTTGCGGGCATGGCGGTCGAGCGCGGCGCGGTGGATCAGGTCGTCCATGCTGGCAAACACGGCCTGGGCGCGCGCGGCGATGATGCGGTGGCCGGCATCTTCGGCCAGGCCTTTGACCAGCCGCAGACCCAGGCGGATGGCGGGCTCGCGGTCGGGCCGGGATTCCAGCGTGCAGTCCCAGGCGGATTGCTGCACGTCGGCGGGGCGGACTTCCACGTTGTGGCGACGCGCGTCGGCAATGATCTGCGCCGGGGCGTAAAAGCCCATGGGCTGGCTGTTGATGAGCGCGGCAGCAAAGGCGGCGGGCTCGTGGCATTTGAGCCAGCAGGACACGTACACCAGCAGGGCGAAACTCACGGCGTGGGATTCGGGAAAGCCGTAGCTGCCAAAGCCCTTGATCTGCTCGAAGATGCGGTCGGCAAAATCGGTGTCGTAACCGCGTTCGAGCATGCCTTGCGTGATCTTTTCGCGATGCGGCTCCAGCCCGCCCTTGCGTTTCCAGGCGGCCATGTCGCGGCGCAGCTTGTCGGCCTCGCCGGCCGTGTAACCGGCGGCGACCATGGCGATCTGCATCACCTGTTCCTGAAACAGCGGCACGCCCAGCGTGCGTTCCAGCACTTCCTTCAGCGCGTCGCTGGGATAGGTGACCGGGTCCAGCCCCTGCCGCCGGCGCAAATAGGGATGCACCATGCCGCCCTGAATGGGGCCGGGGCGGACGATGGCGACTTCAATGACCAGGTCGAAGAATTTCCGGGGCCGCAGCCGCGGGAGCATGCTCATCTGGGCTCGGGATTCGATCTGGAACACGCCGATGGTGTCGGCCGCGCAGATCATGTCGTAGGTGGCGGTGTCGCCGGCGGGCAGGCTGGCCATGTTGTGGCGCTTGCCGCGAAAGCCGGCAATCAGATCAAAGCAGCGGCGGATGCAGGAGAGCATGCCCAGCGCCAGCACGTCGACCTTGAGCAGGCCGAGGGCTTCCAGATCATCCTTGTCCCACTGGATGATGCTGCGGTCGGCCATGGACGCGTTTTCCACCGGCACCAGACGATGCAGCGGCTTTTCCGAGAGCACGAAGCCGCCCACGTGCTGCGACAGATGTCGGGGAAAACCGAGAATCTCGTGCACCAGCCGCATGAGTTGCCCGATGCGCTGTTCGGCGGGATCGAAGCCGGCCTCCATGAGTCGATTCTTCAGGTCTTCCATCGACTCCCACCACGACAGCGATTTGGCCAGCGCGTCGATGGCATCCGCACCAAAGCCCAGCGCCTTGCCCACGTCGCGGATGGCCGAGCGCGGCCGGTAGCTGATGACCGTGGCGGCCAGCGCGGCGCGGTCGCGGCCGTACTTGCGGTAGATGTACTGGATAACCTCTTCGCGCCGCTCGTGCTCGAAGTCCACGTCGATATCTGGCGGCTCGTTGCGTTCTCTTGAGATGAAACGCTCGAACAGCATGTCGCGTTTCGAGGGGTCGACCTCGGTAATACCCAGGCAGTAGCACACCGCCGAGTTGGCCGCCGAGCCGCGGCCCTGACAGAGAATGTGCTGGCTGCGGGCGAAGGCGACGATGTCGTGCACGGTGAGGAAGTAGTGCTCGTAGCCCATCTCGTGGATGAGGGCGAGTTCCCGCTCGATCTGCTCACGTACCTTGGGCGGTTCGCCCTGCGGCCAGCGCCAGGCGGCGCCTGCTTCGGTGCGGCGGCGTAGATGGTCTTCGGGCTCAACGCCTTCTGGCACGAGTTCGTAGGGATACTCATAGGCCAGTTCAGATAAGGAGAATTCGCAGCGCTGTGCCAGCAGGGCCGTTTGCTCCAGCAGGTCGGTGGGATAGATGGCCGCTAGCCGTTGCCGGCTGCGCAGATAACGCTCGCCATTGGGAAACAGGTCGGTGCCCGCGGTGGCGACGGTCTTGCCGCTGCGCAGGGCCGTCATCACATCTTGCAGTGCGCGGCGGTTGCGCTTGTGCATGTGGACATCGCCTGCTGCAACCAGCGGGATGCCGCTGGCAGCGGCCAGTGCGCGCAGGTCTGCCAGATGTCGGGCGTCGTCCTGGCCACGATGCAATTCCACGGCAATCCACAGGCTTTCGGGCGAGCAGAGGTCATGCATCCAGGCCAGCTCATCAAGACGGATATCGGGATCGGGCACCGGGCGCGGGGGGATGTAAATGGCCAGGCAGTCGTCCGGCGGCAGGGTTTCCAGGTCGGCGCGGGTCAGGTGGTAATGACCCTTGTTCGCCGCCATACGGCCTTGCGTGATCAGCTGGCACAGCCGGGTGTAACCGGCATGATGGCAGGCCAGCAGCAGAATCTTTGGCCCGTCGGCAAGCTGTATTTCCGTGCCGTGAATGAGTCGAAAACCCGGGTCGACAAGCCCGGCATCGGTCAGTTCCTTGCAGGCCAGATGGGCCCGCGCGCTGCCGGCAAACGAACATTCGTCGGTAATGGCCAGCCCGGCATAATCCAGAGCCACGGCCTGTTTTACCAATTCATCCGCGTGCGAAGCGCCCCGCTGGAAGGAGAAATTGGTCAGGCAATGGAGTTCGGTATAGAGCATGAATTGATACGCGCATGGCAGGCGTTATCCAAAATATCCATGCACATACCAGCACGCCGGCTGGGTCAGATCGCGATACACCCACATGCGGCGGCCCTGCGCGTCGCGGGCCATGAAGTAGTCGCGCCGCATTTCGCGCTGCCACCAGCCGGCTTCAATACGCTCCGGGCCGGTCAGCAGATTGGGCTGAGCGGCCAGCGCCTCGGGCCGGGGCAGAAACCAGACGGGGCGATTCAGCGTGGTGGTCACCGCTTCGGTGGCGGGTTCGCTCAAGAGCTGGCTGGCCCGCTCGGGGCGATGGTCTCCTCGGCAGTGCAGATAGCCGGCCGCTTCATGACCCAGTCGATTGCGGAGTCGATCCAGCAGGGTGGCCCAGGCCTCGTGTTCGGCGCCGTGGCTGTCGAACAGATCGCCCTGCCGGGCGCTGTAAGGGACAAAGCGGCCGCTGTCGATCTGCAGGCCGTCGACCGGCGCTTTCAGTTCCAGTGCGTCCAGCTTTTCCCGCAGCAGGCTTTCCAGATGCCGCGCGGCCCGGCTGGGCGCCGCCAGCTTGACGGGTAACTGCGTGGCGGGATGGTCGGGGTGACTCAGCGTCAGCGTGAGCGACTGAATCGCCGCGTCCCGGCCGCGCAGCACGCCCTGCAATTCATCCAGCAGGCGGCGCAGCGGGAAGATCAGCGCCTGCGTGTTCTCCACCGCGCCCGGAAACTCCACGATGGCGCGATGCCGGGGCCGACTGCGCCAGGGCGTGAGCGGGTCAGGCTGGCGGCCGGTGAGTCGGTCCAGGTAAGCCAGGCAGGCCGGTCCATGCCGGCGGGCCAGCGCATCGCGGGGCAGGGCGAGGACTTCGCCAATGCTTTTCAGGCCGGCGTGCTGCAGCGACTCAAGCGCCGGGCCGGGCAACTCCAGCAGGCCCAGCGGCAATTGCGAAAAGGGCTTTTGCGAGCCGCTGCGGGCCCGCAGCATGGCCGCCTCGGGGGTGCGTGAGCCGCCGCTGGCCATGTCGTAGCCCAGGGCCTGCAGTCCGCGACTGATCTGCTCGTGCAGCCGGGCCAGATCGCCAAACAGCTTGCGGCTGCCACCCACTTCCAGCAGCAGCCGGCCGGCGCCGGGTTCCGGCGGCGGGCCCGGCAGATGCACGAACGCCGTGTATTGCTGACACCAGCCGGCCAGGCTGTGCAGGGCCAGCGCTTCCAGCCGCAGCCGGCGCTGGCGAATGATCAGGCCGGGGACCAGGCTGCGGGCGGTGGTGGCCGTCAGCCCCGTCTGCAGGCCGGCTGCAGCGGCGGCGTTGTTCACGCAGATGAGCGTGCGCCGGTTGCCCGCGGTGTCGGCGATGGCGATGCAGGTTTCGGCTTCGCCCCGGCTCTGCCCGCGCATCAGCGCATCCAGCGCCAGCCGGGGCAGATGCAGACAGAGCCATAAGGAGCCGGTCGACTTTTTCACGACACCACGGAAAGCCGGGGGCGCAGCTGGCTGTCCGGCGCTGTGGGATAGGTGGTGGCTGCTGCAGACGCCGCCCGACCGTATTCGTCCTGCGCGAGCTGGACCTGCGAACCCGCCGGGCCACGGCATTTGAGAATGGTCAGCGTCGGGCCGGTCTGGCCGGGTTCAAGCTGCAGCCGCAGCGCGGCGGGCGAGGGGCGTCTGGCAGCAGACAGCGGTCGGAAGCTGAAGACCATGGCGTCGGCATCGCGGGCCGCCAGCTGCAGGCGGCGAATATGGGCCGTATCGCTGGCGCCCTGCAGCATCAGCGCCGAAAACAGCCCCGAGGCCAGGCACTGCTCGGCGCTCCAGAGGGCGTCGGCCGCTTCAAAGCTGTTGATGATCAGAAAGCGGCGCAGGTCGATGCCGGCCGCCGCCAGGCCCGGGCCATAGGGCGGGAAAGCCGGGCAGATCAGCGCCGCCTGGCGGCGGTTGTCCGCCTGCGTCAGACGGGCGAGCAGCGGCAGCAGCAGGCCGAGTTCACCGCTGCCGGGACGCTGGCAGAGAATTTCGGTCACCGCGCCCGTGGGAAAGCCGCCGCCCGGCAATTGCGCATCCAGCGCGCCCCAGTCGCTGGCCGACGCGCCCAGCGTGGCGCCCTCCGAAGCGCGCCAGAGGGCTTGATTCTGCAGCAGGTTGGAGAGGGAAGAGCGGCTCATGAGCGACCATGGAAAGTGTATATAAATACAGTTTATACATCAGTCGAAAAAGCCTGCCCAGTGTCTGGTGAAATACGTTGTGATGGATGTTTTGCGCTATCGAAGACAGCGGCCGAGCCCGGCTCGCCGGGGCTGCTCGGGCAGAAAGCCGGGCTTGGACAAGCTCAGCCCGAACGGTGCCAACCCAACCAAGAACCCCAATCCCAGCCCGTTCACCCTGAGCCTGTCGAAGGGAGCCTGTCGAAGGGAGCTTGTCGTAGGGCGATGGTCAGAAGGCCGGCTTTTATGACCTGGCGAGTCGCGTCCCGAAACTCGCCGGAATACGCGTTGCGCGCTCCCTCCAGCTTACGACAACCGGCCCGCAGACCGGATGCCGCGTAGCAGAATCCGGCGTTTTTTTGGGGGGGGATAAGGTATCTACAGGAACCGATTTGTCGGTATCAGCCAGGCCGGAGTGCGGTGAGCGTCATCACGGCTGATCGCCCAGGTAGCGCTCCAGAATATCCGTCCACTCATCGCTGTTGATGATGTCCAGCAACTCCCGGTTCATCGCCTCGCGCCTGGGGCTGCCGCTGGGCAGAGCGATGGCGTAGTCCTGGCGTTCGAACTCCTCGGCCAGCACGCGGGTGCGCTTGGGATATTCCTGATTGCTCAGGTAAAGCAGCAGCGGCCGGTCATAGACCACGGCATCCACCGAGCCGCTGGCCAGCGCCTGCAGGCTGTCTTCCAGCGTGTTCGTGGCTTCGAAGCCGATGCCGCGCGCCTTGAGAAATTCGGAGCTTACGGACCCGTCCACCGTGGCCACGCGCACCTTCGGCAGGTCATCCACGCCCTGCACGGTGGATTCGAGCTGGCTGACCGTCAGCGAGGTGGCGATGGCCGCCGTGAAGCCGGAAATGATGATAATGGCCGCAAACATCCAGACCAGACCCACGATGCGGCCGGCAAAAGTACGGGGCGATTTGTCGCCGTAGCCGACCGTGGTCATGGTGACGGCCGCCCACCAGAAACCCGATCCCAGCCCCTGGGTGGTGCTGCCGCCGAACTCTTCCGGATTGCCGCGACGCTCGGCCAGCCAGATGGCCACGCCCACGCCCAGCAATACCGCGCCCAGCGCCAGCAGGGCGGTGAAGAATTCCCAGGAAAAGAAGCGCTTCATGGCGGACCACACCGGGCTGCCCTGTTCGGACACGGCGATCGACAGACCGGTGGAATAGAAGGGATGGCTGAAGTCCAGCTGCTCTTCACGTGGTGCGGTGACGGTAATGGCGGCCACGGCGGCGTCCATTTCGCCGCTGGCCACGCCGCCGACCAGCGCCTTGACGCTGTCGCGCTGCTGGAACTGGCTGGCCAGGCCCAACCGCTCGCTCAGGCGCTGCCACAGCTCGATGCTGATACCTTCCAGCTCGCCGTCATCGTTCTTGATGACGAAAGGGGGCGCCAGCTTGGTGCCCACGTCGAGATTCTGGTCCTGCTGGGCCTGTGCCGGACCGGTCACACAGGACAGGCTTATCAGCAGCAGGGCAAGCAGAAACGGTAGACCAAAGGGACGTGCGCGCATGGGGAATTCCTTCTCGTACATGCCCCGCACCATAGCAAACCCCCGGCCTGCCTTCTCGCAGACGCCGCGAAGAAGCGTCAGTTCAGGCCTTGACGCAGGGTCAGATGGAAGGTCACGTCGGGCGAGGCCTCGGTGTTCAGATCCTCGCTGATGCCGAAATCGACGACGGTCTGCGGTGCGCAGCGCCAGCCCACCGCCGCCATGCCCTGGGCGGCCACGCCCTCCAGCGCATCGAAAGCGCTGTCTTCATACAGCGGGCTGTGGCTGTACAACTGCAGCTTGGTGCTGACGGTTGGCGTCCAGTTATAGGCCAGCGCCAGCCAGCCAAAGGCCGCCTCGGTGCTGCGCTGGTCGGCCAGTATCTCGCCTTCGCCGGTGAACAGCCCGCCCAGGGCCGCGGTGCCGGTGAGGCCCGGCAACAGAAAGTCACGCAGCGTGATGACCGACCAGATGGCCGCGTCCAGCGATTCGTTGCCGGTCAGCTTGTCGGCGTCACCCGTGGGCAGGTCCAGCGTCAGATGCACCGAGGTGTCGAAACGGGCCGACAGTTCAGGCTGCCAGCCCAGCCCCAGCCGAATGTCGCCCAGGCCCGAGGGTTCGTCGTCCACGTTCAGCAGCGTCTGGCCGTTGCGTTCGTAGCGGAACAGGAAACGGTCGCGCGGGCCGTCGCTGCGGCCGCCATCGGACAGGCTGAAGAAATCGTGCCAGTTGTCGATGAAGCTGTCCGCAAAGCCTGCATCATGCTGCACGAACGGCAGCTCGATGCTGGCCTCGAAGCCGCCCGGCAGCCCCTGCGCCAGCGTGAACGCCACCCGCGTGGTTTCGCCGTCGAGAATCAGACGCTCCTGGCTGCCGTTGTCGCTGATGTAATGGCTGCTGAAATCCACCAGAAACGCCATGTCCGTCTCGCCGTTCTCCAGCAGCCCGGCCTGGCGCATGAGCGGCAGCCCGTACACCTGCACCAGCGGGTTCTGGTTGAAATGGCGCAGCGGCTCGTCGGCGGCCGGGGCCGCAGCCGAAGCAGGACCGGCAAGCAGGCCGGCTGCCAGGGCAAGCAGGCCTTTCGAAATCAGGGCAGGGCTTTTCATGGGCGGTCAGATCGGGTTCGTGAACCGGACATTCAGGACATGCCGGTGTGAAAGAGGTGTGACAACTGTGCTTGTTGCTGCGCCGCGAACGGTAACGCAGATCCCCGCCCGGCGTTTTGCAATTCACGCAGACCGGATGCGCCACAGACGGAATCCGGCGGGCCTGTAAAAGGCATGCCGGCCAGCTCAGGCGCCCCGGCTGCCGGTCGAGCGGCCGCGCCGGGACACACGGATCAGACCGGCTCCAGCTTGGCGTAGCCGGCAATGAGCCACTTGCTGCCGACGTCCCTGAAGTTCACGTGAATACGGGCGCGGGCGCCATCGCCTTCAAAAGACATGACCACGCCTTCGCCGAATTTGGCGTGGCGGACCTGCTGGCCGAGCTTCAGGCCGGCCACGCCGGCGTCGCCTTCCATGGGCGAGCGGGCGCTGCCGCGGAAGACCGGCTGCGAGACGCGAATCTGCGGCCGAACTTCGCGCAGGTTGTCCGGCGGAATCTCGCGCAGGAAGCGGGACGGCGCGCAGAGGTTTTCGCTGCCGTGCAGGCGCCGGGTTTCGGCGTGGGTGATGTGCAGCTTCTTCATGGCCCGCGTCATGCCCACGTAGCACAGGCGACGTTCTTCCTCGAGGCCGTCGGCGTCTTCCACGGATCGCTGATGGGGGAACAGCCCTTCCTCCAGCCCCACCATGAAGACCAGCGGAAACTCCAGGCCCTTGGCTGAATGCAGCGTCATGAGCTGCACCGAGTCGTCCCACTCGCCGGCCTGGTTTTCGCCGGCTTCCAGCGCGGCGTGGGTGAGAAACTGGGTGAGCGGGTCCATGTCGTCGTCATCGGCTTCCGCAAAGCTGCGGGCGGCGGTGATGAGCTCGTCCAGATTTTCCAGCCGGGCCTGCCCCTTTTCGCTCTTGTCCTTGCCGTGGTGTTCCTTCAGACCGCTGAGCTTGATGACCTTTTCGGTCTGCTCGTGCAGCGACAGACCGGCCGTGGCCTGGTCCATTTGCTCGATCAGGTCGATGAAATTCTGCAGGGCGTTGGCCGCCCGGCCGGCCTGGCCGGACTCGATCGCGGTCTGGATGGCCTGCCACATCGACAGGGCGTTGCCGCGGGCCAGCTGACGCACGCGCTCGACGGTGGTGGCGCCGATCCCGCGGGTGGGCGTATTGACGATGCGCTCGAAGGCGGCGTCGTCGGCGCGCTGAGTGAGCAGCCGCAAATACGCCAGCGCGTCCTTGATCTCGGCCCGCTCGAAGAACTTCTGGCCGCCGTAGATTCGATAGGGGATCTCGGCGCGGATGAGCTGTTCTTCCAGCACACGGGACTGGGCGTTGGAGCGGTAGAGGATGGCCGCGTCGCTGCGGGTACCGCCACCTTCGATCCAGTCCCTGATCTGGGCGACTACGTAGGCGGCCTCGTCCTGCTCGCTGTAGGCGGCATAGAGATCGATGGGATCGCCGTCGCCGCCGTCGGTCCACAACTCCTTGCCCATCCGACCGCTGTTGTGGCGGATCAGGCCGTTCGCGGCGCCCAGAATCGCGCCGGTGGAGCGGTAGTTCTGCTCCAGCCGAACGCTCTTCGCGCCCGCGTAGTCCTCGACAAAGCGATGGATATTGTCCACCCGCGCGCCGCGCCAGGAGTAGATGGACTGGTCGTCGTCGCCCACCACGAACACCTGCGCCGGACGCGGCGTTTCCGGGCCTGCCAGCACCTTGATCCACGCGTACTGCAGCGTGTTGGTATCCTGGAACTCGTCCACCAGGAGATGCGAGAAGCGGCGGCGGTAATGCGCCTGCAGCTCGGCGTTGTCGCGGCAGAGCTCGTGGGCCCGCAGCAGCAGTTCCGGAAAATCGACCAGGCCGGCGCGCTCGCGGGCTTCTTCGTAGGCGGTATACACGCGAATCATTTCGCCGCGAGCGAAGTCGCCGGTATCCGGCAGGTGCGCCGGTCGCTTGCCTTCTTCCTTGTTGCCATTGATGAACCACTGCATCTGCCGCGGCGGCCAGCGGGACTCGTCCATTTCCAGGCCTTTCATCACGCGCCGGATCAGGCGGTACTGGTCGTCGGCATCGAGAATCTGAAATGCCTGCGGCAGGCCGGCTTCCACGTGATGCATGCGCAGCAGGCGGTGGGCCAGGCCGTGAAAGGTGCCCACCCACATGGCCTGCACGGGAATGTCCACCAGGCCATCGATGCGGGCGCGCATCTCGCCAGCGGCCTTGTTGGTGAAGGTGACGGCGAGAATGGCGTGGGGCGAGACGCCTTCCACCTCCATGAGCCAGGCGATCCGGTGGGTCAGCACGCGGGTCTTGCCCGACCCCGCACCCGCCAGCACCAGCATGTGCCCGGGCTCGGCGCCCACCGCCTCGCGCTGGGCCTCGTTCAGACCATCGAGTATGTGGGAAATGTCACTCATGGCGGCGCATTGTAGCGAAGGAGGCAGGACTCATTGCCAGCCCGGATGTTCATGGATGATTCAGCCCGCTACCATCAGGCTGACTCGACCGTCCCGGAGGGCCGGGTAAACTCTTTCAAACGTTACTGCCAGGGGATGCCATGCGCGTTCTGTCCGCACTGTTGATCGTGATTACGCTGGTCGCCTGCGCCACCTCGCCGACCGGGCGCCGCCAGCTGGCGCTGTTTTCCGAGGCCGAGCTGGCGCAGATGGGCGATGCCAGCTACGAGGAAATCAAGGCCAACACGCCGATCGAGACCAACAACCGCATCAACAACTACGTGAAATGCGTGGCCAACGAAATCGTGCGTCCGGTGGGCGGCGCCTGGGACGTGACGGTGTTTGCCGAGGATCAGGCCAACGCCTTCGCGCTCCCCGGCAACAATATCGGTGTGTATACCGGTCTGCTGGATGTGGCGAACAACCAGGATCAGCTGGCGGCCGTGATCGGCCATGAGGTCGCGCACGTCATTGCCAATCACGGCAACGAGCGCGTGTCCACCCAGGCCGCCACGCAGAATGCGGTGGGGCTGGTTGGCGCCATTGCCGGGGCAGCTGCGGGGGATACCTCGGGCGGCACCGGTCAGCTCGCCATGGCGGCGCTCGGGCTGGGGGCCCAGGTGGGCGTACTGCTGCCTTTCTCGCGCGCCCAGGAAAGCGAGGCCGATATCGTGGGCCTGCGCTACATGGCCCAGGCCGGCTTCGCCCCCCGCCAGTCGGTCAATCTCTGGCAGAACATGCAGGCCTCGGGCAGCGGCGGCGGGCCGCAGTTCCTCTCGACCCATCCGGCGCCCGGCAATCGAATACAGCAGCTTCAGGCGAACATGCAGGGCCCGCTGCAGGCCTATCAGCAGGCCAAGGCCGCGGGCAAGCGTCCCAACTGTGGCTGAGCCGCACCCGCTCGAAGCCTGGTTTCGCAGGGTGGCCCGGCTGCCGGGCGGCAAACGGGCGTTTTCCCGCGCCGTCTGCCTTAGAGCGCCTTATTTTGCGTCCATCAGCCCTGTCATCCAGACCGTCGAGCCGGGTCATGTAGTGGTTTTTCTGAGAAAGCGGCGTGCCGTGCAGAACCACATCGGCACGGTGCACGCGATTGCCATGTGCAACGCCTGCGAACTGGCGGGCGGCCTGGCAACCGAGGTTGGCATCCCGTCCGGCCTGCGCTGGATTCCCAAGGGGATGACGGTCGAGTATCTCGCCAAGGCAACGACCGATCTGACGGCCACGGCGTGTATCGATTCGGCGGCCATTCCCGATCGTGGCGGCGAACTGGCCGTCCCGGTGGTCGTAACGGATACCGACGGGCAGATCGTCATGCAGGCTGACATCACCATGTGGTTGTCCGAAAAAAGGCCGAAATAGCAGTTTTTGTGCGTTCCCGGCCTCTGTTCGTATTGCATGTGCGAAAACTGGAGTACACTCGGATCGAACGGCTGCAGCCTGTAAGGCTTGTAACAGGGTCCTGCTGGCGTAACCGGAGACGCCTGAGGCGTCACCAACCGACTTTTTTGGTGTCATTGGAAAGCCGGTTGCCATGATTCGAGAATGGCACAGTGCGTTAGGACCTGAACGTCATGAATATCTACGTGGGCAATCTGCCCTGGAGCTCCAGCGAAGAAGAGCTGCGAGCGACCTTTGAAGCCTTTGGCGAAGTCTCCTCGGCCAAGATCATCATGGATCGTGAAACCGGCCGCTCCCGCGGTTTCGGTTTTGTTGAAATGCCGGATGATGACTCCGCTCGCTCGGCCATTGCGGCGATGAACGACAAGGACATGAACGGACGCAGCCTGCGCGTGAACGAAGCGCGCCCGCGCGACGATCGTCCGCGCGGACCCAGAGGACGCTTCTAGCGTTCCGCGACCGGCTCGCGCCGGCCCTGGCCGGCGGAGTTTTTTTGTTCGAGATTTGACGGGTCGCTGCCGAGATATCGGCGGGCGTCTCGCTCGATTGCGAAAGACTGCTTTCGCGAACCGCCCGGCGTGCGCCGGGTGAATATTCGTATTGCCGTTGCGAATCGAACTAGAAGTCGATCGTGACGCCCACCCCGACCGCCTGGTCCTCTTTCTGAATGGCCTGATCCTCATCCAGGATCTCCGAGCCGCTTTCCAGGCCGAATCGATTCCGCTTCCACTGCGTTTCCCCGAAACCGGACCCCTTGCGTGCGGGTCCCGTGTACCGCCGCGTGGTCGGGCTGAAACGTTCGTCGTCCAGCGCGTCCGGAGCGGTGGCGCCCGGCAGGCGGTCATTCAGGGTGTCCAGGTCCTGGCCGCCGGATTCGGGGAAGACCGGGGGATCGGCCGGCGGTAGCGTCAGCGACAACGGCTTTTCGGGTTTGGCGGGCCTGGCGGCCGGCGGTGTCGGCTCCTGCTGCGCGTCCGCCGGGTCGGGCTCGAAGCGCAGGGGGTCATCCGGCTCGGCCGAGGGGCGTTGCGACCACAGATACAGATAGGCAATGACCAGCAGGCCCAGCAGGGCGATGACAAGCAGACGGCTACGCATGGGGGCGAGGCAGGATGATGAGAGATTGGGCGGACCGGCCGATCATGCCGTTCTCGTCGTGCAGCCCGGTATCCGCCAGGCCAATGCCGCTGTCCTCGGTGCGCGTCCGGGCGTCCAGGCAAACCCACTCGCCGGCCGGTGGCCGATGCAGGTAGACGGTCAGGTCGGGGTTCATGAAGGTAAAAGCCGCCGGGTCGACTGAATAGCTCACGCCATTGCCCGAGTCAGCGGCGGTAACAACGCGCTGCAGCGGCGAGGGCGGCTCGCTGTCGACAAGCGGTACCCGCATTCTCATCCAAACGGCCGCCGCGCCCTGGCCGGGCGCACCCCGCGCCAGCCGCAGCTCCATGGCGCGGTGATAGCCGGTGTCCTGACTGAAGAAATCGAATTCGAAGGGCTCGGACGACTGGGGTGAGGGCAATTCGGGTGTCGTCGGCGCGCCGCCCAGCTTCAGCGACCGCCGGGTGCTGGCGACGGTGCGGGCGCGAATCAGCGGTTTGCCGGTCTCGCCGGTCAGGCAGGCCTCGATCACTCGCAGCGTTCTGCCCTCGTGAATCGGCTCCAGCTCGATGCGCATGGGGCCGATGGGCACGGGCCGGAGGATCTCGAAGCTGATGCGCAGTACCGCGAGGTCGCCGTCGGCCGGCAGTGACTGCTCCACGGCCCGGGTCAGCAGTGCGCAGGGCGGACCAGCGTGCTGGTGGTCAGGACTCCACGGGCCACGGGTTGATTCGCTGGCGTCAAAGCGGGTGGCGCCGCGTGCGTGATAGAACGATTCGCTCATGCTCATGTCGTAACGGGTAAGGGTCGATAACCTGACCGGAGGCGCAAGACTGCCGTGAGACACGGTTCCACGACAAGCTGGGCCATGGCTCGAGCGGCGGCCCTGCCTGGCTCCGCTTTGTTGTCGTTCGTGATATTTGGCTTTGTTGTCGTTCGTGATATTTGCGATAATTCGGGTTATTGGCAACGCGTCCCGCGTTTTCAAAAATACCCCTTAGCCTGCCGTCATGCAGCCAAAGAGTGCTGCAAGCGGCGTGCGCACAGAGGACTGAAGTCTTGACTAAAGAAGCAAAGTACGAGGGCCGGTTCCCGGCCAACACCAATCTTTCCGACAGGTTCAGCTGGTCGGCATTTCTGCCGTTCGCGCTGCTGCACGTGTCGCTGATCGGCATTTTCTGGACCGGTTTCACTACCGAGGCGGTCGTGCTCTGCGTGACGCTGTACGTGGCGCGCGTATTCGGCATCACCGGCGGATTTCACCGCTATTTCTCGCATCGCGGCTACAGCACCAGCCGCGGTTTTCAGTTCTTCATGGCGGTTCTGGGCACCACGGCCTTTCAGAAAGGTCCGCTCTGGTGGTCGGCCAAGCATCGCGAACATCATCGCGAGTCCGATATGCCGGGCGATGCACATTCGCCCCGCCAGTACGGTTTTTTCGATTCGCACGTCGGCTGGGTCTATCGTGACGCTCGCCAGCATGCGGACTACGGGCTGATCAAGGACTTCGCCGCCTACCCCGAGCTGCGCTGGCTGGACAAGAACCAGTACGCGCCGGGCCTGCTGCTGGCCGTGGCCTGTTTTCTGATCGCCGGGTGGCCGGGCGTGTTCGTGGGCTTCCTGCTATCCACTGTTCTGGTTTATCACGCCACGTTCACCGTGAATTCGCTCAACCACGTGATTGGCAAGCAGCGCTACCTTACCGGTGACGATTCGCGTAATCACTGGCTGCTGGCGTTCATCACCATGGGTGAGGGCTGGCACAACAACCACCACTATTATCCGTCGTCCGCGCGTAACGGCTTCATGTGGTGGGAATACGATCTGACCTACTACTTCCTGAAAGTCTTTTCCTGGATGGGTCTGGTCTGGGATCTGCGGCAGCCGCCGGAGAGCATCCTGGCCAACGAGAAGGCGCCGACGCAGAAGATCATCGACAAGTGCGCGCTGCATATTGCCGAGGGTTTTTCGGTGGATCGTATCGTGGCCAACATGCAGCACCGCTGGCGCGACAGCCACGTGCTGGATGATCTGCGTGATCGGGCTCGCCATACGCTCGAGGACGCGGAAGCCTATTTGGCGGAAATCGATATCCCCGACCTGCCGAGTCTGGAAGAGCTGAAAGCGCGTGCCTACCGCAAGTTTGCGGTGCGCCATGAAGCGCTGGACCACGCCATCGAGCGGGCCTACGACATGCTGCGTAATGCGGTGTCCACGCGTCTGCTGGAAGACCTGCAGGCCAGGCCGGCCTCCGCGTGATTTGTCTGTAAGACGTTGTTTTCAGGAAAAGCCCGCCGCGAGCGGGCTTTTTCTTGCATCTGATTCGGTTGCAACGCCGTAATGGCAGGCAAGCGTGCAGGCAGCCCCTTAATCTAGCGTCTGCGCGCTGGTCGGGTTTATCAGCAACCGACCCCTCACTTCGACCCTGGTGGCCAACATCAGGGTCTTTTTTTTGCCGGCCGTCGACGGCTTGGCACGACAGGGGCGCACCACACTAGATGCGGATGCGTGTCCAGCCGCGCTGCTGCCATAGATACGCAAACACCAGCGTCTGCAGGCAGCGGTAGCCGACGAATCCGGACCACAGCGCCACCAGCCCCAGGCCGAACCCGTTGACCATGATCCAGGCCGCCGGCAGGAAAAGCAGCCACTGCAGCACCATGGCGACCGTCATGACCTGGCCGGTGGCGCCGGCCCCGAGCAGTCCGTGCATCACGATCAGGCCGATACCGTCCAGGGCAATCGTGGCGCCCACGATGCGCAGCGGCAGGCGGCCTGCCTCCACCAGCGACGCATCGTGGAGGAACAGCCCCAGAATCAGATCGGGCAGGAGCAGCATCGGCAGGGCCAGCAGCACGAAGATGATCAGGCCCACGCGGCAGACTTCCCACACCCAGCGGTGGGCGTCCACCGCATTGCCGCGGCCCAGCGCGTGGCCGACCAGCGTGGCGGCGGCGAGCCCCAGGCCGATGCCCGGCAGAATGGCCACCAGCGTAATGTTGATCAGCACATTCGATACGGCCAGTTCCCGCGTGCCAACCTGGGCCATGATCCAGAAGAAAGCGGTGAGGCCGGCGGAAAAGAGGAATTGCTGCACCGACGACGGCAGGCCCAGGCGCAACTGCTGGACCAGCTGTCGCGGTGCCGGCAACTGATGCAGAAAGCCGTTGCCCTGGCACAGCCGCATGGCCATCGCGAAATAGATGATCGTGCCCAGCCAGTTGCTGATGGTGGTTCCGAGACCGGCGCCCAGCGTACCCAGCGCCGGCGCCCCGAAGTGGCCGAAGATCAGGCAGTAGTTCAGCACGACGTTCACCGCGTGCATGACCAGCAGCGTGTAGAGATAGAGCCGTGCGAGATCGACGGCGTTCCAGTAGCCGCGGAAGGCGAAGTTCATCCCCACGGCGACCACGCTCAGCAGTCGCATCTGGAAGTAGGGTGTGCCCTGCGCAACGACCTCGGCGTCGGGTGTCATCAGCGCGAAGACCCAGGGCGCCAGAAGATACAGCGCCACCGCAATCGGCGCGCCCAGCAGCAGCGCGAGGATCAGGCCGCCATTGAGCGGCACCGCCGTCTGTTCGTGCAGACCCTCCCCGTAGCGACGCGCAGCCAGCGCCTGCACGGCGGTGGCCAGACCGATAACCACGGCCACGGACATGAAACTGAGGAAACTGCCGATGCCCACCGCCGCCAGGGGGGCTGCCCCGAGCGCGCCCACCATGGCCGTATCGACCAGGTTGAGCAGATTCTGCGAGGTCATGCCGCCGATGATGGGCAGCGCCAACGCCAGAATGCGCCGGTTTCTGTCGGAAATCATGGAGCTGTTGCGGGCCGGCATCGGCGCACTATAGTCCAAACGCGCGCTTACTCCACCCGCGGCGTAGCGGGTAGAATCCGGTTCAGCCATTCCCGCTCCCGCCGCGTCCCGGATTTCCTCGTCTGATGACTCCCCGCACCCCTGCTTCCGAAGCCGCCAGCGACATGGTGGCCGCGGTCGATCTCGGCTCGAACAGCTTTCACATGATCGTGGCCCGCAATGCCGGTGCCGAGCTGCAGATTGTCGATCGCCTGAAGGAGCCGGTCCGTCTGGCGGCCGGTCTCGACGACAATCGCCGGTTGGCCGATGACGCCCAGGCGCGGGCCCTGGAGTGCCTGGAACGATTCGGTCAGCGTCTGCGACACCTGCCGTCCTCGCGCGTGCGTGCGGTGGGCACCAACACCATGCGCCGGGCGCGAGGCATCGGAGACTTCCTGGGTCGGGCCGAAACCGCATTGGGCCACCCCATCGACGTGATTTACGGGGCCGAAGAGGGCCGGCTGATCTATCGGGGCGTGGTGCAGGACCTGGCTGCGCATCCACCGCGAAGGCTTGTGCTTGATATCGGTGGTTCGTCCACGGAAATCATTGCCGGCCGGGAAGACCGCCCCGACTTCATAGAGAGTCTGTCGCTGGGCGCGGTGGTCCACAGTCAGCGTTATTTTGCCGACGGCAAGATCAGCAAATCAGCCTGGAAAGCGGCGGTGCTCAATGCCCAGGTGGTCATCGAGCCGGTCCGGCGCGAATTCCGCCAGGCCGGCTGGGATATCGCCGTGGGCGCATCGGGCAGCATCAAGGCGGTGCAGAAGGTCTGTGCGGATGCCGGCTGGTGCGGCGACAGCATCACCATCGACGCCATCCGCAAGCTGGGCAAGGCGCTGCTCAAGGCGGGCCACATCGACCGTTTCAGCAGCAGCGGTCTGAGCGATGATCGCCGCCCCATATTCGCCGGTGGCGCCGCAGTCCTGACGGCGCTGTTCGAAAGTCTCGGCATCAGGGAACTGATGGTGTCGGAAAAGGCGCTTCGCGAGGGGCTGCTGCTCGACCTGCTGGGGCGCATGGCCAACGAGGATGTGCGTGAGCAGAGCGTCATGGCGGCGCTGGAGCGTTATGGCTGCGACGTGGAGCATGCGCGCCGTGTGTCCGATACCGCCCAGCGGCTGTTCGAGCAGGTCACCCCCTGGATCAAGCCGGCGGCGCACGGCGAGGCGCTGCTGCACTGGGCGGCGCTGCTGCACGAGATTGGCCTGGCCATCTCGCACAAGGGCTATCACAAGCACGGCGAATACATCGTGCGGAATTGCGATCTACAGGGTTTCTCGCGGACCGAGCAGGCGGTGCTGGCCGGGCTGGTGCGGCTGCATCGCGGCAAGTTCCGGCCGGAAGTCCTGAGTGACCTGCCCGACGCCCAGCGCCAGCAGGCGCAGCGTCTGGCCGTGCTGCTGCGGCTGGCGGTATTGCTGCACCGCGGCCGCGACCCCGAAGCACAGCCTCCCGTCAGACTGGATGCCGAGGCCTCGAATCTGTGGCTGGAGCCGGATGAGCGATGGCTGGACGCCCACCCCCTGACGGCCGAGGATCTGCACCGCGAGCAGCAGCTGCTTGAACGCGGCGACTTCGCGCTCGAGCTCGGCGCGGAGAGCTAGTGTGACGCACTACACTAGAACTCCATCAGACGGCGCTGCGCGGCGAGCGGTGGTGCCCCCTCGGCCGGCGCGGCGCGCTGGTAGCGACCCTCCGAGTTCAGCAGCCAGGCCTGAATATTGTCCTGCAGGTACAGCTCAAGTTCGTCGGCGATCCGGGTTTTGATCCGCGCATCCTGCATGTCGAACGCCACTTCCACGCGGCGAAAGAAATTGCGGTCCATCCAGTCGGCGCTGGCCAGATAGATTTCCTGTTCGCCGCCATTCCCGAAGCAGAACACGCGGGTGTGTTCCAGAAAACGGCCCACGATGGACCGTACCCGGATATTGTCGGATACGCCCTTGACCCCCGGCCGCAGACAGCAGATGCCGCGCACGATCAGGTCGATATCCACACCGGCCTGCGAGGCCTCGTACAGCCGGCGGATGGTGCCGGGCTCCACCAGCGAGTTCATTTTCGCGATGATGCGCCCGCCGCGGCCCGCTCGCGCATGCTCGATTTCACGGTCGATCTTGTCGATGATGGCCTGGTGCAGATGAAATGGCGCGTCGATCAGCCGCTCGAGCGCCGAGATGCGGCCGAGGCTGGTGAGCTGCAGGAACATTTCGTGCACGTCGTTGCCCAGCGACTCTTCACAGGAAAACAGCCCGTAATCCGTATACAGCCGGGCGGTCTTGGGATGATAGTTGCCGGTGCCCAGATGCACGTAGTGGCGCAGGCCGTCGCTTTCGCGGCGCACGACCAGCGTCATCTTCGCGTGTGTCTTGTAGCCCACCACGCCGTACACCACGTGCGCGCCGGCCTCCTGCAGCCGGTTGGCCAGCTTGATGTTGTCGGCCTCGTCAAAGCGGGCCAGCAGTTCCACCACCACCGTGACTTCCTTGCCCGCATTGGCTGCGTCCACCAGCGCGTCGACCACGGCGGAATCGGGTCCGGTGCGGTAGAGCGTCTGCTTGATGGCCAGGACCCTCGGGTCGTTACCGGCCTTGCGCACGAATTCGATGACGGGGAGGAAGGCGTCGAAGGGGTGATGCAGCAGTACGTCGCCGCGGCGGATTTCCTCGAGCATGTCGCCGCCCGGCGCCAGGGCGGCGGGCAGTCGGGGCGTGAAGGGCGGATATTTCAGGTCCGGCCGGTCCACCATGTCCAGAATGGCCATCAGACGATTCACGTTGACCGGGCCGTCCACCTCGTACAGATCGTCCGCGGTGAGCACGAAGCGATCAAGCAGATAGGCCGACATCTGCCGGGGACAGTTACGAGCGACCTCCAGCCGCACCGTGTCGCCGTAGCGCCGGGCGGGCAGTTCGCCCTCGACAGCGCGCAGCAGATCGTCCACCTCTTCTTCGTCGAAGAACAGATCGGAATTGCGCGTCACGCGGAACTGGTAGCAGCCGGTGGAGCGCATGTTGGGGAACAGGTCCTCCACGTGGGCATGGATGACCGACGACAGAAACACGAAGTCGCTCGGGCCGCCGCCGGTTTCCTCCGGCGGGAGCTGAATCAGCCGCGGCAGGGCCCGCGGGGCCTGTACGATGGCGTAGCCGGTATTGCGGCCGAAGGCGTCCTTGCCCTCCAGCGATACGATGAAGTTCAGGCTCTTGTTGAGAATGCGCGGGAAGGGATGCGCCGGGTCCAGCCCCAGCGGGCTGATCACCGGCAGCAGCTCCTCCTCGAAATAATAGGCCAGCCACTGCCGCTGGCGTTCGTCCCACTCGGCGCGACGCAGAAACCGGATCTGTTCCTTTTCAAGCTCGGGAATCAGGATTTCGTTGAGCGTGCGGTATTGCTCTTCGACCAGCGTGTGGGCGCGGCGGCTGATGCTGCGCAGCAGATCGACGGGTGAGATGTTGTCCGCGTCCGAGGTGGAGGTCGTCATCTCGGCCTTGTGCATGACGCCGGCCACGCGGACCTCGAAGAACTCGTCGAGATTGGTTGACGAAATGCAGAGGAACTTCAGCCGCTCCAGCAGCGGGACGGTCTCGTCCTTGGCCTGCTCGAGAACCCGCGCGTTAAACTCCAGCAGCGACAGCTCCCGGTTGATATAGAGCGACGGTGACTCGAGCGCCGGGGCGGCGACGTTATCCTGGTCGGCTTGATGAGAGGTCATGGCGGAGAGTATCAAGGATGGCAACCGAAAACGTTAGCAAACAGCCTATTACAGCCACATGACAGACGGTAGTATTTCCCTGTTTAAGGTGGATGCATTTACCCGGGTGCTCTTCCGCGGCAACCCCGCCGCCGTGTGTCCGCTGCGGGACTGGCTGCCGGACAGCCAGCTGCAGTCGATTGCGGCGGAGAACAACCTTTCCGAGACTGCCTTCTTCCGGCCGCAGGCGCCGGGCTACGCGCTGCGCTGGTTCACGCCAACGCACGAAGTCAGGCTCTGCGGTCACGCGACCCTCGCGACTGCTTTCGTACTGTGGAACTGTCTGGGTGAAACCGCCGAGGAACTGCAGTTCTCGACCCGTGAAAGCGGTGTACTGCGCGTTTCGCGCCAGGGCGACACGCTCTGGCTGGATTTGCCGGTGCAGGCCATCGAGCCGGCCGAATGTCCGGCTGACGTTGCCGGCGCGCTTGGCGCCGTCATTCTGGATTGCCGACGCGGTCCCAACTGGCTACTGCGCGTCGAGGATGAAGCGGCGCTGCGCGGCCTGACGCCCGACCTGCGCGCGCTGGCCGCGCACCCTGATCGCGGATTCATCGTCACCGCGCCGGCGGACGATCCCGGCGTCGATTTTGTCTCCCGCTACTTTGCCCCCAACTTCGGGGTGGATGAGGATCCGGTGACGGGGTCAGCGCACTGCATGCTTACGCCCTACTGGGCGGAGCGTCTGGGCAAGAGCGAGCTTGCGGCACGACAGTGTTCGGCGCGCGGCGGCGATTTACGCTGTCGGCTGCTGGGTGACCGGGTGCAGGTGGGCGGCCAGGCGCGGCTCTATCTGACGGGGGAGATTCTGCTGCCCTGAAGCGCGCCCGGCGTCGGGCAATACGGCGTTGAGCCGGTGACTTGTGTAGACCACGGCAAATTCGGAAAACCGATCATGATCAGAATCTGGCTCTGTACCGGCGCGATTTACGGCCTTGTCGCCGTGATGCTCGGGGCGTTCGGCGCGCACGGCCTGCGTGCGCGGCTGACCGAGGACATGCTGCGCGCCTGGCAGACGGGGGTGGAGTATCAGTTCTACCACGCCTTCGCGGTACTGCTGACGGGCCTGCTGCTTAATACCGGGCAGCTGTCGGCCACGCTGGGTCACTGGGCGGCGGGCTGCTTTGTGGTGGGCGTACTGCTGTTTTCCGGCAGTCTTTACGGCCTGGCGCTGGGCGGACCCCGACTGCTCGGCCCGGTCACGCCGATCGGTGGGCTGCTGCTGATGGTCGGCTGGCTGTGTCTGGTGGCGTCCGTGTTGCGCAGCGGGCCGAACGCCTGATTCAGCTCGTCTGCCGGGCCCGCATGATCTGTTCGTAGGCTCGGCCGATCTCGCGGGTCTTTTCCTCGGCCATGTCGCGCATGCTTTCGGGCAGCCCCCTCGCGGCCAGCTTGTCGGGATGGTTCTGGCTCATCAGCCGGCGGTATGCCTTCTTGATTTCGGATTCGCTGGCCGAGGAGGCCAGCCCCAGCACCGAATAGGCGTCGTCCAGCGACTGCTGCGAAGGCCGGCTCGCGCCGTCTGTAGGCCGGCCGCGCAGCAACGCTTCGATACGGGCCATGTCGGCCTGCGACAGCCGCAGGCCCTTGGCCACGCGCAGCAGCATTTCCCGCTCGGCCGGGTGCAGGGTGTCGTCCGCCGCGGCGGCCGAGAGCTGGACCTGCAGGAACATCTGCGTGAGGGCCGGCTGGCCGCGCGAAATCTGCAGGATTTTCGCGATCTCGGCGTCCAGGTTGAAATCGTTGTCCTTGCCCCGCCGGAAAGCCTCCTTTGCGGCCTCCTTCTGACGGGCGTTCAGGCGAAGCCGCGTGAACATCTGCTCGGCAGCCTGAATTTCCTCGCGGGAAACCTTGCCGTCCGCCTTGCAGATGGCGCCCATGACGGCAAAGGTGGAATCCAGAAACTGCTGCTGCGCCCGACTTACCGAGCCGGAGCGCTTCAGCGCGACCTGCTGGTAACGGCCCAGCCAGAACCCCAGCGCCGCGCCCAGCAGCAGGCCGGGCGTGCGGCCCAGCATGTAGCCGATGGCAGCGCCAATCATCAATCCCGTGAACATGCCTGCATTCTACAGGGCTCGGGTTGACCTCGCCCGCGTCCCGCGCAACCGCACGCGGGCGGCAGAGTAACGACAAAAGGGGCGCCGGAGCGCCCCTTTCGAATGCCGCCGAAGCCGGCTGTCTAGTCGGAAATAACGTCGGCCCTGAAGGCGCCGCGGGTTACGTTGCGTATGGTCATGTCAGCGTTGGAGTCGCCCGGCCGCAGTGTGGCGGTAAACACGCCTTCAATCGTGGAATTCCCGTCGGGCGAAGCCGTTTGGGTGATCTCGATCTGGCAATCACCCGCGTTTCCGTTGGCGGTCGTGAAGCTGTTGCTCTGGAAGGTGCTGATGTCGACCGTCGAGAACTGAATCAGCGGACCGTCATCCTGATTGCACACCTGAACGCCGGTCTGATTCCGGACTGTCACGTTCCAACTGTTGGGGGGTGAGCCGTTGGGAAAGGCCATGATGCTGATGAGCCCGCCTACCGTCTCCGCCGCTGTGACAGTGCCGGTGTAGGTCTGCTGGCCATTGATGTTCAGCGTGCCGGTCACGCCATTGCCGGGGCCCAGGTCGTTGCATCCGCCTGTTTCAACAGTCTGCGCACTGCCGCAATTGTTGCCGCCGTTGCCGCCGTTGCCGCCGTTGCCGCCGTTGCCGCCGTTGCCGCCGTTGCCGCCATCATTTTCCACATCGTCCAGGGCGCTCAAGTCTATGGATGGTGTTTCGTAAGCGGGATCGTTGCCGAGCTCATTCATCAAAGGACCGGTTGCGTAGTCCGATGCGGCTGCATTGATTGCGCTAGTGAATTCACTTGCAAAGCTGCTGTAGGCCGGCGGCACAACTTCAGGCGGCGTGCTTGCATCGACGTTGTCGATGCTGCCATCTTTCAGATCGATGATGAGTGCGCGTAGAACCGCCAGTGCGGGGCCGGTACCGTCGACAGGATCGTTCTGCCCGTCGCTGCCCATGTAGGCGAGCGCTGCCAGTACCAGGGCGTAACGACCCGCGTCGTCAGCGGTGAAATCCATGCTGTTGGGCTCATCGGCGATTACCGGGATGGTATCGATGCCGATATTGCCCAGCAGAGCCGACTCCACGACCGCGTAAAGCTCATCGATCTCGCTAGCAGAGATGGGAAGCAGGTTGTTTCTCACAGCGGCGCGATAGGCGATATCGGTGAGCGGCGTCACGGCGACCGTGCCGGTGGTGTCGCCAAAACCCCACATGTCGTCTCCGTCCGGGAAATCTTCGAACTGTCCGCTCAATTCGTCGAAGTATTGCGCGTCCGCATCGCCCACCACCTGGATGAGAACCGGGCCGCTATATCCGCCTACCGACACGGTCACCGGCGCCCCGCTGCCGTCTGTTTCGGCGGAGTCAATGAGCGTGGTCCCGTCCGGGCGATAAAAATTCACCGCTGCGTTATTGAAAACGCCTAGTGAAAGGCTACTGCTGGCGTCATTGGATGCGCCGTTCGGAGAGCTGCCACCGCCGCTACCACCACAGGCTGCGAGGGTAATCGAGAAGGTCGCGGCGGAGGCCGCCCTGAGGATACTTTTCATGTTGAGCCTCTGGAAGATAGTTCCGTGGGTGAGTTCGACCAGAATGCTAGTCAACTGGTGTGTACACCGATTACCCATAAATGGGGGGTGCCGTTAGCCGGCTCATCCACACAAGCTCTGAGCCCGGTTTCATCAAGTGATATGCGCCAAAACGGCGGCCGATCTGCTAATTTCATGCCGGGCGCTCAGCCGGGGCGGTCAGAGAGACAAAGGCGGGAGGGGGGGGCGGATCAATGAAGCTACTGCGAAGGGTTGCGCCCGAACCCCTGGTTTCGGGCGCCGCGCTTGTGGCCGTCGCCACTGTTGTTCTGGCCGTGCTGCTGGCGACGGGGCAGCGCTCGGTCGGCTTCGTGTCCGATCCTTCGAGCCAGACTCTTGAATATCGTCTTGTTGGCGGTGAGCGGGTTCCAGTTCTTGCGCTTGTGGGACCCGGAGGCCAAATTACCGTTACGCCGGGTGACATTGCGCCCGAGCCGGATATCGCCCATAACCGCATGCGGGAATTCGATCGGTTCCTGCAGCGACAGACGCGCCTGTACGACGCGCTCGCCGATTCGACGCTGGGCCTGAGGCTGATCTCTGGTGAGTCGGTCGATGCGGTAGTCAATAACCGGAGGCCACTGGGCGATATCCACTGGAGTTTCTGGCTGCAGTTGGCCTGTGGCGGTCTGGGCTTGATCATCGGTGTCGCGGTCTGGGCGTTCCGGCAGACAGAAATGGCCGCCAGCTATTACGCGCTGACGGGCATCGGGCTGTGGTTATCGGCTTCGGCTGCGGCTATTTACTCGACTCGAGAACTCGCGTTGCCGGGCACGCTGTTCAACGTCATTCACGCGGTTAATTCGACCGGAACCCTACTTTTTACCGCTGGCTTTACGGCCACGCTGGCTTACTACCCTGCGCGATTGGCCGATTGGCCGATTGGCCGGATTCTGGTCGGCGTATACGTAACTGTCGCCGCGCTGCTGGCGTTGCGCTGGGTGCCCAGCTTCGATGTGGGGGTACGAGTGCCGGTGTTGGCCGGTTTTGTGCTGGCCATCGCGCTGGCGATCTTGCAGTGGCGCCGGGCCCGGCTTGATCCGGTGGGTCGGGCCGCTCTGCGCTGGTTCCTTTTCTCCTGGTTCTTTGGCAGCAGCCTGTTCGTCGCGCTGGTCTTCATTCCGGTGTTGTTCGGCCTGGATGTGGGCGCCGTGCAGGGCCCTGCGTTCGCGCTGCTGCTGATCATTCATCTGAGTCTGGCGATCGGGATATCCCGCTACGGCTTGTTCCGGCTCGAGCAGCATTGGTCCCGGATTCTGACAATCGCCGGTTCGGGGCTGGCAATCTGCCTGGTGGATGTCACCCTGGTCTGGCTGCTCGATCTGGGCACGGCACTGGCGTTGGGGGTCTCGCTGGCGGTAGTCGGCTGGCTGTATTTTCCGTTCCGGCAGTGGGCATGGGAGAAGGGGCTACGCTCGAATCGCCGGCGGCCCGCCCTGGTTCGAATGGTGACCAGCATCCTGTCTCGTCCGGACGAGCCGGCGGATCAGGCATGGTCCCGGCTGCTGCAACAAGCTTTTTCGCCGGGCGATATCCGGTCGGGGCCGCAGGGCATCACGGACGCCATCGTGGATGACGGACTGCGCATGCAGATTGCCGCCGATGTTGAACGCCCGGCCCTGGAGCTGAATTTGTGCGACCGGGGAGCGCGCCTTTTCCGCCGCGACGATCTGTGGCTGCTTGCAGACCTGCGGGATGTCTTTGCCGCCGCCCTTGGCTATCGCGAGCGGCTGATCGAGGGTGTGGGCGAAGAGCGCGAACGCGTCGCGCGCGATCTGCACGATGATGTCGGCGCGCGTCTGCTCACGCTGAGTTATCGCCTGCAGGGTGAGGACGCGGAACAGGTTCGCCAGGCGCTGGGCGAGCTGCGTTCGGTCATCTACAGCATGCGGGCAGGCGCTCTCTCATTAGCCGATCTGCTGGGTGAATGGCGGGCCGAAGCCGTGGATCGCTGCGAAATGGCGGACGCCGTTATCGAATGGGTGGTCTATGGCGAGCCGCCGCCGCAGGCCAGGGCCGGGGGCGAAATACTGGCGCTGACCCGGCTTTTCCGCGAGGTGCTGACCAACGCGCTCAAGCATGCCGCGCCGTCCTGGATCAGCGTGACCATCCAGGTTTCGCAGACGCATCTGGCCTGTAGAGTCGAGCATGCTTACGAGGGCCCCGAGCCGGCCGAGTGGCGCGCCAATATAGGTCTGCACAATCTGCGCTATCGCGCCGATCAGCTCGGGGGCGATATTCAGTGGTCGCGTGAGCCGCAGACGCTGGTTACCCGGTGGGCGGTGCCGCTGCAGATCGATGAGGCCGACGCCATGAGAGAGGCGCATGCCTAAGACTACGCCCACGCCGACCAGCATTCTGCTCGCATCGGTTTTGCTGTCGCTTGCTGGCGTGGTCGCCATGATCTGGCTGGCCACGCAGCAGCCCTGGCTGGGGTTGACGCTTAGAGCCGCCGAGGATGGACTGAGCGTGGCCCGGGTCAGCGCCGACGTACCGGTTGCAGACCAGTTGCGACCCGGGACGAGACTCTCCGCGTTGGTCGGCGATGGCGAGATGCCTGTCGCCCTGGAAGCCGGCGACGTGCTTGAAGAGCCGGATTTTCATCAAAATTACGACGACTACAATCGGTTCATCGAACGGCAGGGTCGGCTGCGCGCGCAGCTATCAGCGGAGAGACTGACGCTGGTGCTTACCGATGGGCGTCGAGTATCGGTTACCCCCTTCAAATACCGACCGGTGGCGTCGCTGCCGGTGGCGTTCTGGTTTCAGCTGGCGTTTGGCGTGAGCTGCCTGGCCATTGGCGCAGCCGTCTGCGCCTATCGACGCAACCGCCCGGCATTGCTGTTCGCCACCACCGGCATGGGCCTGTTCCTGGTGGGATTGACGGCAGCGGTCTACAGCACCCGCGAGCTCGCCCTCACGAGCACGCTGTTCCGCGTGCTGGCAATCCTGAACCACGGCGGCGGCATGTTGTTCGGTGCCGCGCTCATCGGGCTCTTGTTGCATTACCCAACCTCGCTGACCCGGAGGCCGCTCGTGCCGCTCGTGCTCGCGGCGTTCATGGGAATCTGGGTGCTGGATGTCTTGCAATGGATGCCCAGCGTCGATGCAGGCTTCCGCTATCCCCTCGTTGCGGCGCTGCTGATCACCTTTGCTCTGGCGGTCTTGCAGCGTCGCCGCCTGACGCAGCCGGGCGACAGGATCGCTTTTCGCTGGTTTGTCTTTCCCCTGTTCGTGGGGGCCACGTTGTTTCAGGCCATCACCTTCCTGCCGCTTATGACTGGCCAGCCGCCGCTGTTACCACAAAGCTATTCCTTCGGTCTGCTGCTGCTCGTCTACGCCGGCATGGCGGTGGGGGTGGCGCGCTACGGGCTGTTTCAGCTGCAGCGGCTCTGGTATCCGGCACTGGCCGGCTCGGCCTCGTTGCTGATCGGGCTGGCGCTGATGCCGCTGCTTGCGCGCTTCGCCGGTCTATCGCAAACCGGCACGCTAATCGCCACGCTGGCATTGCTGGGCTGGCTGTATTTCCCGCTGCGCGACATGGTGCGCGCCCGGCGCGTGCGCCACCTGCGGCATCGTGTGGCGCCGATTCTTGGTCAGGGCATGCGGTTCCTGCTTGATCCGAAGGCCGAGGCCAACCGGGACGTGTTATGGGCGGCACTGCTGCAACAGGTCTTCCGACCCGTGGATGTGCAGCCGTGTGCGGCTGCAGGCGGTGAGCCTGAGATCACGGATGACGGCTCCACGCTGATCATGCCGGCGACCCCGCAGCTTCCGGCCATGAGTATCCAGTGGCCTGATGGTGGCTCGCGCCTGTTCGAGACCGCCGATCTTCAGCTGGCGCAGACGCTCATGCCGCTCGCACAGCATGGCTGGGATGTTCGTGCGGCCTGGGAGGCCGGCGTGCGCGCGGAGCGCAAACGAATTCGTACCGATCTGGAAGACGATCTGAGCAACCGGATTTTCATGCAGATTCTCAAGGCTCCGGATCAGTTGTCTGCTGACGCGCAGCGGGCGGCGCTGGCCGAGGTGCGTCTGGTTGTGGATCAGCTGTCGGAAGCGCGGCGCTCGCTGGCCGAATGCCTGGAAGAGTGGAAAAGCCAGGTCGCCGACTACTGCGACCTCGCGGATGTGACCCTGCGCTGGCGCCAGACGGGCGACCTGCCGGACGAGGCACTCTCGGCCATGGCCCGGGCCAACCCGTTGCGCATCCTGCGCGAAGCGCTTGCCAACGCAATTCAGCACGGCCACCCCACCTATATAGAGGTGGCGGTCCACGTCGCGTTTCCGCAGATTAGGCTGACGCTGCTGCATGACGGGGCCGCTTCGACGCCTGAAACGTGGTCGTTCGGACGAGGGCTGCGAAATATCCAAGCCCGGGTCAGGCAGCTGGCAGGACGGATTGACTGGACTGACACAGGGCGCGGAGGTGTGCGCATGGCATGTGATCTGAATCTGGCCGCCGAAGAGCAGCATGGCTGAGCGGCGCGGTCCGCGCTTGGCGCTGGTGGTCGAAGATCTGCCCACTTCTCGCGAATGGCTGCAGGAACTGCTGGCCGAAGCCTTTCCCGATATCCGGGTTCATGCGGTCGAGACGCTGGAGCAGGGGCGTCTGGCACTGGCCTCGATCAATCCGGAACTGGCGCTGGTGGATCTGGGCTTGCCGGATGGCAGTGGCGTGGATCTGATCGAGCAGGCGCGTCGCGAGGGCCGGCATTGCAAGTGCGTAGTGACCACTATCTACGCTGATGATGCGCATCTGTTTCCGGCCCTGCGGGCGGGCGCGGCCGGTTACCTGCTCAAGGATCAGCCGGCTGCGCGGCTGGTGGCGCAGCTGCAGCGTATACACGGCGGCGAGCCGCCGCTGTCGCCGGTCATCGCTCGACGGCTGCTGCGCATGTTCGAGCCGGACGCCGCCCAGCAGGCCGCCGAACAGCTTTCACCGCGCGAGACCGAAACGCTCCTGCTCATCGCCAAGGGCTACCGGCTCAATGAAGTGGCTGACAGCATGGGCGTAACCCGTAATACCGCGGCGGGTTACATCAAGAACGTTTATCGCAAGCTCGAGATATCCAGCCGCGCAGAAGCGGCGCTGGCCGCGTCGCGGATGGGATTGGTGCGGTTGGATCTGTAGAGCCTGCCGAGAGGCCTGCGCTTCGGGGCGCGCTTTGCATTCCCGCCGGGCTAGAACCCCTTGAGTGTCTCCACGGCCTCGCTGACGTGCTTTTGCGCGGAGAACTGCGAGGCGTAGCTGTGCTGCACCACGCCTTCCTTGTCGACAACGAAAGTCACGCGGCCGGGCAACAGGCCCAGTGTCTTGCTGACGCCATAGGCCTTGGCGAGCCGACCGTCCCGGTCGCTGACCAGCGGGAAGTTGAGCGCGTGGTCGCGGGTGAAGCGGGCGTGGCTGTCGCCATCGTCGGCGCTGACGCCGATAATCTGCGCGTTCAGGCCGCGAAATTCATCTGCCGCGTCGCGGAAATGGCAGGCCTGCCGTGTGCACACGGGCGTGTTGTCCTTGGGGTAGAAGTACACCACGGCCGCGCTGTGGCCCTGCAGGTCGGACAGGCGGCGCGTCTGGCCGTCCTGCTCGAATTCGAAGTCCGGTGCCCGGTCGCCGGGTTCAAGCATGTTCGTTCTCCTAGGTGAAGTGCATGAGCAGGGCAATGGCGGCCACGCCGCCCGCGATCAGCGCGATCGCAATCCAGGTGTCGCGCGGTTTGGCCTGGTCGGCCGGGGTCAGCTCGTCGTGGAGCCACTTTTCCAGCAGTCCGAGATTGCGCCGATTGGCGCGCCAGGCGACGTCGGCCACGTCGCCCACCACTGGTACCAGACCCAGAACGAAATCGGTCGCGGAATTGAGCGCCATCTTCTTCAGAACGGGCCGCGGCGCCTTGAGTCGGGCCGCTTCGACAATGGGCATGGGGGACATCGCCAGGCCCGCCGCGTCGCCGATGCCGGGGATCAGGCCGATCAGGCCATCCAGGCCCACGCCGAAGCGTGTACCGGGAATCTTGACGGCGTCATCCAGCCAGAACGCCCAGCGCCGCACCCGCTCGAGGCTGGCGCGACGTCGCTGGGTGAGCGCGGCGGTGTCGTCGGGGGAATGGGTGTCGGTTGTCATGGCAGGACTCGGTGAAGGAAAGCCTATGGTGGCGTCATTTCCCGGAAATTCAATTTTCTGACGAGTAGAGAAGACGTTGGCCGGCGGTAGCGGAGGACCTGTTAAGCTGCCTTGAGATTCCCGAAGACTGTATTTGTCGGTGCGCCATGAAGCGTTTTTTCAAAAGGCTGGCTTTGCTGTTGGTGATGGCGGTAGGGGCCGTGGCTGCCTATCTGCTGTTGTGGCCTGTGCCGATTCAGCCGGTGGCCTGGCAGGCGCCCGCTTCGCCGGGGCTGAAAGGGCCGTACGCCCGGAACAACGCGCTGGCCCAGGCGCAGCGCCTGCCCACGCGTGCGCCGGGGCCCGAGGACGTCGCGGTCGATGCGCAGGGACGCGTGTACGGCGGCTTTGCCGACGGCAGTATTCGACGGCTTGAAGCGGACGGCAGTCAGGAAGCCCTGATCGCCACGACCGGTGGACGGCCGCTCGGTCTGGCCTGGGGGCCGGACGGGAGCCTGATCGTCGCCGATGCGGTAAAGGGCGTGCTCGCCATTCGGCCCAACGGCGGTCGGCGCCTGCTGACCGACAGCTACCGTGCGCGAGAGTACGGCTTTGTCGACGACGTGGATGTCGCCGCTGACGGCACGGTCTACTTCTCCGACGCCAGCAAGAAATTCCGGCATCCGAACTACATGGCGGACATTCTGGAGCACGGTGGACACGGGCGCCTGTATCGCTACGAGCCGCTCGCTGACGAGGTGACGCTGCTGCTTGATGGCCTGCAGTTCGCCAACGGCGTGGCCGTGGGGCCTGACGAGCGCTACATCATGGTGGTTGAAACCGGCGCTTACCGCGTCACGCGCTACTGGCTGACCGGCGAGCGGGCCGGGGAGCATGAGGTCGTTATCGATAACCTGCCGGGATTGCCTGACGGGATTTCGCACGCCGGTGAAGGGCGTTTCTGGATAGCCCTGTTTGCTCCGCGGGATACCGCGCTGGACTACATGGCCGACAAGCCCTGGCTGCGCAAGCTGGCGTATCGCCTGCCGGCGGCCGCGCGGCCCGCGCCCGAGCATTACGCCATGGTGCTCGGCATCGATGCCGAAGGGCAGTTGCTGCACAATCTGCAGCACGGGGGCGCCGGCGCCTACGCGCCGATTACCAGCGTGGAGCAGGTGGGGGATCGGCTCTACCTGGGCAGTCTGGAGCGCAGCGCGATCGCCGTGCTGCCGGCGCCATAAAAAACCCCGGCACCGGGCCGGGGTCGTGCGATTGCGATAACTAGAGCGATCGCGGTGCCGTGGCGGCATCAATTCATGGAATCTTCCATCTCGTCGCCGGCTTCATCGGCCGCATCGCCCATGTCTTCGACGCCTTCTTCCATCGAATCGCCCATGTCGTCAACCGCGTCTTCCATCTTGTCGCCGGTATCCTGCTCACAGCCGGCCAGACCCATGCCGGAAACACCCAGAATCAGGGCGACCAGAAAGGTGGCCATCGATGACGTCATTTTACGCATGCTAGAAATTCCTTTTATCTGTGCGCATACATCGGTTGCGCAAATATCACGTTCGGATGCTTCCGAACTCGCGAACACTATATGACCGACATGTTTGCAAACTCAAGCTTTGGGCATCCGTAAATACACGTTGTATCCAGTCTTCCGGTGCCATGGTAACTTGCAGCCGGCCGGTGGGGTGGCCCTGAAATGCAAGGAGTTGCCATGTTGGGCTGGACGTTAACCTTTCTCGTCATCGCGCTGATTGCCGCCGCCCTGGGATTTGGCGGCATCGCGGGCGCTGCGGCAGAGATTGCAAAAATTCTGTTTTTTGTGTTTCTTGTGCTTTTCGTCGTGTCCATTGTCATGGGTGCGGTCCGGGGCAGACGACCCCCGCTCTGACGGCGGTTGACCAGGCAGGGAGTAATTCGGGGATTTGAGTGAAGCGGCACAGCTGCGCGACGCGCTGAAACGGTACGCGTCGCTCAGGGAACATCAGGACCCCGGGTTCGCTCAACGCCTGAGCAACCTGCGCCAGTGGCAGGCGGAGCGGCTTTGTGCGCGCCATCCGCAGGTGCTGCAAGACCGCTATGCCGGTCGCATGCTCGATTTCTTCGTGGATGAGTTCTATTGCGGTGTCGACCTGAGCGAACTCACCGACGATGTCGATGACGCAGTTGATCGCATGCAGCGCCTGCTGCCGGATACGAAGGCGGCAGGCGCGGCGCTCGAGTTGATCGCCCTGTCCGGAGAGCTGGACCAGCGGCTGTGCGAAACGCTGGGCGACGCTGCGGACGGCAGCATCGAATCGAGCGCCTATGTGCGAGCCTACCGACAGGTCGATGACCGCGACGCGCGGCTGCAAACACTGGCGCTGATCGATGTCATCAGCGGTGAGCTGGCGGGCTACGCCCGAAGTCGTCTGGCCTTCATGGCATTCAGGTTGGCCGGACGGCCAGCACGCAAGGCGCGACTGGGTTCACTCTACGAGTTGATATACGGCGCCTTCGATGTCGCGCGACATGTGCGCGATCTGCCGCAGCTGGTCAACGATATTCTTGACGTGGAGCGCCGGCAGATCCGGCGGCTGCTGGGCTGATGAGTCGGGCCGAGCGCTCATCGCCAGGTGCGGTTGTAGATTTCGATGAACAGCAGCAGCAGCAGATACATGCAGTACACCATGTCCACCAGCACCAGCGTGACGGAATAGAACGGATCGGGGCTGTCCAGGTCGGTCGCCTTGAAGGCGAGGTAGCCCAGGAAAATGAGCACGCCGTTGATGGCGATGTACCAGGGGCGCATGGCGAGTCCTGCAACGAGAATGCAAGGCTATCGGCCGGAAGGCTGCCAGTCTTGAAAGCCGGTCCGGATTGCTGCCGGGCCATCACCAGAGGGGAGACTGCATGAGTATTACGCTGAATTTCGGTGACCTGAGCGCCATCGTGTCACTGGTCGCCGGGGTGGCCATTCTGCTGGTGCCGCGGTTGCTGAACTACATCGTCGCGGGGTATCTGATCGTCATCGGCATACTCGGTCTGGTGAGCTGAATCCGGCCGCCGGCCGGGCAGCGGTCGCGGCGGTCATTCAGATCATGCCGGTCTGAAGCTGGGCGGCTTCGGACATCATTTCCATGGTCCAGGGCGGATCGAACACCAGTTCGACGCTGCAATGGCCGACCGTGGGAATCATCTTCACTCGCGTGCGCACGTCGTCGACGAGGATGTCGCCCATGCCGCAGCCCGGGGCGGTCAGCGTCATGTCGACCATGATGCGGCGATCTTCGGGGTCGCTGTGGTCGAATTCGCAGCGGTAGATCAGCCCCAGGTCCACCACGTTGATGGGGATCTCCGGGTCGTAGACCGTTTTCATCTGATCCCAGACCAGCGCCTCCACAGCGTCGTCATCGGCGTCCTGCGGCAATTCGATGCGGGGTGGTTTCTCCTTGCCGATGGCGTCGGCGTCGTCACCAGCCACGCGCGCCAGATTGCCCGCCACATAGACGGTGAAACTGCCGCCCAGCGCCTGGGTGACGGTGCCGTGCGTCCCGCAGGGGATTTCAATGGTGTCGCCGGCGGGAATCAGCACGGCTTCGCAGTCGCGCGTGAACGTCACCGGTTCCTGGTTGGGCATTTGCATGGGGCAACCCGCAAAGATTGTCGCGTTGAGCGCCGTATCCTAACAGTGATTGCCGGTTCGGCGTTTTCAACCCGTCTGCCGGACTCAGGCCACTTTCGGTAGTTTTTTCAGCGCCTTGCCGAGCGCGTCCCGCAGAGCCTTCTCGATGACGCCGCCCGTCATGGGGACTTTCGGATCGAACGCTACCCGGTAGGTGACCTGGCAGCCTTGTTCCAGCGCCTTGAACTCGATCCGGCCCGCGTGGTTCTTGATGGGGCCGCCCTGTATGACCTTGTATTCGATCAGCTCGGGCCGCTCGAAACGGGTGACCTCTTCCTGGAAACTCACGGGGCCTACTCCGATGTGACGCACCGAGCCGACGCCGTTGGGATCGCCCGGTACCGGACTGGCGTCGACCTTCTTGATCGGTGCGCCCAGCAGCTTGCCGAAGCGGCGGTGATCGGCGAAGACGTCGAATACGCGCTCCACCGGCAGGTCGACGGTCGTGTCGAGCAGGATCGTGTGTCTGGCCATTTGAAGGTTTCCGTTTGTGAGGGTGCTGGCTGATCTGGAAGGCACATCCGCCCGACTGGGCCAGCGCGGCGAATCAGAGCGGGCTGTCGATGCTGTAAAACCCGCCGCGGCCGGTCATGACGGCTTGCCCGGCGCGCAGCTCGATGTCGGACAGCGGATCATCCGACCCCCAGTCGCGCACGGCTTCCAGCGTTTGCCCGGAGAGTTCGCCCCGCACGATGCTGCCGTCCACGCCCACGAAGACCGCCTGGTCCGAGCCGTTCATGGTCGCGCCGAACAGACTTTCCTCCACGGGGTTTTGCAGCTGGCGCCAGCCCATGGCGGCCAGAGCCTGCGGGTCGGTTACGTTCTCGGCGCTGAATGGGTCGTAATCAAGCGGCTCGGCGACGGTCGGCAGGGCGGTCACGTCGTCGAAGGCAAAAACCCGGCCCTGCAGGCCGTAGACCACGGCGCCGCGCGGTCCGTGGGGCAGGATGCCGAAATAGGAGCCGATGTAGGGCGGCTGCAGCATCTCCCAGGTGCAACCGTCGTCGGTAGAGCGCGCCAGAAATCCACGCTCACCCGCAATCAGCAGGCTGCCGTCGTTGAGCAGCGCCACGTCGTAGTGATGAAAACCGGTCTCGAACACGTCGTTCTCCACGGCCGTCCAGCTCTCGCCGCCGTCCTGGGTTGCCAGCATGCGGCCGTTGGCGCCGGCCACGAGGCCGGTCTGCGCATCCGCGAATAGCAAGTCGTACCAGGGTTTGCCCCAATCCGGCTCGAAACGGTTGAGCGTCCAGCTCTGGCCACCGTCCGCGGTTTTCAGGACCGCGCCGTCATAGCCGACGGCCCAACCGTGCTGTGCGTCGACAAACTGGACGCGATTGAGCATGGCGCGGGTGGGGCCGACAACCTGCTCCCAGTTTTCCGCGTCATCGGACAGCAGGATATGCCCACGTTCGCCCACGGCGACGTAGCCGCTGCCGCGGCGCGCCACATCGTTGATGATGCCTTTCGTGGCCAGCGGCATGATCTCGGAATTAAGAGCCTGGCGGGGGGCCTCGTCGGCGGATTCATCCTGCGCCCACGCCGGTAGCGAACTGCCGAGCAGTGCCGCAGCGAGCGCCAGGGCGGGCAGACGATGGGTCTGAAGAGGATTGAATAGCTTCATCGTGCGCCTCCACTCTGGCTGCTGTCGTCCCGGTTGCCCGCGCCGGCCGTGATGTCCTGGCCGATATGTTTTTCTTCCTCGTGCGCAAAGAAGCGTGCCAGAGCCGGCAGCACCACGATGGCTCCGACCATGTTCGCGGTGAACATGTACATGAGCATCAGACCCATGTCGCGCTGGAACTGCAGTTCGGAGAACAGCCAGGTGGCCACGCCCAGCCCCAGGGCAACGCCTGTGAATACGACTGCCTTGCCGGTCTTGTGGAGCGTCTTGTAGAACGCCTCCTCCAGCGGCAGGCCGCGTCGCAAACCCTCGGCCAGGGTCGCGTAGATATAGATGCCGTAGTCCACGCCAATGCCCACGGCCAGGGCAATGACGGGCAGGGTGGCCACCTTCATGCCGATGCCCAGCGAGGCCATGACGCCGTAGGCGGAAATGGACACGAGGGAAAGCGGCAGGACCACGCAGACGACGCCCGACAGCGTCCGGAACGACAGGAACAGGAAGACCAGCACGACGATGTAGACGTACATCACGATTTCGACTTCCTTGGCGGCCACCACCTCGTTGGTGGCGGCCATGACCCCCACGTTGCCCGAGGCCAGCCGCAGGTTGATCTCGTCGGATGACTGCTGCTCGGCCTTGTAGGTCTTCACCGACTCCACCAGTTCCGTGATGGTGCTGGCCTTGTGGTCGCGCGTGAACATGAAGACGTTCAGCGCGCTGCAATCGTCATTGAGCATGCCCGACGTCGTGGGCACCAGCGCGGTGGACTGGGCCAGCGCGTAGCGGTTGCGAGGGACGACCTGGGCATTGAGCCGACCTTCGGACAGGCCGGCGTAGGCCAGCTTTGACAGGTCCAGCAGGGTCATGGTCTCCCGCACGCCGGCCTCGTTTTTCATGTGCCAGGCAAAGCGGTCCAGTTCGGCCATGATTTCGTAGTCGATACAGGCGTCCGCCCGAGTTTCCGCAATCACGTTGAGCTGGTCGATGCCCAGCGAGAAGTTGCCCGAAATGAAGCGCGCGTCCTGGTTGAAGCGCGAGTCGGGCCGCAGTTCGGGCACACCCTCCTGCGCCGATCCGATGGTCAGATCGTCGTACTTCCACAGGCTCCAGCCCAGCAGGACCGCACACAGGCAGAGCACCACCAGTGCCGGCGTGGTCTGGGTAAACGTGCGGGCAATGAAGCGCCAGAGGCCGTCGCCCAGCGCTTCCCGCCGGGCCTGCTTGATCTTGAATTTCTCGATATTCCTGACGTTGGCGACCGTCAACAGGATCGGCATGAGCGCCTTGTTGGTGATGATGATCGCCGCAATGCCGAACGCCGCGTTCAGCGACATCTCGCGGATGACTTCAATGTTGATCAGATAGATCGTCAGGAAGCCCGCCACGTCGGTAATCAGCGCGATGGTGCCGGGGATGGCCAGCCGGCGGAATGTGGACAGCGAGGCCTGATAGGCCGTGGCGCCCTCGTCGGCCACTTCCGAGGCCCAGGCGTTCACATACTGCACGCCGTGCGATACCGACACCGCCAGCACGAGGAAGGGCACCAGTATGGCGAAGGGGTCGAGGCCGAAACCGGCCACCTGTATCAGCCCCATTTCCCACACAACGGCGGCGATGGAGCAGACCAGCGGTAGCATGCCCAGCATGAAGGAGCCGGTGTAAAGCCACAGCAGGATGCCGGTGAGGATGAGCGTGAGCGCGAAGAAGCCGACCACCTCGACCGAGGCATCGGTCATGTCGTCCACCACCTTGGCAAAGCCGATGATGTGAACGCTCGCCGTATCATCCTCGAACTGGGCGCGGATTTCCTCCAGCTTGTCGCCCACCCGGGTGTAATCGATCTCCTCGCCGGTCGCCGGGTCCTTTTCGAGCAGTTCAGC
The DNA here is from genome assembly GCA_002683405.1 of Salinisphaeraceae bacterium. Lineage (GTDB taxonomy): Bacteria > Pseudomonadota > Gammaproteobacteria > Nevskiales > Salinisphaeraceae. The sequence goes on along the minus strand of NYTH01000033.1, from coordinate 146,197 downwards.
CACGACCAGGGCCGAGCGCTGGTCTTCGGAAACCAGCCGGCCGACCACGTTGGCCTTGGACACGTTGGTCCGCAGCTTGTCCATCATCTCCGGCGTGGGCGCGTAGTCCGCAGGTACGACGGTGGAGCCCGACAGGCCGGTGGGCTGGACTTCAACGTAGAGAATATTCGGTGTGAATATCGACGTGACGCGTTCGCGCTGCACGCCGGGAATGAAGAACACCTCGTCGGTGAGTTTGCGCAGTTTCTCCATGAACTGCGGTTGGTAGATGTCGCCGTCCTCGTTGTGAATGGCGACGATGATGCGGTTGGCGCCGCCGAATTCGTCGTAGTAGTCGAGGAAGGTCTGCATGTAGGGATGGTCCTGGGGGACCATCTTCAACCAGCCGGCGTTGGGTTCGAGCTGTGCCGCGCGGTAGCCCAAAAAGGCGGTTATCAGCACCAGCAGCGCCAGCACGGGCCAGCGCCAGCCAAAAATGACCGGCTCGACGACTTTCAGGATGCGTTGTGTTGCCGTCATACGGCTCCCCCTGGCTTTTTAATGCTCGGCTTAAGAGCCACGGAGACACAGAGGGCACAGAGAATGTAAGAACAAGACATGAACCACAAAGACCACAAAGATCACGAAGGGCACAAAGTCAGGAGCAAGAACCCCTTTGTGCCCTTCGTGCCTTTGTGGTGAGAAGTTCTTCCTGCCTTTTATCCCTCTGTGTCTCCGCGCCTCTGTGGCTATGTCTTGATTATTCTTATTTCAGGCGTGCTTTTCTTTTAAGCGCGTTCGGGCCGAAGTAGCCGTCCTTGTACTCGATCCGGAAGTCGGGAATCTTGCCCTCGTTGGACATGGCGGTCACGAAATAGCGGCCGCTCTTCAGGTCGTAGATGACTTCCGGCGCCGTGGTCGACGTCGGCACGAACGGCGCGGTCAGCACGTGGCCTTCCTGGAAGCGCCAGAGCTCACCGCGGGTGTCGTAGTTGTCCACGGCCACGATGCCCCAGGAGTCTTCGTCCACGTAGAAGCGGCGCTTGCCGAACTGATGGCGGGTGCCGTCACGCAGCGTGGCCTCGACCACCCACACGCGATGCAGCTCATAGCGCGCCATGCCCTGGTTGATGTGGCCCTTCTGGGTGATGTCGTCGTCGTACTTCGCCAGCGGGTTGTTCATCATGTAGGAGTTGTACGGGATGTACATTTCCTTCTTGCCGACCAGCTTCCAGGTGTAACGGTCCAGCGCGCCGTTGAACATGTTGATCTGGTCGTTGAACTGCAGGCCGTCCGAACCGATCGACGGGTTGTCGTAGCCCACATCGGGCGCACGGTTCACGCGGCCCAGGCCGGGATTGAAAATCCAGGCGTTACGACCTGACGTGCCCTTGCCGAAGATCTCGTGCACCAGCGTGAACTGGCCGGCCACGCGAGGCGGTGCGACGGTTTCCTGCAGGAAGTAGGCGATGATCTCATTGTTCCGCTCGCCTGATGCCTTGTTCAGGTTGGCGTACTCGAAGCCGACGTCCTCGACCACCTTGGTGATTTCGGTGCCGCCGTCAGCGTCCACGATGGCCTGGTCATTGAAGCGCTTCACGGCCGAGCCACGGAACTTCAGCTTGTGGTTCCAGATGACCTCGGCGCCGGTCTTGGGAATCGGAAAGGGAAAGCCCAGCTCGTGGCCGGAAATGTCGTCGGTCCCCTCGAGCGTCACCTTGGTGGCGTTCTCCTTGGTGGCCGCATAGATTTCGTCCGGATAGTAGGCCGGGCGCACGGTCGGATAGACGATCATCTTGTAGTCGCTGTTCAGTTCGAACAGCTTCTTGTGGCCTTCGGTGAGCTTGTCGGCGTGCTCCTTGTAGTTGTCGGCCGTGATCGTCATGCGCGGCTTGAGATTGTCCGCGCCGATCTGCGCCACCAGATCACGGAACTGCTCGTCCTCCTTGGCCGCCTGCTGGATGTCATCCAGATTGGTGATCAGGTTCATGTCCGGATTCTTCTTCGCGTAGGCGATGATTTGCTGGCGAACTTCTTCCAGACTGTCCGGGGTGTAGTTCTTCTGGCGCTCGGTGAAGGCCTTTTCACCGATCAGGGCGGGAATGGTGCCGTCGGCATTGGCCTTGGGGTCGGCGCCTACGGGCGACAGTTCGTTGCCCAGCTTGGCGGCTTCGTCGGCCGAGACGGCCGCCAGTGCAGCGCCGGCGGTCAGTCCGAAGACGGAAAGGCCCAGCACGAGGCCGCGGCCGTATTACGCAAAGGCGCTGCGATCAAACATGAGTTGCTCCTCCGGGTGGCCCAATCGGGCTCCGATTCTAGGGTCTGTGTGGTGGGGACAGGGTAATCGACTCCATCCGCCCGAGGTAATTTAACAAGAAATCTTTCCTGAATTGCAAGTTGCCTTCGATACCTATACGACGGTAGCGGCGTTGCGCGATGCGCCCGGCCTTGCGAGATACGATGGCCGCGTGGCTAGAGCGGGTTGCCGGGTTCGAAGCCGTTGACTAGAATTCGAAAAAGAAACCTTTCCTAAATCAAGGTCGGCGTGTTCAGTCGACGTTCAGGTGCGAGCGGGGGAATACATTATGTGGACTGGATCATGCCGCGCAGGCTTGCGGCTCGGTGGGCTGGTGGCTGTTGTACTGGCGGCGCAAACGCCGGCGCTGGCGGTCAATTTCGAATACGGCGGCGCGGAATTCTCCTGGACCAATCGGCTCGTGCTGGGCGGCGGCGTTCGTCTGGAGGATCGCGAGGAGGACCTGATTGGCAAGCTCAACCTCAACCCCGACCTGTGTCCGGACGACTGTATTTCCTTCAGCGGCGATCCCGAGCCCAACCAGCGGCTGGTGGATGCGCCCGGTGCGTTCATCGGCTCGAATGCCGATAACGGCAACCTTAACTACGACAAATGGGACCTGATCAGCGGCCAGCTTCGGCTGGAAACCGAACTCACCGGTTTTTACGGCGACCTGGCCTTCAAGATCAGCGGCGTGGGTCTCTACGACGCGGTCAACAACAATTTTGACGCCTCGCATCCGGATACGGCTTTCCAACCGGCCAGCGACCGTCGTCACCACGATATCGACGAGCAGATCGGCGCCACCTTCGACGTGCTGGATGCCTTCGTTTCCTACCCCTTTCAGATCGGCGACCGGGATTTCAACATCTCGGTGGGTGAGCAGCGGGTGCGCTGGGGCGAATCCACCTTTGCCGCGCTCGGCAGCCTGGACCAGATCAACCCGCCGGATCAGAACCGTTTGAACTTCCCCGGCTCGCAGATTGCCAGCGTGTTCGAGCCGGTGGGCCTGGCGGTGCTGACCACCAACATCACGCCGAACGTGTCGGCGGAGCTGGTCTACCAGTACGACTGGGAAGGCGTCATCCCCGCCGCCTCGGGCAGCTTTTTCTCGACCTCTATCGGCGACATCGCCGGCGACGGTGAGTACGCGGTGGTCGGCCTGGGGCAGTTCTCCGAAGATCCCATGCAGATCGGCAGCTTCAAGGGCGACACGCCGCAGCTGGTCAGCAGCTCCTCGACCAGCGTGCGGGTGCCGCCTGCGTTCGAAAACGCGCCCGACCCCGGCACGCAGGGGGGTATCCGGATCAACTGGTTTGCCGAAGACCTGAATGACGGCACCGACCTGGGCTTCTACGCGCTGAACTACCACAGCCGCCTGCCGTACTCGCGGATTACCGCGACCGATCGCTCCTGTATTCGCGACAGGGCGCTGGATCTGCCCAGCGTCGGCGATCTGCTTGACATACTGTCCGCAACAGAAATCGGATTGCTGCAGGACGTGCAGAATTTTGTCGCCACCAATTTCCCGACTGCGCCCGGATTATCGGCCGACGGCGCGGCGGCGCTCGTCGCCTGCCAGGGTTTCAACGGGAATTTGACGCGCGGCGCCGGATTGCCTCAGGGGCAGGAACCCATTCCCATCGACACCCTGGGCGTGGAGCTGGCCTATCCGGAAGACATCCATATGTTCGGCATGAGCTTCAATACCCAGGTGGGCAAGTGGTCGCTGGCGGGCGAATACGCCTTCCGGCCCAACATGCCGCTGCAGGTTTCCATCGCCGACGTGATCTTCGCCGGCCTGCAGCCCGCGCTGCCCGACGAGGACATCTTCCTGGTGGCCGGCACGGTGCCCAGCGCGCGCAACGCCATTCCCGACTACCTGGAAACGCGCTATCGCGGTAACACGGTAACGGCCGGTCAGGAAATCGACGGCTGGGAGCGCTTCAAGGTGCATCAGATCGATTTCACCGGTATCCGCGTGTTCTCCTCGTCGAATCCGGTGGGGGCCGACCAGATCATCCTGCTCACCGAGCTGGCGGTCACCCACATCCAGGACTTTCCCGACCGGGACGAGCTGCAGCTTGAGGGCGGTGGTCCGAACTGCACGCACTACAGCCCGGGCGCGGACGGCACCGGATCGGGCGGCGAGCCCGACACGCGCCGTCTGAACCCCACGCAGGCGCGCGGCTGTTTTGCCGACGAAACCTCCGCCGGTTACCGTATCCTGGCCCGGTTCCAGTACAACAACGCTCTGTTCGGCTGGACCGTCAACCCGGTGTTCGCGCTGTTCCACGACTTCTACAACACGGCGCCTTTCCCGGCCCAGAACTTCGTGGAAGACCGGATTGAAACCATCATCGGCGCCGAAATAGAGTTCGACCAGTCCTGGCGGGCGGCCTTCCAGTACCAGGGCTTCTTCGGCAACGGCGATCGCCGCAATCATCTGGTGGATCGCGACAATCTGCAGATGAGCGTGGAGTACAACTTCTAGCCCTCCGCGATTCCGGCATTCAAGCCGGCCGAAGGCGAAGCCCTCGAAGTCGCCGTCGGGCCCACTGTGTCCAACGCGGGCGCCGCACGGTCGGCACCCGCTTGTTTTGTCTTCCAAGGAGGAAAGATGAGTGACTATCTGATTCGCCTGGGCCAGCAGCCGGCGCTGCGCAACGTGATCAAGTCCATTGGCCTGCCCACGCCCGTCGAGCTTGCGCGGGGCAAGGGCAGCTATGACGCGCGCCTGCTCGCGGGCAAGACGGTGCTGCTGGGCGCCGGCCAGAACGCCACGGCGGTAAAGGCCCTCGAGGCAGCGCTGTCCGACTCGGGCGCCAAGCCGGCCCGCGCCGACAAGCCGGAGCCGGCAAAGGGTGCGCGGTACGACGCCCTGGTCTTCGACGCTACGGGCATGCAGTCGGCCGGTGAGCTGAAGGCGCTCTACAACTTTTTCCATCCGGTGGTGCGGCGCATGAATCGCTGCGGCCGGGTGCTGGTCCTGGCGGACCATCCCGACAAGCTGGACGATCCGCAGCGCGCTACCGCTGCCCGCGCCGTCGAGGGCTTTGTCCGCTCGGTGGGCAAGGAGATCGGCAAGGGCGGCTCCACCGCCAACCTGCTGTATGTCGAACCGGGTGCACAAGACCGCATCGAGGGGCCACTGCGCTTCTTCCTGTCCGAGCATTCGGCCTATGTGGACGGTCAGCCCGTGCGCATCAGTGCCGGCGGCGCGATGCCTGAAGAGGTGGCCTTCAGCGGCGCGCTCAAGGGCAAGGTGGCGCTGGTGACCGGCGGGGCCCGCGGTATCGGCGCCGCCACCGCCCGGCGGCTGGCGGCCGAGGGCGCGCAGGTGGTCTGTCTGGACCTGCCGGCCGACCAGGAAACCCTGAACGCCACGGTCTCGGAGATTGGCGGCACGGCGCTGCCGCTGAACATCACTGACGACTCGGCGCCTCGCGATATCGCCAAGTTTCTGCAGGACAAGTTCGGCGGCGTGGATATCGTGGTGCACAACGCTGGCGTCACGCGAGACAAGACCTTGGCCAACATGCCGGAAAAGCACTGGGACATGGTGCTGTCGATCAATTTGCTGGCCATCCTGGCAATCGACAAGGTCCTGCTGGGCGATAAGGTGATCAACGAGCACGGCCGCATCATCTGTCTGTCGTCCATCGGCGGCATTGCCGGCAACATGGGGCAGACGAATTACGGCGCGACCAAGGCCGGGTTGATCGGCTACGTGCAGAGCCAGTCGCAGACGCTGGGTGAGCGCAGCATCACGCTCAACGCGGTGGCGCCCGGTTTCATCGAAACCCGTATGACGGCGGAAATGCCCTTCATGATCCGCGAGGCCGGCCGGCGCATGAATTCGCTGTCCCAGGGTGGCCAGCCGGAAGACGTGGCGGAACTGATTACCTTCCTCTCCACGCCGGGTGCCGGCGGCATCAGCGGTAACGTGATCCGCGTTTGCGGACAGTCGCTTATCGGCGCCTGACGGGTTGCTTCGTTTGGCTGGACGCGGGCGCCTGCCCGCGTCTGGCTAGCGGTTGAGAATACTCGACGCGCGGCCGAAATCAGCCGGGGGGCCCTGGTTGCCGCCCTGCCCGTAGCTCAGGCTGCGGCGCTCGTGGCGCGTGGCGGCGGAGGAGTGCTGATTGAGCTCGGTCTGCCGCACGGTCTGCGCCGAGACGATGTTGCCGTTGGCATCGAGCTGAATGGGCGCCGAGGTATCGCCGAACGACGTGTACAGGATCAACTGGTTGCCCGGGAGCAGCCGCGCCATCACGCGGTCGCCCGGCCCCACGTCGTCAACGCCCAGTGGAATGAGTTCGGCGGGGCTCTTGACCAGCAGCGGGTAGACGCGATTCTCCTCGATCACGGTTTTCGGATAAAGCATGCGAACGCCCAGGCTGCGAAGGGCCGGGTCCAGCGTCTTGACGGTCTGCGGTGATTCCTGCGCCGGCGCGGGCGAAGGCATTTGCGCCAGCGCAGCCGGCGCGGTCGCCACCAGTGTTGTAAACAGCAGCGGAATCAGTGATCTGTGAGCCAGTTCCATGAGATGCCTCCCCGACCATTCGGTCCGGCGAAGTGTATTGCGGTCAGGCGCCGTACGTCGCGGCACGAAAGCGGAATTGTAACGGTTTTTCAGTCGCTTGCATGCAAAACCGGACCGACGATACCGGCTAGTCGGCCGGCGGTCCGAAGCGTTCGACCAGTTTGCGTACCAGGGGTTTCATGAAATAGCTCGACTCGGGCATCAGGTCGACGCGTACCTCGCGCTCGCGCAGGGCGTCCGCCACCAGCGGGCCCACGGCGGCGACCGTCATGTCGGCCAGGGCCCGCAGCAGTTGCGCCTGCTGGTCGCGTTTGCGGGCCACCGAGAACAGCCGCCGGACCTGGGGGCTGCTGGTGAACGCGATGGCGTCGATATCCCCCCTGGCCAGCCGGTCGATCAGCGCGCCCACCTGCTCGTCTTCGGTTTCATCGGCGTAAATGTAGGGCGACACCGTATGTACCTGAGCGCCCTGACCGGTCAGATAGTCGACGAGCTTGTGGTTCGGGTCGCTGCCGTAGAGCTGAACACCGACCTCGCGACCCTCGAGCGATAGCGACGAGAGCGTGGTGATTACGCCATCCGTGGTTGGCTCGGCGGCGGCGAGGTCGCTGCGCAGCCCGATTTCGCGCAGCGCGCGGGCAGGTTTGGGGCCGCGAGTGAGCTTGCGCACCTGCGACAGGCGGCTCACGAAGCCGTCATGAAGCGCGGTATCGGCCCGGCGCGCCGCGCTTAGCAGCCGTCTCAGGCCTTCGCCGGTCAGCAGGATCAGATCGTCGCAGCGTCCGGCGTTGAACGCCTCCAGCCAGGCGACGATGGGCGCCGGGTCGGGGGCGTCGCGAATGTCCACCAGCGGGCAGCGGAGCACGCGCGCGCCGCGGCTCTCCAGCATGTCCGCGAACAGGTCCAGCTGGCGTGACTCGGGGAGGGCAATGTGGCGTCCGTCGAGAGTCTGATCGTCGTTCATGGCTCCATCCGGCGTGAATGTCAGTTCAGGCGCTCCACCCGTACACGGGCCACGCCGCTGCGAATCATGCCAAGCTTTTCGGCCGCGCTGCGCGACAGGTCGATGATGCGGCCCTTGATGAACGGGCCTCGATCGTTGATGCGCACGACGATCTGCCGGCCGCTGTCCAGATGCGTCACGCGTACGCGCGTGTCGAACGGCAGGCTGGGGTGCGCGGCGGTCATGGCATGCATGTCGAAACGCTCGCCGTTGGCCGTCTGCCGGCCGTGGAATCTGGCGCCGTAATAGGAGGCCACGCCCTCCTGCGAGGCGCCCGGAAATTCCAGCGGCGGCGCGCGACCGGCGCAGGCCGCCAGCCCCGCAGCAAGCAGTACCAGCCAAGTGAGTCGCCAAAGCTGACCCGGCTGTAGCAGGGCTGACGCAATTCGGGCAGAGTCGCTCAGACTGCCACCTTCATACTGTTGAACCATGGACCGGTATTTCAAGCGTCTGTTTCTGCTGATGGCCATTTTTGGCGCTGCGCACGCGACGGCGGACGAAGCGCCGTCCGAGGGGCCGCCGCTGCTTGAACTCGGGCTCGGCGTCGGCGGTGTGGCCTTTCCGCACTATCGCGGCTCGGACGAGTATTACACGCTGGCATCGCCGCTGCCGCTGGTCATCTACCGCGGCGACATCATCAAGGTGTCGCGCGGTGGTGCGCGAGCAGAACTGATCGATCACCCCCGGCTGGAAATCAATCTGAGCGGCGGCGGCACCCCGCCCGTGGACAGTGATGACGATGACAACCGGGACGGCATGCCGGATCTGGACGCCACCGGCGAATTCGGCCCCACGATCAGTTGGCTGTTCAGCGATCCGGACGACAAGGAGCGCCTTGCCTTCAAGCTGGAAGTGCCCGTGCGCGCCGTGGTGGCGTCCGATCTGAGCGACTACGAGTTTCTCGACTGGATCGTGCATCCGCAGCTGCAGCTGCGCACCCGCTGGAATACGGCGCCGCGGCGCAGTTTTGCCGTGACGGCATCGGCCGGACCGGTATTCGCCTCCAACGACTATCACGACTACTTCTACAGCGTGTCGCCGCGATTTGCTACGCCCGACCGGCGCGCCTATGAAGCCGATGCCGGCTATGGCGGCTTCGAATTCTCGGCCGGGGTATTCCATCGCCGCGACAAGTGGCGATTTGGCGCCTACAGCTCGGTCGATCTGCTGGACGGCGCGACCTTTGACGATAGTCCGCTGGTCGCGGACGACACCGCCTGGGTGGTGGGTCTGTTCGTGGCCCGCAGCCTCTGGAGCTCCGAGCGACGCGCCGAGGAAGAGCTGGAGGAGTAGGTCACGGGCCGCGACGCGGCCGGCCGGGAATCCGGACTGCACGATCTGCAGCAGCCGGATTTGCGAATCAGCAGCCGAATCCGCCGCGTATCAATTGCCGACCTTCAGCAGCTTCTTCGCCACCGACCAGTAGCGTTCGGGCAGGCTGCGCTGCAGCGCGTCGATGGCCACTGCGTCGGCGCCGATCAGGCAGCGGCCCTTGCCGGCGGCCAGATCCTTGTAGATTTTACGGGCGGCGCCCGCCGGCGTGGTTCTTGCCACCTTGTCGAAATGCGACACGCCCGCGCCGCGGTCCTCGCCGGTGGGGCCCACGTAGAAGCGGGCCGAGCGGGCGATATTGGTCTTGATGCCGCCCGGGTGAACGCACAGCACCTGGACCGGCGTGCCGGCCATTTCGTGCCGCAGCGCTTCGGTGAAGCCGCGCACGGCGAACTTGCTGGCATTGTAGGTGCCCTGGGTGGGGACGCTGATGATGCCGAACACGCTGGATATGTTCACCACGGCCGCTTCGGGCCGCTTCTTGAGTTCGGGCAGAAAGGCTTTCGTGCCGTACACGACGCCCCAGAAATTGATCCCCATGATCCATTCGAAGTCGTCATAGCTGACATCTTCAATGGTCTGAGCCACCGCCACGCCGGCGTTGTTGATCACCAGATCGACCTGGCCGAACTCCGCCACGATCCGGTCACGAAAGGCTTCCACGGCGGCGCGGTCGGCCACGTCGACCGTTTCAGTCAGCATGGTGGGCGCGGATGCCTGATCCGCCGTCTCCTGCAGGCCGGCGGCATCCACGTCGCACAGCGCCAGACGGGCGCCCTTGCCGGCGGCCTGGATGGCCAGCTCGCGCCCGATGCCCGAGGCCGCGCCCGTCACGACGACCACCCTTTCAGCAAGATTCTTCACGAAATTTCCCCCCTTGTGGATTGATCCGTCAGGCGGCTGCCGGCTTGCCGGGCGCGGCCACGCCCGGCCGGCTGCGGTCTGACAACTGATAGTCTGCGGCGTTGAATCGTGCCGTCTTGCGCCGGAACTGCCAAGTAAAACCCGGCCAGAGCGTCACGTTCTTGCCGTTGTCGTCGAGATACCAGCTGCGGCAGCCCCCCGATTGCCAGACCGACGGCGCGCTGCTGCCGTGCAGGGTCTCGTTATAGGTTTCCTGTCGGCTGCGCAGCACCTCCACCGACTCGCTCTGCCGGCGCTCCATGGTTTTGAGCGCATCCAGCACGTAGGCCACCTGCGATTCGATCATGTACACCATCGAGTTGTGCCCCAGGCCGGTGTTCGGGCCGGTGAGCAGGAACAGGTTCGGAAAGCCGGCGACGGTTGTGCCCAGGTAGGCTTCGGTGCCGGTTCGGCTGAATTCGTCGCGCAGGTCGGTGCCGTTCACGCCGCGGATTTCCAGCGGCCCGATCGGGTCGGTTGCCGCGAAGCCCGTGCCGAAGATGATGGCATCCACTTCGTGTTCGTGGCCATCCTGGTCGACCACGCTATGGGCGCGAATTTCCTGCGGACCGCCGGTGACGACCTCCACGTTCTCGCGCGAGAGCGCCGGGTAGTAGTCGTTCGAGATGAGGATGCGTTTGCAGCCAATCGTGTAGTCGGGCTTGAGCTTGTCGCGCAGCGTGCGATCAGGCACCTGCTTGCGCAGATGGCTGCGCGCCCATCGTTCGGCCAGCTTCATCAGCCGCGGGTCGACCACGAAGCCCAGCGCGCGGGCTTCCATTTGCCAGTAGATGGCCGTACGCAGCGCGGTTTGCGTGGCCGGCAGGCGCTTGAACAGCTGCTTTTCCGCCCAGCGCATGGCCCGGTCCGGCTTGGGAATGATCCAGGGCGGCGTGCGCTGAAACAGCTTGAGCTGGCTGACCTGCGGCGCAATCTGCGGCACGAACTGTATGGCCGAGGCCCCGGTGCCGATGACGGCCACACGTTTGCCCGCGAGGTCGTAGTCGTGATCCCACTGCTGCGAATGAAACTGTTTTCCCTTGAACGACTCGATGCCCGGGATATCCGGGTAGACGGGGCGGGACAGGCCGCCGATCCCGGACACCAGCACGCGCGCGCTGAGCTGCTTGCCATCGGCCGTGCGGATGTGCCAGCGCTGGGCTGCAGCGTCCCAGTGGGCCGAATCCACCCGCGCTCTGTAGCGAATGTGCGGCTTGATGCCGTACTTGTCGGCGCAGTGGCGCAGGTATTCAAGGATCTCTGCCTGCGGCGCAAACATGCGCGACCAGTCGGGGTTCGGCTCGAAAGAGAATGAGTAAAGATGTGAAGGCACGTCGCAGGCGCAGCCCGGGTAGTGGTTGTCCCGCCAGGTGCCGCCGAGTTCGTCGGCGGCCTCGAGCACCACGAAATCGTCGCGCCCCCGGTTCTTCAACTGAATGGCCATACCCAGGCCTGAAAAGCCCGTGCCCACGATGGCCACGTCCACATGCTTGCGGGTTTGATATTGCTTCATGGGGTTCTCCCGGTCTGCGGAGAGGCAGGCCGTGTGCGCCGGCCACGCAGGCCGACAGGGCTCGCCACGCGAGCCGTATCAGTCAGTCGAACGGCAGTCGGCCGGCCCGCGCGTCACGGGCCGGCCAGGTTCGTCTCGGAAGATCAGTGCTTCGTGCTGTTGGCGTAGGCAGCGTCCGCCTCGGCCACCAGTTCGTCGATCATTTCCAGGCGATGGGCGTTGTTGTGCTGCCAGGGGTGGAAGCTGTACTTGAAGTAGTCCAGCCAGGCCGGAATCTGCTTGCGGAATACGCCGGGCTTGCCCAGCAGCGTGTTCAGCACGGTGAGGTGACCGCGCCAGCCCGCCTTCCTGCAGCCTTCGTCGGCCGCGCACATCTGCGCATAGAACGCGATGACCAGCGGCCAGAAGATCGCGGTGGCGGCGCCCAGTCCGACAATGCGGTGCGCGTAGGCCAGCGGGCCGCGGCCCACGGTTTTTTCCCACACGTCGAAGGCCACCGCCTTGTGCTCGGTTTCCTCGAGGGCGTGCCACATCCACATGCGGCGGTAGTCTTCCTGACTGCCGTCGAAGACTTCCGGGTTGGCCAGCAGCGATTCGCCCATCAATGCCGTGAAATGCTCCAGCGCAATCGTGGCGTTCAGCGACACCTGGCGCGGCAGCTTTTCCTTGATGAAGTCCAGCAGCGACCACACGAAGCGATCGAGTTCCTCGGCCGGCAGACCGGCGTCGGCCATGGCCTTGTTGTACTCGATGTGCTCGCGGCTGTGCATGGCTTCCTGGCCGATGAACGCCGTGGCGGCCTTCTTCAGATCGGGATCAGGAATTTCGTCCCGGTAGGCGCGCACGGCGTCTATGAACATGCGTTCGCCGGCCGGGAAGAAGATCGACAGCGTATTCATGAACTGCGTGAAGTTCGGGCCCAGGCCGTGCCAGTCCTTGATTCGGTCATCCGGCGTATCAAAATGCAGGTCGCGCCGTTCGGGCATGACCTCGATGGCATCGGCCGCCTTGCGGTCGATTACCCGCGCCTGGTCTTGGCGCGCTTTCTGTTTTTTCGATGTGGCGGTCGCGTGAGTCATGATGAAGACCTCCTGGTCGCGAAAATGCGGCAATGCCGCTCTGTCATTTCTAAACGTACCATTGAACAGTGTCACAATCAAATATGGCAGTCAACAATATTTTCAAGTCGCTGAATAATAATAAAATAAACGTGGTGCGATGCAGCAAATGGCGGCGCCTAGGCAGCCCGATCAAGTCTGCAGCATGCCCACGACGCGGGCGCGAACCGGGAAGCCTCGAGGTCGGCGGCGTGCTTAGCCGCTGCGTCTCGGCCCGCTTGTTGGGCCCGGCCGGGTGGGCGGTGTCCACGCGTTGCGTATGGCCTGACGGCCGGTTTGCGGAAAATCACGCGAGAAGATCAGGCGCGCGTGGCGACCGGCGCCCTTGCATTCCAGCTGGCCTGTGCGAATGTCGTGAATGCGCAGGCATTCCTGCAGCCGGTGAACAAAGGCGACCGGCGGCCGGCCCACGAGCACGCGGAGCTCGCCCGCTTCAATGCCAATACGCCAGGACAGTCTGAATCGATCAAGCATGATGATGAATAAGCACTATCGGCCGGGACCGGCCATGTTCAGTGGACTCAGCATAACGGCTCGCGCGCGGCCCGGGGCGGCTGGGGCTCTTCTGTATGGCGCCGGTATCGCGTCATGAAGCAGTCGTCATCGTCCGATGCCGGTGACAGGACGGTCAGGCTGGACAAGTGGCTCTGGGCGGCGCGCTTTTTCAAGACCCGCTCGCAGGCCACGGCGGCAGTCAACGGCGGAAAGATCCACGTCAACGAGCAGCGCTGCAAGGCCGGTCGAGCGCTTCAGGTGGGCGACGCGGTTCGCGTGAGCAAGGCGGGTCTGGTGTTTGACGTGGTGGTGGAGGGCCTGGCTGATCGACGCGGTCCGGCGCCGCAGGCACAGGCGCTGTATCGGGAAACCGCGGGCAGCATTCAGGCTCGCGAGCAGGCCCAGGCCATGCAGCGTGCGGCGCGCATGGCGACACCGATTCCCGACGGCAGGCCGGACAAGCGAGAGCGGCGGGCGTTGCAGCGCTTCAAGTCCGGCGACTAGGTTGGTGTTCCGGTCAGTGTTGGCCCCCGGATGGGCGCGCCATGACCCGATCAGGCTATCCGGCAGGCGAAGGGCGAGTGCTTTCAGATAAAGGGAGGCCGGCGAATTTGCATTGCGAACCGGCCACTTCGAGTTGACCTGAATGTCAGACCAGGTGGCGTTGAATCGATTGGCGTGAACGAATGGCTTGAGCAACCCGATTCGCCTGAGTAAGTTCAATGGCCCGGTCGAAGAGAGACGACCGGCACCACTTGAATCAGGACTACACCATGTTCAAATCGCGTTTTGCGGCCCTTCTTGCCGCGCTCATCCTCGGGGTCGGCAGTGTTTTCGCTGCCGAGATCAACATCAACACCGCCGGCAAACAGCAGCTGATGTCACTGGACGGCATCGGCGAGTCCAAGGCCGAAGCGATCATGTCGTATCGCGAGTCTTCGGGCCCATTCGAGTCAGTGGAAGACTTGCAGAAGGTGCGCGGCATCGGTTCCGCAACCCTTCAAAAGAATGCGGGCAACATGACGGTATCCGGCGAGTAAGTCGACCACCACGTCCACTCGGCGGATGGGCACCAACCCGTCGACTTGAGAGGTTGTCTGCATCAAGGCCGGTTCCCGGGGGAGCCGGCCTTTTTTTTGTGTGTGTCGGCCGCGCAGTCGGCCTCAGGCCATCAGGTCGTCACCCCAGCGTTTGAGCGCCAGCAGCAGCTGCAGCGCCTCGGGTGAGCCGTGCTGGCCCATCAGCATCTCGATGGTCTCGTTGTAGCGGGCGTAATCCAGGCCGCCGTCCGGGGCGAACTCGATTCGGTTGCGGCGCCAGTTCTCCCACTCCTGACGCTCGATATCGTCCAGCGTCTGCGGTGCATACCGCGCCCGGTAGCGAAAGAGCATTTCCGCCAGCCGCGCGTCCTTGAAGCGAACCGCATCGGCTGTCAGCGCCGCCGGATCTGACTGACGCACTTCATCGCACAGGCGCCGATCGTCGTCGCCGGTAAAGCCGTCGTACAGCGCCTGCTCGGGATCGCCCGCCGCCTCCTGCTCACCCAGCGCGAACACGGCGGCTGCCTTGGCGGCGACCGTCTCCAGATTGTCGACAATGGCCGAACGGTGCCGGCGAAGCCGATCGCCGTCGAGATTGAGCCGGCGCGCCTCGTCCGGCGAAAGCATGTCGGCGGGCGCCAGTACCGGACACTTGTTGATGTGCACGCCCTTCAGCGCAATGCGCTCAACGCCGTCCGGCAGCTCCGAAGCCGGCACGAACAGGCGATCATGGATATCTTCGAGCGTCAGTTCGATCAGGTCGGTCGGGTCGTGACGCAGGTCGTAGCAGATGACGGCGTTGCCGTTCACCGGGTGCTCGATCAGCGGCATGACCAGGCTGATGCAGCCATTGTGCGCGGGGAAGCGGCTGGACACGTGCAGCACGGGCCGATGGGTCTGAAGGTTCAGCATGGCGGCCGCGCTGCGCTTGTCGCGATTCGAGAAGACGAAGTCGTAGAGTTTCGGTTGGTGCTCGCGGACGAGTTTCGCCAGCGCAATGGTGGCCCGGACGTCCGACAGCGCGTCGTGCGCCCGCGCCTGCTCGAGTTGATTGGCGCCGGCCAGCGATTCGAGCTTGAAGCTGGGGCTGCCGTCCTCGTGCCGGGGCCACTGGATGCCGTCGGGCCGCAGGGCGTAGGTGAGGCGGACCATATCGATGATGTCCCAGCGGCTGCAGCCGTTCTTCCATTCGCGGGCATAGGGGTCGAAGAAGTTTCGCCACAGGCCGTGGCGGGTCACCTCGTCGTCGAAACGCAGACTGTTGTAGCCCACGCTGCAGGTGCCCGGCTGGCTCATTTCCGCGTGAATACGGGCCATGAACTCGGGTTCCGGCAGCCCTGCCTCCAGTGCCTGCTGCGGGGTGATGCCGGTAATCAGCGCCGCCTCGGGGTGGGGCAGCAGGTCGCGGGGCGGCTGGCAGTAGAACATCAGCGGCTCGCCGATCGGATTGAAATCGAGATCGGTTCGAATGGCCGCAAACTGGGCCGGGCGGTCCAGCCGCGGGTTCGCGCCAAAGGTTTCGTAGTCGTGCCAGAGCAGGGTTCGGGTCATGCGGGGGTCAATCCTGGGTCAGGCTTTCGAGCGCTTCGCCGGTTTCGAGCCATTCTGTTTCCAGTGTCTCGAGTGTCTTGGCCGCGCGGCCGCGTTCGGTAGTCAGCCGGGCGAGTTCCGCCGACCGCGAGGCTTCGTACAGGCCGGGATCGGCCAGCTGTTCGTCGAGCCGCGCGAGCGTGCCCTGAAGTTTATCCATCTCCCGCTCGACTTTTTTCAGGGCGTTGCGCAAGGGCTTTTCGCGCGCCCGCCGGTCCGCCGCATCCTGCCGTTTCTGGCGTGCCGAGGTCTTGGTCGCCGTGGCCGGAGTGTCGGTCGAGGATTGGGGCTGTGACAGCGTGCTGCGCAGCCAGCGCGCGTAGTCGTCAAGATCGCCGTCGAACACGTCCAGTCGGCCATCGTGAACGCGCAGCAGCGTGTCGCAGGTAGCGTCGATCAGATGACGGTCATGGGCGACCAGCACAACGGCGCCGGCGAAGCCCTGTAGCGCCTGCTCCAGCGCCTGGCGCATGTCGAGATCGAGATGGTTGGTCGGCTCGTCCAGCAGCAGCAGATTGGGGCGGTTGTAGACCACGCAGGCCAGCGCCAGGCGCGCCTTCTCGCCGCCGGAAAACGGGGCAATGGCTTCGGTGGCCTTGTCGCCGTGAAAGGCGAAACCGCCCAGGAAATCGCGCAGCGACTGCTCGCTGGCCTTCGGCGCCATCCGCTGCAGGTGGGTCAGAGCGCTGGCGCTGTCGTCAAGCTGCTCGATCTGGTGCTGCGCAAAATAACCGACCCTCAGATAGCGGTCGGCCATGCGCTCGCCCTGAAGGGCGGGCTGGGTGCCCGCCAGCATGCGCATGAGGGTGGATTTGCCGGCGCCGTTGCGGCCCAGCAGCGCAATCCGGTCGCCGGGCGCGATGACGAGCTTGATCTGGCTGATCAGCGGCGCGTCGTAACCCACGACGGCGCTGTCCAGACGCAGCAGCCAGGTGGGCTCGCGCTCGGGCTGAAGGAATTCGAACCGGAACGGCGACTCGCGGTGCACGGCGGCCACCTTCTGCATGCGCTCCATCTGCTTCAGGCGGCTCTGGGCCTGGCGGGCCTTGGTCGCCTTGGCGCGGAAGCGGTCCACGAAGGCCTGCATATGCGCCAGTTCCTTCTGCTGGGCCTCATGCTGCGCCTGCTGCAGTGCGAGCTGTTCGGCGCGCAGTCGCTCGAACTCGGAGTAACTGCCCGTGTACAGCTGCGCGCGCCCGCCTTGCAGGTGCAGGGTGTGGGTGGTGGCCGAGTCGAGAAAGTCGCGGTCATGCGAAATGACCAGCAGGCAGCCCGGGTAGTCGGCCAGAAAGGACTGCAGCCACAGCACGGCGTCCAGATCGAGATGATTGGTGGGCTCGTCCAGCAGCAGCACGTCGGAGCGACACATCAGCGCTCTCGCCAGATTCAGGCGCATGCGCCAGCCGCCGGAAAAGCTGGACAGGCTGTTGTCCTGAACGTCGTGCATGAAGCCCAGCCCGGCCAGCATGCGCGCCGCGCGGGCCCTTGCCGCATAGCCGCCGATGCCGTGCATGCGCTCGTGCAGGTGCGCCAGCCGACCGGCGTCGGCGCCGGTCTCCGCGTGGACCAGCGCCGTCTCGAGTTCCCGCAGCTCCGCGTCACCGTCCAGCACGAACTCGATCGCCGGCTGCTCGCCCGACGGCGTAGTCTGCGACACGGCCGCGAGCGTCAGGTTTCCCGGTACCGCGACGCTGCCCGCGTCGGGCTGCAATTCGCCCTGGATGAGGGCGAACAGGCTGGACTTGCCCGAGCCGTTACGGCCGACGATGCCCAGCCGGTTGCCGGCATGCAGCGTCAGGCTGACCTGCTCAAGCAGGCGCTTGCCGCCGCGGCGGATGGCGACGTTCGTGAGGTTCAGCATCCGCTGCGCAAGATATCGCCGATCGGCACCCCGACGGCTTCCGGGGTTTCGGGCTGCAGCGTGGTGTGCGTGATTCCGTAGCGATCCGCCAGGCTGGCGCGCAGCCGCGCGAGAAGGTCGGGCCAGCCGCTCATGTCGCGCAGGACGATATGGGCCGACAGCGCAACCTCGGAGGAAGACAGATTCCACACGTGCAGGTCGTGCACCGACAGTACGCCGTCGGTGGCGGCCATGCGCATGCCGATTTCCTCGATCTCCAGATGGGGCGGCACGCCTTCCATGACCACACGCAGCGCGCGGCCCAGCAGCTTCAGGCTGGCGGCCACGATGAGCAGGCAGATCAGCAGCGACAGGACCGGATCGATCAGCGACCAGCCGGTCCACCAGATCACCACGCCGGAGGTTACCGCGGCCACGGAGCCGAGCAGGTCACCCAGTACGTGCAGCAGGGCGCCGCGTGTGTTCAGGTCGCCGTGGTCATGGCTCAGCACACGAAACAGCGCCAGATTGAGCAGCAGGCCGATGCTGCCGACCACGATTACCAGCGGCCCGTTCACGTCGACCGGCTGGCCGAAGCGCATCAGCGCACCATAGATGATGCCCGCCACGACGGCCAGCATGAACAGGGCATTGATCATGGCCGCAATGACTTCCAGCCGGCCCATGCCGTAGGTCAGACGGGTGGTGGCGGGCCGACGGGCCAGAACAGAAGCGATGGCCGCCAGCGCCAGCGCGCTGGAGTCGGTCAGCATGTGGCCTGCGTCGCCGAGCAGGGCCAGAGAATTGGCCAGCCAGCCGGCCACGGCCTCGATGAGCGCGAAACCCAGCGTGATGGCGAGCGCCAGCTGCAGGCGGCGGGCGTTGCGGCGGCCGCTTTCTTCCGCTCGGGACGTGTGGGCGTGACCGGCGTGGCTATGCATCGCGCGGCGGGGTCTGTCCGCGTTCCGCCTGCATTTCCGCCACCATGTCGCCCCGCGCGTCGGTCGGTAGCGCGCCCAGTTCTTTCAGCATGTGGCTGTAGTAGTGCCGGAAGGCTGCCTTGATTTCCTCGAGCGGCAGATCATCGCGCGGGCCGCGCTCGAGCAGATATTCCATGTGCCGGCGGCCCGACTCGTCGAACTCGTGCATGATCGAGTCGGCCCGGCCGTCGAATTCCAGCGGCTTAACGCCGAACCGGTCGCACAGTTCTATGTTGAAGGCCGGCGTGGCCTTGACCCAGCGCCCCTCCAGAAACAATTCCGTGTAGCCGTGATAGTGAAACACGTCGGTCTGCATGAGGCGCAGCAGCCGTTCGCTGGCCAGGTGGTTCTTTACATCGGCAAAGCCGACCCGGGCCGGAATGCCGGCCGCCCGCGCCACGCCCGCCAGGCAGACGGCCTTGGGCACGCAGTAGGCGCGGCCGCTGGCCAGCACGCTGCTCGCCGTGAAGTCCTCGCCGCGAATCGAGAAGCTGTAGGGGTCGTAGTAGATGCCGTCGCGGACCGCGTAATACAGGTTGACTGCGCGCTGCCGCTGATCACCCTGGCCGGCGTGCGCCGCGGCGAATTCGCGCACCCGCGGGTGCGCCGAATCGATGAATTCGCCGGGGCGCGTGCAGGCTTCGCCCGAATCCAAGATGCCGCTCAGCCCTTGTTGAAGGCTTCGATGGACTTGTTGATCTCGGCCTTGGCCTTGTCGGCGCCTTCCCAGCCGGTCACCTTGACCCACTTGCCGTCCTCGAGGTCCTTGTAGCGTTCGAAGAAGTGCTTGATCTTGTTCAGAAGACGCTCGTCCACGTCGCCCAGATCGCGCACGTTCTTGTAATAGCCGGTCGAGACCTTGTCGGTCGGTACGGCAAGAATCTTGGCGTCCAGCCCGGATTCGTCCTCGGTGCCGAGCACGGCCACCGGCCGGCACTTGATGACCGAGCCGGGCACGATTGCCTCGGGCGTCAGCACCAGCACATCCACCGGGTCACCGTCGTCGTACAATGTCTGAGGCACGAAGCCGTAGTTTGCCGGGTAGTGCATGGCCACGTTCATGAAGCGATCGACCATGAGGCAGTTGGTGTCCTTGTCGACCTCGTACTTGACGGCGCTGTCACCGGCGACGATTTCGATGATGACGTTGATTTCCTCGGGCGGATTCTTGCCCGGGCCCAGTGCTTCGTAGCCCATTGATTGCCTCGTGTTGGATGAGTGTTGGCCGGTCGGCCGGGCGGAATTATACAAAAGATACCGGGCTGACCTGTGACGTGGGGCCGGTGTTATAGTCGCCGTGCAGGCGATCAGGGGGATGTGAATGAAAAGACTGTGGATTATCGCGCTGCTCGTGGCCGTCGTCGGCTGCAGCGCGGAAGATAACGAAAAGCAGTATCAGCGGGGCTGGTCCCAGGCGCGGGCTGACGGTTGCCAGTGCGATCCGTTCCTGAGCGAGCCTCATGTGGAAAAACAGGTCAAGCAGAGTTCGGCCTGGGCCAACGGCTACACGCAGGCCTGCATCGCGATGAAAAAGGATCCGGCCTGCCGCGTGGGCAAGCCCGACGTACGCGCCGCGCAGGAGCTCAAGCGCGACTTGTCGGTCGACCCCTAGGAGGTTGCTGAAAAGCAGCCATCCTGGCTCTTTTCAGCGTGGCTGCTCGAACACGCGGTTTTCACTTGCTCTCAAAATCAGGCACTTGGCGTGCCTGGTTTTGGCTTTACGTGCTTGTGCCGCTCTGAAGCTGCCAAAATGCTTGGCACTTCAGCAGCCTCTTAGCGCCCGGCGGGTCTGGCCGCCGGTCCGGCTCGCGCGCTCTGTCGGTCATCTCGGACGGGCCGGGCGATTGCCCGCCACAGCATCTCGAATAGCGTATTGGCCTGAGCGGACAGCGACTCGGGCCGGCCGCGCGCGAGGTTCATCGGCACAATCCTGAACAGCACGCCGTAGAAGTAGTCCAGGAGCAGCGCCTCGCTGACCTCGTCGGTCAGGATGCCCTGCGCGCGTCCCTGGCTGAACATCTGGAGCAGCTCCCGGGTCAGCGCCCGTTGGCGAAACGTGGCGTTCTGCTGCCATATGGCCGGCGTTACGGCGTTGGCCATCATGGAAATCACCTGGGGATTGCGCTCGAAGAAATCGATGACCACCCAGAAGACTTTCCGCAGCCGCTCCTTGTAGCTCTCGATACCCTGCAGATGGTCCAGCATCCGCCGCGCCAGCTGTCCCAGCCAGTCGTCCATGCAGACCTCCAGCAGCCCGGATTTATCTCCGTAATAGCGGTAGATGGTCTGTAGCGACGCGTTGGCCTCGGCGGCGATTTCATCCAGGCGAACGGCGCTGAAAGGCTTGGTGGCAAACAGCTTCAGCGCGGCCGATTCGATTCGCCGGCGGGCTTGAGCTTCCGTGGAGCGGGGCATACGGATCAATGTCGGGCAGTGAATGTGTAATGAATATTACATAAATTTCTCTACCCCGCCTGCGCTAGCGGCCGCACTTGACAAGCGTTGTTGCATCGCGACAATAAGGATCCCGAAAGGAAAGATTGATTTCCTGTTTATGGGTGTACGTTAAATTACAGCTTCCACGGAGTCCGCATGTCTGCTGCCAAAGCCGGTCGGAATGAGTTGAAAGGTCAACAGGGCCGCGTGGCCATCGTCGACGCCTTGCGCACGCCATTTGCGCGCATCGCCACACATTTCCGGGACATGAACTCGGTGGATCTGGGCGCCATGGTGGCCGCCGAGATGGTCGCCCGGAATAATCTGGACGCCGACACGCTGGATCAGATCGTCTTCGGCCAGACCATTCAGGCCTCGGGCACGCAGTTCATCGGCCGCGAAGTGGCGCTGGCCATTGGTCTGCCGGACGTGGACGCCTACTCGGTCACCCGGGCCTGCGCCACCAGCTTCCAGTCGGCGGCCAATGCGGCCGAGTCGATTCTGCTGGGTCACGCCGATGTGGTGTTGGCGGGTGGGGTCGATTCCACGTCGGATGCCCCCATTCCTGTTTCCAAGAAACTTGCCTCCGCTCTGCGCGACGCCAACTTCGCCAAGACGGCGGGCCAGCGGGTAAAAATCCTGTCGAAGCTGCGGCCGCGTGATCTGCTGCCGGTGCCGCCGGCCATCACCGAGTACTCGACCGGCATGCTCATGGGCGAATCCGCCGAGCAGATGGCCAAGGTCTGGAACGTGCCGCGCAGCGAGCAGGACGACATCGCGCACGCCTCGCACAGCAATGCGGCAAACGCCTGGAAACAGGGCAAGCTTGACGATTTCGTCATGACCGCCTTCCTCGCCAGAGGCCAGGGCGGCAAGACCGAGGCCCTGCACGACGACAATCTGGTGCGCAAGAATTCCGAGCGCGCGGGCTACGACAAGCTCAAGCCGGTGTTCGACAAGCAGCTCGGCACCGTGACGGCCGCCAACTCCAGCCCGCTCACCGATGGCGCGGCCTGTCTGCTGCTCATGAGCGAGGACAAGGCCAAGGCGCTCGGCTATGAGCCGATGGCCTATATTCGCGGCTATGCCTTCGCCGGCAAGACGCCGGAAGACGATCTGCTCATGGGGCCGGTGCTGGCCGCGCCGGTGGCGCTCGAGCGGGCCGGCGTGACCCTAAAGGACATGGACCTCGTCGATATGCACGAGGCCTTCGCCGCCCAGATCGCCTGCAACATCCGCGGTCTGGCGAGCAAGGACTACATCAAGAAGTGGACCGGCCGCGACCAGGCGGTAGGCGAGGTGGATACCGCCAAGCTCAACGTCAACGGCGGTTCCATCGCCTACGGCCACCCCTTTGGCGCCACCGGCGCCCGCGTGATCGGCGGCATGGCGCACGAGCTCAAGCAGCGCGGCGGCGGCCTGGCGCTGACGACGGCCTGTGCGGCTGGCGGCATCGGTGCAGCGATGGTCATTGAAGGCGCCTGATTCATTTGATCAAGAGCCACAGAGGCGCAGAGCACACAGAGAGAAAACGGCAGAATTTTTAACCACAAAGATCACAAAGCGCACAAAGGTAAAAGGATCAGAACTTTGTGTCCTTTGTTCCTTTGTGGTTCTAAAGGTCTTTTCTCTGTGCCCTCTGTGCCTCTGTGGTTAGTCTTTAACAAGCTAATCAATAGCCACAGAGCACACAGAGCAAAGGCAGAAGAGTTTTTAACCACAAAGACCACGAAGAGCACGAAGAGCACGAAGAGCACGAAGAGCACGAAGGTAAGACAGCCAGAACTTTGTATTCCTTGTTTCTTTTGTGGTTCTAAAGATCTTTTCTCTGCGCCCTCCGTGCCTCTGTGGTTAATCTTCATTAGAGGAACGTCATGCCGAAAAAGCAGACAGCATTTGAACTCGAAATTCGCGACGACAACGTAGCCGTCGTCCGCATGAACGTGCCCGGTGAGGCGCATAACGTGCTCAAGGCCGAGTTCACCGACGAATTCGAGGATCTGTTCAGGCAGCTCAAGGGTAACGGCCAGCTCCAGGCCGTGGTCTTCGGTTCGAGCAAGCCCGGCTCCTTCCTGGCCGGGGCGGACATCAAGCTGTTCGAGAACGTCTCGACCGCGAAGGAAATCGAGGACCTGTCCAGACAGCTGCACGCCGCGCTGCAGGAGATGGAAGACCTGCCGGTGCCGGTGGTTGCTGCCATCGACGGCGCATGCCTGGGCGGCGGCCTGGAGCTGGCGCTGGCCTGCGATGCCCGCGTGGCATCGGATTCGCCCAAGACCGTACTCGGCCTGCCGGAAGTCATGCTGGGCCTGCTGCCGGCCGGCGGCGGGACGCAGCGGCTGCCCAATCTCATCGGCATTCGAGCCGCCCTGGACCTGATGCTCACCGGCAAGCAGGTCCGCCCGGTCAAGGCGAAGAAGCTGGGCATCGTGGACAAGGTGGTCGCGCCCGAGGCAATTATCGACGCCGCCATCGCGCATGCGAAGAAGCTGGCGAGCGACAAGCCCGGCAAGAACCGTGGCCTGGCTTCGCGTATCGGCGACCTCATGGCGCTGCCCGGCAACCTGCAGGACAAGGCCATGGAGGTGGCGCTGGAAGAGAATTTTGCCGGCCGCAAGGTGCTGTTTTCGCAAGCGCGCCAGCAGGTCTACAAGCAGACCCGCGGCAACTATCCGGCGCCGGAGAAGATCATCGACTGCGTGGCGGAAGGCGCTGCGCGCGGCATGAAAGCCGGCCTGGCGATGGAGGCCAAGGCCTTCGGGCAGCTTGTCTTCACGCCGCAGTGCAAGGCCCTGCGGCATGTCTACCGCGCCACCGAGGACTTGAAGCGCGAGACCTTCGTGGCCGAGGGCGTGGTGCCGCGTGAAATAGACCACGTCGGCGTACTGGGCGCCGGGCTCATGGGCGCGGGTATCGCCATGGTCACCATCAACAAGGCTGGCCTGGACGTACGGCTGAAGGACAAGGACAACGAGGGCCTGGCGCGCGGCCTGTCCAGCGTGCGCGGCTTCTACGAAAAACGCGTCAAGCGCAAGGCCATGTCCCGCTACGACGCGGAACGCGACCTGCGCCGCATGACCGGCACCACCGGCTACGACGGATTCAAGGGCGCGGACATGGTCATCGAGGCCGTGTTCGAGGATCTGGAACTAAAGCACCGCATGCTGGCCGACGTCGAGGCGCTGGGTAACGAGCAGACCATTTTTGCGTCCAACACCTCGTCCATTCCCATTACCGACATCGCGGCCAAGGCCCAGCGGCCGGAAAACGTCATCGGCCTGCATTATTTTTCGCCGGTCGAAAAGATGCCGCTGCTGGAAATCATCGCCACCGAGCACACCGCGCCCGAGGTGATTGCGGCGAGCGTCAAGTTCGGCAAGGCGCAGGGCAAGACCATCATCGTGGTCAAGGACGGCCCGGGGTTCTACACCACCCGCATTCTCGCGCCCTTCCTCAATGAAGCGACGCGCATCCTGTCCGAAGGCGTGGAAATTCGCGCCGTGGACAAGGCGTTGAAGGACTACGGCTTCCCCGTTGGCCCCATCACCCTGATGGACGAGGTCGGTATCGATGTCGGTACCAAGATTGGCCCGATCCTGGAAAAAGCCTTTGGCGAACGCATGGCCGTGCCGGGCGACGCCAACAAGATGATCGAAGCCGGTTACGCCGGGCGCAAGACCGGCAAGGGCTTTTATGTGTACGACGGCAAGAAGTCCAAGGGCGCCAAGCCGGTCAACACGGCCGTGTACAAGCTCATGGGCGTATCCGCGGACAATCACAAGCAGATGGACGCCACCGAAATCGCCGAGCGCTGCACGCTGATGATGCTCAACGAAGCGGCCTACTGCCTGGGTGACGACATCATCACCGACCCCATGCACGGCGACATCGGCGCCATCTTCGGTCTGGGCTTCCCGCCCTTCACCGGCGGCCCGTTCCGCTTTGCCGACCAGCTCGGTGCGCAGGCCGTGGTCGATAAGCTCGATAAATACGCGGGCCGCTATGGCGAGCGCTTCAAGCCCGCGCCGGCGCTGGTGGAAGCCGCCAAGAAAGGCAAGCCGTTCTATCCGGAAAAGAAAGCCACGACGCGTCGGCGCAAGGCGGAGGCTTCCTGAAGGAAGATTAACCACAGAGGCACAGAGGCACAGAGGCACAGAGTCACAGAGAAAGAGCAAGAAATTTGATTAACCACAAAGGCACAAACGTCACAAAGGGTGAAGCCGAAAAAACTTCGTGTCCTTTGTGCCTTTGTGGTTCGGATTTTCTTTTCTCTGTGTCCTCTGCGCCTCTGTGGCAGCTCTTGAATTGAACCCAAACAAGGTAAATACGATGTTCGCAGCTTTAATGAACCTCATGCGCGACCGGCAGATGCTGCCGCAGATTTCCGACACCGAGCGCCAGGCGCTGGAAGCCGGCCACGTCTGGATCGACGGCGATATCTTTGCCGGCAAGGCCGATTTCGATCGCCTGCTCAAGACCAGCTACCACTCGCTGTCGGCCGAAGAGCAGGCCTTCATGGATGGCCCGCTGGAAGAGTTGCTCAACCGGGCCGACAGTTACGCGATCGCCAAGGCGCGCCGCGTGCCGGACGATATCTACAAGTTCATGCAGGACGAGGGCTTTTTCGGCCTGATCATCCCGAAGGAGTACGGCGGCAAGGGCTTTTCCACGCTGGCCCGCTCGGCCGTCATGGCCAAGGTCACTGGCCACTCGACCATTCTGACCACCTATGTGGTCATCCCGAACACGCTGGGCGCGGCCGAGCTGTTGATTGAATACGGTACGGACGAACAGAAGGACCATTATCTGCCCCGACTGGCGAAGGGCGAGTATCTGCCCTGTTTCGGCCTGACCGAGCCCACCGCCGGCTCCGACGCCGCGTCCATCAAGGCCGAAGCCGTCACCTACCGGGGCGACGATGGTGAGGTGATGCTGCGCATGAACTTCCGCAAGCGCTACATCACTCTGGCGCCGGTGGCCAATATTGTTTCGCTGGCCTGCCGCGTCCGCGATCCGGAGAATCTGCTTGGCAAGGGCGAGGATGCCGGCATCTCGGTCGTGCTGCTGCACAAGGGCACGCCCGGCCTGCAGACCGGCGACCGCCACGAGCCCATCGGCGATCCGTTCCCCAATGGTGTGGTCATCGGCGAGAACGTGGAAGTGCCCGCCAGCAACATCATTGGCGGCCATGACCGTGCCGGTGAAGGCTGGAAAATGCTCATGGAACAGCTGGCGGGTGGCCGCATGGTGTCGCTGCCGGCGGGCGCCGTGGGCGGCATTCGCGCCGCCTCGCTCACCGCCGGCGCCTACTCCATGGTGCGTCAGCAATTCGGCATTCAGATCGGCCGGATGGAAGGCGTGGCTACGCCGGTCGGCCGTTTGTCTGCGCTGGCGTACATGACCGAAGCCGCCCGCGTGCACGGCTGTTCCGCCGTGGATGACGGCATCGACCCGCCCGTTGTGTCCGGCGCGCTGAAGGCCTACACCACCGATCTGGCCCAGAAATGTTCGGTGGAGGCCATGGACGTGTGTGCCGGCGCCGGCGTCATGCAGGGCCCGAACAATATTCTGGGCCGAGGCTATTCCGCCGCGCCGGTGGGCGTGACGGTCGAGGGTGCCAACATCATGACCCGCACGCTCATCATCTTTGGCCAGGGCGCCACGCGCTGCCATCCCTACGCCCTGAAAGTGGTCAAGGCAGTAGAAGACGCCGATGTCGGCGCGTTCCGCAGCAACCTGCTGGGCTGGCTGGGCGCCTTCTTCGTGGGCATGGGCCGCAACGCTTTCCACTCGCTGACCCGCGGCCTGTTCGTGAAGACACCGAACGCCGACAGGGCCTCCAAGACCTACTACCGCCGTCTGGGCTGGGCCATCGCCCGATTCGGCTTCATGACCAACCTGGCGCTGTTCTTCGTGGGTGGCAAGCTCAAGGTGAAGGGCAACCTCACGGGGCGCTATGCGGATGTGCTGTCCTGGACGCTCATGGGTCTGTCTACGCTGCGCCGCTATGAAGCAGAAGGCCGACGGGCCGAGGACCTGCCGTTGGTGCACTACTCGCTGCAGCTGGCCCTGGCCAACGCTCAGCAGGCTTTCGAGGGTATCTACCAGAACTTCGGTGGCCCGCTGGGTGCCGTGCTGAAGACGGTCGGCATGGTCGGACTGCGGGTGAACCCGCTGGCGCGGATGCCGTCGGACAATCTGGCCCGCGAAGCCGCCGCCATCGCGCAGAAATGGGATGCGCAGAGCGAGCGCCTTGCTGCCGATCTGTTCCTGCCGCGGGACAGCAGCACCGGGCTGGGCCGACTGCTGGATGCCTTCAGGAAGGTCTGTGCTGCAGAACCGCTGGTGGCGAAGGTCAAGGCCGCGCAGAAGGCCGGCAAGCTGGGCGCCGGCGACGCCGACGCGCTGGCCGAAAAGGCCCGCAAGGCCGGCGTGCTCACCGAGGCCGAGGCCGCGCAGCTGGCCGAGGCCCGCGAGGCGCGTCTGGCCGCCATCGAGGTGGACGTGTTCACGCCCGAGGAGTTCTTCGCCAACGCGTCCAGCACGGAATCAGCTGAAACTCGCGAGGCTGCCTGAGGCGAGTAAACCTAGCCGAGCAAACGTAGGCCGGATGAAGCCCGCATCAAGCGGGCGGAATCCGGCGTAATGGCCGATGACACGTATCCGGTCCTGAACCGTTAAAAAGAGAACCACAGAGGCGCAGAGAGCACAGAGAAATAGTTCTCGAGAATTGTCGTGGCCGCGTGAGAGCACGAAGCGAAACATCTTCGTGCTCTTCGTTTGCCTGTGGTGAACGGGCTTTCTTTCTCGCAGCAGACCGGTCCCGACTTGTTCCGCCCAATCCGCACTCTGGATAAATCTCCTGCCTGCGAGTAAATAATGACCAATCCTCTGCTCAACGGCGTCCGCATTCTCGATCTCACCCGGCTGCTGCCCGGGCCGTTCTGTACGCAGTATCTGGCCCAGCTTGGCGCCGAGGTCATCAAGATCGAGGACCCGGACGGCGGCGACTACGCCCGGGCGCTTAGCCCGGAGCTGTTCGCCGTGGTCAATCGCGGCAAGCAGTCGGTCACGCTGGATCTGCGTCAGGCCGAAGATGTCGAGCGCTTTTACGCCCTGGTCGCACAGGCCGATGTAGTCGTCGAGTCCTTTCGGCCGGGCGTCATGGATCGTCTGGGCTGCGGTTACGACAGGCTCAAGACCCTCAAACCGGCGCTGGTCTACGTGGCGCTGACCGGCTACGGCCAAAGTGGCCCGCTGCGCGAAGCTGCCGGCCACGACCTGAACTACCTCGCCCTGTCCGGCGCGCTTGACCAGATTGGCGCGGCCGGCGGCGCGCCCGCCATGAACAATCTGCAGGTGGCCGATCTGGCCGGCGGTGCCCTGACCTGCGCCGTGGGGCTGCTGGCCGCTCTGTTTGGCGCACGCGCCAGCGGGCAGGGCAGTTTCGTGGACAGCGCCATGCTCGACGGCAGTCTCGCGCTGCAGCCGATGGCCCTGGCCACGCTGCGATCACAGGGGCGTACGCAGCCCCGCGGCAGCGATATGCTCACCGGTGCACTGCCCAATTACCGCAGCTACAAATGCCGTGACGGTCGCTATCTGGCCGTGGGGGCGCTGGAGCCCAAGTTCTTCCTGCGGCTCGTCAGGGCGCTGCAGCAAACCATTCCGATTCCCGGGCTGCGCGGTGGCGGCGGAGGCGGTGCTTCGTCATCCCGCGCGGCTGACAAGTCCTCCGCCACGAAAGCGGTGCCGGGGCGTCTGGATAAGCTCATGGATGACCCTGCGCGCGCCCGCCGTTGGCTGCGGCCAATACACTGGGGGCTGGCCTCGCTGTTCCGGCTGCGTTCGCGCGACTACTGGCTCAAGGTGCTGGCCGACGCCGATGCCTGCACTACCCCGGTACTCAAGCTGGAGGAAGCGCTCGGGAGTCAGCAGATCATTGAGCGCGGGCTGCGCGAATCGGCCGGCGGCCAGACGGCCTTTGCCTGCCCGATCATGCTGGATGGCCAGCGGCCCGCACCCTTGGCAGACGCGCCTGAGCTGGGAGCCGATAACGGGCTGCTGCACACGCTCTCTTGATTAAAGCTCGATTAGCGGCACGAGGCGGCGCCAGAAAAGACATTCAACACAAAGGCGCCAAGGGCACAAAGAAGTTGCGTCATGGCTAAGCGCCACGGTTCTATCGCTATAGACCCGCCGCCCGACCGAGCCGCGGATGCCCGGCAAAAAATTGAAAGCGCCACAGAGGCACAGAGCACACAGAGCGCGTTGCCGTTACCTGCGAAGCACAGGCAGGCCTCAAAGGATTCCGAAGCTGAGCTTAATGCCCTCCTTGCGCCATGGGCTGCCTCACCGCCACGTCTTCGCTCTGTGCCTCTGTGGTTTTCTTTTTTCCCGACTGGCCGCCATTTTCAGCGGTACTAATCAGCTGTTGGGCTGACAGGCGCCTCAAAGCAAAGCTTTTTATCGCTCTCTTCGTGTTTTTTGTGCCTTTGTATTCAGGATTCATCAACAAACGGAAAGCGCCACAGAGGCACAGAGCACACAGAGCGCGTTGTGCTAAATGCAATGCGTACTGAGGCCATCAAGGATTCGACCGCTAAGGTTTTCCCTCACCCGGTCGGCCCTTAATTCTTCTTTTCTTCACTCTGTGCCTCCGCGCCTCTGTGGTTTTTCTTCTTGCTGGATCACCAAACTTTCTCAGCAGCAGGAATCAGTCGTTGATAAGACGGGCCCCCAGAAAGGCTTTTTTCTTCCCCTTTGTGTTCTTTGTGCCTTCGTGGTGAAAATCCTCCCTGCCTCAGCCAAGGATCCTGCGCCGGACCTGACCAGTTGACCGGGCCTGCTAGGATACTGCGCTCATACAGGATCGAAGGAATTCCCATGTCGCTGACCCCGTCCAACATGATGCCGCTGGGCACCAAGGCCCCCGATTTCACCCTGCCGGACACCGTTTCGGGCAAGGATGTGTCGCTGGCCGATGTGAAGGGCGACAAGGCGACGGTGGTCATGTTCATCTGCAACCACTGCCCTTATGTGGTTCATATAAAGGCCGAACTGGCTGCCGTGGCGGATCGCTACCTGCCGCAGGGTGTGGGTTTCGTGGCGATTTCCTCCAACGATGTGGAAACTCATCCCGACGATGCGCCGGAGAAAATGACCGAATTCGCCCAGGCGAACGGCTTCAAGTTTCCCTACCTTTACGATGAGTCGCAGGCGGTCGCCAAGGCCTACGACGCGGCCTGCACGCCGGACATCTACGTGTTCGACGAGAAGCTCAAATGCGCCTATCGCGGCCAGCTTGACTCATCGCGGCCGGGCAACGACGAGCCCGTCACCGGCGCCGACCTGCGCGCCTCGCTCGACTCGATTCTGGAAGGCGACATGATTCCCGAAGAGGCGCAGACGCCAAGTCAGGGCTGCAATATCAAGTGGAAGGCGGCCTGAGCGAATCAGCCTGGGTATTCAGGCTTTCCACATCAGTAAGCCGGGATGCGGCGTAAGTCGTACCCGGCATTCTTGTGTGTAATGTCGGCGGGCCGAGATGAGTAGACCTCCGTCGTAGCTTGGAATCAGCTAGTCGTTTCCGGCGTTTCTATTCTGATTTCGCCTGCGCTCTCGAAGCATTTCGCCGCTACTGCGCAGCTGATGCGAGTCCCTTTTTTGCTCCGCCAAAAAAGGAACCAAAAAAGGCGGGTCCGGCCTCGTTGCCCGATTATCCGCGATGCGGATAATCGGGTCCCCGAGCGGGCTGCGTACCGCGGACGGGTCGGCCCGACTCGCATCCTGCGAGGCGGGCCTCAAAAGTACATCCCTGTACTTTTGACCCTGCGGCACCCAGCCCGCACGGCAACTCAGACGGCGGTTCAAGAGCAGGAGGCGGGATTGATCGTCTCTTGAATCGCCCTCGGACTCGCCGAGCACCGGAGTAAAGCGAGGTTCCCGGCCCGAAGGGTTGCGGCCAGGGATGGCCGCAATCCGCTCGAAGCGGCAGGATGCCGCCCGAGCGGACCCTCGCTTTACGCAGGCGCGCAGGGGACTCCTCGTCGAAGCAGCGCTTCGATGAGGAGCGAGTACGTCGGGCAGCCCTTTTTTGGTGACTTTTTTTGAGGCTTATCCAAAAAGTCAGTCTCCGCCCGAGGCGCAGAGCAGGGGCCCCAGCTTGCTGGGGATGCGACCGCCGGCGGGCGGAAGAGCCCGGAGAATTTTACACTCGGGCTCGTTCGCCCCGCCGAGGGTCGCACCCCACCTACGGTGGGGCCCCGCTCCGCCTCTCGGGGCGACATCAGCTGCGAAGCAGCGGCGAAATGCTTACAGAACTTAGGCGACGCCAAAGACAACCGAACGCCGGATTCCGCCGCACTCCATCAGGCCTCCGGCGTCAGGCGGTGCCGGATCCCTGTCTGGGGTGGAAGTAGAGGGGGGAGGTCGAAGTTTTCTGACGTGACGGCTCGTCCGGCTGATTTGCCGCCGATGCAGTGTCGCCAGCCACGAGTCCGACAAAATCAAAAAGATTCACATCTGCCAGCTGCGAGGGCTGCACATTGCAGATCGCACGAAACATTGTTTCCGTGCGGCCGGGCGACGCGCGTTCCCATTCGGTCAGCATCTGCTTGATGTTCTGGCGCTGCAGGTTTTCCTGCGAACCGCAGAGGTTACAGGGAATGATCGGGTAGTCCTGCAGCGTGGCCCACTTCTCGATGTCCCTCTCGCTGCAATAGGCCAGAGGGCGAATCACGACGTTGGCGCCATCGTCGGAACGCAGCTTCGGCGGCATGGCGGCGAGGCGGCCGCCATGAAACAGGTTCAGAAACAGCGTTTCCACGATGTCGTCGCGGTGATGGCCGAGAGCGATTTTCGTGTAGCCGTGCTCGTTGGCGTAGCGATACAGGATGCCGCGCCGCAGCCGCGAGCACAGGCCGCA
This sequence comes from Salinisphaeraceae bacterium, assembly GCA_002683405.1. Lineage (GTDB taxonomy): Bacteria > Pseudomonadota > Gammaproteobacteria > Nevskiales > Salinisphaeraceae. Next base: position 114,199 of record NYTH01000033.1, on the reverse strand, counting down.
CATCGTCTTGCCCTCGGGAATCTTGTCGCGCACTACGCTGTAGGTGTCGCGCTCGAGAATCCGGTAGTCCACGCCCAGCCCTGCGAGATACTCGGGCAGCACGTGCTCGGGGAAGCCGGGCTGTTTCTGATCGAGATTGAGGGCGGTGATTTCGAAGGAGATCGGTGCTTTTTTCTGCAGGTAAAGCAGCATATCCAGCATGGTGTAGCTGTCCTTGCCGCCGGACAGGCAGACCAGCACCCGGTCGCCATCCTCGATCATCTGGTAGTCGCCAATCGCCTGGCCGGTCAGGCGACGCAGCCGCTTGGCCAGCTTGTTGGCGGCCACGGAGCCGGTTTGGAGGGTGTCTGTCGTCATGGGACGCGTAAGGGTACAGGGCTCGCCCGCCGGCTTACAGCCCGGCCAGCAGACGGTTGATCACGCGCAGCGCTTCGCTGCCGTAATGGCCGCCGAACAGGTGATGGTGGTTGAGCAGATGATAGAGCTGGTAGAGATCGCGCCGATACTGGCGATATTCGGGCGGCAGCGGCCAGACGTTGTTGTAGGCCTCGAAGAACACCGGAGAGAAGCCGCCGAAAAGCTCTGTCATGGCCAGATCGGCTTCGCGATCGCCGTAATACAGCGCCGGGTCGAAAATGACCGGCTGACCGTTCGCGTCCATGCCGGCGTTGCCACCCCACAGATCTCCGTGCAGCAGTGATGCTTCCGGTTGATAGCCGCCGATCAGGCTGTCCAGTTGCGTCAGGAGTTCATCGCCTCTGCGGGCCAGCTCGTGCGCGCCCTGGGCGGCCGCCAGCTCCAGTTGATGACCCAGCCGGTTTTCGCGCCAGAACTCCAGCCAGCTGCCGTTTGCCGTATTGCGCTGGCGGGTGCTGCCAATATAGTTGTCGCGGCTCCAGCCGAATTCGGTCTGCGTGATGCCGTGCATGTCGGCCAGCGCTTCGCCCAGTTGCGCCATGGCATCCGGCCGGAGCGGCTGCAAGTCGATGAATTCGGATACGAAATAGGCCCGGCCGCCCGCCACGCCGTAGCAGATGGGTCGCGGCACGCGCAGGCCGTGGGCCTGTCCCAGCTCTGCCAGTCCCGCGGTCTCAGCGTGAAACATGTCAACGCAGTCGGCGCGATTCATCTTGACGAAAAAGCGCTGCTCGCTGCCCGTCACGCAGTAGGCATCATGGATGCTGCCGCCGCTGACCGGCGTGTAGGCACGCAGGGTGAACCGCTGCCCGAGGGCGTCGCGCAGGGCGGCTTCAATGGCGTCCCAGGGACTCACGAGCCGGTGGCGTTGCGCATCTTGTCTAGCAGCCGGCTGCCGATCCCCTGTTGGTCGCACAGCGCGGCCAGCGCTTCACCGTCGGCGGTGCGGACGGCCAGATCGCGGTCGGCTATGGACAGCGGCGCGTCGCAAGCGATGGTCGCCAGCCGTCGCGACAGGAAGGCGATATCGCGGCCGACCTCCAGCTTGCGCCGTGCGGCCCGGGCGCCGCGCAGCTCGAGCTGTTCCACGGCGTCAAGGTCGGCGTACAGGCTATCCAGAGTCTCAAAGGCATTCAGCAGCGCGGCCGCGGATTTTGCGCCAATGCCGGCCACGCCCGGGATATTGTCGACAGGGTCGCCCACCAGTCCGAGATAGTCGGCGATCTGGTCGCAGTTCACGCCAAACTTGTCGCGAATGCCATTCGGGTCAAAGCGGGTTTCGCGCGCAAAATCCCAGAGTATGTCGCCGCTGCGCAGCAGCTGCGCCAGGTCCTTGTCGCTGCTGACGATCGTGACCGGGCCGTCCTCCAGAGCCATCAGGCTGCCGATCAGGTCATCCGCCTCGTATTCCGCGCTGACCAGCACCGTCAGCCCCATGGCGCGACACAGATCCATGCACAGCCGAATCTGCGCCTTGAGGGCCGGTGGAGCGCTTTCCCGATTGGCCTTGTAGTCCGGGTAGAAGCGATTCCGGAAGGAGCTTTCCAGCGACTCGTCAAAGGCCACGCCTACCCGTGCGGGTCGGGCCTGCTCGAGCAGGTTGCACATAAAGTCGACAAAACCGTAGACCGCGTTCAGCGGCTGGCCGTCGCGGCCCGTCAGGCTGTCGGGCAGGGCGTGATAGGCCCGGAAAATATAGACGCTGGCGTCAACGAGTATCATGGCGCACTCATTTTCAGGTGCTGAGCTAAGGCGTTTCCAGACAATGACAGGTATTCGCAAGATAACGCAGACCGCGCTGAGTATTCTCGTGGCAGCCGGTGGGCTCCCCGCTGTGTCGCTGGCGGACACGACTTTGCGTTACGACAGCGGTCAGAAGGATTTCGTGGTCAAGATCCGGCCCGGCGAGATTCGCATTGATGACGGCAGTGATCGCTGGCAATTGTACCGGCAGGCTGACGCGAGCATTTACTCGGTGCATCCGGCATCGCGCAGCTACACCCGAATGGACCAGCGCGCCGCCGAAGCCATCAAATCCGAAATGAACGCCTTGCGGCAGAACATGGAGAAGCAGCTTGCCCGGTTGCCGGCCGAGCAGCGGCGCGCCGCCCGCGCGGCGCTGGCCAACCAGGTGCCGGGCATGAGTGAAGAGGCTCAGAACGTGAGTCTCGATCGCAGTGGCGGCAGCCAGAGTGTGGCCGGCGTGGCCTGCGAGCCGGTTCAGGTCGTTCGCGACGGCCGGCCGGGTGAGCGCCTGTGCGTGGCTTCAGCCGAGGCGCTGGGCATGAGCGAGGCGGAATTCGAATCCGTGTCCGGCATGTTTTCGCTGATGCAGACCATGCTCTCCGGCACCGGGCTGGAGTATGTGGGCTTGCCGTATCTGGATTTTGACGGCATGCCGATACGCTACAGTCAGCCGGACGGCGGCGCCCGCTCGCTGAACGAGGTGTCTCATGAGGCCATTTCGGACCTGAGTTTCGAGATTCCGCCGGGCTACTCGAAGCGCTCGCCGGGGCTGCCGCAATAGCGTGGCAGCTCGCTGCAGGCGGGAACGACCGAATATAAGTGCGCGAATTGATCAGTTATCATGCGGCGCTCTCTTACATCCGGCCGCTGCGAAAGGGTAGTGGCGAGTGGAACTGATCGAGTCCCCCGAGCGGGAACATGGCTGGTGACAGCCGTTTTCCCTTCCTGAGGGAAGGGTTTACTTCAAAGGGTGGTTATGACGGTAAATATCGCGATTCCTAAAGAAGCGGCGAGTGGTGAAACACGCGTTGCAATGGTGCCCAAGGTGGCCGACAAGCTGGTCAAGTTGGGCGTGGAGCTGCGGGTGCAGAAGGGCGCCGGCGACGGTTCCCGCATTCCCGACGAGTCCTATGGCGAATCGGTCAAGATCGCCGGCAAGGCGGGCGACATTTACGCCGCCGACGTGGTGCTTGCCGTCAATGCGCCCTCGGCCAGCAATATCGCCAAGATGCGTCAGGGCAGCGTGCTGATCAGCTTTGTGCAGGCGCACAACGAGGCCGAAAAGGTCAAGGCCATGCAGGATGCGGGCGTGACCTGTTTCGCCATGGAGCTGGTGCCGCGCATCACCCGCGCGCAAAGCATGGACGCGCTGTCTTCGCAGGCCTCGGCGGCCGGTTACAAGGCGGCGCTCATGGCCGCCAGTTCACTGGAGCGCTTTCTGCCCATGCTGACCACGGCGGCCGGCACCATTCGTCCGGCATCCGTTTTGGTTATCGGCGCCGGTGTGGCGGGCCTGCAGGCGATTGCGACCTCCAAGCGTCTGGGCGCAAAAGTATTCGCGTATGACGTGCGCACCGATACGAAAGAGCAGGTGGAGTCGCTGGGCGCGGAATTTCTGGTCGCCGAAGGCATCAAGGCCGAAGCCGAGGGCGGTTACGCCCGCGAGCTGACCGACGAGGAAAAGCAGGCCCAGCAGGACATGCTGGTCAAGCAGATGGCCAAGGCCGATGCCGTGATCACCACTGCCGCGGTACCCGGCCGGCCTGCACCAAAGATCATCAGCAAGGACATGGTGGCCGGCATGAAGGAAGGCTCGGTCATCATCGACCTGGGCGCTTCGGGCGGCGGCAACTGCGAGCTGACCAAGCCGGGGGAAACCGTCACCGAAGGCTCGGTGACCATCTACGGCCCCACCAACGTGCCGGCCCTGCTTGCCGAACACGCCAGCGAGATGTACGCGCAGAACCTGTTCAACTTCCTTCAGCTCATCCTGGTGGAGGACGAAGCGGCGGAGGGTGATGACAAGGGGCCGAAGCCGCGGGTTCTCAAGATCGACTGGGAGGATGAGGTCCTCGCCAAGTCGGTGCTGACGCACGACGGCGAGATCAGGAACGAAGCAGCGCGCGAAGCGTTGTCCGGCAACTCGTAATAACGGCGCGTCCGTCCCGGCGATATCCGGGCTGGGCGATGCAAGACGGAGCAAATCAATGATTACCGGTTTTGTTGCACTTTACATCTTCATGCTCGCCGCCTTCACCGGCTACGAGATCATCGGCCGCGTGCCGGCCATCCTGCACACGCCGCTGATGTCCGGCTCGAACTTCGTGCACGGTATCGTGCTGGTGGGCGCCATGGTGGCGCTGGGTCATTCCCACGGGTTCTGGCAGACGCTGATCGGCTTCATCGGGGTCGTGCTGGCAGCGGGCAACGCCGTGGGCGGCTACGTGGTGACCGAGCGCATGCTTGAAATGTTCAAGACCTCGAAAGACTGATCCGGCTGTTCCGGCGTCATCTTTCCGGCTGACAGCAGCCGAATCAGAATCAGTTAACGAAGGTTAAAGATATGGGTTTCTGGGATTTCACAGTTCAGGCGAGCTATTTCGTGGCCGCCGTGCTCTTCATTTTGGGCCTCAAGCGCATGGGTTCGCCCAAGACCGCGCGCAACGGCATTCTCTGGGCCGGCGCCGGCATGGTGCTGGCCACGGTGGTCACGTTCTGGCATCCGTCCATGGAGGCGGGCTTCTTCCGCTACTTCCTCATCGTGCTCGCCATCGCCATTGGCGGCATCGGCGCCTGGATCAGCGGCAAGCGCGTGCAGATGACCGCCATGCCGCAAATGGTGGCGCTGTACAACGGCATGGGCGGCGGTGCGGCCGCGGCCATCGCGCTGGTGGAAATGTACTCCGGGGCGGCCTGGACCCATGGCACCGGCGTGCTCGCCCTGGCCATCCTGGGCGCCATCATCGGCGCCGTGTCCTTCTCCGGCAGCCTCATCGCCTGGGGCAAGCTGGAGGGCGTGGACTGGATGAAGTTCAGTCTGCCCAAGGCGCACATCATCAACGGCGTGGTGGCAGCTGCCTCCGTGATTGTCGGCCTGATGCTGCTTACGGCGGATGATCCGAGTGTCTTCATGATCACCCTGCTGCTGGCGCTGACGCTGGCGCTGGGTGTGCTGGTCACCAACCCGATCGGCGGCGCCGACATGCCCGTCGTCATTTCGCTGTACAACGCGCTGACCGGCCTTGCGGTGGCCTTCGAGGGCTTTGTGCTGTCGAACCCGGCCATGATCATTGCCGGTACGGTGGTGGGCGCGGCCGGTTCGCTGCTGACGCTGCTCATGGCGAAGGGCATGAATCGCTCCATCAGCAACGTGCTGTTCGCCGGTTTCGGTGTGGAAGACGGCGCGCAGGCGGAAGGCCCGGAAGGCGAAATGAAGTCGGTGGAGGCTTTCGACGCCGCAGCCAGCTTCGCCTACTCCGATTCGCTCATCATCGTGCCGGGATATGGCCTGGCCGTCGCGCAGGCGCAGCACAAGCTCTGGGAGTTCGTGCAGGCGCTACAGAAGGAGCACGACGTGGACGTGAAGTTCGCCATCCATCCGGTGGCGGGCCGCATGCCCGGCCACATGAACGTGCTGCTGGCCGAAGCGGGCGTACCCTACGACCTGATTTTCGACCTGGAAGAAATCAACAGCGAGTTCCCCAACGCCGACGCGGCGCTGGTGATCGGCGCGAACGACGTGGTCAATCCCGCCGCGCGCACCGACGAATCCAGCCCCATCTACGGCATGCCGATTCTCGATGTCGACAAGGCCCGCGAGGTCTACGTCATCAAGCGCGGCAAGGGCACCGGTTTTTCCGGTGTGCAGAACGGCCTGTTCTTCGGCGAGAACACCCGCATGGTGTTCGGCGATGCCAAGCAGGTCTGCACCGACCTGGCAGCGGGGCTCAAGCAGCTCTGATTTGCCGGGCTTCGGCCTGCTCTGGAAAGCAGGGCCGCGTCGGCTGCGACGCGGCCCTTTTTTTGTCTTCGGCGTCCCGCAGCTTTTGAGGGTGGCCGGCACAGGGGCGCGTCATGGCCCGGGGTGCCGGCGGTCGCTCAGCTCGTCGACGCTGCGTTGCCGGTGGTCAGAAGCGGGGTGAGAGCGGTGAGTGGAACGCGCATAAGCGATTGAACCGGGAAATCAGCGGGATGGGTAACAGCTTCAGCCTAAGCCAGAACTGAACCGAAGCCGCGTGGGGCGAGCGCATACCGCCGGGGCATCCTGCCTATCCGCCTGCAAAAGTGCCTGTCACCCATCACTAGCAGCGCTTTGGCCGTGCGCGTCGAACCAAGGTAGTCACCGCGAATCTCGACGTGCGCCGATAGGCCCGGCTGTCGACACCATCAATGCGTGCGCGGCGCGCAACTGGGTGGCTAGATCCGCATTTCACTGCCAAAAATGCAGGGCGGCCAGTTTCGCTGGTCGATTCCGGGTAATGCGAAATGGCTAGCCGGGCATGGGCTATCTGTCAGATCGGTAATGTTTCGCCGCACTGGAATTCGACAGCCCCCCTAAATGGGGGCTGTCCGGCCACAGGCGCTCTTTCTACCTTCCGCAACTTGCTGCCGGGAATACCGGATCGAACAACGTTGGGTGGGGAAAGAATGATGCGGAATCGCGAAATGGGCGTACTCGGCCGGTGGGCTCTGGCGGCAGTGGGTGGATTTCTCTGCCTGGGCGGCGCGCATGCGCTGCAATTTACCGGACCGCAAAGCCCGGACAGCGCCGGCATACAGCGCATAGACGCCGACACCAACGGCACGCTTTATACGGTGGCGGGTACTCGGGTATTCAGAAGCGCAGATTCCGGCGCAACCTGGGCGCCCGCCGGCAACAACATGATTCCCGGTCTTTTCAGTGTGGTTGCCGATGGGGGCATCCTGTTCGCGCTGAGTGGCGACGGCGTTCTCAAGTCCAGCGACAGCGGTGCGACCTGGGCGGACTTCAACGGCACGGACGATGGCGCGCTGCCGGGGCTGAAGAATACACCCGTACCCGAGGCCTTCGATTCGGCCAACGGTTTCGTGTACGCCACTACCTTTATGGACGGTTCACCCCGTCTGTATCGCAGCCCCACCGACAGCGCCGCCTGGACGGACATCACCCCCGAAGATGGCGGACCCAATGTGTTCCGCGTCGTCGGCCCCAACCTCTGTGCGCTTGTGAACAATGTCGGTGGCCGCGTGTCCACGGATAACGGCGCGACCTGGGCTTCTAACGGAGTGGGTAGCGGGTTCGATCTGATTGCCACGTCACCCGACGGATCACAGACCTACATAGGCCGGGGATCGGGCGGGCTGCGTGTCAGCAGCGACAACTGCGTCAGAACGTTCAACCGAAGTCAAAATGGCTTCAATGAAACCGGGGAAAGGGTAGAAAGCCTGGCCGTGGACAGTGATCGCAACATTTATGCCGGCCGTGATTCCGGCAAAATAGTTGTCAGCACGGACAACGGCGTCAACTTCGCCTCCGACAACAACGGCCAGCTGCCCGCCAACACCGGCGTGGGCGTGGATGCGATGCTGGGTGTAGGCGCGAACATCGTCGCCGGCACTCGCGGCGGCGGCATTTACGCCAACAGTTCCGGCATGTGGACCAAGGCAGGCGGCCCGGCTGCCTCAGGTATTTATGGCCTGGTGGATCGCGGCGACACCGGCGATATCGGCCTGGGCGTTCTGGGCGGCGGTTACTTCACCACCGACGATGGCGGCGCCACGTTTGCACAACCGGGCCTGCCGGACCTGCGCCGCGTACGCAGCGTGCTGCGCGATGGCACCACCGTATTGCTGGCTACGGACGGCATCAACACCTTCTCTACCCAGATCACCGGTTTCTTCCGGTCCACGGACGATGGCGCCACGTTTGCGGGTGTGACCGGCCTGCCCGCCGGTGCATCAACCGACAGCATCGTCAGCGACGGCAGCAGTTTCTACGTTGCCGTGCCCATCGCCAGCGCCAATCGCGGCGTGTACAAGTCGACCGATGGGGGGGCGACCTGGGCCGATGTCAGCGGCCCGTTTGCCAATGACGCCGTCCGCAACCTCGCCGTTTCCGGCGGGTCGGTGTTCGCTTATGTTTCCGGCGAAGGCGTATATCGCAGCGACGACGCCGGCGCCACCTGGGCACTCAAGAATTCCGGCCTGAGCGGCAGCTTTTTCGGCAAGATTTTTGCCACACCCAGCGCGCTGATCGCCAGCGCCGGCGGGGATACCGTGTATCGCTCCACTGATAATGGCGAGACCTGGGCCGCAACGACCGGGCATGCGGTTTCCAAGTTCGGTATCGAGCTTTTGTCCATGGCCGAGGACGGCGACGGTGTCGTCTATCTCGGCGATGAACACGCCGGTCTGTCGGTCTCCACCGACGGTGGCGCCACCTGGACACCGGATTCCGACGGCCTGCCCCGCTCCTCTGTCTGTATTGGCCGTGTCCAGTCCCTGCTGGTCAAGGACGACATGGTCTACGTGGGCAATGGTGACGGGGACGGCCTGTTCCAGACCGCGATCCTGGGCGCCGGCACCCCCGGCGATAGCGTGGATTGCACCACGGACATCGATGTCTTCCCCGATAACTTCACTTTCCAGCGTCAGGACAATGTCGAAGGCGGCGTGGTGGCCACCTCCAACACCATCGTCGTGTCCGGTCTGGCCAACGGCGTGGATGCGCCGATTTCCGTGGAAGGCGGTGAATACTCCATCGGTTGCGACGGCAATTTCACCACCATGGAAGGCACCGTCAGCAATGGCGATACCGTCTGCGTTCGTCATACCACAGCTGCCACGGGTGAAACCGAAACCCGCACCAGCCTGACCATCGGCGACAAGTGCGCCGACTTCATCAGCAAGACCGGCCTGATCTTCAACGGCGGTGACGACGAGATCAACACCAACTTCGGTAACAATGGTCTGGTCGTAGCAGATATTGCGGGCGGACCCGACCGCGCCGAAGCGGTCATCGTGCAGCCGGATGGCTCCATCGTCATGGCTGGCCCCAATACCTTTTCGGCAGGCGTGATCGGCATCGTGCGCATGACCAGTGACGGCATGCTGGATACCAGTTTCGACACGGATGGCAAGAACAGCCTGACCATGCCGAACCAGAACAACAGTGTCCGCCGTATCCTGGTTCAGCCGGATGGCAAGTATGTGCTTGTGGGCCGCACGTCAGCCGCAGCCAACCCGCCCAACGCCATGGTCTACCTGGCCCGTTTCAATACCGACGGGAGCGTCGACGCCTCGTTTGGCACAGGCGGCCTGGTCCAGTTCGACATCAATCCGGCTCAACCGGGGCGCACCGAGCTGGTTGGCGGCGCCGAGTTCGACAGCACGGGCGCAATCATTGTAGGCGGCGGCGTCCTCACCGACAGCAACGGCACCCAGTTCTGGGCCGTGCGCTTCCTGGCCGACGGTACCGTGGATACGAACTTTGGCAGTGATGCCGCGTTCTTCGCCGACGGTGTTGCAAACATCGGCACCGGCGAGACTCAGACTATCGAGGGCGGTGGTCTACGCATCGACAGCATGGGTCGCATCGTCATGGGCGGCCGGTATCGCTCGGGCGCGTCGCTGGTTCGGTTCAACTCGGACGGTACGCCGGATACAGCGTTTGACAGCGACGGTTTGTTGCTGGTCGCCGGAATGAGTGATATCAACGCGGTTGCTCTGGTCGGCGACGACATTCTCTTTGCCGGGGTCAATTCTTCTGCCAGACCCGCCGTCGGCAAAGTCACATCTGCTGGCGCACTGGACAGCACCTTCGGAATCGGGGGGTTAACCGGCTTCGATCAACCTGCGGGCGCATTCACCAGCGTCATTGTGCTGGCGGACGGCCGGGTGGCCGCAGGCGGCAACGAAAACTTCGGCTCTAACGATCTGCTCTACACGATCCTGAGTTCGACCGGTTCCATTGATAACAACTTTGGTGATAGCGGTCTTTTCCGCCGCAACGAACTCTCGGGCACCAGCCTGTCGAGTTTCGCCATCGCACAGCGCGCAGACGGCGGCGTGGTGAGCGTGGGCCAGTTCAACGCCGCCTTCGGCGCCCTGGTCTTCGGCGGCGGTGATGGGGTTGATCCCGGTGACACGACGCCGGACGCCTTCATGTTTGCCGACGTCAACAATGTCGAGCCCATGACCGTTCAGACGTCCAATACAATTACCGTGGCCGGCATCGATACCGACGCGCAGATCACGGTAACCGGCGGTGAGTACGCCATCGGCTGTGCCGAACCGGGCTTCACCAGTGCCGCCGGCACCATTGCCAACGGCGAAACGGTTTGTGTGCGTCACAGCAGCAGCGCGATGTTTGGCGGCATGGTGACCACCACGCTGTCCATTGGCGGTGTGACCGGCGACTTCAGTTCCACGGTTCGCGATGGCGATCGCACGCCGGATGGCTTCATGTTCAACGATCAGGTTGACGTGGACCAGTCGACGCCGATCACGTCCAATACCGTCACCATTACGGGCATCGACGACGGCACCGCCATCTCGATCGACGTGGGTGAGTACTCGATTGGCTGTGACATCAACAGCTTTACCGGCATGGCCGGGACCATCGACAACAACGACACGGTGTGCGTGCGGCATACCTCCGCGGCCATGGCCAATACGGCGGTGAACTCCGAGTTGACCGTCGGCACCGGGTCGGATGTGTTCACCACGACCACCGCGCCCGAGGCCGAGCCGGACATTACGCCGGATGCCTTCATGTTCACGGACACGAACGACGTGACCATCAACACGCTGGTGCAGTCCAACGTAATCACGGTGGCCGGCATCGACACGCCCACGAGCATCACGGTGACCGGTGGCGAGTACTCGATTGGCTGTATGGCGGGTATGTTCACCAGCTCGGCGGGCATGGTGTCGCAGGGGGATACGGTCTGCGTGAGCCACACTTCGGCGGCAACGGCCTCCACGGCCACGGATACGACGCTGACCATTGGCGGCGTGATGGATACCTTTACCTCCACCACGCGTGCCGACGCGGCAACCGATACGGATACGCAGAACAATCCGGACGGGCAGCCGGTGGAGATTGCCACCAGCGGCGGGCAGATCGAGAACTACATGATCGCCGCTCAGCCGCCGATGGGCATTACCCCGCCGGCCAACGTGGACTTCGATGATGGCTACTTCAGCTTCGACATCAGCGGCCTGAACAATGGTGACAGCGTGCAGGTCACGCTGACCTTGCCGGCCGGCTCAACGCCGAACACCTTCTACAAGTTCCAGAATGGTGTGGCCTTCGAGTACCTGTTCGACGCGGCTGACAATGAGGGCGCGCAGATCAACGGCAACGTGATCGCGCTGAACCTTATTGATGGCGGCATCGGTGATGCCGATGGCATGGCCGACGGTCGCATCACCGACCCGGGCGCGCCCGGTACGGCAGCCGTCACGTCACCGCCTACTGGTGGCGGCAACCCGAACCCGGGTCCGACGCTGGGCGGCGGCGGTGGTGGCGGTGGCTGTGTGCTCGGCAGCAGCAACCAGCGGCAGGACCCGCTGCTCTGGCTGCTGGCTGCCATCGCCGTGGGTGGCCTGATGCGCCGCCGGCGTCGCGAAGTTCTCCTCTGATAGGCCAACTCTGTGCCCGATTCAAGCCCCGGTACTGCCGGGGCTTTTTTTCGCCCATTGCATGTGGGCGCGAAACCCGAGTTCTTGTGGTGTTACGGCGTCTCGAATTTATGTGGGGTAGAGAGGAAGAACTTTGCAGGTGTCACGCAGCGGATGTTGTCCCCAGAGGCGGACCTGGGCCGCGTGGCAGGCGTGGTTGACCCTCGGCGGGATGAACGAGCCTGAGCGAGTCTTGTTCGCAGCTCAATCCCCCCGCCGGCAGTCACACCCCCAGCGAGCCGGGTCCCTGTTCTGGGCCTCGGGCGGAGCGCCTTAGTACGCGTACGCTCGTGCCGCGCGGGCCGCTTAGCCGGTCGTAATCTTGAACTCGTCGTCGCGGGGTTTGAGATCCTGATGCTCGACGTAACGTTCAATCGTGCTTTCCTTCACCGTGCCGATGGTGGCCACGAAATAGCCTTCCTCCCAGATCTCGCCCTTGGCGATGGCGCGGTGGGTGCGACCGAATTCGGTGATCAACGCCTCGGCGCTGCGGGTGCGGATGGTGTCGATGACCGCGCCGGGCGACAGGCCGGGCGGGACGCTCAGCATCAGCTTGATGTGATCCGGGCAGATCTGGCCTCGCAGAATATGGATGTCGGCGCGATCGCACAGTTCGCGTATGGCGGCGCGCAGCCCGTGCGCGACCTCGCCGGCCAGCAGCCGGCGCTGATTCCGGGTGGGAAACACGAACTGGTAGTGCAGCCGGTACAGGCCCGTTTTTGACCGGCGGTAGGCCGCGTGGCGATTCCGCTGCTCCGCGGATAGCGGCTGCTCGGCTTCCATCTCGGTGACGTCTTCCCGGTTGAAATCCTCGGGCGCCACGTTGACGGCGTTGCCCAGGGCAGTCACCGTCTGCGACAGGTGCGGCAGCGAGATCACGCGGTTTCGTCCGGCGCTCTTGGCCTGGTAGAGCAGCCTGTCGGCCTGCTCGAGAAAGGCCGCCGGCGTATGGGTGGCGTCCGGCACGCAGGCTGCCGCGCCGGCGCTGACCGTCACGTAGTCGGACACCGGGGACGCGCCGTGCGGAATGCGGGCATGCTCGATACTGCGGCGCACACCTTCGGCGAGTTCGATCAGCATCTCGGCAGGCTCCACGTCGTACCAGATGACCAGGAATTCCTCGCCGCCGTAGCGGACCACCACATCCAGCGGGCGCCGGGCCTTGTCGCTGAGCAACTGCGCGACCTTGCGCAGGCAGTCATCCCCGCCCAGGTGCCCGTGCACGTCGTTATAGCTCTTGAAGTAGTCAACATCGAAGAACGCGGCCGCCACGCGGACATTGTCGCGCTTGGCCTGGGCCCAGATTCGATCGATCTGTTCGTCCAGGTAGCGGCGGTTGTGGATGCCCGTCAGCCCATCGCGACTGGCGCGACCCTCGAGGATTTCCTTGCTCAGATAGCCGCTGCGCTCGTTGTACTCGTAGGTGTAGGCGCCCAGCATGCCGACGATATTGGCGGTGAGCAGGTAGAGCGCAGGACCCACCAGCTCCACCGGCGAGCTGTCGGCGGCCATGGAGCCGAGCACAAACACGCCAAGGCAGCTCAGGCCGAAGGCGAGCGCGTGCCAGAAGGTCATGCCGGCCAGGTAGTAGGCGGCGATGACGATGAGAACCAGGCCGGTGTAGGGGTACTCCACCTGATGGTGGGTGGAATACCAGATCAGGCCCATTAGCGCGATGGCCGTACCCGACAGGGCAAACCAGGCCAGCATGGACACATCGCGTGACACCGACTCGAAGTACGACATGCCCCAGGCGGCCAGCAGCCAGGGGCAGATGAAGGCGAGTTGCACCGCCGCCGCCACGCCGCCGACCGGGGCGGGGAGCACCGCCAGGTTGTAGAACGCGAATACGGCGAAGAGGATGATCGCGAGCGAAAGGACAAACCTCGCGCGGGCAAGATAGCGAGCCGTGTAATAGGCCCGGAAGCTCGCCTCCAGGGAGTATTCAAATCTGAGCCACGGAAAACCCTGGCTTAATTGAAGAGCATAGGGAGAGTGCCCCGGAGGCTCATCGCTGTAATGAGCCATCAGTGAAAACTCGGGTTGAAAATTATTCGATATTTTACCGTCTGCAGACGACGCCATGCCATTGAATCGACCAGCGGTCGTCCCTCCGTTCACGCCGTCCGTCCACCGGTCGCCTCGCGCGATGCGCTGCAGCAAAAATTGTGGCGGACGGCCATAAATAACTATTTACAGCGAGTTTTTTCGTCCGGTGGCAGGGTTATTCACATCCAGCGCTGAGCCATGTTGCGCAGCTTCAAGTCAACCGTCAAACGCGGCCTGCTGTGGTTAATACATTCTAATTAGCTGATTGTAAAAATAATTCTTTTTATTTTTGCGTCATGTAAACGTCATCTCTGCGTTTGTGCCGCGTGACGTTCGATCTTCCGGGCTGCACTATCCCCAAAGTTATCCACAGGGGCTGGACCGCTGGCCCTGCTCGACGACGGTACGGTAGGCCGGGCGGTTAGAATTCGGCCATGACCGCTGATGAAACCCCTGTCCGCGTCTTCGTGCCCGGCCCTTTTCGGCAGGGGCTGGATTACCTGCCGCACGCTGCCGGCCCGGCGCCGGCCGGCGCGCGGGTGGAAGCGCCGCTGGGCAGGCGAAAGGTGGTGGCGATTGTGGACGGTACGTCGTCAGGGGCCGGCATCGCGCCTGATCGACTCAGGCCGCTGACCCGCATCATCGATACCGAGCCATTGATCCCCGAGGCGATGATGAATCTGCTGCGCTGGGCCAGCGGTTACTACCATCACCCCGCCGGCGATGTCTGCCTGACGGCCTTGCCGGCCCTGCTCAGGCAGGGCCATCCGGCGGCGCGACGGGTGGAACGCGTCTGGCGTCTGACCCCAACCGGCGCGCAGCTGGATACCGATGCGCTCATGCAGCGTGCCTCGCGTCAGGCGCGCATTCTGCGCGCCCTGGACCGGCCCGGCTGGACCGCGCAAGGTGAAATGCCAGCCGGCGATGGCCTGGCCGGCGTGCTGGCACGCCTGCTCGAGCATGGCTGGGTGGAGGCGCGTGATCGTCCCAGGATGCCGCGCATCGGTCGGGGGGCGGACGGACCGGCGTTGACCGAGGCGCAGCGCGAGGCCGTGGCCGCCGTACCCGGCGGCGCGGGGTTCTCGGCCACGCTGCTCGAGGGCGTGACGGGCAGCGGCAAGACCGAAATCTATCTTGCGCTCGCCCGGCGGGCGGTCGAGTCGGGCCGCCAGGTGCTGGTGCTGGTGCCGGAAATCGGCCTGACGCCGCAACTGGTCGATCGTTTCTTCGAACGGCTGAGCGTGAGTATCGCGGTGCTGCATTCCGGACTGACCGATGCGGAGCGGCTCGACGGCTGGCTTGCCGCGCGCGCGGGCGATGCCCGCGTGATTCTGGGTACGAGATCGGCCATCTTTACGCCGATGCCCGATCTGGGCCTGATTATCGTGGACGAAGAACACGACGGCTCGTTCAAGCAGCAGGACGGCTTTCGCTATTCTGCGCGGGATCTGGCGGTACGCCGGGCGCAGCAGGCGGGCGTACCGATCCTCCTGGGCACGGCCACCCCGTCGCTGGAAACGCTCAACAATGCTCTGCAGGGCCGCTACCATCATGTTCGGCTGTCGCAACGCGTGGGCCGCGCCGGCCAACCCGTGGTGCGCCTGCTGGATGTGCGCAGTCGGCCGCTGCGCGAGGGATTATCGCGACCGCTGCTGGAGCAGGCGGCGCAGCATCTGGAGCAGGGCGGCCAGGTGCTCATGTTTCTCAACCGGCGGGGCTTCGCGCCGGCGCTGCTCTGCCACGATTGCGGCTGGCAGATGCCGTGCCGCCACTGCGACAGCGCCATGACGCTGCACGCCGGCGGCCAGCGGCTGTGCTGTCATCACTGTGGTGCCCAACGTCCGCCCCCCGCGCAATGCGAACGCTGCGGCAGCCGCAGCCTGATTGCGCTGGGTGAGGGGACAGAACGCATTGCCGCCGCCCTGCGCAGCGAGTTTCCCGACGTGCCGATGGCACGCTTCGATCGCGACAGCACCGCCCGCAAGGGCGCGCTTGCACAGCTGCTGACCCAGGTGCGCAGCAAGGCGCTGCGCCTGCTGGTGGGCACACAGATGATTGCCAAGGGGCACGACTTTCCCGATCTGTCGCTGGTGGGTGTGGTCAATGCCGATGGCGGGCTTTTCTCCACCGATTTCCGGGCCATCGAGCGCATGGCGCAGCTGGTGACGCAGGTGGCCGGTCGCGCCGGCCGCGACCGCCGTCGGGGCGAGGTGATCATCCAGACGCACCACCCCGGCCACCCCTTGCTGCAGTTGCTGGTATCCGAAGGCTACGGGCGTTTCGCCCGGGCCTTGCTCGAGGAGCGGAAACAGGCCGGCCTGCCGCCCTTCGGCAGCCTGGCGCTGCTGCAGGCCGAGGCCCGGCAGCCCCGCGCGCCGGACGCGTTCCTTCAGGCGGCCAGTACCGCGGCGGATCGTCTGCTTGTGCCGCAGGGCCGGCTCCGCGTCGAGCTGTGGGGGCCGGCGCCGGCGCCGCTGGAGCGACGCGCCGGCCGCACGCGGGCGCATTTGCTGCTCCGGGCCGACAGCCGGTCCGAGCTGCAGCGGTTCCTGCGGGCCTGGTTGCCCGAGGTGGATGGCCTGAGCGAAGGCCGGCGGGTGCGCTGGGCGCTAGACGTGGATCCGCAGGACCTGACCTGACCGGACGCGCTGGCCGCGCCCCCCGCCGCTAGCCGGCACCCCGGCCAATCGCTACAATCTGCGGCGTTTTTCGCCCCGGAACCGGCCCAGAGGCAATTTCTTCGTGAAGTCTGAACTGCAGGAACTGCTTGCGCGCGCCGTGACCGCCGCGCTCCCGGAAGCCGACACCTCGCGCGCCCCGCATGTGGAGCGTACGCGCGACGCCGCGCACGGCGATTTCGCGAGCAACGTGGCCATGGTCTATGCCAAGCAGGCCGGCCAGCCGCCGCGTCAGCTCGCGCAGATGATCATCGATTCGCTGCCGGCCTCCGATCTGGTCGAAAAGGCCGAAATTGCCGGCCCCGGCTTCATCAATTTCTTTCTGCGGCGGGGGGAAATGCAGGCCGTGGTGCGGCAGGTGCTCGAAGCCGGCGCAGACTGGGGCCGCGGCAGCCAGGGCGCCGGTCTGAGGGTGATGGTCGAGTTCGTCTCTGCCAACCCCACCGGCCCGCTGCACGTCGGGCACGGCCGCGGTGCGGCCTATGGTGATTGCGTGTCCCGCCTGCTGGCCTTCACCGGCTTCGACGTGACGCGTGAGTACTACATCAATGATGCCGGCCGGCAGATGGATATTCTGGCGCTGTCGCTTTGGCTGCGTTATCTGCAAGCCTGCGGCGAACAGCTCGATTTTCCGGGCAACGCCTATCAGGGCGACTACGTGATCGAGGCGGCCGCTACGCTGCGCGCGCAGCGCGGCGATGACCTGCGCATTGCGGCAGACGACGTACTGGCCGCGCAGGCCGACGCCGAGTCGCCGGATGCGGCGCTAGACGCCATGATCGCCCGTGCGCGGGATGCGCTGGGCGCCGATGAATTCCTGGCCCTGCTGGATATCATTCTGACCCTGCAAATCGATGATATTCGCGACGATCTCGAGCAGTTCCGCGTGGGGTTCGACCACTGGTTCTCCGAGCGTGGTCTGGTGACCGAGGGCGCCGTGCAGCACGCCTTGAAGGGGCTCAGCGAGGCCGGCCATGTGTATGAACAGGATGGCGCCACCTGGTTTGCCTCTTCGCGTTTTGGCGACGAAAAGGATCGGGTGCTGGTGCGCGCCAGCGGCAGCCACACTTATTTTGCGGCTGATATCGCCTACCACCTGAACAAGCTCGACCGCGGCTTCGAGCGGCTGGTGGATATCTGGGGCGCCGATCATCATGGCTACGTGCCTCGCGTGCGGGCGGCGGTCGCGGCGCTGACCGGCGCCGATGACCGGCTTGCCGTACAGCTGGTGCAGTTTGCCAATCTGTATCGCGGCGCCGAGCGGCTGCCCATGTCCACGCGGGCCGGGCAGTACGTCACGCTGCGGGAGCTGCGCGATGAGGTCGGCACCGACGCCGCGCGCTATTTCTACGTCATGCGCTCGAATGATCAGCATCTGGACTTCGATCTGGAGCTGGCCAAATCGCGCAGCAACGAGAATCCCGTGTACTACATCCAGTATGCCCACGCGCGGGTGTGCAGCGTGGCTCAGCAGGCCCGGGACAAGCAGTGGCCGGCCGATCCGGACGCGGCCGATCTGACGCGGCTGGACACCGAGCAGGAACAGCGACTGATTACCCTCATCTCGAAATTCCCGGAGATCGTGGAGAACGCGGCGCTGAACTATGCGCCCCAAACGCTCGCGCACTACCTGCGTGATCTGGCCGACGCCTTCCATAGCCTTTACAACGCCCACCAGTTCATCGTGGACGACGCCGCGCTGCGCAATGCCCGTCTGGCGCTGGCGCTGGCGGCTCGGCAGACACTGGCCAATGGCTTAGACTTGCTGGGCGTTGACGCACCGCAATCGATGTAGCCGGCCTGGCAGGGAGTCGAATGGCCCGCGATTACTCAAACCGCCCCTCGGATAACCGCAAGACCAAGACGCGGCGCAAACCAGCTGCGCGCCCGGCGCGCAAGTCTGCGGCCGGGGCGGGTGTACCGGGCTGGGTGTATCTGTTCTGCGGGCTGTGTCTCGGCCTGGTGGTTGCGGCCGGCGTCTACATCTTTGCGCGGCCGGCCAGCACGACGGGCACGCAAATCGAAATCGCCGGCATGCCGGCCCTGGGGGCGCCCGACGCGGCCGAGTCGCCCGCCACGCCTGCGCCGCCGAAAGAGGAGGAGCCGCGCTTCGCCTTCTACGAAATGCTGCCGAACTATGAGGTCGTCATTCCGGAGGAGGAATACACCGAGCCGGCGCGCTCGCCGTCTTCCCCCGACACGGCGAGCAAGCCGGCACAGCAGGCCAGCCAGACCACCATGCCCAAGGTGGAGCAGCCGGGCCGTTACGTCATCCAGGCCGGCTCGTTCAGTTCGCGGGCCGATGCAGAACGCCGCAAGGCCGGCCTGGCGCTGCTGGGGTTGCAGGCCGATATCGAGCGCGTCGAGCTGTCGGGCGGCAAGACCGTCTTTCGCGTGCGCAGCGGACCGTTGAACGACGTGGCCACGCTCAACAAGATGCTGCGCCGGCTCAAGGACGAAGGTATCGACACGCTGGTCATGCGGCACAAGGGCTAGCGGGCCGTTCAACGAAATACACGTCGCGGCAATAGTCGGTATCATGCCGGCTGCTTTGAGCAGGAGGAAGGGTAGAAATGGCCGAAGAGCAGACTGAAACGACCGTCATCGTGGGCGCCGGGCATGCCGGCGGCATGCTGGCTACCACGCTGGCCCAGAAGAAATATCCCGGCCGCGTGTTGATTGTGGGCGACGAGCCGTACCTGCCCTATCAGCGCCCGCCGCTGTCCAAGGATTATCTGGCCGGGGACATCGATCTCGACAAGCTCTACCTCAAGCCGCAGGAAACCTACGACAAGGCCGGTATCGACCTGACCCTGGATACCAGAGTTGAAAAAATCGACCGCGACAGCAAGTCGCTCAAGCTCGCCAATGGCGCCGACCTGGCCTATGACAAACTTGTTCTGGCCACCGGTATTCAGATGCGCGTGCTCAAGGCGCCCGGCTCGGACCTGAACGGCATCCACTATCTGCGCACGATTTCCGACGTGCAGAAGCTGCGTCCGGAACTGATCGAGGGTCACAAGCTGGTCATTGTCGGCGGTGGCTACATCGGGCTGGAAGTGGCGGCCATCGCGGTCAAACGAGGCGTGGATGTCACGGTGCTGGAAGCCATGGATCGCGTCATGGAGCGGGTGACGGGCCCGGACGTATCTGCCTATTTCGAAAAGCGCCATCGTGATGCCGGTGTGGACCTGCGGACCGGCGCCAAGGTCGCGGGCTTCGAAGACAATGGCAGCGGCCACGTGAGCGCCGTGACCACAGAAAGCGGCGAAAAATTCGAAGCCACCACCGTGCTGGTTTCCATCGGCATCATGCCCGAAACCGCGCTGGCCGAAGCGGCCGGTCTGGACTGCGACGACGGCATTGTCGTGGACGAATTCACCCGCACATCCGACCCGGACATTTTTGCCATCGGCGACTGCACGCGGCACAAGAATCTTTTCTACAGCGATGCCAAGCGGCTGGAGGCCGTGTCCAACGCGGTCGACCAGGCCCGCGCCACCGCCAGCGTGCTGTGTGGTGAAGACAAGGCCTACGATGCCGTGCCGTGGTTCTGGTCGAACCAGTACGATATCCGCATGCAGATGGTGGGTCTGTCGGACGGCCATGACGACAGCGTCATGCGCGGCCTACCGGATGACGACAGCTTCGCCATTTTTTACCTGAAGAATGGCGTGGTCATTTCGGTGGATGCGGTCAACGACCCGAAATCCTTCATGGCCGGCAAGAAGCTGGTTGCAGCGCGCGCGACGCCGGACAAGAATCAGTTGTCCGACACGTCGGTCGATCTGAAAACACTGACTTGAAACAAGCAAACTGACAGAACTGGAAGAACAGGCCATGCCCAAAATAACGTTTATACAGCCCAGCGGCGAGACGCAGGAGGTGGATGCCACGACGGGGGTGACCATCATGGAAGCGGCGGTGGACGCCATGGTGCCCGGGATCGAGGCGGATTGTGGCGGCAATTGCATTTGCGCCACCTGCCACGTCTACGTGGAAAAGGAGTGGCTGTCCAAGCTGCCTGATCCGGAAGGCGATGAGGAGGCCATGATCGACTACACGGCCGACCCGCAGGACAACAGCCGCCTGACCTGTCAGCTACAGATCACCGACGAACTGGACGGCATCGTGCTGCACGTGCCGGAAAGCCAGTACTAGCCGGCGGCCTCGATCGGCTGCAAGACGTTGCCGCGGCGAACGGGCACATGGCAGACCCCGTGTTCGAGGGCCGCGCTCTTGCGAGGCGGCTGCGGTACTGATTGGCGAACGCTGGCGGGCGGGTCGGGCGCAAATTGACTCACCGCGGCGGCGTCGATGACACCCTGGCTTTCCCGCGTGCCGGATTCCGGTCGTCGACCTGCATCCGGCCTACGGTCTTGTCGACCGCCACGCCTGACCGCCCGTAGGCCTGAAGGAGCGAAGCGGATTCAGGCATTGTGGCCACTAGGGGCAATGGCCAGCCAGGTTCCACAGTCGAGCGGTTTTATGCGGTGGTCTGTTAATTACGCAGGCACCGATCAAAGAACCGAAGAAATCAGGACCACAAGGAACACGAAACGTACAAAGGAAAATACTGCCTTACTTTGTGCCCCTTGTACCTTTGTGATTCAACTCTCTTCCTGTTCCCTCTGCGTCCGCCGTGCCTCTGTGGTTTTCTCAGATCATCTAGCGATGCGTCGGATCAGGCGTTGATGCGTACCGGCAGCGTTTCGTAGCCCTTGATGAAGTTGGACAGCACGCGCCGGGGCTCGCCGGTCACTTCAATCTGGCCGGCCTTCGGCCAGCGCTTGAGCATCTCTTCCCACAGTATGTGCAACTGCATTTCGGCCAGGCGATTGCCCACGCAGCGGTGAATGCCGAAGCCGAAGGACAGATGATGGCGGGCGTTTTTTCGGTCAACGATGAAAGCGTCCGGATTGTCGATGACCTCGTCGTCTCGATTACCCGAGACATACCACATGATCACCTTGTCACCTGCCTTGATCTGCTGACCGCCCAGCTCGGTATCGCGCAGGGCCTTGCGGCGCATGTGTGACAACGGCGTCTGCCAGCGAATGATTTCGGGAATGGCGGACTTCAGCAACGTCGGATTGGCGGAGAGCCTGTCGTATTCGCCGGGGTGCTTGCTCATGGCGTAAAGACCGCCGGTCATGGAGCTGCGGGTGGTGTCGTTGCCGCCGACGATGATCAGGAACATGTTGCCCAGAAATTCCTCGGGCGACATATCCCGCGTCCGGTCCGAGTGGGCCAGCATGGAGAGCACGTCATTGCCGGGTTCGGCGTTCAGCCGCTCGTTCCACAGCCGGGTCATGTACTCGGCGCATTCCTGCATGATCTGCAGGCGCTCTTCCTCGCTGTCGATGACGCCGGCGCCGGGAATGGTCGTGGCCACATCCGACCAGTGGGTCAGCAGATGCCGGTCTTCCCAGGGAAAGTCGAACAGCGTGGCGAGCATGGCCGTGGTCAGGGGAATGGAAACCCGTTCCACCCAGTCGAAGTCCTCGCTGGCCGGCAGGCTGTCCAGAGTATCCACGGTGCGCTGCAGGATCAGGTCTCGCAGCTGGGCCAGATTATCGGCACCCACAATGGGCGACACCGTCTTGCGTTGCTCGCCGTGTCGCGGCTCATCCATGGCAATGAACATCGGCAGGCTGGCGATGCTGTTGTCCTCCATGATGGTGATGCCGCCGTCGCGGGATTCGGAGGAATAGATTTCGTGGTGCTTTTCCACTTCCATGATGTCGTGGAACTTGGACACTGACCAGTAGGCGCCGAAC
The DNA here is from genome assembly GCA_002683405.1 of Salinisphaeraceae bacterium. Lineage (GTDB taxonomy): Bacteria > Pseudomonadota > Gammaproteobacteria > Nevskiales > Salinisphaeraceae. The sequence goes on along the minus strand of NYTH01000033.1, from coordinate 91,866 downwards.
TGGCTGTCCGGGCAATAGTGCACTGGCGCGTCGCGCCGCAGGCGGGCGAAGTAGTCCCACAGGATGTCGTCGCGATACAGATGCGGCTGGCTGACGTCGATGTCCTCAAGCGGCATCGACCAGGGATCCTGTGCCGTGTTCAGCGTGTTTGCCGTTGTTGCCATGCTTGCTCCTCCATGGGTCCGTTCAGCTTGTATGGCGTGATTGCCCGCCGGCGACATCACGCGCTATTTAGAGTAAATATTCTATTTTTCCGCGCCGGATGCAAGCCGGTGTCGCGTATGGGCGGCGGCCGGGATGCGCTCGCGGCTTGACGGGGCGGCTGCCGTCGTGCCCGAATCGAAGATCGAAACCAACCACAGTCGGCCCGAGACCGGCAGAAAACCGGAGGAGACAGCATGGCCAGTAATCCCGCAGACGTGATGCCCGTTGCCGAACTGCTCAAGGACAGCCCCAAGAACTGGGGCAAGTGGGGCGATGACGACGAGGTCGGTGCGCTCAATTACCTGGATGCCGAGCAGGTGCTGCGCGGGGCGCGGCACATCAGGCAGGGTAAGGTCTTCACCCTGCAGATTCCGGTCAACCACCCGGACGGCGACCCGGTGTGGCCCGGCCGCAAGGAGGCGCAGAAGTTCAACGTGATGGATCGCGGCCATTTCGCCTGTAACAAGGGGCCCGAATTTCCCGGTCATCTCGAGTATTCCGATGACGTCGTGCTCATGTACCTGCAAGGCTCCACGCAGTACGACGCGCTGGGTCACGTCTGGTACGGCGACCAGATCTGGAACGGTTACGACGCGGCCACCACGGCGGGGTCGATGAGCAAGGCCAGCGTCTTTCCCATTGCCGAGCGCGGCGTGGCCGGTCGCGGTGTGCTCATCGACATGGCGCGCTATCGCGGCAAGGACGTGCTCGACAAGGGCGAAACCTTCACCCACGAAGACCTCGTGGCCGCGGCAGAGGCCCAGGGCACGCCCATCGAAAAGCGCGACATCCTGGTCATTCGCACCGGCTGGATCGGCTCGTTCTACTGGAAGGACCGCGACGAGTTCTACAAGGATTTCCTCGAGCCGGGGCTGACCTACAGCCCGGAACTGGTGGAATGGTTCAACGAGATGGAAATTCCCAATTTCGTGACCGACACCATCGCCAACGAGGTCACCTTCGACCCGGGCACCGGCGTGGCCCTGCCGCTGCATTGCGCGCTGATGCGCAACCTGGGCGTGACGCTGACCGAAATCGCCGAGCTTGATCCGCTGGCCGCCGACTGCGCCGAGGACGGGCAGTACAGTTTTCTGTACACCGCGGCGCCGCTCAAGGTGGTGGGCGGTTCCGGCGCGCCGGTGAACCCGGTCGTCATCAAGTAGGTCAGCCTCATGGGCGGCAACAACCCCTACGCGGAAAAACCCTGGCTGGCGCTGTATGGCGCCGGGCAGCCGGCCGTCATCGCGGCCGAATACGATGACGCGCTGAGCCTTTTTCGGGCGGCGGTGGCCCGGGCGCCGGCCGAGCCGGCGCTGCTGTTTTTCGACAGCGCCCAGAGCTACGCCGAGTTGGACATTGCCAGTAATGCCTTCGCCGCAGCGCTGGCCGACCGTGGGTTTGTTCGAGGCGATCGCCTGGCGATCTACCTGCAGAACCATCCCGCCTTCGTCGTGGCCCTGCTCGGGGCCTGGAAGGCGGGCGGCATTGTCGTGCCGGTGAACCCCATGAATCGGCAGCGGGAGCTGGCGGCCCTGCTGGCCGATTGCCGCCCGGCCGCGCTGGTGTGTCACGACGATCTGTTCGAGGAGGTGGTCAGCCGCCTGGATCCGGCCGGCCGGTCGGCCCTGCCGGAGGCGATGTACGTCGTGCCGCCGCGCGCCGGTCAGTCTCGCCACGATGACCGTGTTTTCGGAGTGGCCCGCACCTGCCGCTGTGACGGCGCGCAGGATTTTCTGCGGGTGGTGGCGGACTACGCCGGCAAGCGCCCGCCCGAGCAGCCGCCGCTGGCGGCCGACGAGCCGGCCTTTCTGGTCTACACCTCGGGCACCACCGGCCCGCCCAAGGGCGCCATGAATACGCACGCCAACATCTGCTTCAACGCCCAGGCCTATCGCGACTGGATGGGGCTGGAAGACGGCACGGGCGTGCTGGGTATTGCGCCGCTGTTCCATATTACCGGGCTGGTGGCTCACGTAATGACGGCCTTCATCACCGCCAGTCCGCTGGTGCTGACCTACCGTTTCGAGCCGGCCGTCATGCTCGCCGCCGCCCGGGAGCACCGGCCCGGCTTCACTGTGGCGGCCGTGACGGCGCTGATTGCCATGATGAACCATCCGGACGCGACGGCAGACGCGCTGGCGAGTCTGAAAACGCTCTACTCGGGCGGTGCGCCCATTCCGCCCAGCACGGTCGAGCAGTTCGAGCAGACCTTCCGGCTGTATATCCACAACATCTACGGGCTGACCGAATCCAGTTCGCCGACCCACGCGGTGCCCATGGGCGCTCGCGCGCCGGTCGATCCCGCGTCCGGGGCGCTGTCCATTGGCGTGCCCATCTTCAACGCGCAGGTCTGGATCGCGGACGAAGACGGGCAGCCCGCGCCGGTGGGCAAAGTGGGGGAAATTGTCAGCAGCGGCCCGATGATCGTGCCCGGCTACTGGGACAAGCCCGACGAGACCGCGCAGGCCATGCGGCCGGACGGATTTCGCACCGGCGACGTGGGGTTCATGGACGCACAGGGCTGGTTCTACCTGGTGGATCGCAAGAAGGACCAGATCAACGCCGGCGGCTACAAGATCTGGCCGCGCGAGGTGGAGGATGTGCTGTACAGCCACCCGGCCGTGCGCGAAGCCGGCGTGGTGGGGGTGGCCGATGAATACCGGGGCGAGACGGTGAAAGCCGTGGTCAGCCTCAAGCCCGGCGCCGCGGCGTCGCCCGAGGCGCTGCAGGCCCACTGCAAGCAGGCCATGGCGGCCTACAAGTATCCGCGGATTGTCGAAATCGTCGACGAGTTGCCAAAAACACCGACCGGAAAGATTCTGCGCCGCGAATTGAGAGGCTGATTGCCATCAATCATATTTCGGGACTAGCCGTTAACCCATTCCACAGGGTTGTCTATACAATACGTAGTATTCCTTAGTGGTCTACAGTCATTCCGTTCAGAAAGGCAGCGACGTGGCGGCAAGCTACGCAGATATCCAGATATTGCTCGTGGAGGATTTCGAGCCGGACGCCGTCCTGCTTCGGGAAAAATTACGTCTGCGGCATGAAGTGAGCTACACCCTTTCACGTGTGCGCTCAATGGCAGAGGCCAGAGAATGGCTTGGCGGTAGTTATGCGGACGTCATTCTGCTCGATATGAACCTCGGCGATTCGGCGGGACTGGATACCGTCAGCAGCATGGTCGATCTGGCTGAGGAGTCTGCGGTGGTGGTTCTCACCGGAAGTAACGAGCGCGAAATTGCGCTCAGGGCGCTGGAGTACGGTGCTCAGGATTTTCTGGTCAAGGACGAAGTCAACGCGCGCGCCTTGCAGCGGGTTCTGCTTTACGCGGTGTACCGGCGCAAGGCCCAGGTTCGCGCCTTCAAGCGCATGCTCGCCAGCTACCGCGACCTGGCGGATGACTCCGCCGTGGAATCGCAAGCACAGCCGATAGAAAAGGCGGCCAGTCCCATCAAGAACAGTGCCCCGGCAGTTTTCCGGAAAGCCCGACGCATGTATGACGACCTGCTGGGCGAGTATCTCGAATGCCTGGTGGTCAAGCGGTCCATGCCCGAATTCGAAGTGGAGCCGCTGGTGAAACTGCTTGGCAAAGCCGGCGCGGGACCACGCGATGTGCTGGATATCCATATTTCCGCACTGGAGGCTGCCGTGAAACGTGAGCGGCCCGAACGGGCGCAGTATCTGAACACCGACGGCCGCTTGTTGGCCCTCAAGGTGATGGGCGCATTGCTGAGTTTTTACCGCCAGCGGGCGGCGCCGGGTTCCGGGCAGGCAAGCTGATGTCCGAAATGCTGCTGCAGCTTTATGTGGTTGCGGACAATGTGCTGTCCAAACGGGCGATCGACAACATTCGGGATATTTGCGATCAATCCCTGAAAGGCAGGGTAAGACTGGAAATTATTGATGTTGTCAAGGAGCCGGATCGTGCCGAGCACGCGAAGATTCTGGCAACGCCCACGCTGATTCGCAGGCTGCCACCCCCGCTGCGGCGGATAGTCGGCGACTTGAGTGACCGGGGCATGGTCGAAGCGGTTCTGGCTTCGCCTGCCGATCCCTTGCAGGAATAACCGTCCATGACAAACCACAAATACACCGAACTTGACAGTCTGGGGGTGGTGCCCACGGGCATAGCCGGGTTCGATCAGATTGCCCACGGCGGCATTCCCCAGAACCGGACCACGCTGATTGGCGGCACCGCAGGTAGCGGCAAAACCCTGTTCGCGCTGCAGTTCCTGGCCAACGGTGTTGAGAAGTATGGCGAAAACGGCGTACTGGTGACCTTTGAAGAGGACCCCGAAGACCTCGTCCGCAACGTTCAAAACCTCGACTGGCACCTGGACGAGCATATCGACGATGGCCGCATCGCCGTGGTGGACGTATCGCCGGTACCGGGCGAGGCGGCCATATCTGCCGGCAAATACGACCTGTCGGCACTGATTTCGCGCATCGAGCATGCCGTACGCAAGACCGACGCCAAGCGAGCCATTCTGGACTCGGTGGGCGCGCTGTTTCCGCAGGTCATCGATTCCCAGGTGGTGCGGCACGAGCTGCATCGGCTGGTGGTGGCGCTGCGCGCCATGGGGGTGACCAGCCTCATTACCGTGGAGCGGGCTGACGAGGATGGTCCGGTGGCCCGCTACAACGTCGAGGAATTCGTCGCCGACAACGTGATGCTGCTGCGCAATCGGCAGGAATCGGAACGACGGCGGCGTACGGTGGAAATCGTCAAGATCCGCGGCGCGGATCATCTGACCGGCGAGTTCCCCTTTACCATCGATCTCAAGGAAGGTCTCACCCTGTCGCCGCTGGCGACTATTACGCTGAGCCACGAAGCGGGCGAGGTTCGTATTTCGTCGGGCATCGGCGAACTGGACAAAATGTGTCACGGCGGGCCATTCCAGGATTCGATCATCCTGGTCAGCGGCGCCACCGGCACGGGCAAGACGCTCATGGCCTCGCAGTTCATGAAGGCCGGCATAGCAGCCGGCGAACGTACGCTGCTGCTGGCCTTCGAGGAAAGCGAGGCGCAGCTGGTGCGCAATGCGGCCGCCTGGGGTATCGACTACCGCGGCGCCCAGGAGCAGGGCCACTTCAGGATAGTGGCCGAATATCCGGAAAACCGCAGCCTCATCGATCACCTTGTGCGCATCAAGCAGATCATCGAGGAGTTCAAGCCCACCCGCGTGGCAGTAGACAGCCTGTCGGCGCTGGAGCGGGTATCCAATGGTCGCTCCTTCCGCGAGTTCGTGCTGGGCATTACCAGCCACCTGAAAAGCGTGGGTGCGGCCGGCATGTTCACCAACACGACCGACAAGCTCATGGGCGGCGAGTCGATCACGGAAACCCATATTTCGACCATTACCGACTCCATCATCATCCTGCGCTATGTCGAAGTGCGCGGGGAGATGCGCCGCGGCATTACCGTGCTCAAGATGCGCGGCTCCTATCACGACAACGAAATTCGTGAATACGTCATCGGCAGCGAGGGCATGCATATTCGCGAGCCGTTTCGTAACGTCACCGGCATTCTCTCCGGCAGCGGCGCACGCACGCTTATTGACGACCGCGCCGCCCTGGGCGAGTTGTTTCCCGATGAGTAGGCAGGCGGGATAGCCATGGCATCAGTGGCGCCGGATCGCCTCAATCTTCTGCTGGTTGCCCCCGCGCCGGCGGCCGGCAGGATAAGCGACCTGTTTACCGGAGAGGCTGCGGTAGAATACGGCGTTGAGCATGTCTTGGAAGACAGGCCCGATCCGACCCGAGCCGATGACGTCGACGTGCTGTTGTACCACCAGCGCGATCTCTCCGATCTCGACCGTCTGGCAGAGTGGCGCCACAGTCGGCTTTACCTGCCGGCCATTCTGCTGACCGATACGCCGGTCGCCGATGCCCACGCTGATGAGGTCGACCGGCTTTTCGACGACCGCGTGTGTCTCGCCCATCCGGACGCGGCCGGGCAATTGCGTCGCGCGGCTCGGGCGGCGGCGCGCGCCTGGCAGATGCACACCCAATTTCGCGAAATTCTGGCGCAGAGTCCTGATGGCGTGGTCGTGGTCAGCGACGTTTCTCGGGTGCTCTATGCCAACCCGGCCGCCATCTCGATGTTCGAAAAAGAGGAGCGCAACTTCGTTGGCAGCGCTTTCCGGGTGCCGGTGCCCAGTGGTGAAATCGTTGAGGTTTCCGTAGGGAAGTCGGGCACCGCCGAGATGCGGGTGGTCGGCGTCGACTGGTTGGGGGAGCAGGCCAGCCTGGCAACGCTGCGGGACGTGACCGATCGCAAGCGCGCGGAAGCGGCGCTCACCCACGCGGCGGACCACGATGGGCTGACGGGCTTGCGGAACCGTTCCCGGCTGCAAGCGGATATCAACACGGCAATAGACGAAGCCCGGCGGCGCAATCTGCGCCTGGCTCTGTTCTTTATTGATCTGGACAATTTCAAGAACGTCAACGACGACCTTGGTCACGACGCCGGCGACGAGGTGCTGCGCATTGTGGCCGGGCGGCTGACCTCGGTAGGCCGCAGCGGCAGCATGGCCGGACGCCTGGGTGGCGATGAATTCATTATTCTCGTGTGGGACGTGGCGCCCGGTGCCGAGGAAACGATTGCCGAACGGTATCTGGTTGAACTGAGCAAGCGCATTGATCTGGACGGCACCGAGGTGCGCGTGAACGCCAGCATTGGCATCGCGACTTATCCGGGCGCGGCCGACACGGCGCACGGCCTGATCAGCGCGGCCGATGCGGCGATGTACACCGCCAAGCGCGAAGGCAAGCATCGCTATCGGATGTATTCAAAGGTGGCCGGCGACGCCATCGCGCGTCGGCGCCGGCTGGAAAGCGATATTCTGCATGCCCTGGCCCGAGACGAGATGTGGCTGGAATATCAGCCCATCGTTGCTTTGAAAAGCAATTTGAAGCCGATGTGCCTGGAGGCCCTGCTGCGCTGGCGGCATCCGCTTTATCCTGATCTCAAGCCGGAGGAATTCATCACTCTGGCCGAGAACACCGGCATGATCGACGCCATTGGCGACTGGGTGATGGTGCAGGTATGCCGTCAATATGGCGAGTGGCGCAGCCGGCCTGAATTTGAGGGGCGGTTGGGCGGAATATCGGTCAATGTATCGGCCCTGCAGCTGAGCAATAGGAGCTTTGCGGTGTCGCTGAGGCGTCTGCTCAGAGAAACTCAGGTACCGGCCAGAGAGCTCTGGATCGAGGTCACCGAAACCAGTCTCATGCACAATCTCGACGAGTGTATTGCGGTATTGCGCGAACTTCAGGCGCTGGGTGTCAAAGTGGCGATTGACGACTTCGGCTCGGGCTACTCCTCGCTGTCTTGTCTGCGCGATTTGCCGGTCGATATCGTCAAGCTGGACCGCAGTTTTCTCGCCGATATTCAGGAGAACGATCACAAGCAGGGTATCGTGAAGTCGGTGATTGATATCGCCCGCTCACTGCGGCTGTCGGTCGTCGCTGAAGGCGTTGAAGGCGAGGACCAGGAGCGCTTTGCCCGAACGATCGAATGCGACCTTGCGCAGGGGTTTCGCTTTGCGCGGCCCATGCCGCGTGAGGCTGTTGAGCAATTTCTTTCGAACGAGCGCGAACACATTTGACTATGACCTACGACGACAACAACGTATTCGCCAAAATCCTGCGCGACGAGTTGCCCAGTCAACGCCTGCATGAGGACGATCACGCCATTGTCATCATGGACGTCATGCCGCAGGCCGACGGGCACCTGCTGGTCATTCCGCGCGAGCCGGCGGAAACCCTGTTTGATCTCTCCCCTGAATCGGCGGCGCACTGCATTCAGCTGGCGCAGACGATGGGCCGGGCGCTGCAGAAAGCCTTCGAGCGTGAGGGCATTCTCATCATGCAGCTCAACGGCAAACAGGCCGGCCAGACGGTCCCGCATTTTCATATTCACGTGGTGCCCACGTCGCTGCAGACGCTCTTGAAAAAGGGCCACGGCGCCGACATGGAAGACCCCGAAAAGCTGGCTGAACTGGCGGATCGCATCCGCCGCGCGCTGTAGCCACGCCGCTTTCCTGCCGGAGGATTTGCCATGGAATGCCTGCGCACGCCGGACGAGCGCTTCGAGCAGTTGCCGGATTTCGATTTTGCGCCGCACTACGTCGATGTGGGCGGGCTTCGCATGCACTATCTCGACGAGGGGCCGCGTGACGGGCCGGTGGTCTTGCTGCTGCACGGCGAGCCCACCTGGTGCTATCTGTACCGGAAGATGCTGCCGCTATTCGTTGCCGCGGGCTGCCGGGTGCTGGCGCCCGACCTGATCGGCTTTGGCCGATCCGACAAGCCGGTCGCCGTGAGTGATTACAGTTATCAAAGGCATCTGGACTGGCTGAGCGACTGGCTGCATCAGGTCGATCCGCGGCAGGTCACCCTGTTCGGACAGGATTGGGGCTCGCTGCTGGGCCTGCGGCTGGTCGCGGCCGAGCCCTCGCGCTTTGCCCGCGTGTTCATTGGCAACGGCGGGCTGCCGACCGGAGACAGGAAGATGCCGGCTGCCTTTGCGCTGTGGCGGGCTTTCGCGCTGCATTCGCCGGTGTTTCCAGTCGGCCGGATCGTTTGGGCAGCCGCCACCAGCCGACCCGGACCGGCCGTGCGGGCCGCCTACGATGCGCCGTTTCCCGACAAGCGCTACCAGGCCGGGGCCCGCGCCTTTCCGGCGCTGGTGCCCTCGCGGCCGGATGATCCGGCTAGCGAGCCCAACCGGGCCGCCTGGGCCGAGCTGTCCCGTTTCGACAAGCCATTTCACACGACGTTTTCGGACGGCGATCCGATCACCCGCGGCATGGACAAGAGCCTGCGCCGCAAGGTGCCCGGCGCCTCCGACGTGGCGCATACCACCATTCGCGGCGCCGGCCACTTCCTGCAGGAGGATCAGGGCGAAGCCGTGGCGCGGTTCATGCTGGAGCAGATGGGGCTTGCCGGCTAGCCCGGGGCGCCGCACCGGCTCCGTTTCGATGTGAACGCGAGGCTCGAGTCAGGCGGCCGTCGCGGTTCGACGGTCTCTTGCGGTTACGGCTAGTGCTACCGGAACTGTCGCCGCAGGATGATCAGGATGCAGGTGACCGACACGAACAGCATGGTGAACAGACTGACCACCGTGGTGCCCTCGAAGATTTCGCCGGTGTACCAGCTGCGGCCGGCCGGGTCGATCACCTCGGTATTCACGCCGGTCAGCCAGTACAGCGGATACTGCAGGCTCATCACGAGAAACTGCACCGCCGCCATCAACCACCAGCTGCGGCCCTGTCCTACCCGCAGCCCTTCGTTCGAACCGGCCAGATACAGGGCAAAAATCTGGTAGGCGATATAGGTGGTGATCATCCAGCCGAAGAAGTTGCTGATGGGCACCCCGTAGTAGCCGCCGCCCGTCTCCCAGACCCAGTTCCGCGCAATGGTGCCGCCAATGGGGTCGATACAGGCATCCCAGCCCGTCACGATGAACATGGCCACGATGGGTGTGGAAAAGCGGGAGACGGAATCGGTATCCACATCCGATTCGCTCAGCAGCAGGCTGGCCAGGATCCAGGCCACATAACCCGCGCTGAAATAGGCCAGACCGGTGATCAGCGGCACATCGAACAGCTTGGGCCCGGTGGCATCGGTGTGATGGAACTGCCCGAACGGCACGCCCGTATTGATGCTTATGTTCTCGATGACGTTGACCACGAGAAACATCACGCCCAGGAAGACGAAAATCCCCAGCAGGCCGTAGCGCGCCGAGCCATGCAGCAGGGCGAAGCCGGTGAGCAGGCCCAGCTGCACCAGAAAGGCCCAGGCACCGAAGGCAGGCCAGACCAGCGGCAACAGCATGCTCAGACCGTACAGCCCGATCAGCGTCCAGCACAGGCCGCGCGCCCAGGCGGAAAGGCTGCCGGAAAGCCGCGGGTGATCTGTCATGTTCGTGCTCCGTTCTGCCGCTCACGCCGGTCCCGCCAAACCTCGTCGGGAAACTTGGCGGCGCTGTCCCACCAATGCGCCATCTGGTCGGCCGACATTGCCGCAAAATCCGGAATATTCCAGATGAGCGCGTCGGCCAGGCGCGTCCCCAGCAGAGTCTGCTTGCGGCCGACATCGGTCTGCGCCATGTTCCAGCGTTCCAGCGCGCTGTCGGTATCCGCAGAACTCCCGAGGCAGTCGGCCAGTTCGGTGGCGTTGGTCATGCCCTTGAACACGCCGCTGCCGGTGAAGGGCGGCGCCATCATGCCGGCGTCGCCGGCCAGCGCCACGCGGCCGCTGCAGCAGGCCGGCAGCTCGCAGGTGTAGGGCACCTGAATGGCGTAGCGAGTGTCGGGGTGCGCCATGAGATCGGCAAAATAGGGCGGAAGATGCGGTGTCAGCGTCGCCAGCAGATGACGGACCCGGGCGGGCGGCATGCGGCCGAAGGGCACCGAGCCAAAGCCGCGGTGCCCGTCAATGTCTACCAGGTACTCGCCCAGTTTGGCTTCCGGCAGGCGCAGATACATGCCCCAGTTGAGCAGCCGGTGGCCGGCGCGCGTGTCCCCGGACTCACCCGCCACCAGGTAGAACACCGCATGGCCTTCGGCGTAGCTGATCCGGTACAGGCGGCCTTCCAGCGGCGCGACATCATCGATAGCCGCTTCGGCGAGCGTGCCGCGGAACAGACAGTAGCCGGGGTAGCGCAGCTGCGAGGCCGGAAAAATCTGCTCGCGTCCGCGCGAACGATAGCCATCGGCGAAGACCGCCAGGTCAAAGCCGTCTGTTCGCCCGTCTTCTAAAACCAGTTCGACCGGCGTCGCCGAATCGCCGGTCAGCCGCACGTCGCGCACGGCCTGCCCGCCGTGGAATTGCTCGTCGGCAACCCGGCGACGAAGCTGGCCGTACAGATCGTTCCAGCGCACCCGCGCCAGTCCGACGGGCGCCTGCCAGGACAGACGGCCCAGCCGGCTGGTGCCCTGCCGGCCCACGTGGCTGATGCCCGGCGCGAACAGCATGGGCATGTCCGCATCGATCAGCCCGCGTTCGCGCAGCGAATCGATGACCGGTACGGGTGTGACAATTCCGGCGCCGCGGTCCTGCAGCGGTTGCGTGCTGCGCTCGAAAACCTGCAGCTCATGCCCGTGATCGCGCAGGCTCGCGGCCAGCGCGCAGCCTGTAATCGAACCGCCCACCACCGCTATGCGCATTGCCGTTCATCCTTGCCGGTCGGGCCCCGTGGCCGGTGGCCGGCGGGGCGCAAATCAGGTTCGCGATGATGGCACGATGCGCCGCTCTGTTTCAGGCGATACGAGTGCGGTCGGCTGATGCCGGACGGTCAGGGAACCGGACAACAAAAAAGGGGCGCCGGAGATTCCGGCACCCCTTCCACGCAATCCGCCGGGCATTCGCCTCTGGCATCCGTCCCGAGATGCCAGACACGCTGTCCCATTGAGCTAGAAGCCCACCCGCCGGTTGCTCCGGGCTTCGGAAGTAACGCGAATGATGCGCAGATACTCCGCGAAGACATACCCGATTGATTCGTCGCCTCGCACGAAGACCCATCCCGGCTGACCGGACGGGGTCACGAAAACGGTCTCATCCTGCTGGATGCGCGCATTCACCTCTCCGTGGAGAGAGGGCGTGCTGCGCACGTTGAGCGCCGAAGCGTTGACTTTGGCCCAGGCGCCGACGGGCGAGTCGGCGACGGCGGGGGCTGCGACGAGCGCACCCCACAGGCACAAAACGAGGGACATTGATTTGAACATAATCCAAATGGGCTATGGATGTACGTGACATTATGCATGAATCAAAACGCCATGCCAGCGCGTTTATCCTGTCGCGCGTGACCGTTCATCCGCTCTGACGCGGCGTATTCGGCGCGAGAGAGGGTCGTTCTGACGGGCCGGCATGTTTTAATGCGGGGTCATGAGTCTGACTTCGGACAACCACAGGGCCGCCGCGAGCGATTCGACGCCGCTGGACCGTTTCGGGCGTGGCCTGCGCGATTTGCGGATATCGCTGACGGACCGCTGCAACTTTCGTTGCGGCTACTGCATGCCGCGTCATCTGTTCGGCGCCAGCCACGCCTTCCTGCCCCGACGCGAACTGCTCAGCTTCGAGGAAATCGAGCGCCTGGCGGGCCTGTTTGCCCGGCTGGGCGTGCGCAAGCTGCGATTGACCGGCGGCGAGCCGCTGCTCCGTCGCGACTTGCCCGTGCTTGTCAAGCGCCTCGCCGGGCTGCCCGGCATCGAGGACATCAGCCTCACCACCAACGGGGCGCTGCTCGACACGGCGTACGCCCGCGCGCTGGCCGGCGCCGGGCTGCGGCGAATCACGGTCAGCCTCGATGCGCTGGATGATGATCTGTTTCGGCAGATCAACGATGTCGGGTTTCCCGTGGCGACGGTGCTGGCGGCCATTGACCACGCCGCACAGGCCGGATTGACCCCGGTCAAGGTGAACGTGGTGCTGCGCAAGGGCGTCAACGAGAGCCAGATCCTGCCGCTGGCCGAGTATTTTCGAGGCACGGGCGTGGTGCTCCGCTTCATCGAGTACATGGACGTGGGCGGCGCCGCCGACTGGCAGCGGCCGGCAGTAGTCACGGCTGATCAGATCATCGAGCGTATCGGGCAGCGGTGGCCGCTTGAGCCTCTACCGGCCAGTCAGCCGGGCGAAACGGCCAGACGCTTTCGCTACGCCGACGGGCAGGGCGAGGTTGGCGTCATTGCCTCGGTCAGCCAGCCCTTCTGCGGCGGTTGTACGCGGGCCAGGCTGTCGGCTATCGGCGAGCTGTATACCTGTCTGTTTGCCAGCCGGGGCATGGATTTGCGTGAACCGCTGCGCGCCGGGGCTTCGGACGATGCTCTGCTGGCGCTGATCAGCGGCCGCTGGGTCAGCCGCGACGATCGCTATTCCGAACTGCGGGGCCGGGTCCGGCGCGGAGACGATGCGCAGCCCGTCAACATGTCCTATATCGGCGGCTAGCCGGCGCTGATGGTCCAGTATCCGGGCGGGTCAGCCGCCGCTGACCGGCGGCAGCAGCGCCAGCGTTTCGCCGGCCTGAACGGCTTGGCTACGGGGCACCAGTTCGTCGCCGCGTGCGCAGGCCACCAGCGGCAGATGGGCGGCGCAGGCCGGGTAGCGCGCCGCGAGGGCGTCCAGCACGCTGGCCACCGTGGGCGCCGTGGCTTCGATATCCAGCGCGCAGACCGGGGCGCAGAGTTCCGATAGCACGCCGTAGCATTCGACGGTGATTTTCAAGACACGAACCCCCAGACCGGCTGGCTGAACGGCTCGACCGTCACGGCGTCGCTTGCGGCGCGGTCACCCGAGTCCGGCTCGAGCACCAGAAAGCAGTCGGCCTGGCTCATCGAGCGCAGCACGCCCGAACCCTGATGGCCGAAGGGCGTGACCGTGGGCTGTCCGTCGGCGGCCATGTCCAGCCGGCCGCGCTGGAACTCCAGCCGGCCAGGTGATTTGCGCAGTGGCCCGGAAAGACGGGCGGTGAAGCGGAGCGCATCGGCTGGCTGCGCCCCCGACATGCGGACCAGCGCCGGCCGCACGTACTGCATGAAGCCGACCACCGCCGAGACCGGATTGCCCGGCAGGCCGAAGAAGGCCGCGCCGTTCATGCGGCCGAATGCGAAGGGCTTGCCGGGCTTGACGGCCACCTTCCAGAAGCCAATTTCGCCCAGCTCGCGCAGGATGTCGACGACGTAATCCGCCGCCCCGACGGATACGCCGCCGCTGGTGATCAGCGCGTCACACTCGCGGCTGGCCTGGTCGAACGCGTCGCGCAGCGCGGCCGGCTCGTCGCGGACCACGCCGTAGTCGACGAACGTCAGCCCCAGCGACTGGACCAGCGCCTGTAGCGCATAGCGATTGCTGTCGTAGATCTGGCCCGGTTCAAGGGTCTCGCCCAGCCCGCGCAGCTCATCGCCGGTGGAAAAGAAGCCCACTCGCGGTCGGCGGTATACGTCTACCTGCGCAACGCCCACCGACGCCAGCACGCCCAGATCGGCCGGCCGCAGATAATGGTCTGCGGGCAGGACCGTGGCGCCACGGGCGAAATCCTCGTCGGCGCGACGCACGTGATGGCCTGCCTCGACCGGTTCGCTCACCCGGATTGTCTCGCCGTCCCGGCTGCATTTTTCCTGCATGACCACGCTGTCAGCCCCGGCCGGGAGCACGCCGCCCGTCATGATGCGCACGCATTCGCCCGGCCCGACCATGCCCGTAAACGGATGGCCGGCAAAACTGTCGCCGACCAGCGCCAGGCGGGCCGGCGCCCGGCCGGTATCGGCGGCGCGCAGGGCGAAACCGTCCATGGCTGAATTGTCGTGGCCGGGCACGTCGACCCGCGCCGCGACGGATTCCGCCAGCACGCGCCCCAGTGCTTCGGACAAGGCCAGGGTCTGGCGGTCGGTGACGGGCTCGATGCGCTCGAGAATACGGCGCCGGGCCTCATCGAATTCGAGCAGTTCGGCGCCGTCCGAGCCGGTCATGGCATCCCCTTGAGCAGCAGGCGCTGCGAATAGCTGTCGAGTTCTTCGGGGGTGTTTACGTTGATGAAATGCTCGGCCTCGTCGTCAAAATTCACGATGCTGTGCCGGCGGGACTCGACCCAGGTGAAGACTTGATGCTCGCCGCGCAGCAGACGGGCGCGGATATCGTCCTTCAGCCGCGTACTGATCAGCGAGTGCAGCGGATGCAGCCGTCCGCCGGCCTGCGCGATGGCCACCTCGCTGTCATCCTGCCGCAGCGCGCGGCCCAGGCGGCCGGCCAGGTCCGGTGGCGCCAGCGGCGCGTCGCAGGGCAGCGTCAGCAGCCAGGGGGCGGGCGTGGCTTCCATGGCGGCCAGTATGCCTGCCAGCGGGCCGGGAAACCGGCCGGCAAACTCGGGATGGTCGGCAATCACGTCGCCGGCCAGCTCGCGGTAGGCATCGAGCGAACGGTTGGCGCTTACCATCATCTGTGCGGCCTGCGGCGCCAGCCGTTCCAGGGCCCAGGCCACCATGGGCCGTCCCGCCAGCGCCAGCAGCCCCTTGTCGCGACCGTCCATGCGGCGTGCGGCACCGCCGGCCAGGATAACCGCGGCAATCTCGAAACGGCTGATGCCGCCGGTCATGCCGGCGCCTGCGCGCAGAAGTGGTCGTAATCCACGTAGCCGGGGAACGGCTCATCCGGATCGCAGTAGGCGCAGTCGGGGTCGCGCTTCATCCGCAGCTGCCGGAAGGTGCTGCGCCGGGCGTCGAAAATGATCAGCCGGCCGCGCAGCGGCTCGCCGAAACCGACGAGCAGCTTGAGCGCTTCCAGGGCCTGCAGCACGCCCATCACGCCCGGCACCATCCCGGCCACGCCCGCTTCGGCGCAGGAGGGCGCCAGCTCGGGCGGGGGTGGCTCGGCAAACAGGCAGCGGTAGCAGGGCCCGCCCGGCTCGAAGACGCTGAGCTGTCCTTCGAAACCCTGGACGGCGGCGGAAATGAGCGTGAGTCCGAGCTTCTGACAGGCGTCGTTGACCAGATAGCGGGTAGGAAAGTTGTCCGAGCCGTCGATGATCAGATCCTGCCCCGCGAACAGCGTTTCGATGTTGTGCCGGGTCAGTCGGGTTTCGTGGGTACGGATGTGGATGTCGGGATTGAGGGCCGCCAGCCGGTCGCGGGCCGAATCCGTCTTGGGCCGGTCCAGGCCGGCGTCGTCATGCAGCACCTGACGGTGCAGGTTGCTGCGATCCACCCGGTCCGCGTCCACCAGCGTCAGCGTGCCGACGCCGGCGCCGGCTAGATACAGTGCGGCCGGTGAGCCCAGCCCGCCGGCACCCACCAGCAGCACGCGGGCCCTGGCGAGCTTTCGCTGGCCTTCCGGGCCGATCTCGGGCAGCTGCACCTGTCGTGCATAGCGGGCGTTGAGCGCCGGGTCGTCGGATTCCGGCAGCGCCCAGGGCAGTCCCGCATCGGTCCAGGCCCGGAAGCCGCCCCGCACCGAGCGCAGTTGTTCGTAACCCAGCTGGCGCAGCGATTCGCAGGCCAGCAGCGAACGGGCGCCGCTGCCGCAGATGAGCAGCAGGTCCGCCTGCCGGGACGGGGCGATATCGGCTATGCCACTTTCCAGCAGACCGCGGCTCAGGGCATGGGCACCCGCGGGCAGCCCCTGCGCGTGTTCCGCGGTTTCCCGCACGTCGATCAGCGTGGCGCCGCCTGTCTGCAGCTCACGGGCCTGCGCCGGCGACACGGCATCAAAGCGGGTCTCCAGGTCGACCAGCCGATCGGATAGTGATGTTTCAGCGTTCATGACGGCTCACAATGGCGACGATATCGCCCGGGCTCAACGGTGTGGACAATCCGCCGGTACGCCGGACGCTCTGGTTGTTCACGAACAGCTCGATGTCCCGGCGCAGGCCGCCGCTGTCATCCAGCACACGCTGCAGAAGAATCTGATGCCGCCGGCCCATGTGGCGCAGCGCGGCTTCCAGCGTCTCGCCTTCGCCGCGCAATATCGCCGCGCCAGCGCAAAGTCGCTGCAGCCGGTCGGGAATCTCGATATCGATCACGGGCGTCACGCGACGTATTCTCGCGCAAGCCGTCCGGCGGGCCAATCAGCCGCGCGAGAACAGGGCGACCAGCCGGGGGCTGTCTTTCAGACAGGTCAGGGCAATCCGGTCAATGCCGGGCTGGGCGGCCAGGGCCTGTCGCGCCATGGTGGCGAGTGGCGGCACCTGGCCACTCGAATCCACCTGATTGATGACGATGGTGACGGGGCTGGCGCCGCAGCCCTGCAGGCTGCCGCGTTGCGATGTGATCAGCCGCAGCAGATGCGTCGGCGCGAGAGGCTCGCCCGGCGCCGCGCCCACCAGCGACGCCAGCCGCTCCGGTCGATGCGCGACCTCGGCCGTCAATGACTGCCCCAGTACCGCGGCAGACACAACCGCCAGCACGCGTTGCGCGCCCGGCACGATAGCCGGCTCCCCCGCCCGGGGCGCCTTGATGCCGCGACCGCGCGCGCCGTCGGCCTTGACCAGCGTGTAGTCGAAACCGGCGCGCGCATGCAGCCAGGCAATGGTGGCCGGCTCCACGCCGCCCAGGCGGCCGGGCTTGGTAGACGGCGCGGCGTAGACCGTCAGGCCAGGCCGCGCGGCTGTGCTCAAGGCCTGCCGAAGCCGGGTGTCATCTGCTATGACCGTTGCCTGCGCCAGGTCGGTCGGGGGCGGCTGCATGGGTACCGAGGCCGTCAGCGCAATGCGGCCGCGCAGTTCGCGGGCCAGCGCGTGGAGCAGACTTTTCTTGCCGCCGGCGCCCACGGCACAGACGACGCCATGGGTAGCGCCGAGCGCCTCGGCCAGACTGTTGTGCGTTGTGTTCAAGAGTTGCGGGGCTTCATTAAAGACAGTATCCGGGGGTCGATTGTGCGCCGCGCAGCCGGCATGGCAACAGTCCGCGGCGCCAATGGCATACTGCCTGCCGACACATGACGCGGGACAACGCAGGTGACCGACCGACTGACCGAATCCGAGCTGGATCTGGACGCGCTGCTGGACGCCACCGCCAGCGACCAGGCGGGCGCGCTGGTGGTATTTGCCGGCACGGTGCGCATTCAGCATGCGGGCAAGCAGGTCACGCGGCTGGAATATTCGGCCTATCCGCCGCTGGCCGAAAAGGCGCTGGCCGATATCGAGGCCCGCGCGAAAACCGAGTTCGACATTCTCGACTGCCGGCTGCGGCATCGCCTCGGCGACGTGGCCATTGGCGCGGTCAGCGTCTACGTGGTGGTGCGGTCGGTGCATCGCGCCGAGGCGTTTGACGCGGCCCGCTGGGCCATCGACACCATCAAGCACGAAGTCGCCATCTGGAAGCGTGAAGAGTACGACGACGGCAGCCACGTATTTGTCCAGGGCTGTGCGCTGCACGCCGAGGAAGACAGCGGCCAATGAAGCACGTGGGCGGCAAGCCGGACACTCGGCGCACGGCGCAGGCGCGCGCCGAGCTGCGCTACCCGGTGGCGTGCGCGGCGATCCTGCGCAGCGGCACCAGCGACAAGGGCGATATTCTGGCGACCGCGCGGGTGGCCGGCATCATGGCGGCCAAGCGCACCGACGACATCATCCCCCTGTGTCATCCGCTGCCGCTGCAGCAGGCCGAGGTTCGTTTCGAGATTCACGACGATCGGGTGGAGGTGTTCACCGAAGTCGAAACCATCAGCCCCACCGGGGTCGAGATGGAGGCGCTGACCGCCGCATCCGTGGCCGCGCTGACTGTTTACGACATGCTTAAGCCCTATGTCGAGCAAACCGAACTGTGCCTCGCCGAATGTCGTCTGCTCAGCAAGACCGGCGGCAAGTCGCACTACCGCAGGCGATTGTCGCAGCCGGTGCCGGCGGCGGTAATCGTGCTGTCGGACCGGGTCTCGGCCGGGCAGGCCCGGGATACCGCCGGCGCAAGCGTGCAGCGCACGCTCGAGCAGGCCGGTTTTGGCCCGATCGATTTTCGCGTGCTGCCGGACGAGGCGGACCCGCTGCGGCAGGCCGTTAAAGACTGGCTGGCCGGCCACCGCGGATTGCTGCTGACCGTGGGCGGTACGGGCACCAGCGACCGCGACATCAGCGTGGAGACCGTCGAGCCGATGATCGAGCGCGCCATCCCCGGCCTCATGGAAACGGCGCGCGCCTACGGCCAGCGCCGCATGCCGTTTGCCGCATTGTCGCGCGGGGTGGCGGGCATGATCGGAGATTCGCTGATCGCGACGCTGCCGGGTAGCCGCAGCGGCGCGGAGGAGAGCCTGGCGCCCATTCTGCCGGCGCTGATCCACGTGTTTGAACCGGGCGACCCGCATGATCGTCACGGTGCCGAATGATCGACTGCGCCAGGTTCTGACCATCGCAGGCGCGCCGGTCTGGGCCGCGCAGGGAATCTATACCCGTCTGACCATCGAGCGTCTGCCGGAGGCGGCGGGCCCGCAGACCGGCCGTGCCGGCGCGGGCGAGCCGCCGTTGCATATCGGTTTCATTGGCGAATCGACGGTGGCCGGGGTCGGGGCGCACACGCAAGCCGGCGGGCTCGCGGGTCAGACGGCTCAAGGCCTCGCCGGACGATTGGGGCGGTCGGTCGAGTGGGAAGCCGCCGGCGCCAACGGCGCGACCTTCGAGTGTGCGCTGCCGGTGCTGCTGCCGCGCCTGACCCGGCCGCGCTACGACGTGATTGTAGTGGCGCTGGGCGTCAACGACACGGTGCGGCTCACGTCCGAACCGGCTTTTTTCAGGCACGCGCGCAGGCTGCTGGAGCCGCTATCGGCGCGGACCCGTCTGCTCGCCGTCGCCGACGTGCCGCCCGTAGGTCATTTTCCGGCGCTGGTCCGGCCGCTACGGCAGGTCATGGGGTGGCGCGCCTTGCACTTGAGTACGCTGCTGCGGGCCATCGTGGAGCGGTTGGACAACGCCGTGCTGCTGCCCGGTGAGTTCGACGTGAGTAATCGGGCCCTGATGGCTACGGACGGTTTCCATCCATCGGAGGCCGGCTATGCCATCTGGGGAGAACAGTTGGCGAACACGATCGGCGAGATCATCCAGGTCTGACTCGCCGGCATCCCGTTCGCCGAACAAATGACCCGCCGGCCGAGCAGGTCGGCCGGCGGGGCTGGCAGCGGAATCACTGCCGTATCGCTGCGATCAGGGCAGGGGCAGCGCGGGCAGACCGGGGAGCCCCGGCAGACCACCGCCGACCAGTGCGGGCAGTGCATCCAGTCCAGGCAGGCCGGGCAGGGCGTCCAGGCCCGGCAAGCCGTTACCCAGGCCGCCGCCCAGAATCGAAGCCAGCACACCGTCGGCGCCGATGAGGCCGGGGTCGACGATAAACTGCAGACCGCCGGCGATCTGGCCGGGATCCTGATTGACCAGCAGGCCGGTCAGCGTGGTGTTCAGCCCCGCGCCGGTACGGCCCTGGATCAGACCGCTGTTGGCGCCCGTCAGGCTGTTGACCAACGGTGCGGCGTTGGTGGTCGTCAGCGTGGTGACCAGCCCCTGAACCGGCCCGGTCGGTCCCAGCAGGGCGGGCACCAGTGCCGTCTGCGCGCTGGCGCTGCCGCAGAGGAGCAGTCCGGAAACTAAACCAATCCAAGTTTTCATCGATAGCACCCGTGTTTCGAAGTGAGAAGGCAATTCAGAGCCTAATCATCCCGCTACCGCGGCGCCGCGTCTGTAGGCAACATCAGAGCGTTTATGACGGAAATTTCCTACGCGGTTTATCTTCGGTCTGCGGCCCGCCTGCAGCAGGGCGCTGCGACCGGATTGAAATTGCGCCTAGAATCGCCGGCTGTAGGCGAACATGAACTGGTCGACGTTCGGCGTAATGCGTTCGGTGCCGCCTATGCCCAGTGCGGCTGACGCCGAGGGACCGCTATAGGTCCCTTTCAGATACCGGCTGTAGCTGGCATTGAACTCGTGGTGCTCGCCGATGCGCCAGCCGAAGCCCGCGCTGACCTGGTAGATGGGGTTGGGTGCCAGCAGGTTGAAGCTGACGGAGTCGGCGCTGTCGTCGCGCTGGGCCCGTTCACCATAGCTGAAGCCGGCCCGCAGCGTGAGCGCGGGGGTGTGCTCGTAGGCCACGGCCGTCTTGAAGCGGGTGGTGCTGCGCCAGTTGAAGCCGCTCCCGTTCTTGCTGCCCAGTGGCTTGCCCGCCGGGTCCTCGATCGAATTGAGCACGCCGTTGGATAACGCTCGAATCTCGCCGAAGCGTATTCGCTGAATGTCCAGGCCAATGGTCCAGCGTGCGCTGGGCTTGATGGCCAGTCCCAGGCTGTAGTTTTCGGGAATGTCGAAATCGCCTTCGTCGGCAAGCAGCCCGCGGTACTTGTCGAACTCGTCCATGTACACGCGCGTGGCGTAGGACAGGCCCATGTCCAGCCAGGGGGTGATGTTGCCGAACCACCCGACCCGCAGACCGGCGCCGTAGGTGTCGTCGTTGCCGTTGTTGCTGACGGCGTTCGGTGTTTGCGACAGGCTTTCGAAGGCCTGTAGGCCATACATCTTGAGCCGCTGGTAGGCCAGCAGCGGCGCCCCGCCAATGCTGTGTTTCTCGTTGATCTTCCAGGCCAGCGTCGGCGCCACGATCAGCTGGGACAGATCAAAGCCGAGCTTGCCGCAGCCAAAAAAGAAGTTGCCGGGTTGATTTCCGCAGCGTCCGGGGTTGTTGTTGGTGCCGGGAATGCCGGTGGTGTCGCGGTATTCGGTGTTCAGGCCGCCGTTGCCGTAGATGGACAGCCCCACCGACCAGCGCTCGTTCAGATGCTGGACGTAGCCCACCTCAGGCAGGAAGAACCAGTCGTTCTCGCTGGTGGACGCGAAATTGTAGGCGGGGACCTGGGCGTCGGTGCGCTCGATCCGGCGATAGGGCGCGAAGACGATGAGCCCCAGATCGAGTCGGTCATCGGCTTCGGTGAGCTTGGCCGGGTTCGACGCGCCCGCGAAGCCATCCATGCCGATCGCCGTTGAGGTGCCGGCGCTCTGGTTGGCGTAGGGCCCGTAGCCCAGGATGAAGTAGCCGCCGGCCTGCGAAGCGGTCGCCGCGAGCAGGGTCGCCAGTCCCGCGGCCAGGCGAAGCAGACTGTTTCGATGCTTCCTGCGAAGACTCGGTGCAGGATCACGCGTTGCCCGTGAAGATAATTGCTGCATGATGATCATCGCCCCGGGCGCGTGTCGTGCCGGGACTTCTCGCGTTATGAATCTACTGTGCGCATCAGGGCTTCCGGGGCGCCTGGCTAGCGGTATTTCCCCAGCTCGATCTTGGCAATCTGATTGCGATGCACCTCGTCGGGCCCGTCGGCCAGGCGCAGCACGCGGGCCATCGCGTAGGCCTGGGCCAGGCCGAAGTCGCTGCTGGTGCCGCCGCCGCCATGGGCCTGAATGGCCCAGTCGATGATCTGGCAGGCCATGTTGGGGGCGACTACCTTGATCATGGCGATATCGGCCTTGGCGACCTTGTTGCCCACGGTGTCCATCTTGTGCGCGGCGTTGAGCGTCAGCAGACGCGCCTGGTCGATCATGATGCGCGATTCCGCAATCCGCTCCCGCCAGACGCCGTGGTCGGCCACGGCGCGGCCAAAGGCGACGCGCTCACTCGCGCGCCTGCAGAGTTTTTCCAGCGTGCGCTCGGCCAGTCCGATCAGCCGCATGCAGTGATGAATGCGGCCCGGGCCAAGCCGGCCCTGGGCAATTTCGAAGCCGCGGCCCTCGCCGAGCAGCATGTTGCTGGCCGGCACGCGCACGTCGGTGAATTTCGCCTCCGTGGCCCGGTCGAGCACGGCGTCGAAACCGAAGATGGGCAGCGAGCGGACCACTTCCACGCCCGGCGTGTCCTTGGGCACCAGGATCATGGATTGCTGCTTGTGCCGGTTTTCGTTGTCCGGATCGGTCTTGCCCATGAAGATGATGATCTTGCAGCGATCATCGATGAGCCCGGTGGTGTACCACTTGTGGCCGTTGATGACGTAGTCGTCGCCGTCGCGGCGAATTTCGCTCTGGATGTTGGTGGCGTCGCTGGAGGCAACATCCGGTTCGGTCATGGCGAAACAGGAGCGAATTTCGCCGTTCAGCAGCGGAGTGAGCCACTGCGCCTGCTGTTCGGGGGTGCCGTAACGGGCCAGTACTTCCATGTTGCCGGTGTCCGGCGCGGCGCAGTTGAAGATTTCCGGCGCCATGAACGAGCGGCCCATGACCTCGCACAGCGGCGCGTATTCGAAGTTGGACAGCCCAGCGCCCAGATCGGATTCCGGCAGGAACAGGTTCCACAGCCCGGCGTCGCGGGCTTCGGCCTTAAGCTCGTCCGTCACCTCGGCGTGGCCGTAGGGCACGGCCCGGTTTATCTCTTCCCAGTAGCGCGCTTCGTTGGGATAGACGTGGCTCTGCATGAACGCATTCAGGCGCTCAAGCAGATCGCGGGTCTTCTGGGAATATTCGAACATGCTGCATACCGGCCATTGGGGCAGGCAAGGCTGGCGCATTTACAGACAGCGCGTCAACGCGCGCCGGATGCGGGGCCCGGTTGAGCAAGCTCTACGCTATTCGTGAGCCCACTGCCAGCCGACGACGAGCATGCCGTCGGATTCGAGCTGCGGCCCGTCGAGTGACTGATAGACGGGTAGCAGCAGTTCCAGCGCCAGCCGGTGTCCGGCGCCAGCTAGCCAGTTCAGGCCCACGCCCGCATCCACGCGCCGGCCGGCGCGCAGATCGGTTTCTGCGGTCGGTATGAAATTGCTGTCGGCCACGGCCAGTTCGTCGTCCCGGCCGTCGTAGTTCGTCCATTCCGAACCGGCCAGCCGCAGCGATACGCTGGTGCGCGTGCCCAGGCGACGGGCCAGCCAGCCGGTCAAGTCGAAGCGCTCGCCCATGGAGTATTCGTGGTCGTTGCGGCCCAGCCGGAAGGTGGCCGTGAACTGGCCACCGCCGCTCCAGGCGCCGGCCGCCGCCCGCCAGGTGAGGCCGACGGACGGGTCCCAGGTGCCGCTGCCCAGCTGCATGGGGTAGGGCAGTTGGGCCGGGCAGTTGCCCATCATCCGGCATCGGGGGGTGTCGTCTTCTTCGTCGATGGCGCCGGTGGGCGTGCTGAGGGCCAGGTTCAGGTGCAGGCTCTGGCCGGGCAGGTCGTGCAGCTGATAGAGCGCGGCGAGCTTCACGTCGCCCAGTCCCTCGGACTTCGTGGTAAAGCGCTGGCCCATGCGGGTGACGTGATCCATTTCCTTGATGACGTAGGGGGCCATCACCATGGCGGTAAGCCGGTCGCTGAAGGCGTACATGGCGCCGAGCATGTGCATTTCGGTGTCCATCTCCACCGGCGCGACCACGAAGCCCTCCCCGGCCGGCGACACGATCTCGGCTTCGCTGATGCGCTGCGAGCCGGATCGGTTGCCGTCCATGTGCATGCGCATGTAGCGGTAGGAGAACATCCATTCGCCGTCGCGGTGCACGTGATCGCCCATCACGCCCAGCGGCGCGTGGCCGGCCGGACCGCCGAAATCGAAACCGTCGTGCGCTCGTGTCGGCCCGGTAGCGGTGAGCAGGGCGGCGACTATAATCAGGGGCGAAAGACGGCGGATCGCCGTTGAGGGCTGCAAATTTCTCATCATGTGCCGATTGGGTGCGGGAGAATGGACGCGAGTGACGCGCGGCGCGCCCCGTATTTTATGGACGACGACTGCATCAGGGGATGCGACAAATTGTCGCGGGAGGAGCCGGCATGTTTGCCAGAGTGGCGCTGAAGCTATCGCCCGAGGAAATGCTGCGAATTCTCTCGCGGCTGCGGTTCTGGGCGCTGCTGGTCACCCTGGCGAGCCTGTTTCTGCTCCCGCTGCTGCTGTCCGGCCAGGGCCTGCCGCACGGCCTGGGTGTGTTCGCCATCATGCTGGCGGTCTGGTCGGGACTGGTGTGGTTGCGAAGCCGCCAGGCGTGGCCGGTCACCGAATGGGAAATCACGCTGCACCTGCTGGCCGATACGGCGCTGCTGGTGTGGCTGCTGTGGGTCACCGGCGGCAGCGCCAGCCCGTTTGTGGCGCTGTTTCTCGTGCCGGTCGGGCTGGCCGCGGCGGCGCTTCCACCCTGGTCCGCCTGGAGCCTGGTGGCGCTGGCGGCCGGGGCCTATTCGCTGCTGATCTGGTGGCAACCGCCGCACGCTCAGCACGGCGGGCAGGCGTTTTTCATGCACGTCATGGGTATGTGGCTCACCTTCATCGTGTCGGCGCTGCTGCTGGTCGTGTTTGTGTCTGCCATGGCGTCGGCGGTTCGTCGGCGGGATGCCTCGCTGGCCCGCGCGCGGGAGCAGATGCTGCGCGCCGAGCAGCTATCGCGCGTGGGTTGCCTGGCGGCGGGTGCGGCCCATGAACTGGGCACGCCGCTGACCACGGCGAAGACCGCGCTGGCGGATATACGCCAGAAGGCCGCGGGTGATGACGAGCTGGAGGCGGATCTGTCGCTCATTGATGAACAGCTCGAGATTTGCCGGAACCGGCTGCACGCGCTGTTGCGCGCGGACGGCGCCGCTCAGGCCGATCCCGGTCCGCTGCCCGTTGAGCAATGGCTGCAGGCCGGACTGGCCCGCTGGCGCGGCATGCGGCCGGCGGCGACGGTTCACGCCGAGATTCCGTCTGCAGCCGCCGGGTGCCGGATCAGGGTGGACGGGTCGCTCACCCATTCGCTGCTGAGCCTGCTGGACAATGCCGCAGATGCCGGCGCGCAGTGCGGCGATTCGGCGCTGCAGCTTGTGGTGGAACGGCAGTCTGCCTGGATATTCATTCACATTGACGATACCGGTCCCGGGCTGAGCCGGGCGGACCGGCAGCGGGCCGGCCGCGTGCGGTTTTCCGGCAAAACGCAGGGGCATGGCCTTGGGCTGGTGTTGTCGCATGCCACTCTGGAACGACTGGGCGGGCAGCTCACGCTGGCGCAGCGCGAGGCGGGTGGCACCCGAACCACGCTCTGCCTGCCCCTCGTCGAAACCGTCGGGAGCCCGGCATGACTATGCTGACGCCGGAAGAGTCCCCACCCGCAGCGCGGGTGCTGCTGATCGACGATGACGCGGCTTTTCTGCAGGCCATGACGCGCTCGCTGGCGCGACACGGCTGCGACGTGCAGGGCGTGGCTGATCCGGCCCAGGCCATGGCCGTGGCGCCCGTCTGGCAGCCGGACTACTGCCTGCTCGATCTCAACCTGGAAGAACCGACATCGGGTATGGACCTGATCGAGCCGCTGCTGGCGGCGCTGCCGGACCTGAATATCGTGGTGTTGACCGGCTACGCGAGCCTTGCGACGGCCGTGGCGGCCATCAAGCGCGGCGCCCGGGACTATCTGGCCAAACCCGTAGACGCCCAGACGGTGCTGCTGCGATTCGGTCTGGCGGAGCCGGCGTCGATGGAAGATGGCGAAGCCGTGCCGATGTCGCTCAAACGACTGGAGTGGGAGCACATCAATCGCGTGCTGGCGGATCATGATGGCAACGTGAGCGCGGCGGCGCGTAGCCTGGGTCTGTATCGTCGGACTCTGCAGCGAAAGCTGGATAAAAAGCCGGTCAAGCAATGACTTGCGGCTTTAATGAGCCGGTCGGCGCTGGTTTGCACCGTGTCCGGGCGGCCTGTATTTTAATGATGTGACCTATTTCGGTCATCTGTCGATACAGGGCTTGTTCACGCCCTGTTCATTGCGGTTATTACACACTGAGATTCTTAATCTATAAAGAACCGAGGAGTCCTGATGAAAACGCAGTCCCTTATCGCCATTGGCCTCATGACCGGCAGCGGAGCCGCCTTTGCGCAGCTGCCCGCCGTGCCGGCTGTTCCGGTGCTGGGTACGGCCGTGCCTGCGGCGCCCGCCCTGCCGGCCGCGCCGGACGCCGCGCTGGTTACCGACGCCATTGCGAGCGGCCAGATGATGCTCACCGACGCGCTTGCCATGGCCGGCGCGCCGGGCCTGCCGGGCCTGCCCGAAGCGGGTCTGCCCGGTCTGCCGGACGCCGGTGCGCCTGAACTGGGCACGCTGGATATCGATAACGACGTGGCCTATGAAACCGACCTGGTCTCGTTCAGCAGCGTCTATACCGCCATGCTGCCCGAGCAGGGTGGTGGCGAAGTGGCCGGCAGCCTCATGGATCAGAGCTTCGAAATCGTCTACGGCGGTACGCTCGAGGAACTGACCTTCGGCTACACGATCAACGGCGAAGGCATGAGCCAGACCATCAGCCTGACCGATCCGGCCGCCAACCTGCCGGATGGCGCAGGCCTGCCGTCACTGCCGGGCGCGCCGGCGCTGCCCGCGTTGTAAAACGTCGGCACGGCACGCATTGACGGCACAGACCGTCGACAAGGCCGCAACGGGTTTCCGTTGCGGCCTTTTTGTTGTGGGCGCAGCGCGCGGCGGGCCGTATGATGCCGGCTGGCTTGGTCGAGGGGCACGCGGTGTACAGTTTTCGCCATAAATTCGCCGGCTGGGTGCTCGAGCACCGCGGGCTCGCCTATCTGATTTTCGGCGCGATTACGCTGTTCTTTGCGGCGGGTCTGCCGCGCGTGCAGATCGAGACCGTCTTTTCCGATCTCCTGCCGCAGGACGACCCTTTCGTGCAGGTGTTTCAGGACCATCCCAGCTTCGGCAACCCGCTGACCATGATCATCATGGTCAAAAAGAAGCAGGGCACCATCTACAACGAGGAGACCCTGCAGAAGGTCTGGGATCTTACCCGCGATATCGATCTGGCCCCGGCGGTCGACCACGATCAGATCCTGTCGATCACGACCACCAAGGCGCGCTACTCCGAAGCCACACCCTACGGAATCGACATGCGCCCGCTCATGAGCGACCAGCCGCCCGCCAATCCCGAGGCGGTGCGCCAGTTCAAGCAGCGCGTGGACAAGTCGCCGAACGTGAAGACCTTTCTCATTTCGCCGGACGAGTCCGCCACGCTGGTCATGGCGACTTTCATCGAACATCGAACCGATTACGGCGAGGTGTTCGAGTACACGCAGAATCTGGTGGAAAATGCGCGGGACGATGCTCACGACGTCTATCTGACGGGCCAGCCCGCCCTGTTCGGCTGGGTCTATCGCTATCAGTGGCAGATGCTCGGCATCTTCGCGCTGACCGCGCTGGCGCTGATCGTGGCGCTGATGATCTACATGCGGAACCTGGTGGGCGTGATCACGCCCATCATCACCAGCAGCGTCGCGGGCATCTGGGCGTTCGGCCTTGTGGGCTGGCTGGATATTTCGGTGGAACCGCTGCTCATGGTGGTGCCCCTGCTGCTCACGGCGCGGTCGTTTTCGCACAGCGTGCAGTTCACCGAGCGTTTCTACGAGGTTTTTGATCGGGTGGGTGACCGGGTCGAGTCGGCGCGCATCACCATGCGGGTCATGATGGCGCCGTCGGTGCTGAGCATTCTTACCGACGTGTTGGGCATCTCGGTGGTGATCGCCGCGCCCATCCCGGCCATGGTGCGGCACGCGATCTTCTGCGGCATGTGGGCGGTGTGGCTGATCCCCACCGGGGTGGTGCTCATCTCGCTGCTGCTGGCCACGCTGCCTCCACCGGGCAACGTGGCCCGAATGGTGCGCGGCGAGCGCATGACCGGTTTTCACCGGCTGCTGCACGGGCTGCTGGCGCGACTGGGCCGGTTGACCACCGGCCGGCAGGCGCGCGTTACCGCGGTGTTTGTAGGGGCGGGGGCCGTGGCGGCCGTGCTGACGGCCATGCAGATCAAGATCGGCAACCCGGTCGAAGGCACCTACCTGCTCTGGGAAGACAGCGAATTCAACATTGCGGTGCGGCAGATCAACGACCATTTTCCGGGCACCAACACCCTGGAGATCGTGCTCGAGGCCAGGAACCCGAAAGACCCCAGCTGGACGGCCCAGCATGCCGAGACCGCCAGGGTGATGCGCGAACTGCAGGACAAGCTGGAAACCAGCGATTTCCCGCCCACCGCCACGCTGTCGTTCGCCGATTACATGGCCGAGGCGAACCGCCTGTTCAACGGCGGCAACCCCAAGTGGTTTCCCATTGACGATCGGCAGCGTGCGGTAAGCGCCGCGGCAACCGGCGCCATGATGGGTTCCAGCGCCAAGAATTTCTCGCACGTCATTTCCTTTGACGCGCAGCACGCGACGGTCTCCCTCTGGTACCCGGACAACAAGCAGGAAACGGTGGACCGGGCACTGGAGACCGCGCGACAGGCGGTGCAGGAAGTGGGGGTGGATCATCCGACCTTCACGGTGCGGCTGGGCACCGGCACGATTGCCCTGCAGGAGGCGGTGAACCGGGTCGTCAAGCGTTATCACCACGTGGTGGTCCTGCTGCTGGATGTCTTCATCCTGCTGATGTTTTCGCTGGCCTACCGGTCGCTGATCGCGGGGCTGCTGCTGCTCATTCCGGTCAATCTTGCCCACTTCTGCATGGTGGCCTGCATGCATCTGCTGGGCGTCGGGCTGGACGTGAACTCCATGATCGTGGCGGCCATCGGCCTGGGCGTGGGCATTGATTACGGCATCTATCTGCTGTCACGCATCTGCGAAGAGCACCAGCTGCAGCACGGCGACTGGGACCAGGCGGTGGCCAGAGCCCTGCAAACCACCGGCAAGGCCATTCTGTTCACGGCAAGCATCATGGCAATCGGCATCCTGCCGCTGTACCTTTTCTCGGGTCTGAAGTTTGTGGCGGACATGGGGCTGCTGATCATGGCGATCATGGGGATCAACATGGTCACGTCGCTGCTGGTGCTGCCCTTGCTGGTGTCGCTGACCAGGCCGCGTTTCGTCGCCCGCGACCAGAAGCTGCTGGGCGAAGCGATCGACTGGGCGGCGCCCAATGAGACCAATTGAGCGGGTGATCGGCGGCCAGGTGTCATGATAAAGAGCCCGCGAGCGGGCCGGAACGGAGAGGACGGATGCTCTGCAAGCTGATCTATGCAAGCCGCGCGGTTCGGCCGCTCGATGACCGCGTGTTGACCGACCTGCTGGGGGCGGCCCGTGTGTACAACGAGGCGCAGGAGATCACCGGCATGCTGCTGTATGCCGACCAGAGCTTCGTGCAGATTCTCGAGGGAGAGCAGTCCGAAGTCAGCCGGTTGTTTGCGCAGATCAAGGTCGGCCTTCGCCATCACGAAATCCGGGAGTTCGGCGTCGAGCCGATTGCCGCGCGGCGATTCCAGGATTGGGCCATGGGCTTCGCGCATCCCGATCGTGACTGGATGCGCCAGAATATCGAGGGCTACCGGAGCATCGAGGAACTGCCCCTGTGGTCGCAGTCACTCATCCGGAACGCGCAGGAGGCAGAGGGTCTGCTGTCGATCTGCGCGGCTGCCTGAGCCGGAGGGAATGAGCATGACGGACTCGGTTGAAATCGGTCTGGGCAGCATACTGGCGGCCCGGGCCTCCATCAGCGTCGCAGAGCCTGCCCTTACGTTCGAGGGACGCACCCTGACCTACGGCGCGTTTGCGGGGCGGGTGCGGCGGCTGGCGCAGGGGCTGCGCAATCTGGGTGTCTGCCGGGGCGATCGGGTGGGGTATCTGGGGTTTAATCACCCCGCCTTTCTGGAAACCCTGTACGCCGCCGCGAGCATCGGGGCGGTGTTCGTGCCGATTAATTTCCGGCTGACCGGCCCCGAACTGGAATACATCGTCAACGATGCCGGCGTACACAGCCTGATCGTGGATGATCGGCTGGCCGATACGGTTGGCGCGATTGCCGATACCCTGGTCTGCCGGCAGCTGATCACGGCGGAGTCCGGCCGCAGCGGCTGGCACTCGCTGGACGGCCTGATCGAACGCAGCTCCGACCTGCCGGCGGTGGAGGCGGTAGGCAGTGATGATGTGGCCATCATCATGTACACCTCGGGCACCACGGGGCGACCCAAGGGCGCCATGCTGACGCACGGCAATCTGTTTTGGAATGACGTGAATCTGGGGCTTACGGGCGCCATCGACGCGCCGGTATCGCTCACCTGTGCGCCGCTGTTCCACATCGGCGGCCTGAACGTCACCACGCTGGGTTCGATCGCGCGGGGCGCGCACATCATCCTGGAGCGCGAGTTCGATCCCGGGCAGGTGCTGGCCGATCTGCAGACCTATCGTGTCGGCACCCTGTTTGGCGTGCCGGCCATGTTTCTGTTCATCAGCCAGCATCCGGATTTCCAGAACGCAGACCTGTCGCATCTGAAAACGCTCGTGGCGGGCGGTGCGCCCGTCCCGGAGCCGCAGATACGGCTGTTCCTGGAGCGTGGCGTGAACTTTCTGCAGGGCTACGGGTTGACCGAAACGGCGCCCATGGCACTGCTGCTGCCGGCGGGCAGCGCCCGTGACAAGGTCGGTTCAGCCGGGCTGCCGCCGATGTATACGCAGGTCAAGGTGGCCGGTGAGGGGGGTGCGCCGCTCGGGCCGGGCGAGAGGGGTGAGATCTGTATTCGCGGCCCCAATGTGATGCGCGGCTACTGGAATCGCCCGGAGGCCACCGCCGAGGCCATCGACACCGAGGGCTGGTTTCATTCCGGCGATATCGGCTACCGCGACGAAGACGGTTTCTTCTACATCTGTGACCGGGTCAAGGACATGGTCATCTCCGGCGGCGAGAACGTGTACCCGGCGGAGGTCGAGAGCGTCATCTACGCCCATCCGGCGGTCGCCGAGGTGGCCGTCATCGGTCTGCCCGACGAGAAGTGGGGCGAAGCCGTGGCAGCGGTGGTCGCGCTCAAGCCGGGCCAGACGCTGGAGCTCGAGGCATTGCGCGAGTTTGCCGGCGCCAGTCTGGCGCGCTACAAGCTCCCGCGGCAGCTGCACACCGTGGATGAATTGCCCCGGAATCCGGCGGGAAAGGTACTCAAATACCGGCTGCGCGAGGCTCTGGCGGGCGATTAGCGGCGAATCCTATCGAGCTGGTCGGCCGGATACCCTCGCCTATCCGGTCAATTTCGCCCGCGTGACCCGCCGGCAGGGGGCCCGCGTGTGGCTGGCCTTCGACCTGGACACGGCGCGCTGGCCCTGGCTTCGTCTGCCGCCACAGCATGCCGTGGTGGTCGAGAAATATCAGTATTTCTCGTCCATGACGGCGGGCTGGGCGCTGGGGCTGCTCGGACCCGGCGTGTTCACGGCGCTGACCGAGGTGACCTGGGACTGCGGCGAGGGACGGGACGGGCATTCTCCCCGGGGATACTGCGAGCTCGAAACGGACGGGCCGCGCGACATTCGTTTTAACAGCCGTTTTACGGATCGGTCCGGCGCGCAGGCGTTTCACATCAGTGGCCGGGGACACGTCTTCCCCGACGGCGATTTTGCGGCCCGGCGCGCCGCGCGCCATAACCCGCCGTCAGCCTCCATCGCGCCGCACGACGCGTTCCTGCGGAAGATCACGAACGAAGCGGGCCGCTGGCGCGCGGATTGCCTGGTCGGCCGGGTCAACGGCTTTCATCCCGCGCACCGCTTTCACACGGGCTCGGGTGATCACGTCAACGCCGCGCAGCTGTATGACTGCGCGCTACAGGTCGCGGCACAGGCTGCGGGGCATGGCGCCATCCGGTGTACGGGGGGCAGTGCCGAGTTCAAGCGGTTCACCGAACTGGATCAGCCCTTCGCGCTTCACGCCGAGCCATCGACCCGCGCCGACGAGTGGCGCTTCCTGGTGAGCCAGTCCGGCCGCGAGACCGCCAGACTCGCGCTGCGCCTTGCGACGGACGAGTCGGGGGCAAGGACAGCGGTCACGCCTCCCAGATAATTCGCTCGCCACGGCTGAACCAGTCGTCAACCTTGTCTTCGTAGTGCGCTTCGATGACGTTGCGCTTGATCTTCATCGTCGGCGTGAGAAAGCCGTTCTCGATGCTCCAGCTGTCCTTGACGATGACCAGGAACTGCAGCTGCTCGTGGGGGTCCAGCGCCTTGTTGGTCTCGGCCATCTTGTCGGACAGTTCGCTTTCCAGGGCGGCCCGGTCGGTCTTGCCGTTCTGCAGGGCGTCCAGCGTGGGCTCGGACAGGAGCACAAGACCGAATGTCGCCGACTGGTTGGCGCCGCTGACGCAGATCACCTCGATGCTCGGATGGCTGGCCATGCGATTCTCGATGGGGGCGGGCGCCACGTACTTGCCCTTGGCGGTCTTGAACAGTTCCTTGACTCGCCCGGTAATCCGCAGGCGGCCGTCGTCGTCGTACTGCGCCAGGTCGCCGGTCTTGAAGAAGCCGTCTTCGGTAAATTCCTCGGCGGTTTTTTCCGGCTGCTTGAAGTAGCCCATCATCTGCGCCGGGCTCTTGACGAGCAGTTCGCCGCTGTCGGTGATGCGGGCTTGTACTCCCGGCACTGGCCGGCCCACATACCCCACCTTGGCTTCGCCGGGTCGCGTCAGGTGCGAGACGGCAAAATCCTCGCTCATGCCGTAGCCTTCCAGCAGGTCGAGCCCCAGGTCGCGGTACCAGTTGATCGTGGAGGCGGCCAGCGGCGCCGAGCCAGTGCCGGCGTAGCGACAGTACTGCAGGCCGAGCTGCGTCAGTATCTTCTTGCGAACAAGATTGCCGATGACCGGAAGCATCAGCAGGATTTTCTGCTTCTTCGGCGGCAGCTTCTCGTTGACGCCCATCTGGAACTTGGTCCAAAGACGCGGAACCGATAGGAACACGGTGGGCCGGGCACGCTGCAGGTCCTGCACGAAGGTGTCGAGACTTTCGGCGAAGTAGACGGTAAAGCCCTGATAGGTCGACGCGTTTTCCACGGCGACGCGCTCGTAGACGTGCGCCAGCGGCAGGTAGGACAGCATGCGGTCTTCCGGCGAGGTGGGCAGCACCTCCCGAAAGCGCTCGCCGGCCGCCTTGAACGAGCCGAAGCTGTGCATGACGCCCTTGGGACGGCCGGTGCTGCCGGACGTATAGACAATGGTGGCCATTTCGTCGAGCGAGCGTTCCGGCTTTCCGGTCACCGGTTCGTGCTGGCCGATCAGGTCATCCCAGCGCGGGTAGGGCAGGCTGCCGGGCGACAGCGGCAGGGCCACGCCCGGCAGATCGTCCGGCACGCCGGCCTTCATGGCGTCCCAGTCGTCCATTTTGCCCACGAAAAGCAGCTTCGCTTCGCTGTGCTGCAGAATGTACTGCACCGAATCGGCGTTGAGCGTGGGATAGATGGGCACGGTGACGTGGCCGGCCATCCAGATGGCCCAATCCGCCATCATCCAGTGCGCGCTGTTCTTGCCCAGCAGGGCGATCTGGCTTTTGGGGGGCAGCTCGAGGCTTTGCAGATAGGCCGCCATGCGGCGCACCTGATCGCCGATTTCACCCCAGCGGTATTCGGTGACGTGGCCGCCGCCGGTGGGCTGCACGAAATGCACCCGGTCGGGCACGCTCTCTTCCCAGTGGTAAATCTGGCTCAGAATCGTTTCGTCGGACATGGGACTCCCCGGCACCGGTGGATTGGCTGGAACAGATAAGTCTTCTTTTCGGATTGCGAGTCTAGCCGCTGGCCGCAGGTGACGGCAAAGCCACCCGCGGCCGGCGACCTCGACGGCGGCTAGTTGACCCCTCTTTCCCGGCCTTCCCAGAAGGGCGCCCGCAGCTCGCGCTTGAGCACCTTGCCGGCGCCCGACAGCGGCAGGGCCTCGTCGCGGAATTCGATCGACTTGGGGCATTTGTAGCCGGCGATCATTTCGCGGCAATGCGCGATGATGGCGTCACCATCGCGCGCGGCGTCCGGGGTTGGTACCACGATGGCGTGCACGGCCTCGCCCCACTTGTCGTCGGGAATGCCGACCACGGCCACCTGCGCCACGTCGGGATGGGTGGACACCGCGCTTTCAACTTCAGAGGAATAGACGTTCTCGCCGCCCGACACGATCATGTCCTTGGTGCGGTCGACAATGAACAGGAATCCCTGCTCGTCCAGATAGCCCGCATCGCCTGTGTGCACCCAGCCATCGATGATGGTCTCGGCGGTGGCGTCGGGTTTATTCAGGTAGCCCAGCATGGCGTTGGGTCCGCGCACGCAGACCTCGCCGATCTCGCCCGTGGGCAGGAGGGTATTGTTCTCGTCCTGGATGCTGAGCTGCACCACGCTCGTGGCCTGTCCGGCCGAGCGCAGCAGGTAGGCCTTGTCGCCGTCGATCCGGTGGTCCGCCGCCTTGAGGATGGTGGCCACGGGCGACAGCTCGGTCTGGCCATAGGCCTGCTGCAGTTTCAGGTCCGGCAGCGTTTTCATGATCCGCCGCACCAGCCCTTCCGGCATGGGCGAGCCGCCATAGAGCAGCCAATCCAGCGATCGCAGGCGATCGGCTGCGAAATCGGGGTGATCGAACACCAACTGCGCCATCGCCGGCACCAGAATGGTCACGGTAACGCCATAACGCTCGCACACCTCCAGAAAACCGGCCGGGTCGAAGGCCGGCTGAAAGACGTGCTTGGCGCACTTGATGGTCAGCGCGAAATTGCTGGCCAGATCCGCCATGTGAAACATGGGCGCCGTATGCAGGCCCACGCTGTACTCGTTCAGGTCCAGCTCCGCGGCCACGCTGATGGAGCTGGCGAACAGGGCGGTGTGGGTCTGGATGACGCCCTTGGGAAAACCGGTGGTGCCGCCGGTGTAGTAGATGCCCGCGATGCCGTCTTTCGCGATGACCAGATCATTCAGCGGTGCGACCTGCTGCATGCGTTTTTCGAGCGACTCGGCCCAGTCGGGGCAGTCTTCGGCGGGGCCCATGAACAGGTACTGTTCGACCGGAACCTCTTCGCTGCGCAGCCGGGCGGTGGTGTCGATAAACGCCTTGTCGAACATCAGCGTCCGGCAGCCGGAATCGGTCAGCGAGTACTTGAGCTCGGGCACCGCCCAGCGGATGTTGAGTGGCACCATCCAGGCGCCCATGGCGGGAATGCCGTACAGCGCCTCGTAATACTCGATGCTGTTGATACCCAGCAGGCCCACCGGTTCGTCTGCAGACACGCCGGCGTGTCGCAGCGCGGCACCCAGCCGCATGACGCGGTCGGCCGTTTCCCGCCAGTTGCGCACGACGCCGTCGTGCTCCACGGCCTCGTGGCCGGCGTGTTGCTGGGCCGCCCGGAGTATCCATTGGGTAATGTGCATGCTGCGCGTCTCCTCTCTCAATTGTTGTATGCGCGTTTGCCAGCCGCGAATATAACGTAATCATTGGCGCCGCCACCCGACCGCTCGGGCGGCGGATTCGTGCGACCACCTGCAGGCATGCATTCATGATCAAGCTCCACCACCTGGAACAATCCCGCTCGCTGCGCATTCTCTGGCTGCTGGAAGAGCTGGGACTGGATTACAGCGTCGAGACCTATTCGCGCGATCCGCAGACGCTCCGGGCGCCGGCGCAGATGGGGCAGACGCTGCCCATGGCCAAGTCGCCGATTATCGAGGACGACGGTCAGTGTATTGTCGAGTCGGGCGCCATCATTGAATACCTGACGCAGATCAAGGCGGGCGGGCGTCTGGCCCACGGGCCGGATTCACCGCACTTCGCGGAGTACCAGCAGTGGATGCATTTCGTGGAAGGCTCGATGATGCCGCCGCTGGTCTACGACCTGATTTCCGCGGCAACGGGCACGGACAACGAGGGCCTGACGGGTTTCATTCAGGGCGAGGCCGATACGGCATTCGCGCATGCCGAACAGCGGCTTGCGCGCCATGACTATCTGGTGGCTGATGCGTTCAGCGCAGCAGATGTAAATATCTCGTTTGCGCTGGAGTTCGGCGAGGCCCGCGGCCGGCTGGGCGGTTATCCAGCCCTGCAGGCCTACCTCGCGCGGCTGCAGGACAGGCCGGCCTATAAGGCGGCTCGAGCGAAGGGCGGCAACTACGACCTGTCCATCTTCGGCGCGGGTGTCGCCGATCGTTGAAGCGCGCCGCCGCGGCGCCTAGAAATGGCGCGTCCAGGCCAGGTCGAGGGTGTAGATTCGGTTGGTCTGCTGAATGGTTTGCTGCGGGTAAAAGGGGTTGGGTCCGAAATTGCGCTGCGGCGGGTTGTAGTTGACGGTCACGTCAAAGCTGTTGCGCGGACCGGGTGACCAGGTCAGCCCGAGGGCGTAGTGCTCTTCGAAAACCGCGTTGGACAGGAAGTTGGCCAGGGCATTATCCGGTGTCACCGGGTATTCGTTATCGGCGTAACCGGCGCGGAATACCCACCGGTCGGAGGCCCGATAGCGCAGGCCGATCTTGTAGACGGGTACGTCCCGCCAGCCGAATCCCGGTCCGTCATCATCACCGTACCGGCCGGTGCTGACGCCCTCGTTGGCGTAACCGCGGACTTTCGAGAAGTAGTGCCGCTGCACGTCGGCGAGAAGCGTCAGGCGCTGAGTGGCGTCCCAGGCCAGGCCGATCTGGAAATAGGGCGCCCCGTCCAGGTCGCCCTGCTCGGCGATCAAGCCGGCGTACTTGTCGTGTTCCTCGATGTCGATACGGCTTTGCAGGGTGATGCCCAGGGCCAGGCTGTCGAGCAGCTGCGCCTGCAGGCCGGCCTTCACCCCGTATCCCAGGGCAATATCGTGGCCGTTGTTGGTCAGCTTGTCCGAGTCGCTGGACAGCGGTGCAAACGCGCCGAGGCCGCGGATTTCGAAGCTCTGGATCACCAGCAGTGGCGTGATACCCAGCCGTAGCCAGCGGTTGGGCTGATAGGCGTAGGCGGGTGCAATGAACGCCTGCGCAATATCGGACCCGGTTTCGCCGGAGCACAGAATGCCCCGTCCCGTGCTCCCGGGTGGACAGTTCGGATTGTCGAAATCCTTGTAGTTGATGTTGGTGCCGCCGTTGCCGTAGACCGCCAGACCCACCGCATGCCGCGGGCTCAGCCGCCAATTGGCCGCCGCAAACGGCACGGGGAATACGCCGCCAATCTCGGCGGGCACGTCCGGGTCCGAATATCGCGTGCCGGGCGTGAGCGGCATCGCGCCGGGTGGCAGGGGCCCGGCCGGCGGCGGAAATTCGCCGGCCTCGAAGGTTTGCTTGGTCTTGATCAGCGTGGCGCCCAGCTGGATGCCGCGGCCTTTCAGGCCGACCAGCCCGGCGGGGTTGTTGGCGATGGTCATCGCGTCCTCGGCCAGCGCGACGCCTGCCCCGGCGTAGCCCCGCGCGCTGGTCCCCCAGCCGTTGATCACCGAGCCGTTCGCTGCCTGCGCCACGGGCGCGTATAGACAGAACGTCAACAGTGAAGCGTCAATGCTTGCCCCGAATCGGTTCATGGCTCATCTCGCACGATTTGATAATGCAGCCTTCTGACCGGGCTGCCTGTCAGGGCCGGCGGCACTGCATTCAGCCGCGGCTCATGTGACTACATTAGACTGCCGCCGGTTGGAACACCACACCCGGCGCGGATATCGATCCGCCAGGAGATACAGGCCTTATGCGCTACCGGACTTTGCTGCTGCTGTCGACGCTGATGGCGTCCACCGCCCCGCTCCCCGCCACGGGGCAGACACAGGGCCGTACCGCCACGCCGCCGCCGTCGGTGACGGATCAGGTCAGCCAGGCCGAACAGCAGGCGCTCGAGCAGTTGTTCGAAACCATGGACATGGCGGCCCTGGGCGCCCAGTACGCTCGGGAATTTCTGGGGCAGGTGGAGTTTCTGCTTGGCGGCACCGGCGCGACCGACCGGCCGCGGGCGATGCAGATCATCGAGCAGGAAACCATGGCGGTGGTGGAGGAGAACCAGTTCTCGCTGATGATGAAGCTGTATCCGGTGTACGCGCGGCATTTCAACGAAGAGGAACTGGCGGAACTGACGGCCTTCTACCAGACGCCGACGGGCCAGAAGGCGGCGATGCTCATGCCGCAACTGATGAGCGAGACGCTGACGGCTGGCCAGCAGTGGGCCACCTCGCTGGCCCCCGTGGTCATCCAGCGGGTGATGAACCGGATGTCCGAGACTCGTAGACCGCCGCCGACCGCGCCCGCCGAGCCGACCCCGCCAGCCGGCAGCGCCCCGTGACCGAGGCGCTCAGTCCAGCTGGTTGAGCAGGCGGTTGAGCGACATCCAGAAGGCTTCGTCCCGGGTATAACCGACGAACCGATCGATTTCCCGACCTTGTCTGATCAGCACGAAGGTGGGCGACACCTGCACTTCGCCGTTCAGCGCTATGCCCGGCGGGTCGCTGCCGAAAGGCAGTCTGCGCAGGGGCGCGACGCTTGCTTCGTCCGTCTGGTCGTAAGTCCCGCCCACATCGGCTTCGAATGCGGCGCAGGCCGCGCAGTTGGGCAGTTCGAACATGAGCAGCTGCGTGTCGCCGGCGACTGCGGGGGGCAACGTGAAAAGCGCCATCCAGAACAGCAGGACGCCGCGCATCATGGCTTGACGTAGGCGTAGCCCTGTTCGAGCTGCAGCCGCGTGATTTCGTGTACGCCCGAGGTCACCAGTTCCACGCCGAAATGCACGTCGTCCTCGGACAGCTCGCGCGTGTCCAGCGTGTTGCGGCAGACGACAAAGCTCACGCCGTCGAACATCAGGCCGTCGATCAGCGCGGCGTAGTCGTTGCCGCGGTCATCCTGAGCGCCTTCGAGCAGCCAGTCGATGCCGTTGGCCAGCGTGACCACGCGGATCGGCAGACCGGGTGCCTGCTCGCGATGGTTGCGAATGTTGCGAATGGCCGCGATGGCCTGGGTCGCCGTGTCATCCACGTGATAGACCACGCCCGGGCCGGATTTCCTGCCCTTCGGGGTTTCACCGGCGCTGGCCGGCAGCACCAGCGCGAGTCCCGTCAGGCCGGCCATGCGCCGCAGAATCTGTCGGCGGCGGTCACTGGTTGTGCGTTTCATGTTCTGCCTCCTTGCAGAGCAGCCATTGATACCCCTGCCGGTATAGCACGTGGGCCGGCCGACTGTCCTGCGTGCCGGTCGGGATCACGGGGCATCGGGCGTTGATTCGCCGAAAGAATCCTCCTGCATTTCAAGAAACACGCTGTAGGCGTTACGTCGGTTGGCTTCAGCGAAGGCCGGCAGTTTCTCGAACGCGGACCAGTCCGTCTCGGCATAGGCCTGCTCGAACGTCATGAGATTATCCGCGGCCGCGCCCATGGTCTTGCGCAGGTACTCGATGTAGCGCCGGGTCAACTGAACATCGCGCTCGACGTTATCCGATACCCGCCCGTGGCCGGGCACGACATGTTCGGGGGCGGCGCTGGCAATACGGTCGATGGCATCCAGCCACTGCCGGCTATTGCCGTCGACGACGAAGGGCAGACGCCCGGTGGCGTACACGTCCCCGGCAAACAGCAGCGACTGTCCGGGCACGTAGAGCATGAGATCGCCGGGGGCGTGGGCGTGGGCAGCGCTCATCACGCGAAAAGTCTGGCCGCCCAGTTCGAAAGTCATGGGCTCTTCGGGCGACAAGCGCAGCCAGCGATCCGCGGCGACCAGCCGGGTGTTCGCGTCCACCCACGGACCCAGAGCCTCGCGGCGCTGCGCCAGCCGCTCGCGCGCCGCATCACTGTTCAGATAGGCCTGTCCGGCCTGATCGGCAAGAATGGCTGCCCCCTGAGCCTTGAATGCCTGCAGGCCGTAGAAATGGTCGGCGTGGTAGTGGCTCACGACAACATACTTGACGGGCTGATCAGTGATCCGGCCAATCTCGCGAAGCATCGCGCGACCCAGCGCGGGCGAGGCCAGCGCGTCGAAAACCACCACGCCGTCGCCGGTGACGACAAAACCGGCGTTGCTCATGAAGCCGCGGTTGGCCTGTGAAGCCATGCCCGACTCGCCCCGGAAGTACCAGGCCCGGTCGGTGATGCGCGTGGCGGTAATCTCGACCGAGGCCGAATCCTCTCCCGGCTTAATCAAGGCATGCATGCTGCACCCGGTTGCCAGTATTGCCAGCATGACCGGCAGCAGCGAAGCAATTAGATTCAGGCGGTTTTTTCGACAACCAACTTGCATGATCCGAGCAACTGTGGGATACACTAGGGGGTATACGCGACAAGTCAGTCAGCGGCAAGCGTGCTGCGGCATGTACTGACAGCGATCCGCTACCGGAAGCTACGCGGTCGGTCAGCAGAAAAAAGAGCGAGTTGGATGGCGGAGGAGCCATGGATGAAGTTGCTGTAGCGCAAACAGACCCCGTGCCGAGGTCTGCCCTGGCGCCTGGATGGTTGGCCATGGCCTTCGGCAGCCTGCTGCTGCTCGGCACGGTCGGTTGTGATCAGAGCGCCACCTCGGCCATCACTGGCGACTCGGCGGTCAGCGCCAACACGGCCCAGTCGGATGCGCCGGTCAGGACCAGCCCGCACAGCGGCCAGCATGCGTCGCTGGGACGCGCCGCCACCGAGGCGGAAATCCGGGCCTGGGATATCGACGTGCGCCCCGACTTCAAGGGGCTGCCCGAAGGCGCCGGCACGGTGCTGGAGGGCGAGGAAATCTGGCTCGCCCAGTGCGCCAGCTGCCACGGCGATTTTGGTGACTCGAACGAGGTCTTCACGCCGCTGGTGCTGGGCAATATCACCGAGGCAGACATGGAGAAGGGCCGGGTGGCCAGTCTGGCCAACGGCGGCGCCCAGCGCACCACCTTCATGAAAGTGGCCACGCTCTCCACCCTGTGCGACTACATCCACAGAGCCATGCCCTGGAACAATCCGAAGTCCCTGTCGGATGACGAGGTTTATGCCGTTCTGGCCTATCTGCTGAATCTGGCCTACATCGTGGATTCGGATTTCGAGCTCTCGAACGACAATATTGCCGAGGTTCAGGCGCGCATGCCCAACCGCAACGGCATGACGCGCGAGCATGGTCTGTGGACGGTGGACGGCGAGCCGGACACGCACAACGTGGCCTGCATGAATGACTGTGCGAAAGCCGTCAAGGTGACCTCGTCGCTGCCGGATCACGCGGCCGGCGCCAACGGCAATCTGGCCAATCAGATGCGCGCCTATTCGCCTTTCCCCGGTGTCGACACGGGCGAGGGCGAGGATGCCGCCGAGCCGGTGCAGGTGGCCAGTGCGCAGACGCAGGACACCGCCACCGACAGTGCCAGTGCCGCCCCGCCCACCGAAGCGCTGCAGTCCAACGGCTGCATGGGCTGTCACCAGATGGAAGGCAAGATCGTCGGGCCGGGCTTCAAGGCCATTGCCGACAAGTACGCCGATCACGATGAGGCGGTCGGTTATCTCACCGAGAAAATCCGCCAGGGCGGCTCGGGCGTCTGGGGCAGCATCCCCATGCCGCCGCAGCCCAATCTGTCCGACGAAGACCTGAAAGCCATTGCCGAATGGCTGGCCGGCGAGGGCTAGCGCTTCGCGGCCCGGTCCGATACGCACAACATTCACCCCGAACGCGAACACCGAGGAAAACACGATGGATGCATACAGAAGATCGCTGCTGAAAGCCGTTGGCGCTGCAACGGCCCTGGCCGCGGCGGGCATGGTGCCGCTGCGCGCGCTGGCCGCCATGTCCCGGCCCGAAAAGGCCTTCGAGGCCACCGATCCGCAGGGCGCAATGACCGCCCTGGGCGATTCGGCCGCCGAGAGCGACCAGATCGAGCTGGAGACACCGGATATTGCGGAAAACGGCGCAGTGGTGCCGATCAGCGTGACCAGCAAGCTCCCCAAAACCACGCGAATCTCGGTGCTGGTGGAGAAAAATCCGAATCCCATGAGCGCCATGTTCATGATCCCCGAGGGCACCGAGCCGTTTATTCAGACCCGGGTCAAGGTCGCCGAAACGGGCAACATCTACGCGCTGGTCGAGGCTGACGGCAAGCTCTACAAGGCCAGCAGCCAGACCAAGGTCACGCTGGGCGGCTGCGGCGGCTGACGCGCGGCGCCAGGTCGATTCCCACAGAACACACAGGAGATAGAACAATGGCTGGACGGATGAGAATGCGCGCCCGCATGAGCGGCGACGTCGCGGAAGTCAAGGTACTGATGCAGCACCCGATGGAAACCGGGCAGCGCAAGGACAGTGAAGGCAAGCCCATCCCGGCGCACTACATCAAGGAGGTCATGGCGACCCTGGGCGATCGGACCGTGATGGCCGCGCAGTGGGGCGCCGCGATTTCGCAAAACCCCTACCTGTCCTTCCGCATCAAGGACGCCAAGAAGGGCGATACCGTGAAAGTGAGCTGGACAGACAACAAGGGCGAGACGGCGAGCACCGAAGCCAAGATCGGCTAGGGGCAGGTGTCGCGCAGGCAGGATCAGCTATGGCAATGAGTGGACGGATGATGGGCGGACTGCTGGGCGGTGCGCTGCTCGCGGTCGGCCTGGCGCAGGCCCAGGACGACACATTCGATGAATACCGGAGCATGTTTGGTGACGACAACCCGGCCATCTTCATCGTGGATGAAGGCTCGGAGTTGTGGACGCAGGCCCGCGGGCCCGAAAACGTGTCGCTGGAGCAGTGTGACCTGGGGCAGGGGCCCGGCGTGGTGGAAAACGTCTACGGGCAGCTGCCGCGCTATTTCGAGGACACCGACAGCGTCATGGACCTGGAAGGCCGGCTGATTCACTGCATGGTCGAGCTGCAGGGCTTCAAGCGGGAGGAAATCATCGAGGGCATCTACTCCGGCGCCGGCGACAACGGCACCGAGATGGAGGCACTCGTGGCCTATGTTGCCGATGCATCCCAGGGGTCGAAAGTGGCGGTGCCGCAATCCCATCCCGAGGAAAAGGCGGCGTACAAGGCCGGCGAGGCGCTCTTTTACCATCGTGCCGGCCCTTACGATTTCTCCTGCGCCACCTGTCACCGGCAGAGCGACAAGCGCATTCGGCTGCAGTCGCTGCCTAATCTCACCGAAGCCGAGGGCGCCCGGGCAACCTACACCACGTGGCCGGCGTATCGGATTTCCCAGGGCGTGGTTCGCACCATGGGCTGGCGCATGCGCAACTGCGCCCGCCAGCAGCGTCTGCCCGAACTGCAGCCGGGGTCCGAGGCCGTTGTGGACTTACTCATGTACATGGGCGTCAATGCCGAGGGTGGCAGCATGGACGCACCCGGCCTGAAGCGATAGGAGCGCGCCATGATGAAACGCTTGATGATCAGCCTGTTCGCGCTGTCGCTGATGTCCGGCTGCGGTCAGGGCGGGAACGGCGAGCAATCCGCCGCGTCGACGAACCCGCAGGCGCAGGCCGGCAATGCGTCCGGCAATACCGAACAGGGCGCACAGGCCGATGCAGCCAGCGATACGAACGCGGCTTCCGCCGTCATGGCGCCCGACCCCGACGCCA
The DNA here is from genome assembly GCA_002683405.1 of Salinisphaeraceae bacterium. Lineage (GTDB taxonomy): Bacteria > Pseudomonadota > Gammaproteobacteria > Nevskiales > Salinisphaeraceae. The sequence goes on along the minus strand of NYTH01000033.1, from coordinate 48,054 downwards.
TCCTGCGGACCTCCATGCAGGCCCGTAACGGCGTGGGGCTGGACCGTCTGGACCAGGATTCGCTGCAGATCGCCTGCAGCAATGCCGAAGACCGCGCCGGCGACCAAGCCGGCAAGCTGCGCGAAGCCGCTATGGCCGCGATCGAGTTTCCCGAAGACGGCAATTATCTGGGCGACTGGAAAAAGGGCGAGGCCATCGCGCAGAACGGCCGCGGTATGCAGTATAGCGATGATCCGGACGATCCCAACGGCGGCAACTGCTACGCCTGCCACGAGCTGGCAGCCGGCGAAGTGGCCTACGGCACCATGGGCCCGTCGCTGCGCAATTATGGCCAGCGCGGCCAGTCGGAAGCTATGCTGAAGTACACTTGGGGCAAGATCTGGAATCCCCACGCCTATATGGTGTGCTCGCATATGCCCCGCTTTGGCGAGGCCGGCATCCTGACGCCGGACCAGATCCGCCACGTAATGGCGCTGCTGCTCGATCCGGCCTCGCCCGTCAACAAAGCCGAATAGGGGCAGGCCATGCAACGCCGCGAGTTTCTGCAGATGCTGGCCGCCGCCGCGGCGGCCGGTCTGCCGCTGAGCCGTGCGCTGGCCGGTCAGGGCATGGCCAGCGACGATTTCTACGCGCTGCCGCGCTACGGCAACGTGCACCTGCTGCATACCACCGATACGCATGCCCAGCTGCTGCCGCTGTACTTTCGCGAGCCGTCGGAGAACATCGGGGTGGGCGCGGCGCGCAATCGGCCGCCGCATCTCGTCGGCGAGCACCTGCTCAAGCACTTCGACATCCAGGCCGACAGCCGCAATGCGCACGCCTTCAGCTGTCTGGATTTCGCTGCGGCGGCGCAGCGCTACGGCCGGGTCGGCGGCTTCGCGCATCTGGCCACGCTGATCAAGCAGCTTCGGGCGGAGCGTCCGGGTGCGCTGCTGCTGGACGGCGGCGATCTCTGGCAGGGGTCGGCTACCGCGCTCTGGACGCAGGGCCAGGACATGGTGGACGCCAGCAAGGCGCTTGGGCTGGACATCATGACGGGCCACTGGGAATTCACCCTGGGCGCCGACCGTGTCCGCGATATCATCGATAATGACCTGGACGGCCAGGTGGACTTTCTTGCCCAGAATGTTCGCGATTCCGGGTTTGGTGATCCGGTGTTCGAGGGGCAGAGCCTGCGAGAGGTGAACGGTGTACCCGTGGCTGTCATCGGTCAGGCCTTTCCCTACACGCCGATCGCGAATCCGAGTCATTTCGTCCCGGACTGGAATTTCGGCATCCGTGAAAGCGATCTGCAGACGCAGATCGACACCGCCCGGAAGGCGGGCGCGCGGGTGGTGGTGCTGCTGTCTCACAACGGCATGGATGTCGACCTGAAGCTGGCATCCCGCGTGAAGGGGCTGGACGCCATCATGGGCGGCCATACGCACGACGGCGTACCCGAAGCCATCAAGGTAAAGAACGAGGGCGGGCACACGCTGGTCACCAACGGCGGCAGCAACGGCAAGTTTGTCGGCGTGCTCGACTTCGACGTGAAGAACGGCGAGGTGAAAGGCGCGCAATACCGCCTGCTGCCGGTGTTTTCCGACCTGCTGCCGGCCGACAGGGACATGGCCGCCCTGATCGAGTCGATTCGCGCCCCGCACGCCGACAAGCTCGGCGAGACGCTGGCGGTCACCGACGGTCTGCTCTACCGGCGCGGCAACTTCAACGGCAGCTTCGACCAGCTCATTCTGGACGCGCTCATGGACGTGAAGGACGCCGAGATCGCGTTCTCGCCCGGCTTCCGCTGGGGGCCGTCGCTGCTGCCGGGTGACGAGATCACCATGGAAGATCTGATGGCGCAGGTCGGTATCACCTATCCGGCCACGACGCTCAACGAAATGACCGGCGAGCGCATCAAGTTCGTCATGGAAGATGTGGCCGACAATCTGTTCAATGCCGATCCCTTCCTGCAGCAGGGCGGCGATATGGTCCGCGTGGGCGGCCTCGAATACGCCATCTCGCCCCTGGCGAAGTCGGGCGAGCGGATCAGCGATATGCGGCTGGGCGGCAAGCCGCTTGATCCGGCAAAGACCTACAAGGTGGCCGGCTGGGCGCCCGTGGGTGAGGGCGTCGAGGGCGAGCCTATCTGGGATGTGGTGGGCAACTGGCTGCGCGATCGCAAGACCGTTTCGCCAGGCGAGCTGAATCAGCCGGCCGTGCTGGGGCTGAAGAACAACAAGGGTCTGCTGGGCTGATCCGCTCGGCCGCTCGAGCTGAATGAAAAGGCCGGGCAATTGCCCGGCCTTGGTCGTTGCATCGGCAGCGCGCGATGGCTGTCCCGTGTGTAGGGTCAGGCGGCGTTGCCGCAGGCCAGATTCGCCGGTACTGCGACGTCCATCAGTTTGGGGTCGGGCAGGTTCAGGCTGTTCATGATGTCGGCATATTGCTCTGCCGACTTGCCGGCGAGCCGCGGATTATGGTTTCGCTCCTCGAATATCGAGGACACCGCAAACCCCTTGTAGTCGTGCGCCGGGTAGACCAGCGTGTCGTCACCCAGCGTGAACAGCTTGTTCACGATGGAATCGTAGGACTTGTAGGGGTCACCGCCCTGGAAGTCCGTTCGGCCCGAGCCGCGGATGAGCAGCACGTCGCCGGTGAACACGGCGTCTTCGCGCGCCCCGCCCCCGTCCAGCACGAAGCTGAACGACTCGTCGGTATGCCCGGGGGTGTACAGGGATTTCAGCTTGACGCCGTCCACGTCGATGATGTCGCCTTCGCTGACGTGGTCACTCACGCATTCGGCCCTGGTGAATTCGCCCATCAGCGTCATGCAGTCGGTGGCCTTGCGCAGCTCACCCAGCGCGGTGATGTGGTCGGCGTGGGTATGGGTGTCGATGGCGCGGACCAGCTTCAGGTCGAGCTGGTTGATCAGATCCAGATAGGTTTGCGTCAGCTCCTTGACCGGATCGATGATCAGCGCTTCGCGGCCGCGGCCGGAGGCGATCAGATAGGTATAGGTGCTGGATTCCTTGTCGAAAAGCTGTCTGAAAAGCATAAGTCCTCCGTCTTGGCGGGGTGCTGGATTGCGGCGCAGCACGCGCTCAGACTATATACCCTAGGGGGTATTAGATCAAAATTGATTCGATGGGGCGGCGGCCTGTCATGAATCGGGCGTCGATCCGGTCCGGTTATTGTGACTTCCCTGCGGCAGATTGCCATGAAAACACTATTCTTCGCGTTGTGCCTGGCTGGATCGAGTGCCGTACTGGCCGCCGGCGCCGCCTGTCGTGACCAGGCGCTTGCGCTGGAGGTCCTGGGCTCGGGTGGCCCGATTGCCGACGATGCGCGTGCGTCCGCCGGCTATCTGCTTTGGCGCAAGGGCAAGGCTGTCGCTCTTGTGGATGCCGGTGGCGGGGTGTTTCAGCGTTTCGGCGCGGCGGACGCCCGATTGGCCGATCTGGAAATCATAGCCCTGACGCATTTTCATACGGATCACAGCGCTGACCTGCCGGCCCTGCTGAAAGGGCTGTATTTTTCGCCAAGAACGCGCCCCCTGGCGGTGTCGGGGCCGGACGGCGACGGCATCTGGCCGTCGCTGGACGCCTTTTTGCACCGTCTGTTTGATCGCAAGGCCGGCGCGTTCGCCTACCTGCACGGGCTGCTGGACGGGCAGGACGAGTCGCTCCCCATGCTCGAGCCGCTGACCATTCCATCGACCAGTGCCGAACCGGCCGCCGTGCTGCAGCGGCCGGGCCTGTCGGTGTCCGCCGTCGGAGTGCACCACGGCCCCGTGCCGACGCTGGGCTATCTGCTGCAGGTGGACGGACGGCGCATTGCCATCAGCGGCGATCAGAACCTGAGTACCGATTATTTCATCAGGATGGCCGAGGGGGCGGATTTGCTGGTCATGCCCATTGCGATTGGCGAGCGAGACGAGCCGATGGCGCTGCATGCCCGCCCCCGCGATATCGCCCGGGCAGTGGCCGATGCTGCGCCCGAGCGCCTGCTGCTCGGTCACTGGATGGCGCGCAGCCTGCGGGACAAGGCGCAGCACAAGCAGCGTATCGGAGCGGCGTGGCCCGGTGAGCTGATCGAGGCTCGCGACGGCTTGTGCATCCCGCTGTAGCCGCCTGATTACGCCGTTGGCCACTCGGTCTGCGGCGCCATATGCCGGATCGCCGCCGTTGCCTGCGGTTTAAATAGCCCAACGCGCTAACGATATAACCGGGCGTTTGACGCTCCTGACACCCTGTGCTATCCATACCTATACCGACAGGGGTATGCGTAGCCGCCAGCGACAGATTAAACAAGATCAGGCGGCGCCCCTGAGCACAACGGATCTGGAGGAGGGGTGTATGCAGAATCAACCAAAGCCCTACTGGAATCCCTTCGTGGCCGGCGGACTGCTGGGCGTAGGGTTGCTGATGGCCTTCGTGTGGACCGGCCACGGCATGGGCGCAAGCGGCTTTTCGACCGCGCTCGCGGCGAAGGGCTCGCAGGCCGTCGCCGGCCAGGCAGCCGAATCGAACGCCTATTTCGGGGGGCTGCTGTCCGGCGGTAACAACCCGCTGAATGCGTGGATTACCTGGCAGATGATCGGCCTGGCCGTCGGCGCGCTCATCGGCGCCATGACGGCGGGGCGATTCCGGTTCCAGTTCGGTGGCCCCACAAAGCTCGGCAACGGCAAGCGGACCGTGCTGGCGCTCGCCGGCGGCATGCTCGCCGGTTTTGGCGCGCGTCTGTCGCTGGGTTGCACCAGCGGGCTGGGTCTGTCCGGCTCGGCCACGCTGGCAACCGCCGGCTTTCTCTTTCTCATCGGTTTCTTTGTAACGGGCGCCGGCATCGGCCTGTTCATGAAGAGGTATTGGTAATGAGTAGCATGATTATTTCCGGCCTGGCCTGCGGCCTGGTCTTCGGTTTCGCGCTGGAGCGCGCCGGTTTTGCAAGTGCCTGCAAGCTGACAGGTCAGCTGCGCTTCAAGGACTGGACCGTGTTCAACGTGATGTTCACCGCCATTCTGGTCTGCGCGTTCGGGCTGTTCGCGCTGCAGATGGTGGGCGTAGTGGGGCAGTACGACATCTTCATTCCGTCCGCCTTCATCTACGCCACTCTGCTCGGCGGCGTGGGCGTGGGGGCCGGCATGGCTGTTGGCGGATTCTGCCCGGGTACGTCAGTGGTCGGCTTTTGTTCCGGTCACATGGACGGCCTTGTGTTCTTCATCGGCCTGATCCTCGGCACCGTGGTTTTTGCGGGCGCCTATGACGCCATCGAACCGATGCTGACCGCACTGCCTGCACCGGAAGCGCAGACCGTGCCCGAGCTGTTGGGTATCCCCACCATCGTGGTGCTGTTGATGCTCACGGGGGTGGCCGCCGTGGTCGGTTACCTGACCACGCGCGCACCGCGGCCCAGGCCGACCGAGGCGGAAAAGCGCGAACAGCGTGATGCCGATGGTGTGTCTGGCACGGCTGCCGGCAACGCCTGAACATTCAGATAACAAAGACGCGAGCGAGAACGGAGTAGAACGGTGGCAAGCAGACAATCACGCAAACTGGCGGCCCAGCTGTCCGCCATGGCCCTTGCCGTAGGATCGGTGGCGTCCATGGCGGGATGCTCGTCCGGTGACGGCGGGTCTTCGAATCAGTCGTCGGCAGACAGCGCGCAGGAGCGGCCGTCAAATCCCTGTGCGGGTGCGCCCAAGCGCCCGTCGAACCCCTGCGCGGGGCGCTGAGCACCGGACGCCGCGTACCTGTTGCGACGTGGGCGGCCCGGCCGGCATATCGATCAGTCAGCAGGAGCGGCGGGCCGCAGCTGCCGGCCTGATGCAGGTAGTGCAGCAGCTTGCCGAGCAGGGTGAGTCGATCCTGTCGGTGCTGATGGGCGCGTGCGCTCAACCTAGGGAGTACCAACATTTCCCGGCTGACGACGCGCGCGGCAAGGGTTACCGCTATTTCTACCACGGCCACGCCGACATGCCCCGTCACTGGGGTGAACACGGTCATTTCCACCTGTTTGCCGAGCCTGACCCCGGTAGGCTGACCCATCTGGTCGGATTGTCGGTGGACGCGCGCGGCATGCCGGTCCGGGCCTTCACGACCAACCGCTGGGTCACCGATGAGCAGTGGGCCCCGGCCGATCAGGTACTGGCACGGCTGCGTCAGTTCGACACGCGCGCGAGCCAGGCGAGCCCGCTGGTGAGCCGCTGGTTACAGTGTGCGGTGATTCTATTCTGGCCCCGCCTGCGGCGCATTATTGCTGCGCGAGACACCCGATTGGCAGCCATGGCGGCGGGCGGCTCCAGACCCAATCTGCTGGAGGACCGGCGCATGCATGTCCTGACGGCCACACGGCTTTCGCTTGCAGACGAGGTGCTCGATCTGGACGCGCAGGCCGCCTAGCGCGCCGGTCAAACGCCCTAACGAAATCACCGGTCATCCGGTCGGAGGAAAAGCAATGAGGATGAGGCTATTCACCGGCGTGTTTGCCACGCTGACAGCCGCCACGCTGATGTTGTCCTGTGTGTCGCAGCAGGCGCAGGCCGCGAAACTACCCGGGCCGCTCGTCGACCCCGCCTGGCTGAAAGCCAACCTCGCCGGCGTGACCGTGGTGGACGTTCGCAGCTGGCCGAGAGGGTTCACCCTGTCTCCCGAATACCAGGCCGACAAGGACGGCAAAAAGCAGCTCGAGCGGCCGGGCGGCCATATCGAGGGCGCGAAGCTGCTGGACTACAACCTGCTGCGCGTGGACCGCAACGTGCAGGGGAAGACGATCGGCAAGCGCGTACCCGAAAAGGCCGTTTTCGAAAAGCTGATGCAGGACGCGGGGATCCCGGCGGGCCGGCCGATCGTCCTGACCAATCCCGGCGACAGCTTCCACGAAATGGACGGCGCCGCGCGCGTTTACTGGACGCTCAAGTATTACGGGGAAGACGACGTCGCCATTCTCAACGGCGGCAATACCGCCTGGCTACAGGCCGGCTACGACGTCAGTACAGACGCGGCCAAGTCGGGCGCCGGTGACTGGCAGGCCACCGCCGAGCGGCGCGAACTCATCGCCGAAGTGGACGATGTGGAAGCCGCCATGAAGCAAGGTGCGGCGCTTGTCGACGCGCGCTCCGTGGAGCAGTACCTGGGCGTATCGCGTAAATCGTCCGTTCAGGCCGCCGGCCACCTGAAGGGCGCGCGGAATTTCCCCATTGACGTGCACACGCGCAGTGAGGGTCTGGCGGCCCTGTTCATGACGCCGGACGAATACGGCGACGTCTTTCGCAAGCTCGAAATCGATGCCGGGCCCGGCAGCATTGCCTATTGCAATACCGGCCACCTGGCGGCCGGCGCCTGGTTCGTGCTGAGCGAAATACTCGGCGTGAAGAACGCCCGGCTGTACGACGGGTCGATGCTGGAATGGACCACGCTGGGGCGTCCCGTTGTCGGGCTGGCGGATTAGCCCCGCTCGCGAGCGCTGAAATACAAACCGAATCAGACAAGGCAGTGCGATGAAAGATCAGCAGCTGAAACAGCCGGGACGCCTGCGCAAGGCGCCGGAATCCTTTCTTGATGGCGACACCATCAACGCCATCAACAAGCACGGGGTGGACGAGCAGCGCCGCAGCCTGCTGCGCAAGAGCCTGCTCGCCGCCACGGCCGCCATGTCGGCGCCCGTGGCCGGTGCGTTCGCGGCGCAGGGCGAGGGTGATCCCGATATTCTCGAGACACCGCCGTGGACAAAGGCGCTGGGCTATCCGGTGGCGCATCACCCCTACGGCATGCCGTCCAAATACGAAAGCAGCATCGTGCGCCGGATCAGCCCCGGGCTGGCCGGCGACAACCGCGCCAACGTGGCATTCACGCCGCTGCAGGGCATGTTCGGCATTATTACCCCGAACGGGCTGCATTTCGAGCGGCATCATCAGGGATGGGTTGACGTTGATCCGGCCCGACATCGCCTGATGATCAACGGCATGGTGGACAAGCCCAAGGTGTACACCATGGATGACCTGATGCGGCTGCCCTCGGTGTCGCGCATCCACTTCATCGAATGTGGCGCCAATTCCGCCATGGAGTGGGGCAACACCGCCGTGCCTACCGTGCAGTACACCCACGGCATGCTGTCGGGGAATGAATATACCGGGGTATTGCTGTCCACGCTGCTGGAGGACGCGGGTTTTGACGAGCAGAACGCGAAGGTGCTGCTGGTCGAGGGCGCAGACGGCTCGAGCATGACGCGAACCATCCCCATCGAGCGCGCGCTGGACGACTGCATGGTGGCCTACGGCATGAACGGCGAGATGCTGCGCCCGGAAAACGGCTACCCGCTGCGTTTCGTCGCGCCCGGTTTGCAGGGCGTGTCCTGGGTAAAGTGGCTGCGCCGCATCGAGGTGGGCGACAAGCCCTACGCGGCCAAGGACGAGGCCAGTCACTACGTCGACCTCATGCCCGACGGCAAGCTGCGTCAGTACACGTCCATCCAGGAAGCCAAGTCAGTGATTACCTCACCGTCCGGCGGGCAGAAACTGATGAGTCAGGGCTTTTATAACGTCACCGGTCTGGCCTGGACCGGCCGCGGCACGGTCAAGCGCGTGGATGTGTCGTTCGACGGCGGCAAGAACTGGTTCACGGCCCGGCTGGAAGAACCTATCCTGCCCAAGGCCCTGACCCGTTTCAACATCGACTGGGTCTGGGACGGTGCGCCCGCCGTGTTGCAAAGCCGGGTGACCGACAGCACAGGCTACGTGCAGCCCACCTACACCCAGCTCAGGGACGTGCGCGGTTCGCGCTCGATTTACCACAACAACGCCATTCAGTCCTGGGAAGTGGCGAAAGGCGGCGAGGTCAGCAACGTGCAGATCGGCTAGCCGGCCGGCGTTGGATGATCAGCCGCGTGGGCCAAGCCCGTCGCGGCCAGCAACCGGTCAAGGCTCGGCTGTCAGCGCCTCGAAGGCGTGCTCGGTGGACAGGTAAATGCGCTGCCCGGCCAGCTCCTGCCCCAGGTGCGTCTGCCTGAGCCGATCCATGACCGGGCCCTTGACCTCCGCCAGATGCAGGGTCACGCCCGCGGCGGCCAGGTCCTCGTTGAGATGCTCCAGGGTTTCCAGCGCGCTGGAGTCCACGTAGCTGACGGCCGACATCACAAGCAGCACGTGCTTGACGTCCTCGCAGCACACCACGTGGTCGAGGATGTATTCCTCCACCGACGCGGTGTTTGCGAAATACAGGTTTTCGTCGATGCGGATGATCAGCGTATCCGGCAGTGTATCCACCACGTGCCGGTTGACGTTTCGGAAGTGGTGCGTGCCCGGCACGCGGCCCATCACCGCCATATGCGGCTTGCTCGTCCGCCAGAGGTAGGTGGCCAGCGACACCGCGATGCCGGCAATCAGGCCCAGCTCGATGCCCAGCACCAGCACCGCAACCGCCGTGACCAGCCAGGCCGCGCCGTCGCCGCGGTCGTAGCGCCAGATTGATCGGGCCTCACTCAGGTCGATGAGTTGGGCGACCGCCACCACGATAATGGCTGCGAGCACCGCGTTCGGCAGGTAATGGAAGGCGGCCGTGAAGAACAATGCCACGACCGCCACGAGTACCGCCGTGACGATGGCGGCCACCTGCGTCTGTGCACCCGCGTCGAAATTGACGATGGAGCGGGAGAAGCCGCCGGCCACCGGCATGGTGCCGGCCACGGCCGCCGCCACGTTGGTTACGCCCAGCGCGGTGAGCTCCTTGTTGGCATCGATTTTCTGCCGGCGCCGGGCGGCCAGGACCTTGGCCACCGAAACGCTCTCCACATACCCCACGAGCGCGATGAGTATTGAAGAGGGCAGAAGCTCGATCCAGCCGGATGCCCGGAAGAATTCCAGTCCGGGGATGGGCAAGCCAGTGGGGATGGCGCCCACGATGGCCAGACCGTCCGCGCCGGCGGGGACCAGCACCGCCGCCGCCAGGGTGGCCACGATCACGATGACCAGCGGCGCGCCGCGGGCCGTCATGCCGGCAGCGCGCGGCGACAGGCCCAGGCGCTGAAGCAGCCGCACCAGGGGCTGTCGCCCGAGCAGGAGCAGGGCAATCGACAGGGCGCTGAAGACGAAGGTCAGCCAGTGGGTCTGGTCCATGTGCTGCAGGAATGCCAGCACGGTCTCGAGGCCGTCGCCGCGCGGCAGATCGATGCCCGCCAGATGCTTGATCTGGCTGGTGATGATCAGCACGGCAGCACCCGTCGTAAAGCCGGCCAGCACCGGATGGCTGACAAAGCTCACCAGGGCGCCCAGACGGAACATACCCAGAATCAGCAGGAAAAAGCCGGTCTGAGCGGCGAGTATCATGGCGCCCGTGATCCACGCGGCCTGATCGCCGCCCGCGTAGTTATTCAGCGCGTTGGCCACCATGAGCGCGGCCACGGCAACCGGCCCGACCGCGAGCGCCCGGCTGGTGCCAAAGAAGGCATAGACGAATGGCGGGACAATGGAGGCGTACAGGCCCATTTCGGGTGGCAGGCCGGCGAGCATGGCGTAGGCCATGCCCTGGGGCACCAGCAGGATGGCGGTAATGGTGCCGGCCAGCAGATCATCGGACCAGTTTCCCCGGTCGGATGCCTGCAGGTGGGCGAACAGCGGGAAAATCTTGTGCCACACGTCAGCGCTCCCCTTGGCGACTGCAGTAGACTGCCCGGGCTGAGTTCGGCATCTACGCTGGCCAGTCGGAATATCGTTCTATATGCTCAATTAGTATATCAATATACCAATTTGATTTTTCGACGACGGGGTGGGATAAGCGATGACTGACGGCAAGCAGGTCTACAAGCATGTGGTGGTGGTCATCGGCGGGGGCGCCGCCGGGCTGGCCGTGACCAGCGCGCTGCTTCGTGCGCAGCCGGATCTGGATATCGCCGTAGTCGAGCCGTCCGGCACCCACGACTATCAGCCCGGCTGGACCCTCGTCGGCGGCGGCTGCATGCATCAGGAATCCACGCGACGTCCGGAGGCCGATGTGCTGCCGCAGGGTGTCATCTGGTATCAGGACGCGGCTGCCGGATTCGATGCGGACAACAGCCGCCTGTCACTCGCGTCCGGAGAGGTTCTGGAGTATCGGTTTCTGGTCGTGGCGGCGGGCCTGAAGCTGGACTGGGACCGCATCGAAGGGCTGCCGGAAACGCTCGGACACAACGGCGTTACATCGAACTACCGCTACGATCTTGCCCCCTACACCTGGTCGCTCACGCGCGGCATGACCCGCGGCGGGAAGGCGCTGTTCACGCAGCCCGCCATGCCCATCAAATGTGCCGGCGCAGCCCAGAAGGCCATGTACCTGTCGGCCGACTACTGGCGGCAGCACGGCCTCGACGTTCAGGTAGGTTTCTGCAATCAGGGCGCCGCCATGTTCGGCGTGCCGGCCTACGCGCGGGCGCTGGATGCCGTGGTCGAGGACTACGGCATCCAGACGCATTTCGGCCACAACCTGGTGGCTGTGGACGGGCCGGCCCGCAAGGCTACCTTCAGCACGGAAGACGGCCAGCAGACGCTGGATTTCGACATGCTTCACGTGGTGCCGCCGCAATCAGCGCCCGACTTCATCCGCGACAGCGCGCTGGCCAACGAGGCCGGCTGGCTGGACGTGGACCGCAACACGCTGCAGCACGTTCGCCATGCCAACGTCTACGGCCTGGGTGATTGCACCAGCACCCCGAACGCCAAGACCGCCGCCGCCGTGCGCAAGCAGTTTCCGGTGGTGGTGGCGTCACTGCTGCACGAACTCACCCATGGCCCGGCGCCCGGCCAGTACGACGGCTACGGCGCCTGCCCGCTGACGGTCAGCCGCAACACCGTCATGCTGGCCGAGTTCCGCTATGACGGCGAAGTGGTCTCCAGCTTCCCGATGGATCCGCGCGTGCCCCGCCGCTTCCAGTGGTGGATGAAAAAGCAGGTTTTTCCCTGGATGTACTGGAACGTCATTCTGCAAGGCCGGGACTGGGACAAGCCCGACCACAAGCCGTACAGCGTCTGATTGCGGGGTTTTCCCGCGCTTCGGCGCGGCACGCCAGGCGCTAGAGGCGGCTGGCCAGCCAGTTGCCCGCCACCAGGGCGGCGAAGAAGCCGAGTACCGGTAGCAGGCCTGTTACCAGCGCCGTAATGGCGGGTCCGGGGCAATACCCGGCGAGCCCCCAGCCAATACCGAACAAGGCTGCGCCGCTGACCAGCCGCAGGTCGATGTCCTTGCGGCTGGGCACGTGGAACCGGCCGTCCAGAACGGGCGTGCTGCGCTTCAGAACCCAGCGAAACGCCGGAATCGTCACCGCCAGTGCGCCGCCCATCACGAGGGCAAGCGTCGGATCCCAGGCGCCGGCAATATCGAGGAAATTGAGGATTTTGGCCGGATTGATCATGCCGGAAATGGCCAGGCCGAGTCCGAAGATGGCGCCCGCCGCAAGCGAGGTCAGAAAACGGGTATTCATGGTCAGCCTCCGAACACGTGGCGGACAGCGAAGACCGTCAGGCCGGCCGTCAGCATGAAGGTGCACATGGCGACGATCGAGCGCTGCGACATGCGTCCCACGCCGCATACGCCATGCCCCGAGGTGCAGCCCGATCCCAGCCGGGTGCCGAAACCGACAATGAAGCCGCCGACCAGCATCCACGGCCAGGACACCTGTATGTCGACATCCATACCGCCGGTCGCCAGCGAGTACACCACTCCGCCCGCGAGCAGGCCGATCATGAAGGCGAGGCGCCAGCCGGTATCGCCGCGGCTGGGCGTGATCAGGCCGCCGAGAATGCCGGATATGCCGGCAATACGGCCGTTGGCCCAGAGTAAAAGCGTGGCGGATAGGCCAATCAGCAGGCCGCCTGCGAGGCCGCTGATCGGCGTGAACTCGGTCGCCGTGATCATCTGAATCTCCAGTGGAAACATTGACTGGTCGTGTGCCAACGGCAAGAGCAGAACTGGCAACGCATACCCCATAGGGTATATTCTTTTCTCTCAAGCCGGCAACTGAAACAGGCCAGGAAATGACAGAACCCCGCCCGAACAATAAGATACAGCGTCTCCGGGAACATATGGGAACTTCATTGATCGACTGGGATGAAAAACGCGGCAGTCTGATCATGCGGCTGCGCCGGATCGAAGGCCAGGTCCGCGGACTGCAGCGCATGCTCGAGGAAGAGCAGGATTGCGAAAAAGTGGCGCATCAGATGGCGGCCGCGCGGCGGGCGCTGGATAAGGCCTTTTTCGACATGATGGCCTGCGCGGTCACGCAGGAGATCGGCCGTCATCAGCCGCTTACCGACGATGTCGAATCCGGCGTCGAGGAAATCAGCCGGATACTGGCCAAATACGCCTGACGATCGCCGGCTCGCCGCCTAGTCGACGGTCGACGTGATCATCGCAATCGCCGCCCGCGCCGCGGCTTCAGGCCCCTCATCCGCATGAATGGCTTGTCCGCCCGCCGCGAGGGGGCCATACACTGCGGCTGAGGTGTGGCTGAAAACGCCAAGCACGCGCGTGCCCGCGGCCGCTGCCAGGTGCATCGGGCCGCTGTCGGCCGCAACAAACCCGTCCATGCGCGCCAGCGCCGCAGCCAGCACATCGAGTTCCCGCGCCGCCAGCCCGGCAATATCCGGCCGCAGCGTACTGGCCCGGTTGCCCGGCGCGATCACCTGAACCAGCTGTATATCCGGGCGCGCCTCCCGTACGGCGCCCACCCAGGCCTGCCACCAGGCGGCGGGCAGCCGCTTCTTCCCCGTCGCCTCGGTGAAAAAGGCCAGCGTCGGACTCCGTGATGCGTCAATATCCGCGCGCGCCAGAATATTGGCCGCCCGGTCGCGTGCGGCCCCAGACGGCCTGACCGACAGCGTCCGAACTAATTCGCAGCTGTGACCTTCGATGGTCTCATGCAGTAGCGCCAGGGGTTTCAGGCCCTCATGACGCACCGTGGCGTCCGGCAGGGCGGCATGGCTGAGTTTCAGCCACTGATGTTCGGCCGCAAACCCCAGTCGATGGCGGGCGCCGCTGAGCAGGACGGCCGAGCGGTCGCTTTCCGAATGCACCATCGGATCGATCGCAAGATCATGGCGAACACGCCGCAGCGCGAATATGAATTTCAATATTGCCAGCGGTTTGCGCGGCAGCGTGTAAACCTGATCGATGTTGGGCAGGCCGCTCAGGAGCACGGCATGCGCCGGATCGCGGACGAGTACATCAATGTGTGCGCGAGGAAATGAGGCGGCCAGGGACTGCAGGAGCGGCGTTAGAAAAAGCACGTTGCCGATGCGCTTGTTCAGCCGACAGACCAGGATGCGTTGGGGGGCGGGCAGCGGCGCCGATCGGGACGTGCGGGTGCCCAGCCAACGCGCCGCGCGGCGGCTTAGATGCGTACGCAGACCGCGCCGCAGGCGTCGGACATGGCTTCTGAATCCCCGATGATGATCCGTAGTCATGGAACTGGAGCGCTGAATGGCGGGCGTATGATACTTGCGTTGCGCCGCCATGGAACCCGAAAGAGCCGCCTGCGTTTGGCATAGCCTGCGCCAGGCCCTACAATCCGCGCCATCACGATATGGCCATAGCGCCGATGGGCGAAGGTCGTCCACAGCGAGGATTACTCGCCCAGGCCTGAGCGCCCGCAGCAGGATGCGCAGGGCCGGGGTTCTTGGTGAGGCATGGAAGCCGAACTTAGAACCGGTCTATCGCCTTCGGTTGGCGTCGCGGCCAGCGAAGGCTCTACAATTAAATTGTTACCCAGCGCCTGTAGCTCAGCTGGATAGAGTACCGCCCTCCGAAGGCGGGGGTCGCAGGTTCGAATCCTGCCAGGCGCGCCAATTCCCCTTCTTATTTAACAGTTCACTCAATACGCGAAGTCCTTTCGCGCCTTGTTCGACGTTTCAGGGTGCCGCATTGGCCGGCGTATGTCCGGCCAATGCTTTCACGCCCTTACGGTCGCGGGCAGGCCATCCGCTACGCGGGCTCGCGTTGCTCGGGCCTGCATTATTGATCCGAAAAATTTTGTCTATTTAATGCACGGCTCAATGGCGATTGCCCGGGCGGCCAGGCCTCCTCGTACGCGGCGTGTCATGCTGCGCGTGCTGACTTTGCGTGCCGGGAGAACTACATCGCATGAACGTTGAGAGCCGCTCTCCGCTCACGTCACCGCCCGGCGACTATTGCCCGCCGGGTTCGGCGCGCTGGTTCGAGCTGCCGACGGGGCTGGACGCCGGGAAAAAGCTGTTTTATTTCGATTTCCAGACGCGGCACGGTCAGCCGGCCGAGCACACGATCCTGTTTGTGCACGGCAACCCCGAATGCAGCTACACCTACCGGGGTATTCGCGACGCGCTGATGGCGTCGCGCGCGCCGCTGCGGCTCGTGGCGCCGGACCATATCGGGTTCGGATTGTCCGATCCGGCGGATTTCGAGATGGTGGACAAGCACCACGCGGCGAATCTGGCGCAGCTGGTCAGCCACCTGAATCTGCAGAACGTCACGCTGGTGGTTCACGACTGGGGCGGCCCGATCGGAATCGGCGCTTTGCTGGAGATGCCCGAGCGCGTGAACGGCCTGGTCGTGC
The DNA here is from genome assembly GCA_002683405.1 of Salinisphaeraceae bacterium. Taxonomy (GTDB): domain Bacteria; phylum Pseudomonadota; class Gammaproteobacteria; order Nevskiales; family Salinisphaeraceae. The sequence goes on along the minus strand of NYTH01000033.1, from coordinate 32,520 downwards.
TGAACAGCACCGTTTTCCCGATGCCGGCGGACGGCATTACCTACCGCAACTATCCCTTCCCCTGGCTGCCGTGGCATCTGACCCCGCGGCTGATCCCCGATCGGCTGTGGGGCGGGGTTGCGGCCGCGGTGGTGCGTCATGCTCATCCGCAGGGTACGGCGTCCTTTCTGGCGCTGACGGCGCGCTGGCTGCGCCGTTTTGCGATGAACGCCATAGCGCCCGGGACGCCCGAGCACGTCTTCTCCCAGATGCTGCGTCACCCCATGAATGCGCGCAGCTCCAAACGGAACGTGCTGCAGACGCCGGTCTGGGGGCACGGTTACCGCTACCGCGACTCGCGCCACGGGGTGCAGGACAATCATGAATTCTACGCCGGCATTCAGGCGCGCCTGCCGCGCTGCTGGGGGCCGGATGGACGCGACATTGCCGTCTGCGGGTATTTCGGTCAGTGGGATGCCTGCGGCAAGGCGTCCGTCATCGCGCAGTGGCAGCGGGCGCTGCCGCAGATGAAGCGGGATACGCAGCGCTTTCCCGACATCGGCCATTTCATCGAGGAGTACAAGGGCCCGGAGATCGCCCGGTCGATTCTACGCATGCATGAACTGGCATGATGAACCGCTGTAATCCCGCATCGCTTCACTCGCCAGGACGTCGAAATGAATGACCTGATTCTCTACCAGTACGATATTTCCCCGTTCTCGGAGAAGATCCGCCGCATGCTGGGGTATGCCGGTCTGCTCTGGCGGGCGGTCGAGGTCAGGCCCATGCCGCCGCGGCCGGCACTGGACATTCTCGCGGGCGGCTATCGCAAGATTCCGGTGGCCCAGATTGGCGCAGACGTGTTCTGCGACACGCAATCCATCGCCCGGCACATCGCCCGGACGACCGGCCATGCGGCGCTGGACATACAGGCGTGTTCGGCCGAGGCCCGCGCTTTTGCAGCACGAACGGACCTGGACGTCTTCCTGGCCTTCATCATCGGCGCGGGGCCGGGGCTGCTGGTGGGCCTGGCGCGTCACACGTCGGTGCTCGACACGCTGCGTTTCGTGATGGACCGGGCCGCGATCGCGCGCAAGGCCCGCGTGAAAACCATGACGCCCGGGCAGGCCCGCAAGATAGTTGCGGCGCACGTGCGCGACATGGAGGCCAGGCTGGACAACGCATTCCTGTTCGGCGATACGCCCTGCGCGGCCGATTTTTCGGCATTTCACAGCCTGTGGTTCAGTCGTGAAATGACGCGGCAGGACTGGCAGCGTGACGCCCCGCGCGTGGGCGCCTGGTTCGACCGGATGACGGCGTTCGGGACGGGGACTCATACCTTCATCGATGCCGAGACGGCACTGGACGTGGCGCGAGACGCCGAGCCCCGGGCGCTGGGCGATAGCGCCCTGGCACAGCCGCGTCGCGTTCGCATCGCGCCGGCCGACTACGCCCGCGATCCGGTATCGGGCTGGCTGGTCGCGCAGGATGAGGCCAGCTGGACGCTCCGGCGCGAGCACGCACGCGTGGGCACGGTGCACCTGCACTTGCCGCGGCAGGGTTATGAGCTGACCCCCGCGGACTGAGCCCGGGCCGCAGCGCTATTCGGCAGGCTTTTTCTGCAGCAGGTCCTCGATGTCCTCCACCTTGTGCTGACCCCAGTTCTTGTCGATCTCCTGTTCGATACAGGCCCGCGTCGGCTCATCGAGATTGTCGCGCAGCCGGCCTAGAAACGCCGGCGCGGCCACCAGGGTCATGCGCTCGAACTGCTCTTCGTGGCGGGCCTTGCTCAGTTTGTCGGCGAGCTTGCGGGCAAAGATGTCCGCATGCTTTTCCATGGTGGTGGTCTGCGGGTCGCTCTGATGGACCGACGTGTTCGAGCTGTCGTGCTGCTCGCCCTTGCCGCCGGTTCGAAGATCCCCCGTATGGGCCCGCTGTTCGGGATGATCGAGGCTGGCGAAATGCTCCAGATCGCCCGCTTCGCTCCGTGCCTTGAAGATGCGCGCCTGTGCGGCGTCCGCGACAACAACCCAGCTTCCTGCGGTCAGCATTCGATGCTCCTTGTCCTGTTAGAGACCTTTCTCGAAACGCACGATCATCCGATCGCGCCTGCCGTATTACTGACGTCCGATTCGCCTCAATTCAACCGCGGGTCGGCGTGAAAACTACGGAGTGAACAGGCATAAAAAAAGCCGTGACCCCGGCTCGTCACCCGGGGCCACGGCTTTGGCGCTGCACTTGGCGTGCGCCGGATGACGCAGCGCTACTTCGCCATATCCGCCAGCATGCCCACTTCCTCGAAGGCGGCCGTGGGGATCCTGAAATCCGCCGGATCGCGAATCTGCGCCAGGTTGTCGCGCACGTCTTCGGCGGTGAGTTCGTCGCTGTAGAAGCCGGGAATGGACGCGATGAATATCCGGCCCACACGACCACCGCCGCAGCTGTAGATTTCGCCGTTAACCTCGCATTCCCGGTGCGCAAGGTACATGACGACCGGGGTGACGTACTTCGGGTCGAGCTTTTCGGCGAGCGGGCCGAGCAGGCCCTCGGTCATCCGGGTGCGGGCAGACGGGGCGATAACGTTGGTCCGGATATTGGCCTTGGCGCCTTCCTGAGCCAGCGTCAGCGAGAAGCCGGCAATGCCCGCCTTGGCGGCGCCGTAGTTGGTCTGCCCGAAATTGCCGAACAAACCGGCCGCGGAGGCCGTGTTGATGATGCGGCCGTAGCCTTGCGACTGCATGACCGGCCAGGCCGCCATCGAGCACCACACGGTGCCGTACAGATGCACGTTGATGACCGCCTCGTACTCTTCCGGCGTCATCTTCTTGAAGCTCTTGTCCCGCAGGATGCCGGCGTTATTCACGAGTACGTCCACACGGCCGTAGGTGGAGGTGGCCGTGTCGATCACCGCCCGGGCGCCGGCCTGCGTGGCTACCGAATCGAAATTGGCCACGGCTTCGCCGCCGGCCTCCTTGATCTCGTCGACCACCTGCTGGGCGGGGGAGTCCGAAGTGCCGGAGCCATCGACCGCGCCCCCCGGATCATTCACCACCACCCGGGCACCGCGTTCGGCCAGGCGCAACGCGTGGCTGCGTCCCAGGCCCTGGCCCGCGCCGGTAATCACCACGACCTGCTCGTCAAAACGTAATTCGGACATGCTTTCTCCCTGTTGAGTATTGCCGGTACTGCCTTGCGGCACCTTGTTGTAATGCAAAAGGATAACAGCCTCCAGGCCCCCGGCGCCGCTGGGAAGTGACCGCAGCGGGAGGTCTTTACGGTATACTCTGCGCCGGGAAAACCCTGCCCGCGTATCACCTTATCCAGTTCGAGTTGATTCTATGAGTGCCAATCACGACCAAGTCTTTGTTCGCACCTTTCTGGTGGTGCTGGGGTCCCTGGTGGCTTTTACGGTGGTCATCATGGCGATCGCGGCGATCATTACCGACGATCCCGCCGAAGGCAGCTATGAGGAACAGCGGGCGCAAAGGATTCAGGACAATACCCAGCCGGTATTTCAGGTTGTCACCGATCCGGACGCCGTACAGCAGGTCGCCATGGCCGACACCGCCGGGGGTGACAGCGGCCCCGCCAAGTCCGGCCCCGAGGTATACAGTGGCCTGTGTGCCGGCTGTCACGACGCCGGCGTTGCCGGTGCCCCGAAGGCGGACGATTCGGGCGCCTGGCAGGCGCGTTACGAAAAGGGCCTGGAAACGCTGTATCAGCACTCCATCAACGGCTTCAACGCCATGCCCGCCAAGGGCGGCGATCCCAGCCTGTCGGACGAGGAAGTCGAGGCGGCTGTTCGCCACATGCTGGGTGAGGCCGGCATTGAGGTGGAGCAGGCGGAGAGCGACGAAGCAGCCGCTGCCGTGGAGGCCGGGTCCGCCTGATACCGCTGCGACACACTGATTAATCCGAAAAGCCGGCCGTAGCCGGCTTTTTTCATGCCTGGCGTGCAGGTTTGAACAGTGTTGCGCGCCTATTCGTCCGGCAATAGCGCCTTCAGGTCGGCCAAACGCTCCTGCGTGCTGCGCGGCGGGGGCGAGTGGGCGGTCCGGGCGCGGCCTTCCCACTCCACCAGATGGTCCGGCAGTTCGGCGAGAAAGCGGCTGGGCTCGCAGTCCAGCATCTGCCGGGCGCGCTTGCGCTGACGGCAATAGGTCATCGTCAGCGAGCGCCGCGCGCGGGTGATGCCCACATACATCAGCCGCCGCTCTTCCTCCAGATTGCCCTCGTCCAGACTGGTCTGATGCGGGATCAGGCCTTCTTCCACACCCGCCAGGAAAACGTGGTTGAATTCCAGCCCCTTGGCCGCGTGAAGCGTTAGCAGGTGGACCTGATCCGCTTCGCGGCCGTCGTCACGCTGCTCCAGCAGGTCCATGATGCCCAGCCGCGTGACCACCGTGCCCAGGTCGGCTGTCTTGCCCTTGTCGGCCTCGCTGTCCGCAATGCGGCTGACCCACTGCAGGAAATCCTCGACGTTTTCCATGCGCTTTTCGGCCTGGCGCGGGTTGGTGGCCGATTCGCGTAGCCAGTTGCGGTAGTCCACATCCTGGATGATTTGCCGGAGCAGGCCGTCCGGCGGCTCGCTCTGGCCCAGCTGCGCCATCTGCTGAAGCCAGTTGGCAAACTGCTCCAGACGGCGACCCCCGCGGCTGCCCACGGCGCCGCTGAGCGCCGCGCCCCGGGCAGCGGCGTAGAGCCCCAGGCCACGTTCCCCGGCATAGCGGGCCAGCTGTTCGAGCGTGGAGGGACCGATTTCCCGCCGGGGTAGGTTGACGATGCGCAGAAAGGCCGCGTCGTCCTCGGGGTTCACCAGAATGCGCAGATAGGCCACCAGGTCCTTCACCTCACGGCGGTCGAAGAACGACTGGCCGCCCGAGACGCGATAGGCAATGCCGCGCTCCCTGAGCATGCGTTCGAACGGCCGGGCCTGAAAATTGCCCCGATACAGGATGGCGTAGTCGCCGTAGCGCCCACCCCCACGCAGCCGGTGGCTGATGATTTCGCTGACCACTCGATCGGCTTCGGCCGGGTCGTCGTCGCAGGGCAGCACTCGTAGACGCTCGCCAGGCCCCAGCGCGCTCCAGAGATTCTTGGCGTAAAGACGTTCGTTGCCCTCGATCAGCCGATTGGCCGCCTCCAGGATGTGCCCGCAGGAGCGGTAGTTCTGTTCCAGCTTGATGATTTCGAGCTGCGGATAATCCTGCGATAGCGACGCAATGTTCTCGGGCGAAGCGCCGCGCCAGGCGTAGATGGACTGATCATCATCGCCCACCACGGTGAACGCGCCCCGCGGGCCGGCAAGCAGCTTGAGCAGCCGGTACTGGGCGTCGTTGGTGTCCTGATATTCGTCCACCAGCAGATAGGAGAAGCGGTTCTGCCACCGATCGCGCAGCGCCGGATCGGCCTCGAGCAGGCGTACGGGCAGGGCGAGCAGATCGTCGAAATCCACGGCGTTGTAGGCGCGAAGATGGCGGTCGTATTCGCTGTAGGCGCGCGCCATTCGCGTTTCGCCGTCCGACTCGGCCGTGCGGACCGCCTCGTCCGGCGTCACCCCGGCCGTTTTCCAGCGGCTGATGGTCCAGCGCGCCGTGTTGCGCAGCGCCTGATCGTTACCCAGCAGATCGCCCAACAGCTTGTCGCAATCCTCGGCGTCGAATATGGAAAAGCGGGGCTTGAGCCCGGCGGCCGCATGCTCGCTGTGCAGCAGGCGCAGGCCCAGGCTGTGGAAAGTGGAGATCAGCAGGCCGCGGGTGGCCTGCTTGTCCAGCAGGCTCGTCACACGGCTGCGCATTTCGTGCGCGGCCTTGTTGGTAAAGGTGACCGCTGCAATGCGCTCGGCCGGATGACCGCCCCGGATCAGCTGCGCAATCTTGCGCGTAATGACGCCGGTCTTGCCGCTGCCGGCCCCGGCGAGCACGAGCAGCGGGCCGCCGACGTGATCGACGGCGGCCTGCTGTTGCGGATTGAGATCGGGGGCTGCGGCCATGGGGCCGCGGAGTCTAACAGGCCTCCGCGGCCGGGTTGGTCACGGCGGCGATTAAATCAGTGCGAGCGCTGCGCCGCGTTGGGCCGCTTTGGTGCATTTGAGTTACTCGGCGCACCAAAATCAGGCAGGAAGTCGGAGAAACTCCTTTCGGAACCGTCGGTTGACGATGCGGCGTTATCTTCCGCTTTCACGGAACCGCAACGCTCGGAGAGTACATTCACCTGCGTTTGAAGCCGCGCAATGGCCGCGTTCAGGTCGGCGGGCTCCTGGCGAGCCTGCGCCACCAGCAGGCTGTTCTGCGCGCTGCGGGCGGTGCCTTCCACGCCTGAAAGCAGGGCGCTGCAGTCGACTTCAGCATAAGCTGTTGCTTGAACTATGAGCAATAAGCTGGCGTTTCTTAAGAATTTATGCATAACATCTTCACTCGATGGGGGAGCCGGTGTGAATCGATCTGAAGACTAACCCATACGAAACGCGTCTGCGAGTCGTTGGCACACGAATTGCTTTACGGCCTATTAGTCGTGAATTGATGGGTCAATCAACTGCGAAACACATCGGCGACAGCCTGGCGTCACGCGGCCTTGCCGCAAGTCGTCCGGCAAAACTTTCGGCAGCGATGCCGGAGGTCCATTTGGCGAGCGGTTCCCGCGGGGGGCGTTCGTGGATTGCCTGAGAGGCGTTTGGGCTTATCAGGCTTAGTAACGAAGTAACTAATGGGAGCATTAGCAAATGAAGACTTTTAAGCATGCAGTAGCCGCTGGCGTTGTTGGGGGACTCTCCGCCGTCGCCGCACCGGCCGCCATGGCCTCCGTGACCGGCGGTGTCGCCGTGACCAGCGAATACATGTTCCGCGGTATCGTTTCGGAACAAGGCGCGGCTGTGCAGGGCAACCTGGACTGGTCGCACGAGTCGGGCATCTACGCGGGCATATGGGGCTCGAATGCTAACGTGGCGGGCGGCAATGAGTTAGACCTCATTGCTGGATGGAGCGGTGATCTGAGCGATTCGGTAAATCTTGACGTTGGCGCCATATACTTCATTTTTTCGGAGGATGAAGAACAAGTCGCCGACGACGTGGACGCTGACCTCGACTATCTGGAGCTCTACGCTGGTATCAACATCCAGAACTTCAGCCTCTACGCCTACTACGCCAGCAACTTTTTTAATGTTGAAGACAACGACGCTTTCCAAGCGTCGGACGGCGAGAGTGTTTATCTCTCAGCTGATTACGGGATCCCTCTGAACAGCGTGGCCACACTGAATTTTCATGTGGGTACGCAGGTCGGTGACGGCGCTGACGCCTTCTATGGCCTCGATGAAGTGAATATGGCTTCAGGTTTGGACGATCCCGCTGCGCCGGGCATAGCTGGCTTCAATGGCAAGTATGACGACGGTGAGTATGTGGACTATGCGATTAGCCTCGATGTCGATCTCGGCAATGACTGGGCCACCAGCATGGCGATTATCGATACCACACTGGATGATGATTCCAACTTTGGTCCAAATGACGACGAGCCCAAGTTCGTGGTCACCCTCTCCAAGTCCTTCACGGTCGCCGAATAAGCGAACCTGACAAGCGACTTGTCAAAGCCCGGCGGCAACGCCGGGCTTTTTAGTGCCCGAAAGAAAGATCAAGACGTCAGCGGCGCATGATGAGTTCCGCAACGCCGCCATCCCAAACCACCTTTGTGCCCTTCGTGCCCGTTGTGGTTAAAAGCTCTTCTTCTCTGTGCCCTCTGCGCCTCTGCGGCCCATTCAAACTGCAACAAAACCAGCTTCTAACCCGAGCCCCGATCCATTCCCCGCAAACTGACCGCCTCCGCCACGTGCGTCCGGCCGATCTGCTCGGCACCCGCCAGATCGGCGATGGTGCGCGCCAGCCGCAGGCAGCGATGGTAGCCACGCGCCGACAGGCCCAGGCGTTCAACCGCCTGATTCAGCATGGCTTTTGCCACATCATCGGGCTGGCAGTAGCGATTGATGCCGGCCGCGTCGAGTTGTGCGTTACAGACTGCGCCCCGGTCACGCGCATGCGATCGGGCCGCCACCACGCGCTCGCGCAGCGTGGCGCTGGTGGGGCCGTCCTGTTCGCCCACCGCCAGGTCGGCCTGCGGCACCCGGCCCACGAAGAGATGCATGTCGATGCGGTCAAGCAGAGGGCCTGAAATGCGGCCCCGGTAGCGGTCGACTTTCTCGGCGCTGCAGTGGCAGCGGCCGCTGCGGTCGCCCAGATAGCCGCAGGGGCAGGGATTCATGGCGGCGACCAGCTGGAAGCGGGCCGGGAATTTGGCCTGCCGGGCGGCGCGCGAGATGGTGATGTGTCCGGCTTCCAGCGGTTCGCGCAGCACTTCCAGCACCGCCCGCTGGAACTCGGGCAGTTCGTCCAGAAACAGCACGCCGTGGTGGGCCAGCGTGATCTCGCCGGGCCGCGGCACAGAGCCGCCGCCGACCAGCGCCACCGCCGAAGCCGTGTGATGGGGGCTGCGAAATGGCCTTCTGCCCCAGTGCTCGGCGGTGTCCGCGCCGTTGCGACATACCGAGTTCACGGCCGCGATTTCCAGCGATTCGGTATCCGTCAGCGGGGGCAGCAGGCCGGGCAGGCGAGCGGCGAGCATGGTCTTGCCGCTGCCGGGTGGCCCGACCATGAGCAGTGAATGGCCCCCGGCAGCGGCAATCTCCAGCGCTCGCTTGGCCTGGGCGTGGCCCCGGACATCGGCAATGTCGGGTCCGCGCCCGGCAGGGCGGGTCGACGGCGCCGCGGGCGTGGCCAGGCTTTGCGTCTGGCTCAGATGCGCGCCGATACCGGTCAGATCGCGGGCCACCAGAATCTTCGAATGGCGCGCCAGAGCCGCTTCCGGCCCGTTCTCGGTTGGGACGATCAGCGTGCGGCCCGCTTCGCTGCAGGCAAGCACGGCCGGCAGGCAGCCGCGTACCGGCTTCAATTCGCCCGACAGCGACAGCTCCCCCAGCCACTCGTAGCGCTCCAGATGCTCGGTGGCGATCTGCTTTGAGGCGGCCAGAATGCCGAGGGCGATGGCCAGGTCGAAGCGCCCGCCCTCCTTGGGCAGGTCGGCCGGCGCGAGGTTGACGGTGATGCGCCGGGCGGGAAAGTCGTAGCCGCTGTTGCGGATGGCGGCCCGCACACGGTCCTTGCTTTCCTTCACTTCGGTTTCGGGCAGGCCGACGATGGTGAAGGCGGGCAGACCGTTGGCCAGGTCAACTTCCACCTGCACCGGCGGCGCCTGCACGCCGGTCAGCGCGCGGCTGGCCAGTCGAGCCAGCGGCATTCTAGAGCGTCAACCCGTCAGCGCGGCGATGCGTGCCGGCTGGCGCAGCGGTGGTGCGTGGGAAGCGGTGCGGTTGTGCCAACCGCCTGCGCGCCGCTCCCGCGGAGAGTCGGTTCATCTATTTCACCGGTTCACGTTCCAGTTCATGCAGTTCTGCTTCCAGCGCGTCCAGCCGTTCACGGGTGCGCTGCAGCACCGCCCGGGTGGCCTCGAATTCGTCGCGACTGACCAGATCGAACCGGGGAAGCTGGCTACTGAGCACGCTGCGCAGGTTGTCCTCGATTTCGCGGCGAATCGGCCCCAGTGCGGGCGGCATCACGGCCGCCAGGCGCCGCGCCAGGTCCTCGAGTTGCTCGCTCGTCATCACGTTGCAGTTACCGGGGTGGATCAGGCGTCCAGCTTGCCTCACTCCGGGCTGCCTGGAAAGCGGTGAAGCCGCACCCAATTGGTGCATGAAGCGAGGGGTGACGCCATGGAGTGACAGGAAAACTCATTAAAAACAACCCACTGAACAATCTGGCACGCCGTATGCTTTGTTCAGCGCGCAACCTCTGGCTCGCGCAGCCCGTGCACGACAATCAATGTGGCGAAAAGGGGTGCGTGATCAGTCATCACAGGAGTAATGCTATGAAACTTATCGCAGCCGTAATCAAGCCCTTCAAGCTTGATGAGGTGCGCGAGGCCCTTTCAGAAGTGGGGGTGCAGGGCATCACCGTTTCAGAAGTAAAGGGCTTCGGGCGCCAGAAGGGCCACACGGAGCTGTACCGCGGCGCCGAATACGTGGTCGATTTCCTTCCCAAGGTCAAGATCGAGGTCGCCGTGGATGACGGCGTGCTGGATACCGCCGTCGAGGCGATTTCCAAGGCCGCCCATACCGGCAAGATCGGCGACGGGAAGATTTTCGTCTCCGACCTGCAGGAAGCCATTCGCATCCGAACGGGGGAAACCGGCAAGGACGCGCTTTAAGCGGACTGCTGAAATCAGGGAAACATCATGGAAAACTCAGTATTTGAACTACAGTACGCAATAGACACGTTCTATTTCCTGATCTGTGGCGCGCTGGTCATGTGGATGGCCGCGGGCTTCACGATGCTGGAATCGGGTCTGGTGCGTGCCAAGAACACCACGGAAATTCTCACCAAGAACGTGGCGTTGTATTCGATCTCCTGCATCATGTACATGGTCTGCGGCTACGCGATCATGTACGGCGGTGATTTCTTCCTCGCCGGTATCCAGACCGTGGACCCGGACGCCGTGCTGGGCGATTTCGCGGCCCGTGAAGACGGCTTCCGCGGCGGCTCGATCTACTCGGGCGCCTCGGACTTCTTCTTCCAGGTCGTCTTCGTGGCGACCGCCATGTCGATTGTCTCCGGTGCCGTCGCCGAGCGCATGAAGCTGTGGGCGTTCCTGCTCTTCGCCGTAGTGCTCACCGGCGTGATCTACCCGCTGGAAGGTTCCTGGACCTGGGGCGGTAACGCCGTGTTCGGCCTGTACAACCTAGGCGATCTCGGCTTCTCCGACTTTGCCGGTTCCGGCATCGTGCACATGGCCGGTGCGGCCGCGGCGCTGGCGGGCGTGCTCCTGCTGGGCGCTCGCAAGGGCAAGTACCGCGCCGACGGCAGCATCGCCGCCATACCGGGTGCCAACCTGCCGCTGGCTACGCTGGGCACATTCATCCTCTGGATGGGCTGGTTCGGCTTCAACGGCGGTTCCGTGCTCAAGCTGGGGGATATCGCCAACGCGAACTCGGTCGCCATGGTGTTCCTGAACACCAACGCGGCGGCAGCTGGTGGTCTGGTCGCAGCCCTGCTGGTCGCCCGGGCCCTGTTTGGCAAGGCCGATCTGACCATGGCGCTCAACGGCGCGCTGGCCGGTCTGGTGGTGATTACCGCCGAGCCCTCCACACCGAGTGCCCTGGTGGCCACGCTGTTCGGCGCGGCCGGCGGTGTGCTGGTGGTCTTTTCGATCCTGCTGCTCGACAAGATCAAGATCGATGATCCTGTCGGCGCGATCTCGGTGCACGGCACCTGCGGCCTGCTGGGCCTGCTGGTAGTGCCGCTCACCAACGATGGCGCGACCTTCTCGGGTCAGCTGATCGGTGCCGCCACCATCTTCGTCTGGGTGTTCCTGGCCAGTCTCGTGGTCTGGGGTGTGCTCAAGATGATCATGGGCATTCGTGTCGACGAAGAGCACGAGTACGAGGGTGTGGACATCGCGGAGTGCGGCCTGGAGGCCTATCCCGAGTTCACCGCTTCGGGCAGCCGTCGCGGCGGCTAACCGCCCTTCGCTTCAACGCGAAACAGCCGCGGGCCTTCGGGCCCGCGGTTTTTTTGTGTCTGAGAAAGCCGCAGTACGCGCGGTTAAGAAAACCGCAGAGGCGCGGAGACGCAGAGAGAAGACGGTTTGAACCACAAAGGCACGAAGGGCACAAAGATTAAGATCGAATTGCATTGGCTTTGGGTGTTTTATGCCCTTTGCGTTTGAGTTTTTTCTTGATCTCTGTGGCTCTGTGCCTCTGTGGCTTTTCAGAACAATCGCAGACAGTCGGATAAGAAAAAACCACAGAGGCACGGAGGCACAGAGAAAGAAGACGGATTGGAACCACAAAGGCACGAAGGGCACGAAGCGCACGAAGGTGAAGAGCGGATTGGCCCTGCCTTTGTGTGCTTTGTACTCTTTGTGGTTGAGCTTTTTTGCCTTGATCTCTGTGGCTTTTCAGAGCAATCGGCAGGTCTGTCGGATAAAAAAAACCACAGAGGCACGGAGGCACTGAGTGAAGACGGATTGGAACCACAAAGGCATGAAGGGCACGAAGGTGCAGGGCAGATTACTTTTCCTTTGTGTGCTTTGTGCTCTTTGTGGTTGCCCTTTTTTTGCCTTGATCTCTGTGGCTCTGCGCCTCTGTGGCTCTTCAAGTTCATCTTATTGCGCACTGTTTCGGCGCGGGCTGCCTCAAGTCGGGGCGCGGTGGATCGTTTGCGGGTAGTATTCGCGGCTGGCGGTTCGCGCTGGTGGGGCAGGCGTCTGGCGTTTGCAAGTTGCGAAACCGGGCTTTCAATCCTGGAGGGAGAACATGAGAATCAAATACTTGGCTGGCGCGGGACTGGCGCTGGTTCCCGGCATTGTTATGGCTCAGGACGGCCTGAGCGCTGCGGATACGGCCTGGATCATGACCTGCACCGCGCTGGTGCTGTTCATGACGCTGCCGGGCCTGTCGCTGTTCTACGGCGGTCTGGTGCGCGTGCGCAACGTGCTGTCGGTCCTGATGCAGTGTTTTGCGATTGCCTGTCTGGCATCGCTGATCTGGTTCGTCTACGGCTACAGCCTGGCGTTTTCCGAGGGTAACGCCTGGATTGGCGGCCTGGATCGGCTGTTCTTCGCCGGTATCGGCGAGGACACAATGTCCGGCAGCATCCCGGAAAGCGTATTTGCCATGTTCCAGATGACCTTTGCCGTCATCACGCCGGCCCTGGTCGTGGGCGGTTTTGCCGAACGCTTCCGCTTTTCGGCCCTGCTGCTGTTCACCGTGCTGTGGCTGACCGTGGTCTACGCGCCCGTGACCCACTGGGTCTGGGGCGGCGGCTGGCTGGGCAGCATGGGCCTGCTTGATTTTGCCGGCGGCACGGTCGTGCACATCACGGCGGGCGTGGCCGCCCTGGTGGCGGCGATCGTGGTGGGCCCCCGTCGCGGCTTTCAAAAAACCGCCATGCCGCCGCACAACCTGACCATGACGGTCATGGGCGCCGGCATGCTGTGGGTCGGCTGGTTCGGTTTCAACGGCGGTAGCGCACTGGCCGCCAACGGCGATGCCGGCATGGCGATTCTGGTGACGCATCTGTCCGCGGCGGCCGGGTCGCTGGCGTGGATGTTCGCGGAGTGGTTCAAGTACGGCAAGCCGAGCGTGCTGGGCATCGTGACCGGCATGGTCGCCGGCCTGGGGACCATCACGCCCGCTTCGGGTTTCGTGGGGCCGGCGGGCGCCGTGATCATTGGCCTGTCGGCCGGCGTGGTGTGTTTCACGGCCACGAACTTCCTCGAGCGGGTGCTCAAGATCGATGATTCGCTGGATGTCTTCCCGGTGCATGGCGTCGGCGGCATTCTGGGCACTCTGCTCGTGGGCGTCTTCGCGTCCACGCAGCTTGGCCTGTTTTCGGGCCAGGGATTTGCAGACGGGATCGACTCCATGGGCGGCCAGCTCTGGGTTCAACTCGTGGGCGTGCTGGCCACGCTGGTCTACACCGCCGTGGTCACATGGATTATCCTGAAGATCATCGACCTGCTGGTCGGCCTGCGCGTGGACGAGGAGCAGGAGACCATTGGTCTGGACATCTCCGAGCACGAGGAACGCGGCTACGACCTGTAGAGCGCCGCTACGAGCCGGCACCGGCGGCATTCGGCTGCCGGTGCGCGGCAACCAGACATGAATGCCGGGCCGCCTGAAGTCCCGGCCATGATGAGGAGTGATTGAGGATGAAAATGGTAACCGCCGTCATCAAGCCGTTTCGCCTGGACGACGTGCGCGAGGCGCTGGCCGAGGTGGGCGTGCACGGCACGACAATGACCGAGGTCAAGGGTTTTGGCCGCCAGAAGGGCCACACCGAGCTGTACCGTGGCGCTGAATACGCCGTGGATTTCCTGCCCAAGGTGAAACTGGAAATTGCGGTCTCCGACGAACTGGTGGAGCAGGTGGTCGAAGCCATCATTGGCGCGGCCAAGACCGGTCAGATAGGCGACGGCAAGATCTTTGTTTCTTCGCTGGAGCAGGTCATCCGGATTCGCACCGGCGAAACCGACAAGGACGCGCTCTGACGCGCCGCGCGGAATTGCCTGCAGAAGACCCGCTTCGGCGGGTCTTTTTTTTGGGCCGTCTAACCTGTTGGCGTGACCGGCCGATAACCGTTTGTAATACAGCGGCTCTCTGCGGGAGCGATCGTGAATATCGGCATACTCAAACCACGGGTGGCGCTTCGGGCTGCCGGCATTGTCATTACGCTGGGCGCCATGGCCGCTCAGGCCGGCGTCTATCGCTGGGTGGACGAGCGCGGGGTGGTGCATTACGGCGATCAACCGACGCAGGGCGCTGATCGCGCCGAGCGTTACGATCGCCCGGCGCGCGCGTCGCAGCCGGCGCCAGACGGGGCCGATGTCGAGCTCGAAGCACCCGCAGCGGACGGGCAGCGCAAGGCCGAAATACGTCAGGAAGAGTGCGGCAAGGCGCAGACGCGTCTGACGAACTACCGGGAGGCTGATCGCCTGGTGGTGAAGAACCCGGACGGCAGCGAGCAGGAGATGTCGCCCGAGGCCCGTATCGACGCCATTGTTCGAATCGAGCAGCACGTGGCGGCCCTTTGTGATCAGCCCGCGGGCTGAGACGCCGTTCTACTTGTCCGGTGGTTTGAGGGCGCCGCGCTCGCGCCAGCGATACCAGGCCGTCATCGGTCCCATGACAACCAGGAACGCCGCCAGGGCGGTCGCAATCGCCATCGGCCGGTGATGCAGTAGTGGCGCCAGATACCTGTCGTGACAATCGAGCGCGGGGTGCTTGCCCGCCGCGGCCTGGCCGTAGCGCCGTACATCCAGCAGATAACACGGTTGCCAGGATTCGCCCAGGATGAAGCGCCCGACGCCGACCCAGTGCAGCAGACTGCGCCGCGGGCCCAGCTCACGCATCAGACGACGCAGCAGCCGGAAATAGGGGGTAAGCAGCAGGCGCGTGCTGTGCGCCTGCTGACGGTAGACGTCCGGCGCCCGCTCGAAGAACGCGTCCACGCCTTCCACATGCATGGCCATGATGATGGCCATCAGTACGTAGCGTTTCATCCGGCCTTCGACCTCGAACCGGCGCGCCGACGTCCGGAGGCTGCCCGGCAGCGTGATGACCGGGCCGCGTTCGCGCAGGCGGGCGAGCATGCGCTGGTCTTCCAGGAAGGGCAGGCGGGTATCAAAGCCGCCGAGGTCCTCGAAGTGCGTGCGCGCCAGCAGCAGCCCCTGATCGCCATTGGTCGTATAGAGCCGATTCAGCCGGCTCTTGGCTTCCATGTAGCGGTAGTGAAGGTCGCCGCCGTCGTGCTCGCGCATGAACCGCAGCCCGAAATGTCCGGCCACGGCGTTGCTGTCGGTCTGCAGCGCCTGCAGCGCGCAATACAGCATCTGCGGGTCTCCCAGTCGGCTGTCCGCGTGCAGAAACAGCAGCCACGGCGCGCTGGCCTGCTGCGCGCCGTGATTCATCTGTCGGCCGCGACCCGGTGGCCCGACGACCACGTTGACGCCCGCGGCGAGCGCCCGGTCAACCGTATCGTCTGCCGAACCGCCGTCGGCCACGATGATCTGCGGCGCGAGCCCCTGCTGCCGGGCCAGGTCATCCAGCAGCGCGGGCAGCGCGTCCCGCTCGTTCAGCGTGGGGATGACAATGCTCAATTCAGAATTTTTCACGAATAAGCTGTCTCAAACCGTTCGTCGGGCGCCGCGCCGACCCGCTGCGCCAGCCGAAGGGGTTGCCGATAACCCGTTACAGCCGATACAGAGCGTGCAATGGACCAGTACACCGACAGTATTGTGAACGACGAATTTCTTGATCTTGATGATGACCAGTTCGAGGCCGTCGAGAACCGGCGTCCGCCCTGGAAGATTCTGATCGTCGACGACGAGCCGGAAGTGCACCGCGTCACGGAAATGGCCCTGGCGGGCATGACCTTCGGCAGCCGGCCGCTCGAACTGCTGCACGCCACCTCCGGCGCCGCGGCCTGTCGACGGATGCGCGAGCACGCCGATATCGCGATCATCCTGATGGATGTCGTCATGGAAACCGAGCACGCCGGTCTGGAAGCGGTGCGCGTGATTCGCGAGGTGCTGGGCAACCGCCACGTGCGGATCATTCTGCGCACGGGGCAGCCGGGCAGCGCCCCCGAGCGGGAAGTCATCACCCGTTACGACATCAACGACTACAAGGAAAAGACCGAGCTGACGGCCGAAAAGCTGTTCACCACGGTGTACACGGGTCTGTCCGCCTATCGGGATCTGCTGGCGCTGGAATCCACGCGGCAGGGACTCGAGCAGATTCTCGACGCGGCGTCGCAGCTGATGCAGCTGCAGCCCCGCCGTCATTTCTTCCAGGGCGTGCTGCAGCAGCTGACCAGCCTGCTCCGCATGGGCGGCAGCGCGGCGCTGGTACGCATGCTTCCCGGCGATAGGGAGCCGACCGTGGTCGCCGCTACCGGCTGGCTGGTGGGCGCCACCGGACGCACCGTGTCGGACGTGCTCGGCCCGGGTATCCAGGAGCGCATTGGCCGCGCGATCGACGCCGAAGCCTCGCAGACCGGCCCGGATCATTACACCGGCTTTGTGGCGACGCCGGACGGCGGCGTCTGCGTGCTGTATCTGCCCCTGGACGGACCGCTGTCCTCCGCGCACCGGCGCCTGGCGGACGGGTTCTGTCGCTCCCTGGCCACGGTCATGGAGAATCTCGAAGAGTTCGGGCAGTAGCCTCGAAGAACGCGGGCAGCCGCTCTTCCAGCCAGTAGCGCGGTCGGCCGAAGCGATCGGCGGCCACGAAGCCGACATGGCCGCCGTGGCGCGACAGTTCCAGCCGCACCTCCGGCGCCAGGTCGGCCTCGCGCGGCACCACCGCGGGCGTCATGAACGGGTCATCCTCGGCGTGAACCACGAGCGTGGGACGGCGGATATCGGCCAGAAAGGGGCCGCAGCTGGCCTGCCGATAGTAGTCGCGCGCGTCCCTGAAGCCGTGCAGGGGGGCCGTCAGCGCATCATCAAAGGCGTAGAAATCCTGTAGCTGTTCCAGCGGGGGTAGCGGGAAGGGCGGGCTTTGCCGGCTGAACTTCTCGCGCGCGGCGGCGCGCATGGCCTCGATGATGTAGCGCTGATAGTGCCGTGAGAGCCCCTGTCCGATGGCCGTGGCGCACAAATCCAGATCAAAGGGCACCGATACCGCTGCGGCGGCGTCGAGCGGCGTGTCATGACCTGATTCGCCGAGGTATTTCAGCAGCACGTTGCCGCCCATGGAGTAGCCGGCTGCATTGAGTGAGCGTTCGGGAAAGCGCCGTCGCAATTCCCCCAGGACATGCCGGAAATCATCGGTTTCGCCCGAATGGTAGCCGCGCGGCAGGCGGTTCGGGCGGCCGCCGGCGCCGCGGAACAGCATCAACAGGCTCTGCCAGCCGCGTCGAGTCATGGCCTGCATCATGCCGCGGGCGTATTTCGACTCGGTCGAGCCGATCACGCCGTGCAGCAGGATGATCAGTGGTCCGTCTGCCGGCGGCCCCCAGGCGAGCTCGAGAAAGTCGCCGTCGGGCAGCTCGAGTATCTCCAGATCGAGATCGAGCGCGGGCATGCGCCGCGCCTCGCTGGCGAAAACCGTCTGCAGGTGGGCGTTGCGAAGCCAGGGGGCGGGCCGGAACGGGCTGCGGACAATCATGACGGCATTCGCAAGGACAGATCGGGCCGGGCGCGGCGGGCGCTTATTTCAGTATCGCCGCCAGATGGCCGTGGCCGAGCTGGCGCATCTGCTGCAGAATCCACGCCTGTCGCTCACGCACGTAGGGGCCGGGGCGGCTGGCGTTGTAGCGCAGGGGATTGGGCAGGACCGCGGCCATCAGCGCGGCCTGTTCGGCGCTCAGTGCATCGGCGCGGGTGCCGAACAGCCGGCGGGCAGCGGCTTCGGCCCCGTAGATATGGTCGCCGAACTGCGCGACATTGAGGTACATCTCGAGTATCCGCGCCTTGGGCCAGAGCAGCTCCATCCAGAACGTCAAATAAGCCTCGATGCCCTTGCGGATGTAGCTGCGGCCCGGCCACAGGAACAGGTTCTTAGCCGTCTGCTGCGTGATCGAGCTGGCGCCGCGCGCCTGCCCCTGGGTTACGACCTTGCGAATCTGGCTCCATACGAAGCCGCCGTGTCGGGGAAAGGTCTGGTCCTCGGCGGCGACCGCGGCCAGCGCCAGATCGGGGCTGATCCGGTCCATGTCGGCCCACAGGTAGTAGATGGAGGGGCCGTCGGCGTTGGCCGACCAGTGGCTGCGAAGCATGAAGGCAGAGACGGGCGGGTCGATCCAGCGCAGCGCCAGGACCGTGATGATCGGCAGCACGGCGGCGGCCAGCAGCAGCCCCAAGAGGACGTAGCGCAGGCGTTTCATTCAGCGATACCGGGCGGCCGGTGCGGATTCGCGCCGGCCCCGCAATGCCGGGGCCGGGCGATGCGCTGCTAGCCGTCGTTCAGGGGACGGTACTCCAGCGGCTCGGGGTCGTTGATGTACTCCTCCTCGCTGTACTGCGGCTGTTGCGAGGCGGGTGCGCCGCTGCTCCGGTCGTTCATGTTCGCGTTCGCGCCGGACTGCGGTGCCGGCCCCTCGCCTGCGGTTTCGAACTCGGCCTGGCTGGCCGGCTCGGTGGCAGGCACTTCGCTGGGCCGCGGCAGGTAGCGTTCCAGCGTGGTCACGAAATGCTGACCTTCCTCGGGTATTCCGCTGGTGTCGGTCCGCTTGAGGATTTCGTAGGGACTGATGTCCGCCTGGCTGTAGAAGTCCATGTTGGCGGCATCATCGACGGAAATTGCGGCGCCTTCGAGCGACACGCCCGCGAAAAGCCCTCTGGAGCGCGAGTAGGAGTACACCTCCGCGTCAAACCGAATATTGGTGGCCGCACCGACCGACCGGCCAACGGGACCGGCGGCCACCGAGGCGTCGGCGCCGAGCGTGACGTCGCCGCGGGCAATGCGGTCAATACTCTTGCGCGACTTGAATACCAGGATGATGTCGGTGCTCGACGCGCCCACCTGCCAGCCGACGCTGCCGCCGGTCAGGTTGATGAACGCGGGGTTGCTCCATTTGCCGTTTTCGTTGCGCACGGCCACCACACCGGAACCGCGCCGGCCACCCACAATGAAACTGACCTTGAGCACGCTGGGAATGACGGCGATACCGTAAGCCTGCGTGAGCAGGGCGGGCGGAATGGCGTTTTCCGGAATATTGACGAAAGACTCGAGCGCGGCGCGCGCATCCGAGAGTTCCTTCTCTTCGCTCGTGCCGGCCAGGCTGGCGCCGTGCCAGATCAGCGATACAGCCATGGCGGCCGAGAGCCAGATCCTGTGCTTCAAAACCATCTCCTTAGTTACGCGACTGGGACTGCTGCATTCGACCCGCGCGCCGGACCAGGGTTCATCGGCCACCCCGCATCGCGACCGGGCGTCATGCTGCGGTGCAAATTAACAGATTGTCCGGCGTCTCGCAGTTGCGCCGGCCTGGCGAAGGGATGGCGCAGGGTCGGGGTCAGCGAGTGTGTGCGGGCCCGCCGAGCAGCAGAATGGCCAGTTCCGCCTGGCGCGCGGCGCCGGTCTTGCTGAAGACGCTCTTGATCTGGTTGCGGACGGTATGAACGCTGGTATTGCTCTGCTCGGCAATTTCGCGCGGCGCGCCGCCGTTGACCATCATGCGAGCCACGCGGGCCTCGGCCGGCGTGAGATCGTACAGCTCGCACAGCACGGGTTCGGAGATGCGGGCCGTGAAGGAGGGCTCGTGCAGGTAGACGGCGACCGGCGGGCTGGAAAAGCCGGGAATGGCGCTGACCAGCAGGGCGAGCGGGGCATTGCCGCTACGCTCGACCTTGAGAACCAGGGTGGAGCTGCGCGGATCGGGCGCCTTGCCGTCAATGGCCTTTTCAATCAGCCGGGTCAGGCTCTGCTGCTTGACCGCGGCGGTCATGGCCAGCCGATTCTTGTCGGCGGCGAATGATTTTTCCCGGTCAACCAGCAGCTGCGCGCCGCGGCTGGCCGCGAGGATGATGCCCTTGGCATCGACCAGCAGAAAGGGTAGCGGCGACAACTCCGCCGCGGCGGCAAATACCGGCGCATGGCGTGGCTTGACGGTGTTTCGCGGTGCGGCGGTGGCGGCGTCCGGCGTTTTCTTCTTGTCTGTCATGTCTGATGCTCGCGTACGGCGGCAAAGCGGATGGCGGGCCAGCGCTCCTGGGTCAGGTCGAGCTTGACTCGACTCGACGCCAGATACACAAGAGCGCCGGAATGGTCCTCGGCCAGCCCCGGGTCGCCACGTTCCCGGAATTTCTTGAGCTCCCGGGCGTCCTCGGTTTCGAGCCATCGTGCGGTGTAGACGTCGATGGCCTCGAATCCTGCGTTGACACTGTATTCCGTCCTGAGACGTTCGGCTACTACATCGAACTGCAGAATGCCCACGGCGCCGAGAATCACGTCGTTGTTGTTCAGCGGGCGGAACACCTGCGTGGCTCCTTCTTCGCACAGCTGGTCGAGGCCCTTGTGCAGCGCCTTGGCCTTGAGCGGGTCGCGCAGCACCACCCGCCGGAAGAGCTCCGGCGCGAAATTCGGGATGCCGGAAAACCGCAAATCCTCGCCCTGCGAGAAGCAGTCGCCGATGGCGATCGTGCCGTGGTTATGAATGCCGATGATGTCGCCGCTGAAGGCTTCCTCGGCCGCGGCGCGCCGGTCGGCCATGAAGGTGATGGCGTCATTCACGCGGATCTCCTTGCCCGCGCGCAGGTGCTTCATTTTCATGCCCTTGCGGTAGTGGCCCGAGCACAATCTCAGAAAGGCGATCCGGTCGCGATGCTGCGGGTCCATGTTCGCCTGGATCTTGAACACGAAGCCCGACAGCGGCTCTTCATCCGGCGTGACCGAGCGGCCGCTGGCTTCGCGCGGCAGCGGCGAGGGCGCCCATTCGACGAAGGCATCCAGCAGATCCCGCACGCCAAAGTTGTTGATGGCCGAGCCAAAGAACACCGGCGTAAGCCGGCCCGCCCGGTATTCGTCCAGATCGAAGGCGTGGCCCGCCTCGCGGATCAGCTCGATTTCCTCGGCAAGCTGATCGAGTTCCGCGCCGGCCAGGTCCGCCAGCCGCGGATCATCCAGCCCGGAGACGGATTCGGTCTTGCCGTCCAGCGCGTTATCGTCACCCTCGTAAATGTGCACCGTGTCGCTGGGCAGGTGATACACGCCCTTGAAGCGGCTGCCCATGCCGATGGGCCAGGTAATGGGCGCGCAGGCGATGCCGAGCACGTCCTCCACTTCATCCAGCAATTCGAGCGGGGGTCGGCCCTCGCGGTCGAGCTTGTTGATGAAGGTGAAGATGGGCGTGTCGCGCATGCGGCAGACATCCATCAGCTTGATGGTGCGCGGCTCCACGCCCTTGGCCGCATCAATGACCATCAGCGCCGAATCGACCGCCGTAAGCGTTCGGTAGGTATCTTCCGAGAAGTCCTCGTGGCCCGGCGTGTCGAGCAGATTGACGACGCGCTCGTTATGGATGAACTGCATCACAGAGGTGGTGATGGAGATACCGCGCGACTGCTCCATGGCCATCCAGTCGGAGGTGGCGTGCCGGGCGGCCTTGCGCCCCTTGACGGTGCCGGCCAGCTGGATGGCGCCGCCGAACAGCAGGAGCTTTTCCGTCAGCGTGGTCTTGCCCGCATCCGGATGCGAAATAATGGCAAAGGTGCGGCGCTTGGCCGCTTCGTCGGCAACGGACATGTGCGAAACAGCTTGGTTGACCAGCCGCAGCGGCCGGCTTTAAGGGATAAATCCGGTGTCGGTCAGGCGCCGCCGGCGGTGTGCTGGCGCAGACGCAGCCAGAGAGAGAGCGCGTAGATCAGAATGAACAGCGCCAGCAGCAGTTCCTTGATTTCGCCCTGGCTGATATCCAGTGGCATCGGCGCTTCGCCCAGCATGCTTTCGGCAATCTTGCCGGGCACCGAAGCCAGCGGGGCAATCAGGCCGATGGCCATGCAGACACCGGTGGGCATGATCCAGTACCACGGCCCGTCCGCATCCAGCGGTCGGTCCCGCAGGCGGCGAATGAGCGGCAGTAGAAAACCGCCAATCAGCGCGCCGAACGTCAGCAGGGTGCGCGGCAGCTGGTCCAGCAGAGAACCGACAATGCCGTCGGTGTTGTGCAGGTTCGTCTCGTTCTGATCATTCAGGGCTGCCCACTCCGCGGACGCTTCCCAGCCCATGATGTGCTGTCCCCAGCTGGCTTCCTCGCCGCAGAAGTAGATGACGCCCAGCAGAAAGACGATCAGCCAGGCGGTCAGCAGGCCGTGCCCCAGACGCCGGGCCATGGGCAGACACAATCCGGCGATTACGATTGAGCTGGCCAGAATGGCCAGGGTCACCATTTCGGTCACGCCGAATTCGCCGTGCATCCAGGTTTCGTAAAAGGCTTCGCCGACCAGCCGAGCCGCGAAGTGCCCCAGGTAAAGCACGATGGGCAGCCCCAGCCAGAACCAGGCCGGCAGATCACGATAGAAAGCAGTGAAGGAGGCGTTTTTCATGGCGCGTATGATACAGCAGTTGACGGGGTTGCCAGCAGGCGCCGCGGTGGAAGATTTTCGGTTCCGCCGGCTATCCGCGTATTATGCAAGGTTGAAATTTGCGTCGACCCGTTGCCCGGAACGCCGGGTAGCCCCCCGAACGAGAAGGCCCTCGCATGACCCTGACCTCCGATTTTGCGCCCAATCCGACTCAGGCCGAAGTACTGGCCGAGGTCGAGCCGCAGGTCGAGAAGCTGATGCAGCGGCATCTGGATACCCGCAAGCTTTGGTTTCCCAACGACTTCCTGCCTGCCGACGAGGTGATGACCCAGGCCCAGGAAGACGACCTCAAGTCGCTGCCGGAACGCGCCCGGGGCATGCCGGACCCCGTGCGCGTGTCGCTCGCGCTCAACCTGCTGACCGAGGAAGGCCTGCCGCATTTCCATCGGCTGGTGGCCGTATACATGGGCGCGGACAATGCCTGGCAGCGCTGGAACTACATGTGGACCGCCGAGGAAGACCGGCACGGCATTGCCCTGCATGACTACGTGCGCGGCGCCCGGCTGTTCGACATGGGCGCGTTCGAGAAGCTGCAGTATCAGTACCTGGAGTCGGGCTTCAACCCGGTGTGGAACGGCGACCCCTACAAGCTGCTGGCCTACACCAGTCTGCAGGAGCGCGCCACGCAGGCCGCGCACGCCGCTACGGCCCGCGTGGCCGGCCGGCACGAGCCGCTGCTGCAGACCATCATTTCCCGGATTTCCGGGGACGAATCGCGGCACTACCGCTTCTATCGCGATGCCTTCAAGGCGGTCCTGGAAATCGACCCCACCCGCGCGCTGCAGGCCGCACTGGAAATCGCGCCCAACCTGGCGATGCCGGGTCACAGCATTGCCGGCTACATGGAAATGGCTGACGTGGTGCGGCGCGCCGGTCTCTACGGGCCGCAGGATTACCGCAAGATCGTCATTGAGCTGCTGGAGTACTGGGATATCGAGCACATCGAACCACCGGACGCGGCCGGGCGCGAGGCGCGCGACAAGCTGCTGGCCATTCCCAGGCGGCTGCAGCGGCTGGCGGACCTGCTGGAAAAGCGGACCAACCCCAAGACCTTCAGCTTCGACATCGTCTACAACCGCAGTTTCGAGCTCATGCTCGACGGACGGGAAGGCGCGACGGGCTAGTGTAGTGCACCACACTGTCTGGCCCTTATACCGGCCCCATTTCCGCCATGCGGCGTTGCAGCTCCTCGCCATAGCTACGGCTATGACTCGTCGGCGCGCCTTGCCTGACAAAAAATGGAACTCGGTCTAATGTGCCATCAAATGTGACGCACTACACTAGCGGCCACCACGCGCCCGGCCGATAGGCTGGGCTCAACTCGCCACCTTCGAGTAGGGCCGCCCGGGTCCTGCCAGTCCTGATGCAGCTCTTGATATATCTGTTTATTCGTATATATGATTATGCATATGTAATCGACCTGAAGAGCTGCTCATGCGCGACGACCCCTACAACGTGCTTTTTCTGTGCACCGGCAATTCGGCGCGGAGCATCATTGGCGAGAGCCTGCTGAACGCGATGGGGCAGGGCCGCTTCAGGGCCTTCAGTGCCGGCAGCCAGCCGCGCGGCGAGGTCAATCCAGACGCGCTGCGTCTGTTGGAGAAAATGCAGCTGCCGGTCACGGGGCTGCACAGCAAGAGTTGGACGGCGTTTGCCGGGCCGAACGCGCCGGTGATGGATTTCGTTTTCACCGTCTGCGACCAGGCGGCGGCGGAGGCCTGCCCCGTCTGGCCCGGCCAGCCGATGAGTGCGCACTGGGGCATGCCCGATCCAGCGGCGGTGACGGGTGATGACGAAATCCGCCTGCAGGCCTTTCGCGCCACGTTCTTCGAACTGCAGCGCCGGCTGGGCCTGTTCATCAATCTGCCGGTTCGCTCGCTGGATCGTATGGCGCTCAAGCGGGCGATGGACGAGATTGGCGGCTCAAGCGATCGGAGCGCGTCTTGACTGCCCCGGCCGGCTCGCCTACACCGGCCGCCCCGGGCGGCGCGCTGGATGCCGTGAGCTTTGCAAGAATGCTGGGCGATTCGACCCGCCTGCGCGCGCTGTCGCTCATGCTGGCCGAAGGCGAGCTGTGTGTCTGCGAGCTGGTCTGGGCCATGCGGCTGGTCCAGCCGAAGATTTCGCGCCACCTCGCCCTGCTGCGCGAAGCCGGGATTGTGGATGATCGGCGCGACGGCACCTGGGTCCATTATCGCGTCGCCGCCAACCTGCCCGGCTGGGCGCGGCGGGCGTTGGAGAGTCTGCAGGACGGTGTTCAGGGCCGGGCCCCGTATGCCGACGATCATGCCCGTCTACTGCGAATGCCTGACCGCCCCGGCAGCCGCTGCGGCTGAAGGCGGCAGCGCGGATATCCGTCGTTTGCTTCTGAAGCCCCCGATTTGAGCAATACAGACACAAGCCCGTCCGTGTCCGGCCGCATGACGCTGCTGGATCGCTTTCTCACGCTCTGGATTTTTCTGGCCATGGCCGGAGGCATTCTGCTGGCCCGGCTCTGGCCGGGTTCGGCCGGCTGGGTGGAGGCATTCGAATGGCAGGGCACGAACCTGCCCATCGCCGTTGGCCTGATCCTGATGATGTACCCGCCGCTGGCGCGGGTGCGCTACGACCAGATGGGGCGAGTGCTCGGGGATATACGCGTGCTGCTGCTGTCGGGCGCGCTGAACTGGGTGGTCGGGCCGGTGCTCATGTTCGCGCTGGCCGCGCTGTGCCTGAGCGGCCACCCCGACTTCATGACCGGGCTGATCCTGGTGGGTATCGCGCGCTGTATTGCGATGGTGCTGGTATGGAACCAGCTGGCCGGGGGCAGCAGCGAATACGCGGCCGGGCTGGTGTCGCTCAACTCCATTTTCCAGGTGCTGACCTTCGGTTTTTACGCCTGGATTTTCATCACGGTGTTGCCCGCCTGGTTCGGGCTTGAAGGCGCCGTCGTGGACATCAGCATGATGGCGGTATTTCAGAGCGTCGCCCTATACCTGGGGCTGCCGTTTGCCGCGGGTCTGGCCAGCCGCTTGCTGCTACCTCGCTGGTTCGGCGAAGACTGGTATGAACATAGTTTTCTGCCGCGCATAGCGCCAATCACGCTGGTGGCGCTGATCTTTACCATCGTGGTGATGTTCTCTCTGCAGGGCGAGGCCATTCTGGCGGCGCCGCTGGATGTATTGCGCATCGCGCTGCCGCTGGCTCTGTACTTCTCGCTGATGTTCTTCATCAGTCTGTATCTGGCGCGACAGATGGGCGCCGACTACGAGCGCAGCACCACGGTGGCGTTTACCGCGTCGGGCAACAACTTCGAGTTGGCCATTGCGGTGGCGATTGCCGTGTTCGGCATCGAGTCGGCGGTGGCCTTCGCGACGGTCGTCGGGCCACTGGTGGAAGTGCCGGTGCTGATCGGACTGGTCCATGTGGCGCTGTGGCTGCGCCGTCGCGGGTGGTTCGCCGCCGCCCGTGCCTGATGGTCGCTATGGCCGGGGTGCGTCGTCCATGGCCGGCATTCAGGGGCCGCGACTTCTGCTGGATTATTAGACAGCTCACTCAATACGCGAAGTCCTTTCTCGCCTTATTCGACGATTCAGGGGGGAGCATTGGCCGGCGCATGTCCAGCCAATGCTCTCGCGCCCTTACGGTCGCGGGCAGGCCACCCGCTACGCGGGCTCGCGTTGCTCGGGCCTGCATTATTGATTCGTAAAATTTTGCCTATTTGATGCGCTGATCAATAATGCGCCCACCAACAGCAGCGCGGGCCCGTCATGACCACAGTCAGCAGGCACTTCGGCATCAGAGGCCGCTAAAGGCAGTGCCTCGGCACAACCTCAGTGTGGAAGCCCTGGGCGAGCCCGGCGCGCTCAGCGGCGAATCGGTCACGCTCACCTGGCATCAGCGGCGCCAACCGGTGCAGCGGGTCCGGCTGGCCAGCGGCGCCGACATCATGCTGCGGTTGCCACCCGGCACCATGCTGCGGGACGGGGACCGTCTGGAGGCCGGGGATGGCCGAATCATCATGGTCCGGGCGGCGGCGGAGCTGGTTTCCGTGGCCGTATCCTTCGAACCATTCCGCTTCGCGCGCGCCTGCTACTGGCTGGCCTGCCAGGGGGTCATCCTGGAGATCGCGCCGCGCCGCGCCATGTACCTGCTGGATCGCCGGCTGGACCGCGCCCTGAAGGATATGGGCGTAACGCTCATGCACGAAATACGGAGTTTCGAGCCGGAACGCTCCGCGCGGTCAACACGCGGCGGCCGGTAGATAGCCGGCCGCTACTGCGTTTCGAGCACGTCGAAGGTCAGCCCGGCCCGCGCGGTCAGCCGGTCCACCAGGTGCGAACCGAAGGCGTGCGAGGGCGTCGGGAAACCGCCTTCGGCATGGGCCAGTTCCTCGCGCGCCAGGCAGACGGCCGCCTCGCCCAGCATCTTGCAGGTAGAGCCGTAACCCGGATCCCGGTCGCCGGTGACGCGGGTCACAATGCGCCGGCCTGAGGCGGTGTGGCCGAAAAAGCGGAAGTCGAAGTGGCCCTTGCGCTGGGCTTCCTCGCTGGGGCCTTCGCCCGCCTTGGGCAGCGCAAATCGCTTGAGCAGCGCCCGGCTGGGCGCCAGCGCCAGCAGGCCGACCAGGCCGCCCGTGCCGGCCGCCAGGGCGCCGGCGCGCAGACGCCCGGCAAGGCCATCACCCAGCATCATCGACTCGTCGTAACGGAAATCATCGCCCCAGGGCCGGCCGGCCAGCGCGTGGCTGCGATGCACGATCCGGGTATTGATGCTCGCCATGATGAAGGGCCCGACCCAGCTGCCGGCTTCGTCAAGATAGGCGGGCGACGTCACGTTCTTTTGACGGACACCGCGCCGCTGGTTGGCCGGACACAGGCCATAGGGGTTCTGCATACGCTTGCGCACGGCGCCATCGCGGCGGGCCTCGTCGATGGCGTTGGTCAGGCTCTCGATGGTGCCGCCGCTGAAGCTGCCGCGCGCGCGCCGGATGCCCATGCGGATTTCGCTGCAGTGCTCGCCGAGCTGTGCCTGGGCCTGCTGCTGGGTGAACCAGACGCCCAGGTCGGAGGGAATCGAGTCGAAGCCGCAGGTATGAATGATGCGGGCGCCCGACTGCCGCGCCGCGTCCTCGTGGGCGTCGATCATGCGGGCAATCCACTGGACCTCGCCGGTCAGATCGCAGTAGTCCGTCCCCTCGGCCACGCAGGCGGCGACCAGCGCCGAACCGTGCAGCGCGTAGGGTCCCACGGTGGTGCAGACGACGCGGGTCCGGGCGGCCATGTCGCGCAGGGCCGCTTCGTCGCCGGCCTCGGCCACAAGGGTCGGCAGGGCGGTCAGGTCCAGTTCGGACTTGAGCGCTTCGAGCTTGGCGGGGCTGCGGCCGGCCAGGGCCCATTTGAGATCACCATCGGCGCCGTAACGCTCATTGAGATAGATGACCAGCAAACGGCCGACAAAGCTGGTTGCGCCGAACACGACGATGTCGAATTCCTTTTGCACAGCGGACATGAATCACCTGGATGGTGTGAATGGGGCGGCCGCCGCGAATCGGCAGCGCGTATCAGGAAACCGTTCTTTTCACATATTATAGTGGCTTGCGCGGCTGCCTGCCGCACCTTCATCCGAAGAGTTTGTATATGAGTGAATACGACACCCTCAGCATCGACATCCGGGACGGCGTGGCCACCGTAACCCTGAACCGCCCTGACCAGATGAATTCGTTCACGGTACAGATGGCCGACGATCTCGAGGCCTTTTTCACGGCCGCCAACGACAACGACGAGATAGCCGCGATCGTGGTGACCGGCGGGGGCAAGGCCTTCTGCGCCGGCATGGACCTGTCGGTGTCCGGGAACGTATTCGGCCTGGACGAGTCGCTGCGGCCCACGCTCGAAGACCTGGAACAGCGTCTGACCGATCCGGACATCCAGCGCGGCGTGCGCGATACCGGCGGTCGCGTCACGCTGGCCATTTACAACTGCGACAAGCCGGTTATCGCGGCGATCAACGGCGCCGCGGTGGGCATTGGCGCCACCATGACGCTGGCCATGGACTTCCGGATGGCTTCGGAGAAGGCGCGGATCGGCTTCGTGTTCGGCCGCCTCGGGATCGTGCCGGAAGCCTGTTCAAGCTGGTTTTTGCCGCGCATCGTGGGGCTGCAGCAGGCGCTGGAATGGTGCTACACGGCCGATATTCTCGATGCTCAGACCGCGATGAGCGGCGGGCTGTTGCGGTCGGTCGAATCACACGAGGCGCTGCTGCCGGCCGCCCAGGCGTTTGCGCGCAAGCTGGTGGAGGGGCGCTCGGCCGTGGCGGTGGCGCTGACCCGGCAGATGCTCTATCGCAACTCGGCCCAGCCGCATCCGCTGGCGGCCCACCAGATCGATTCACTCGCCATGTTCTACACCAGCCAGGGTGACGGGAAGGAGGGCGTTCAGGCCTTTCTTGACAAGCGCGCGCCGGACTTCCCGGGGAAAGCGTCCAGCGACATGCCGCCCTTTTACGCGCAGTGGAGACGCTAGCCTGAAGCGACGGCTGTCCTGGCGCTCCCGGCCGCCAGGCCCGGACGGCGTGTGCCGGGCGGGCAGATCGTCAATCCTGCCCGCCGCGCCGGCCGATCCAATCGCACGGTCGGCGTGGCGGCCGGTGCGCTCAGCACACTTCGAACAGGCCGGCTGCCCCCATGCCGCCGCCTACGCACATGGTGCAGACGACGTATTTCACGCCGCGCCGCCGGCCCTCCAGCAGGGCATGCCCGACCATGCGCGAGCCGGTCATGCCGTAGGGGTGCCCGATGGAAATCGAGCCGCCGTTGACGTTCAGGATGTCGTTGTCGATGCCGAGCGTGTCGCGGCAGTACAGTACCTGCGAGGCGAAGGCCTCATTGAGCTCCCACAGGCCGATGTCGTCCATGCTCAGCCCGTGCGCCTTGAGCAGTTTGGGCACCGCGAAGACCGGTCCGATGCCCATTTCGTCGTGGTCGCAGCCGGCCACCGAGACGCCGCGGTAGATGCCCAGCGGCTCGATGCCGCGCTTCTCGGCAACGTCCGAGGCCATGATGACGCAGGCCGAAGCCCCGTCCGACATCTGCGAGGCGTTGCCGGCGGTAATGCACTGGCCGTCCTCGCGTACCGGGTTGAGTGACTGCAGCGCCTTCAGTGTCGTCTGCGGCCGGTTGCACTCGTCGCCTGTGCATTCCACGTCGACCTCCGAGACTTCGCCGGTCTGCTTGTCCTTCACGCGCATGCGCGCCTGCATGGGGACGATCTCGTCATCAAAGCGGCCCGCTTCCTGCGCCGCGGCCGTGCGTTGCTGCGACTGCAGGGCGTATTCATCCTGCGCCTCGCGGCTGACCTTGTAGCGTTGGCCCACCACTTCGGCCGTGTCGATCATCGGCATGAAGGCATTCGGGTACTGCTCGAGATAACCGGGATCCTGCTCGAGCCAGTAGCGCTCGGTCTGCACCCGCGAGATGGACTCCACGCCCCCGCCGATGGCAACGTCCTGGCCGTCCACCATGACCTGCTTGGCCGCCGTCGCCACCGCCAGCAGGCCCGATGCACAGCGGCGGTCCACCGCGGCGCCCGCCACGGACACCGGCAGCCCCGCCACCAGCGCGCCCTGACGGCCCATGTTCGACGCCTGGGCACCCTGCTGCAGGGCACAGCCGAAGATCACGTCTTCCACTTCTTCAGGGGAGACGCCGGACCGCGCCACGGCGTGGCGGATGGCGTGGCCCGCCAACTGCGAGGGATAGGTGAGGTTGAAACTGCCGCGATAGGCCTTGGCCAGGCCGGTGCGCGCGGTCGAGACGATAACGGCTTCCCGCATATTCAGTCCTTGTCGTCGTGGCCGGGCATGGCAGCCACGGCCTGAAAGTACGCAAGCATACTATACGACCGCGTGATCGTTGCTGTACGCTGCGCGCGTCGGTAGCCGGGGTGGTCGGGCGTATGGCCTGGCCGCTGCGTGCGCCCGGCAATGTGATGGCTTGATGGGCGGCCGGGCAGCAGTCTGCATCCGCGCGCCGCATGTAAGCCGTAACCTACAGAATAACGGGGAATTCTGTCATTAAAATTCGCCTGCGCTGGCCGATAGAATAATAGAGAGGGGCGCCCGCAACGCGTATGACGCCGGATTATGGGGTGAGGTACGAGGCATGTTCGACTGGACTCAGATGACGCAGCGTTTTCAGGGGGCAATATCGCGCTGGTTTCCGGCGCGATCGACGCCGGCGACCATTCAGGTGGGACGCTGCCGCGTGGCCACCAGCGACCCTCGCGAGGCGCGCCAGGTGGCTATCCTGGCCAGCTGCGCGTTCGACAAACAGGGCATTTTCGAGGTCAACGGCCACCGCGTGCGGTGGTGGTCCTCGCCCGATTAGCTAGTCTACGCCGCGGCTGCGCCTCAGCAGGCGGCTCAGCCAGGTATTCAGGAACAGGCCTTCGGGGTCCAGACGGGCCTGCAGACAGCCGAATGCATCCAGATCTGCCACCTCATCAAACGCCGCCGGATCACCGTCGGGCCAGGCTGCCCAATCGGGCCTGCCGCCGTGCTCCGTCATGGTCTGTCTCGCCAACTCGAACAGCGTTAGCTGATCGGCGCCGCGATTGGCCCCCAGCCGGAGGTAGTAGACATCCCCCCCGTGAGCGGGCGACAGCGGCAGCGAGTCGGCGATGACCGGCGTCACGTCCAGTCGCGCATGCGTTGCCGCCGTACTTCGGCGCAGCAGGGGTTTGAGCGCCTCGACGGTAGCGCCCAGCGATTCACGCGGCACGAAGCAGCTGCAGCGCAGGCGTGGCAGCAGAGATCGCCGGCCCAGAGCGTCCGTCGCTGCCAGCACCCGACGCTCGGCCGGCGCCGGCTCTGGCAGCCACCACGTAGCCTGCTGCGGAAACCGCGCGGCCAGCCACCGGACGCCAGTCGCCAGCGCGGCGGGCAGTGTATGGCCGGCGGCGGGGTCGGCGCGTGTCTGCGTCCTGGTGGCCCGGACCAGGCCGGCTCGCGCCGCATGCACGCTCCAGGACAGGGTCAGGCCGCCGGCATTCGCGTCGTGAGTTTTCAGCGCGGCCAGGGCCTCATCCAGCGGCCGTGACTCGGCGATCAGCTCCAGGTTGTAGGCGGGCACGCACTGCAGTTCCAGCTCCGTGACGATGCCCAGCGCGCCCAGATTGACGCGCCCGAGCTCGAAGATGTCGCTGTGGGTCGAGCGGCTGCATTCGATTTCCTCGCCGCTGGCCAGCAGCAGTCGGAAGGCGGTGACCTGTTTCGCGATGAGCCCGCTGGTCGGCAGGGTCGCCAGACTGCCGCCCGACACGGCGCCGGCGATGGTCTGGCTTTCCAGGCCACCAATGCCGCTCAGCGCAAGGCCCTTGTCGGCCAGCGCCTTGCCCAACGCGCCCAGGGAGGTCCCGCCCCGCACGCGAACGCGGTAGCGCTGCCGGTCCACCGAGACCACGCCCTGATAGTTTCTGAGCGTAAGCAGGCGGCCGTCCGTGACGCACAGCGCGGTGTCGGCGTGACCGGCGCCGGCAATGCGCAGGCGCTGGTTGTGCTTCCGCGCAGCTTCGATCTCGAACTGCAGGCCACGCAGTGACCAGGGATGGGTGACCACATGCGGCCGGCAGGATTGCGTGCCCGAGCGATTGGACCAGGTGTTCAGCCGGGCGCCTTCTACCTCGAACTCTTCGTGATCGTGGGCCATAACGCTAGCGTGGTTGGGTGGGCCGGACAGCAGGTACGACGCCGCGCAAGCTTAACCCGGCGGACGCCGTTGCGGGCGCACGCGGGCAAACCGATTGCATCAGGGCTAGGGCGTGTTAACAATGACCGCGATGCCGCGTTGCAGTGCAAAATTGTGCCAGGCAAGGCGCGTGGCGCCGACCCTGCCATTCCCAGGGCCAAGCCGCGCAACGCCGCATGGTGCAATTTTGC
>NYTH01000032.1 GCA_002683405.1 Salinisphaeraceae bacterium | reverse complement strand
GCTACCGGGTGCCCTGCGCGCCTGCACCAGCCGAGGGTCCGAGTGAGGGACTCCTGTCCCACACTCGGAGCATGGACATCCCTGTCCATGCCCACTCGCTGCGCTCGGGCCGGGAACCCCGGCTGCCTCCGGTGCTCGGCGAGTTCAAGGGGGATTGAAGAGCAGATCAATTCAGCCTCAGTGTCTTTGTCCGCCGTCCGAGTTGCTGGGCAGGCTGGGGGACGCAAGGTCAAAAGTACTTCGGATGTACTTTTGAGGCCTCTGTCCGAGGCGAGGAGCAGGGTTCCCGCGTGAGCGGGATGCGACCGCCGGCGGACAGAAGGAGCCCGAGCTTCGTGACTCGGCCAGTGCGACGCCTGCGAGGATCGCACCCCACTGACGTGGGGCCCCGCTCCTGCCTCTCGGGCCGCCTCGCAGGAGGCGAGTCGGGCCGACCTGTCCGCGTCCCACAGACTGCCGGGGACCCGTTAATCCGCGCAGCGGATAAACGGGCAACAAGGCCGGAACCAGCATTTTTGGTGCCTTTTTTCTGGCAAAAAAAGGTACTCGCATCAGCTGCGCAGCAGCGGCGAAACTCTTCGTCTTTCAGCAACACGAAATAGCGCGGACCCGCATTCACTCAGCTTTCACGGCAAGCGCGAAGAGCCTTTTTTTTGCGTGGACAAGCCATGACGGGTCCGGTGACATGGGGTAAGCTCGAGCCGATTGCGAACCCATAAAAGACAATCAAGGAGGAGAGAAACGATGAGTCAGGATGTGATGGCGGCGTTCAGCCTGAAGGACAAAGTGGCGCTGATTACCGGCGCGGGCCGCGGCCTGGGGGCGACGATTGCCGAAACCCTGGGCGCGGCCGGCGCCAAGGTCATGGTCACCGATATCGATGAAGCCACGGCCCGGGCGCAGGCGGAAAAGATGCAGCAGTCGGGCATGAATGCGGCCTTCGGACAACAGGACGTTACCGACGAGTCGCAGTGGGAGGCCACCGTGGCGAAGACGGTGAGCGAGCTTGGCGGTCTGGATGTGCTGGTCAACAACGCCGGCGTCGAGACCATGGCGTTTTTCGAAAACTGCGAGCTCTCCGATTTCCAGAACATTCAGAACATCAACGTCACCGGCTCGTTTCTGGGCATCAAGCACTGCATACGCGCGATGAAACCGGGCGGGCCCGCGGGCCAGGGCGGATCGATCATCAATCTGTCCTCCGTAGCCGGCAAGGGCGGCTACCCGGGTCTGGGCGCCTACTGCACGTCAAAAGGCGCCGCGCGGCTGATGTCGCGTGCGGCGGCCAAGGAATGTGCGGTGCTCGGCTACGGCATCCGCGTGAATTCGATCCATCCCGCCATTATCCGCACCGAGATGGGCAACAACGTCATCAAGGGCTGGGCCCGGCTGGGTCTCGCGGAAAGTGAGGCAGAGGCCGAAGCCCTCTTCGAGCAGGTACAGCCGTTGGGTTATGGCGAGCCCCAGGACATCGGCAACATGATTCTTTTCCTGGCGTCATCAGCATCAAAGTGGGTCACCGGATCGGAATTCCTGATTGATGGGGGCGCGCGGGCCTGATGGTACATGCCGACCGTGACTACCCGGCGAGGTAGTGTTCTTATTGACCGCCTGACCTAACGTAACGAACGTCAACGAATTCAACTTTGCCCCTGAATGTCGGGCTAAAGTTCCGAATAACAGCCATCCCGCATAGAACGGAGGAGAATATGGCAACCGCACAGGACCAGTTACAGACACCCGACCGCAGCGCGCCGATTTACAGCTGGCCGGCCAACCCCAAGCACAAGCTTGACGAGTTCGGCATCGAGCCGCCGCTGGACGATGTGCAGCGTGAGTTTCAGCAGACGCTGCGCAAGTTCGCCGTGGAGGTCATGCGCCCCATCGGCCAGAAGCTCGACCGCATGACGGCCGAGGAAATCATCGCGAAGGATTCGCCCTTCTGGGATTTCCACAAGCAGTTCAATGATCTGGGCATCTCGCTCGGCATGCTGGCCGAGATGGAGCCCAAGGATCGTTCGGAAATGTTCTGCATCCTTTTCGAGGAGCTGGGCTACGGTGACGGCGGGCTGGCCATTTCAGTGGCCGCCGGCATGCTGCCGCAGTACCTGTCGATGATCTTCCAGAACGAATTCCTCATGGATCGTTTCCCCGAAGAGATGCTGGGCTGCTGGGCCATCACCGAGCCGGACCACGGCAGCGACACGCTCGATCCGCAGGGCATGATTCGCCATCCGGACTCCAAGTACGGCCGCCCCGGTACGACGGTGAAGTTCAAGGGCGACAAGATGATCATCAATGGTCAGAAGTCGGCCTGGGTATCCAACGGTACCTGTGCGGATGTGTGCATTCTTTACGCCGCCGCCGACACCGGCGACGGCGCCGACTACGAGAAGGGCTGCGTGCTGGTCATTCCCATGGACCTGCCGGGCATTTCCCGCGGCAAGCCGCTGGAGAAGCTGGGCCAGCGTGGGGATCCGCAGGGCGAAGTGTTCTTCAACGACGTCGAAGTCGGCATGGAATACCTGCTGGCCGGTCCGGAAGACTTCCAGCGGGCCGTTTACTGCATCCACGCCGAAGCCAACGCCCTCATGGGTGCCATCTGGAATGGCGCTGCCCGCTCGGCCTACCACATGGCGCACGACTATGCGCACGAGCGCAAGCAGGGCGGCGTGCCGATCTACAAGCATCAACTGGTGGCCTATCGCCTGTTCGACATGTTCCGCCGCATAGAAGCGTCTGCCGCGTTGACGCGTCGCGTGGTGCACTACAACCAGGCGGCCGACGTGCCGGCGCTGCAGGCGGCCATGACCGCCAAGGTGACCGCCACCGATCTGTCTTTCCAGATCGCCAGTGACGCCATCCAGATTTTCGGCGGCAACGGGCTCACCCATGAGTATCCGCTGGAAAAGATCATGCGCGACTGCCGCGCCTCCATGATCGAAGACGGTGAGAACCACGTGCTGTCGCTCAAGGGTGGCTACTACCTGATGGATCCCGACAAGCTTTAAGAATCGGTAATCACGGGAGGCACGGAGGGCACGAAGACGCGGCACGAAATGGTCCGCTTCGTGTTCTTCGTGTTCTTCGTGTCTTTGTGGTTATTGCTTCTTGCAGAGTTTTCACAATGGCAGGTATGGCGGCACTGCGCCTTGCCTGGGCCATGCCGGCCATACAGAATCCGGTGGCTCTGTGTCTCCGTGGTTAAAAATCCCTAATTCGAAATCGCCATGAAACAGAATGCTTTTGTAGCCGGCGTGGGCATGACCCGCTTTGGCAAGCATATAGACCGCGGCATGAAAGACCTGGCCGGAGAAGCCATCAACGCCGCGCTCGCCGACGCCAATCTTTCCAGGGACGATCTGAACGCCGCCTATGTCGGAAACGCGGCGGCCGGCGTGATCACCGGCCAGGTGTGCGTGCCGGGCCAGATGGTGCTGCGTGAGCTCGGCATCGGCAAAATTCCGGTGGTCAACGTCGAAAACGCCTGCGCCACGGCATCCACGGCATTCCAGCAGGCGGCCACCATGGTGTCGGCCGGCCTGTATGACTGCGTGCTGGCGGTCGGCATGGAAAAGCTGTTTCACGAAGACAAGCAGCGCACCTTCGACGTGTTCACCGGGGCGGCCGACACCGAGGACATGGACGCCGTCATCGAGGGCATCAAGGCGACGGTCAAGGCGTCCGGTGCCGACCTGGACATGGAGGGAGCAGGCAAGACGCGCTCGATCTTCATGGACATTTATGTCGCCTGGGCCGTCGAGCACATGAAGAAATACGGCACGACCCAACGGCAGTTCGCCGCGGTGTCGGCCAAGAATTCCTACCACGGCAGCCTGAATCCCCGCGCGCAGTATCAGGATCTGCTGACGGTGGATGACGTGCTGAATTCTCGCGAAGTGGTCTGGCCACTCACTCTGCCCATGTGTTCCCCCATCGGTGATGGCGCGGCAGCCGTTGTGCTGGTGAGCGAGAAGAAGGCGCGCGAACTGGGTATCGCGGATGGCGGTGTTCGCGTCGCATCCTCGGTACTGGCCAGCGGCTGGGATTACGAGCGCGACGATGAAATCAAGCTGCCGCAGAAGGTCGCCCATCAGGCCTACGAGGAAGCCGGCATATCGCCCGGCGATATCGACTGCGTCGAATTGCACGACGCCTCGGCGCCGTCAGAAGTTCTGTATTACGAGTATCTGGGTCTCTGCGGCCCCGGCGAAGGCGGTCCGCTGGCCGAATCGGGCGACACGAAGCTGGGCGGACGCATTCCGGTGAATACGTCAGGCGGTCTGCTGCGCAAGGGACACCCCATCGGTGCGACCGGCTGCGCTCAGATTGTCGAGCTTACCGAACAGCTGCGCGGGCAGGCCGGCAAGCGGCAGGTGGAGGGCGCCCGTGTGGCTGTGGCGGAAAACGGGGGCGGATTCATCAAGGACGACGCGGCGGCCCTGGTGGTGTCGGTGCTGACCACCTGACGATTCGCCGAAGCAGTCATACAAAGACAACGAATTCAAATTTGCGGGAGGAAGACATGGCGACCGAAGAACAGGTCGGAATGATGTTGCCGTACATGGTGCAGGACTGGGCAAGCCGCGAGCCGAAGCGCCAGTCGCTGACCTTCGTGGATATCGACAAGCAGGGCAACTTCCACGACGAGACGCGCACCTACGGCGAACTCTGGGTCAACGGTCAGCGCTTTGCCAATGCGCTGAAGTCGGCCGGGATGGGCGAAAACGAGCGTTTCGCCATCATGATGATGAACCACCCCGAGTTCGTCGACGCCATGGTGGGCAGCGGCATTGCCAACACCACCTTTGTGCCCATCGACCCGCGCACCCAGGGCAAGAAGCTCAAGTTCATGCTGGAGTTCGTGTCCTGCAAGGGTGTGATTGTGGGCGACTACAACCTGCCGGCGCTGCGCAACATCATCGACGAGGTTGACGGGCTGGAGTGGGTCTGGGTGATTTCGTCGGGCGGGGAAGTCGACCTGTCCGGACTGCCCAACGCGAGGCTGATTTCGGACATTCTGGCCGAGCCAGCGCCGGAGCCGGAACTGCCCATCGCCGCGAAGGAATCGACCGACGAGATGCAGATGCTGTATACGTCGGGTACCACCGGCGATCCGAAAGCCATCGTCGGTCCGTATGCCCGCTTTGGCGCCATCGGTTCGCTCGGGCCGGCCATCGGCCTGCGCGATGACGACGTGCCCTACAGCGGCCTGTCGCTCACCCACGCCAACGCCCAGCTCATCACCCTGGGTAACGTCATCAAGATGGGCCTGCACGGGGTTTTCTCGCGCAAGTTCACGAAATCGCGGCTGTGGGATATCACCCGTGAATACGGCTGCACCCAGTTCAATCTGCTGGGCGGCATGACCACCGCGATTTACAGCGACCCCGAGAAGCCCGACGACGCCGACAACCCGGTGCGTTACGTGCTGGCTGCCGGCATGCCGCCGGCCATCTGGAAGAATTTCGAGAAGCGTTTCGGCCTGGAGGTCTTCGAATTCTACGGCACCGCCGAGGGTGGTGTATCCATGAACCCGCCGGGCGTGGGCCCCATCGGCAGCATGGGCAAGCCGCCGGCGACCATGGTGGCCAAGATCTTCGACGAGGACGGCAAGGAATGCCCCCCGCACCAGATCGGCGAACTGGCCTTCCAGAACGCCGACGGCAGTTGTCCGCACGTCGAGTACTACAAGCTTCCGGAAAAATCCGCCGCCAAGATGAAGGACGGCTGGTTCTGGACCGGCGACATGTGCCATACCGACGAGGACGGCTGGCTGTACTTCGACTGGCGTGACGGCGACGCCATTCGCCACAACGGCGACTTCGTCAACCCGGGCTTCGTGCAGAAGGAACTGGCCGAGCACGACAACGTGGATGACGTGTTTGTCTACGGCGTCAAGGCCGCCTCCGGTGTGCCGGGCGAAAAGGATGTCGTGGCGGCCGTGGTGCCCGCTGGCGAGGCCGACGTGCAGGCCATGTTCCGGCACTGCCGCGAGCGGCTGGAGGGCAACTTCGTGCCCAGCTACATCCAGATTCTGGACGAGATTCCCAAAACCGCCTCGGAGAAGCCTCAGGAGCGATACTGCGTGGAGGCCTTAGAGAACAGTCCGGATCAGGTGCACACGGAAATCCGTGGCTGACCCCCGAAAAACCTTAACCACAGAGGCACAGAGACACAGAGATTTTCAGGCAGGTTCGGCCAGCGCAATGCGTATCCAGCTTTTCTGCTCTGTGTCTTTAGTGCTCTCTGTGGTTTTCTTACCGACCGCTATTCCGTGAAGGCGGAAAATCGTTAATCAGGAGGAGAACATGAGCAAACCCCAAGTCGTCATCTACGGCGCAAGCGGCTACACCGGCAAGCTGATCGCCTGGCATCTGGCCGAGCGCGGCATTTCCTTCATCGCCGCAGGACGCAACAAGAAGACCCTCGAGAAGGAAATGAAGCTCGTCCCGGAGTTGAAGAAATTCAATGCCGAGTACGAGTGCGTGGCCTGCAACCTCGACGTGAAGGATCTCACCGAGCTGTTCAGCGGCGCGCAGGTGGTCTACAACTGCGTGGGGCCGTTCATGCAGCTCTCCGATCCGGTCGCTCAGGCGGCGCTGGACGCTGGCTGTCACTACATGGACACCACCGGTGAGCAGGACTGGATGCTGCACCTGGAAAAGAAGTACGGCGCCAAGTACAAGAAGAAGGAGCTGCTGCTTTGCCCGGCCAACGCCTGGATGTGGACCGCCGGCAACATCGCTTCCGAAATTGCGCTGGAAACGCCGGGTATCGACACGCTCGACGTGCTCTACATGGCAGACTCCAATACCTCGGAAGCCTCCACGGCGTCCTTCCTGCGCATGCTCTGCCGCGATCAGCTGTATCTGAAGAACGGCAAGATGGAGGTCTGGCCGCACACCGAATCCTACGACGTGCTCATGCCCGGCGAGCATCAGACCTTCAAGGCGCTGCCCTGGTCGGGTGCTGGCGAGCCCACCTGGTACCGCAAGGACAAGCGCATCCGCAACTGCAGCGTGCTGGTGGCCTTCCGCCGGCCGGAAGTCATGCAGTGGGTCATTGGCCGCATTGCCGACTGGTACGAAAACCACCGCGACAAGAGCTTCGATGAGCTGTCCGAAATCACCAACTCCTGGGGTGAGGGCATGGTCAACGAAGAGCCGCCGCGCGAGGAGCAGGACGTCAACCGTTCCACGCTTTCGGTCAAGGGCCGCGGCCGTACTGCCGGTGTAAGCGTGGTGATGCGCGGCAACTGTCCCTACATCCAGGCGGGTGTCTGGGCGGCCGAATCTTCGCGCCGCATCCTGAATGGCCAGCTCAAGGCGGTCGGCTATCAATCGCCCTGTGCCGCGTTCGGCCACCGCGAACTGGCCGCGGCTGCCGCGGAGCTGGACCTGCTGACCTGGGACGTCACCCAGTTCTAGGGTCTTGCCCAGTGTGTTACGCAGCGGGCGGCGGGGTGATGCCTCGCCGCCCGTTTTTTATTAAGGAGGAGAAACAATGGGACGAGTACAGGACAAGGTCGCGGTTATCACCGGCGGCGCAAAAGGGCTGGGCGCGGCCATGTGCCGGCTGCTGGCGGAAGAAGGCGCTCGGGTTGCGGTGGCCGACATCGACATGGACGGCGCCCGCTCGGTGGTCAGCGAAATCGAGGCCACCGGCGGAACGGCCCAGGCGTTCGAGCTGGACGTGACCGATGAAGCCGCCTGGGACCGCGTGACCGACGAGATTCAGCAGGCGCTGGGCGGTTTCGATGTGCTGGTGAACAATGCCGGCATCGGATTGATTGGTACCGTGGAAGACACCACCCTGGAAATGTGGCGCCGAACCATGGCGGTCAATCTGGACAGCGTATTTCTGGGTACGCGGGCGGCCATCCGCGTCATGAAACCGCAGCAAAGCGGCTCCATCATCAACATATCCTCCATCGAGGGCATTATTGGCGAGCCGGTGGTGGCGGCCTACAACGCGTCAAAGGGCGGCGTGCGTATCTTCACCAAGTCCGCGGCGCTGCATTGTGCCCATAGCGGTTACGGGATTCGCGTGAATTCCGTCCATCCCGGCTTTATTGCCACCGATATGGTGACCGGTGCCGCCGGGACGCTGGAGGACCCCGAGGGTTTTCTGCAGGAAATCACCCGTCGGCATCCCATCGGCAAGCTGCCCGAAGCCATCGACGTGGCCTACGCCGTGTTGTATCTTGCCAGCGACGAATCGCGGCATGTAGTCGGTGCTGAGATGGTGGTGGACGGCGGCTATATCGCCCAGTGACGTCCCGCCGCCCGGCCGTCCGTCTGGTCGGTCGGGCGCGCATTGTCGGCACCCTTGGGGGTGTTGCTGTCCTGATCGTCAGGCACTGTCCGGCGCCTTGAATGGCCGGACTGTTTATCCCCGCAATCGAGCGTCCATGAAACTGTCCAGAAAGTCCCTCAGTCATCTGACCGTATTCTGGCTGGCTGCCTGCAGCGTTCCGCTGCTGGTCCACGCCCAACCCGACTCCAACGTGGCCGGGCTTGCGCCGGCTGCCACCGTCGACGCGCCGGAGCGCAAGCGCGCCGAGCAGCTCAAGTACAAGGCGCTGCAGGAAATTCGCAATCTCCGCGCCACCGAGCTCGAGCAGGCGTTTCCAGCCGATACGCGAGTATCCGTTTACGTGGATATCGGCGTGAACGCGTTCATTCTCGATGAGGTCAAGGTCCGTATTGACGGCAGCGAGCCGCTGGGCAAGACCTATGAGGATTTCGAGACGCCGGCGCTGATCAAGGGGGGCGTGCACCGGGTCTTGCGCGCCAATGTCGAGCCCGGCGATCACCAGCTGTTCATCGAGTTCATCGGGCACGAGGAAGACGATCCGGCCGACGCGGAACCCCGTCGCGGCGCCATTGCGCTGAATTTCACCAAGACCGAAGCGCCCAAGGCGTTGATCCTGCCGGTGGTGCCGCAGGCGCTGACCCTCTCCAAGGGGACCAAAACACAGAACTGGCAGTGGCGCGACGAGATCGAGGATCCGCGACTGGGGATGGTGCGTTTCCTGCGGGATACCGATCGCCAGTACGAAGCGATGATGGAGCTGCTGGATATTGCCGGGCCGCCGGGCAATCCCGAGGAGCCGCCGGAGGGCTATTATCCCCTGCTGGCGCTGTCGTATCTGGATTTCGGCATGCGCGAGTACGCCTACGACATGCAGCGCAAGGCCTACGACGAAGGCTCAGACCAGCAGACGCTCAACGTCGGCTGGCTGGCCATGGCCGAGCTCGACTTCGAGCGCGGCGACATTGCGCAGGCGCTCGAGCTGCTGGAATACGTGGAGCCGTTCCTGACCCCCAGGCAGTTCGTAACCTGGCAGGATCTGAAATCACGCATCTATCTCTCGCAGGGGCGCTACGCCGAAGCCGCCGAGGCTCTGGCATCCGGCCACAACGCACTGGAAGTGCTGACCGAAGTGGACCTGACCAACAATCAGGACATGCACATGCGCTACAACTATGCGGTAGCGCTGATCAAGAGCGGCAAGCCCGGCGAAGGCCGGACATTGCTCGACCGCCTGGGCCGCATCACCGATTTTGACGAGTCCGAGCGGGTGGTTCGGGACAAGGCCAACCTCGCGCTGGCCTACGAATTCCTGCGCAGCGAGCAGGGGGCGACCGCCAAGACAGTATTCCAGCGCATTCGACTGCAGGGCCCGCACGTTAACCAGGCTCTGCTCGGCTACGGCTGGAGCGAGCTGGCGCCGCGCGGCGAGCGGGTGGACCGGGTCGCGGTCGGCGACGAACCCGAAGCCGGCGAATACGGCATTACGGAACCCAACCAGGGCCGTTTTGACCAGGAAAAGATGTCCGACCGACTGCGTGTCGACCCGTTCCGCCGCATCAACCTGGGGCCCTTCCCCATGGCTGATCAGGCCGATACCAAGGAGGAGGCGGCTCGTCAGGCGCTTGTCCCCTGGGCCGATCTGGCCGAGAAGGACGCCACCGACCCGACAGTGCAGGAAGCCCTGATCAGCATCCCCTACGCACTCGATCAGATGGGCCGCTACGCCGATGCGCTGGGTGCCTACCAGCGCGCCATTGCCAAGCTCGAGTCGGCCCGCGGCAGGCTGCAGAATACGGCCGCCATGCTGGAAGACAACGTCATTATCGAGGATCTGCGTCAGGGCAACTTCGACGCGGTGCCCGGCGTGCCCTGGATGCTGGCCACGTTGTCCAGCAACCAGTTCAACGAGCCATACCGAAACTATTCCGACATGAAGCGCCTGCGGGCCTCCCTGAAAATCTCGGCGCTGGGCGCGGTGGATACGAGCATGAGCCTGCGCCTGACGCCCAGTAACCGCCAGAGCGATCTATCGGTTCGCCTGGAAGAATTGCGCGAGGAGCTGGAGGCGGAAAGCCGCGTACACGCGCTGCTGGCCCAGAAGGTCGTGGTCCAGGAGATCGACAAGCAGCGCAAGCTGCTGGACGAATTCCTGGTGTCCGCGCGGCTCGGCGCCGCCACGTTCTACAGCCGCGTGCCGGCCGAGGCCCGGGAAGCCGGAAACTAGCCCGCGCGCGCCGACGTTCGGTCGGCGGGGCGCCGAGAGAGGCGTTCGGGCTGGCGCGACCGGGCCGTAAAAAAAGAGCCGCGCGGCTTGCACGCGTGGACAGGAGGAGAAACATCGTGACCCAAGCCGGTGATCAATTGTGGGTGCCGCCGAAAGACTTCCGGCAGCGCACGCACGTTGCCCAGTTCATGGCGTGGCTGAAGGAAAATCGCGGCCACGACTTCACGGATTACCACGCCCTGTGGGCCTGGTCCGCCGAGTCCATCGAGGATTTCTGGGCCTCGATCTGGGATTACTTCGACTTCGACAAGCTCGCCACGCGCGGCTATGACGAGGTTTTGAGCAGCCGCGAAATGCCCGGCGCCCGGTGGTTTTCAGGGGCCCGGCTGAATTACGCCCGCGTGGTGTTCGCCGGCGGCGCCGGTCCCGGTACGGCCATGTATGCGGTGGGCGAGCAGTCCGCCATGCGGCAGGTCAGCTGGGACGAGATGAAATCCGGCGCCATGCGGCTGGCCGAAAGTATGCGCGAACTGGGTATTGGCCCGGGCGATCGCGTGGCCAGCTATCTGCCCAACGTGCCGGAAACCATGATGGCCTTTCTGGCCACGGCCAGTATCGGCGCCATCTGGTCCAGCTGCTCGCCGGATTTCGGCGCCGACAGCGTGGTGGATCGCTTCGCCCAGATCGAGCCTAAACTCCTGTTTGCAACCGACGGCTATGTCTACGGCGGCAAGACCTTTGACCGCCGCGACTCGGTGCGTGATCTGGTGGAGCAACTGCCCGGTCTGGCCCACGTCGTCTATCTGCCCGGCCCGGCCGGCGACGGAGGGAGTCTGACGGACCGTGCCCTGAACTGG
This sequence comes from Salinisphaeraceae bacterium, assembly GCA_002683405.1. Lineage (GTDB taxonomy): Bacteria > Pseudomonadota > Gammaproteobacteria > Nevskiales > Salinisphaeraceae. The sequence goes on along the minus strand of NYTH01000032.1, from coordinate 53,759 downwards.
GACGATCTGCTGGACAGAGCGCCGGTCGATGAAGCCGATTTCGAATTTGCCGACACGGATTTTTCCGATCCGCTCTGGATCGTCTACTCGTCCGGCACCACCGGCGCGCCGAAGGCCTTCGTGCATAGCCATGGTGGCGCCGCGATCGAGGGCATGAAGTTCACGCGCATGCACCTCAATCTGGGGGCCGAAAGCTGCCTGTTCTTCTTTACGACCACCGGCTGGATCATGTGGAACCTGCTGGGCTACGGCCTGCTGGCGGGGTCGAGCATCCTGCTCGTGGACGGTAATCCGGCCGCCCCGGAGCCGGACGCGCTGTGGAAGCACGCGGCCGACGCGGGGGCGACCCTGGTCGGCGCGAGTCCCGCGTTTCTCCAGGCCCAGATGAAGCTGGGTATCGTGCCCCGCGAGAAATTCGATCTGTCCCGCGTGGACACCATGCTGATGTCCGGCGCACCCGTGTCGCCCGAGCAGACGCAATGGTGTTACGACAACGTTCAGCAGGACATGTGGTTCGTCTCCACCAGTGGCGGCACCGATATCGCATCCGGTTTTGTGGGCGGCGTGCCCATCTTGCCCTGCCATGCCGGCGAAATTCAGACGCGCTGCCTCGGCGTGGATGTGCACGCCCTGGACGATGCCGGCCGGCCGCTGATCGACGAAGTGGGGGAACTGGTCGTCCGTAACCCCATGCCGTCCATGCCCATCTATTTCTGGGGCGATCCCGACTTCAAGCGATACCGGGATGCCTATTTCGACGTGTACCCCGGCTGGTGGCGCCACGGTGATTTCCTGAAGATCAACAAGCGCGGCGGCTGTTTCATCCTCGGCCGGTCCGACAGTACGCTCAACCGGCACGGGATTCGTATTGGCACCGCCGAAATCTATCGCGTCACGGATGACATCGACGCCATTGCCGACAGCATCATCGTCAACCTTGATGTGCCTGATCGGGGCTCCTTCATGCCGCTGTTCGTGACCATGCCCGACGGGGCGGAGCTGACGGACACCGTGCGCGACACCATTCGCCAGGCGCTGCGCAGCCGCTACTCGCCGCGTCATGTGCCCGACAGCATCATCCAGGCGCCGGGCATTCCCTACACGCTGACCGGCAAGCGAATGGAAGTGCCGCTACGCAAGATCCTGCTGGGCGCGGCGCCCGAGGAGGTATCCAGCCCCGACGCCATGCAGAACCCCGACTGTCTGGCGTTCTACAGCCGCTACCGCGACACGCAGACCGAGTACCGGTTGCCCCAGGGCTGACGGTGTCGGGCGGGTTGCGCGGCTCGCGTGAGAACCGCCGGACGCCGTGATAGAGTGGCAACCCTCGCCGGGGGGCCGAGGATATATGGCCTTGCAGCCGCTCGGCCTATTTGCCTCGATGCAAGGAAGCACGATGTCGTTCGCCATTCCGGTTGCGGCGCTGGCGGGATTTGTCCTGCTCTCGATCGTCTATGTGTACGCCTGGCGGGGCGATGAGCGGTACGCCAACTTCACGCAGTACGTGCGCAAGGGCTGGCCCATATTCACGCCGCTGAACTGCCTGCTTTACCTGTTCACGCGGCCCCGCGCGCGCGGCGCCATGCCGCCGCTGGAGCGTTTCCCCGAACTCGACCGCCTACGCGACAACTGGGAACTCATCCGCGAAGAGGCGCAGGCGCTGTACCACAGCCAGGCGTTCGACCAGACGAAGGACCCGGCCAACTCGTCCTATTACGATCTGGGCTTCCGCAGTTTCCACAAGTACGGCTGGAGCAAGTTCTACCTGACCTGGTACGGCACCACGCTGAATTCCGCGCAGGCGCACTGCCCGCAGACCGTGGCTCTCGTGAACAGCATTCCCGGCGTCAACGGCGCCATGTTCTCGCTGCTGCCGGCCGGCTCCAAGCTCACGCGTCACGCGGACCCGGTTGCCTGTTCGCTGCGTTACCACCTCGGGCTGGATACGCCCGAAGACCCGGCCTGCTACATCAATATCGATGGCCGGGACTACGTCTGGCATAACGGGCAGGCGCTGATCTTCGACGAAACCTTCCTGCATTACGCACACAACGACAGCGACAAGGATCGGCTGATCCTCATGTGCGACGTGAACCGCCCCACCTGGTTTCCCGGACCGCTGTTCAACGGGCTGTATCGCGGATTCATGCGGCTTTCGGTGGTACCGAACGCGCCGGGCGATCAACGCGGCCTGTTCAACAACATCTTTGCCGGCATCGCGCCCCGGCTGGCGGCGGTCCGCACGCTCAAACAGACCCACCGGGCCCGCTACAAGCTGATCAAGTATTCGGTGAATGGTGCGCTGTTCTGCCTGCTGGGCGGCCTGATGCTGGGCTTCATCCATGTGGCCCGCTCGTTCTTCACCCTCGTGACCTGAAGTCCGCCGGACCCGCCGCGCTATACGCAGGCCGGCGGCATTTCTGCTTTAATAGAACTGTCACAAAAAGCAGAACATGCGGCCACGTCCGGCCCGGCCGGCGATAATTTCAACGACAGGCTGCGTGTCGGAGGGACACCCCATGCCTGGTCATTGGTCTTGCCGTTTCCGCTCGCCCCGTTATCTGTTGTTCGCCCTGCTGCTTGCCGCACTGACGGCTTGTGGTGGCAGTGGCGGTAGCGGCGACACCGCCGTCGTCCCCGCGCCGACCGACCCCCAGACCACCGACAGCGATGGCGACGGCGTGGTGGATGCGCAGGACCAGTGTGCCGCCACGCCCGCCGGCGAGACTGCGGATGTGGCAGGCTGCAGCCTGTCGCAGCGGGATGACGACAACGACGGCGTGCTGAACGCGGGCGATGAATGTCCGGCTACGCCCGCGGGGGAAAGCGTGGATGCCAGTGGCTGCAGCGCGCTGCAGGCCACCGATCGTGACGATGACGGCGTGCCTAACGAGCAGGATCAGTGCCCCGGCACGCTCGCCGGGGCGCCCGTGGACGCCGACGGCTGCGCCGCGGGTCCCACACGCGCAGGCGATACCACCGACGTCACGCTCGATTCGGAGGTCGACGGCCAGGCCATCGCCTTTACCCTGCACGAGCCCACGGCGGTCACCGAGGGCCAGACCTATCCGCTGATTCTGCACAGCCACGGCTACGGCGGCTCGCGTCAGTCCGAGCGTCCGGCGGGCGGACTGATCGGGCGATTTCTTGACGCCGGCTACTACGTGATCAGTATTGATCAGCGGGGTCACGGCGATTCGGGTGGCACGATCCGCATTCTCGATCCGGACCTTGAAGGCCAGGACCTGCTGCAGATACTGCGCTGGGCCGACACCAATCTCGCGCAGCTGCTCCGAGAGGGGCCCGATCCGGTCATTGGCGCCGTGGGCGGCTCCTATGGCGGCGGCTATCAGCTGCTTATCCACGCCATTGATCCCAACGGCTGGCTAGACGCCATTGCGCCCGACATCACCTGGAATGACCTGCGCTACTCGCTGTTTTCCGGCGGCGTGTTCAAGACCTTCTGGGCGACGCTGCTGTCCGTGGGCGGTAACGCCCAGGGCGGCCGGCAGGATCCGGAGGTGAACGGGGGGTTAGTCAACGGGCTGCTGTTCAACAGTCTCAATCAGACTCAGCTGGATCTGTTATATCGCAACAGCCCGGCCTCGCACTGCGCGGGGGAGAATGACACGACCGCCGCTGGGGCCCTGCGCCCGATTGACGCCTTCATCACCCAGTCGCCACTGGATACGTTATTCAACTTCAACGACGCCGCTCGCAACTACCGCTGCCTGCGCGATCTGGGGGGCGACGTGCGGCTGTTCACGAAATCACAGGGTCACGGTATAGACAGCGGCGACGGGGGCGAAAACTGCGGCGTGTTGGGTCGCGACGAGATGACCTTTCGCTGGTTCGAGGAAAAGCTCAAGCTGCAGGCGGGCGCCGCCGACGCCATTCCGCCTGTCTGCCTCAATCTGGGACCCACGGGTGCGGACGGTATCGTGCTGGATCAGCTGCCCGAAGCGGCCACGCTGGCGACTGTCGAGCCGCAGACGCTGACCCTCCTGGAAGGCAGTCCGCAGGTTGTGGCCGTGCCGCTCTACACCGCGCCCGCGAGCGGCGATGTGCTGGCCGGCATTCCGACCGTGTCGCTGAATATCGCAAGCGCCTCGGAACTGGCCAACCCGCTGGCCGACCCCATCGTTTTCGTGGCCCTGGGTATTCAGCCGGCCGGCAGTAGCCAGAGGCCGACCGCGCTGATGAATCAGTACCGCCCCTTCCGGGGCTTCGGCAGTTTTCAGGACGAACTGAACGGTGTCACGGCCCGGCTGGCGCCCGGCGACGGCGTGATGCTGCTGCTGCAGGCGGCGCAGCCCGCTCAGTATTTCACGTCGGGCTCCACGACACCGGTGCCGGTCGATATCGACGCCACCGTGGCGCTGCCGCTGATCGGTCCGGGTCAGATCGCGCCCACCGACTAGGGCCGGCGCTCACGGCCCCGGGGCGCTTCAGTCGCGGTCAGCGTCGGATTCGTCATCGCGCCGGGCCTGACGGCCTGCATCGATGATCTCGAACACGTCGGTAAACCATCCGCCGGCTTCTCCGGCCACTTCCGCTACCGCCTGCGTCACCGCTTCGGCGGCGCGGCCGGCCCGGCGGGCGCCGGATTCCACGGCGACCTGCAGAACATCCTTGGCGACTTCCAGTCTTCCGGGCATGGGTCTGACATCCTCTCTCAGGCGGCGGCCGGCAGCGCTTCGCGATCGGGTAGCGCCAGCTTGAAAATGCGTTTGACCGTCGTGCCGAACTGACGCGACAGGCTGCCCGTATTGTACGGCAAGCCGTACCGCTCGCAGGCCGCGCGCACCTTCGGCGCAATTTCGGCGTAGCGGTGGGCGGGCAAATCGGGGAACAGATGATGTTCGATCTGATGGCTCAGGTTGCCCGAGAGAATGTGAAACAGCTTGCTACCGCGAATATTCGCCGAGCCCAGCAGCTGCCGCACATACCACTGACCGCGCGTCTCGTTCTGCGTTTCCGCTTCGGAGAACTGCTCCACGCCGTCTGGAAAATGCCCGCAGAAGATGATGGTGAACGACCAGAAGTTGCGGGCCAGATTGGCCGCCAGATTGCCGCCCAGAACCAGCGGCGCGAAGGGCCCTGCGAGTAGCGGGAACAGCACGTAATCCTTCGTGACCTGACCTTTCGCCTTGTCGGCGATTTCCAGCGCACGCCGCTTGCGTTCTTTCGCGCCCATGTCGCCCGGCTTGCCGATCCGGTCGACTTCCAGGTCGTGCACGGCCACGCCCCACTGGAAGAGGGCGGCCAGCAGGAAGGCGTAGAGCGGGTTACCGAGGTAATAGGGGTTCCAGCGCTGTTCTTCCGACATGCGCAGGATGCCGTAACCCACATCCCGATCCTTGCCCACGATGTTGGTGTGGGTGTGGTGCAGATAGTTGTGGGAGTGTTTCCACTGGCTGGCCGGGGAGGTGTTGTCCCAGTCGAAATTCTCGGAGGCCAGTGCCGGATCGCCGGTCCAGTCGTACTGGCCGTGCATGATGTTGTGGCCGATCTCCATGTTGTCGAGGATTTTCGACAGCGACAGGCAGGCCGTTCCGGCCAGCCACGCAGGCGGCAGGATGCCGGCAAAGAGAAGGGCCCGGCCGGTGATCTCCAGGCCGCGCTGCTTGCGGATGATGTCGCGGATGTAGTCCACATCGCGCTGGCCCAGATCGTCCAGCACTTCCTGGCGAATGGCGTCCATGTCGCGGCCGAAGGCTTCAACGTCTTCAGGGCTCAGCAAGTCATTAATTGTACTCATGATCATCTCCTTGATTCTTTGAGCGGCGGTTTGAACGCGCTTCTGAATGGATTCAATTCGTTAAAGCAAGACAACTGGGACAAAGAAGAAGAGGACTCACCACAAAGGGCACGAAGGGCACAAAGTGCGAGTAGTCGTCGCATTGAATGCCTTGAACTTTGTGACCGTTGTCTCTTTGTGGTTCGAATTCTTTCCTGGCACTGCCTGATTTGTTGCGTGCTAGAGCTCTACGCTCACGTCGCTCGCGGGCGCGGTGATGCAGGGCTGAATGTCTTCTGCGCCGTCTTGCGAAATGCGGCCGGTCAGCAGGTTGCGCACGCGGCCGGAGGTCTTGCGGCAGGTACAACTGCGGCAGATGCCCATACGGCAGCCGTAAGCCGGCTTCAGGCCGGCGGCTTCCGCCTGGTCCAGCAGGCTGCGCCCATCGTCGTCCGCGGTGACCTGGCTGCGCACGAACTGCAGCACGCTCTGACCGTCCGCGGCCGCCGCGCGGGGCGGCTGGAAATACTCGAAGTCCAGCCGGCTGCCGGCTGCCTGCGCCGACCAGTAGCTCTGCAGGGCCTCGATGAGCGGCTGCGGGCCGCAGGCAAACGCCGGCCAGTCGTTGTGGGCGGGCCCGAAGTCCTGCAGATGGGCCGGCTTGAAGCGGCCGTGCAGCTCGCCGTCCACTGCGTCGTCGCTGGTGAAGGCGCGATAGACCGTCAGGTTGGAATGCTGTTGCGTCAGTTCGTCCAGTTCGTCCGCGAAAATCAGGTCTTCGCTGCTTCGGGCGTAGTGCAGGAGGCGAATCTCGCCCTCATAACCCTCGTTCACCAGGCTGCGAAGCATGGACATGACCGGGGTAATGCCGCTGCCGCCACTGATCAGCAGAACGCCGGCCGGGCGGATGTCCGGCAGCCGGAACGCGCCGCTGGCGTCCGACAGGACCACGGTTGTGCCGGGGCGGGCGGCGTCCACCAGAAACCGGGACACCTGGCCGTCGGGCTGCGCCTTGACCGTGATTTCCAGCTCGCCGTTGCGGCTGTTGTCGGCGCTGGCAATCGAGAAGCAGCGGGTCTGGCGGCGGCCGTCGAGCTCCACGCTCACGGTCAGGTGCTGGCCGGCCGAATGACCGCGCCAGCCGCGCGGGACGGCCAGCGTCAGCGTGACGCAGTCGGCTGTTTCCATGCGGCGCGCCAGTACACGGCTGCGCATTTCGTCGGTGACCCGCTCGGGCGCCAGCCAGTCCAGATAACGATCCACGCCATGCGGTGCGGTCAGCGCGGCGACCAGCCGTGACCGCAGCAGGTTGTCGAGGGTGCGCGAAGGCGTCGTGTTCAGGTTCATTAGTCCTGCCGGAATTAGTGTGTACAGTTGTGCACATTAAGGTGGCCTTCGCCGAAAGTCAACAGGTGTTCACAAAGAAATAAATGGCTAGCTGGATATTGCTTTCTTGCGCTGCGAGACGCCCTGAGGCAATAATTAATCGGATGTTTACAGGTGAACACTGAATGGCACGGCGCAAGGCAAGCCGGGGGGAGGGGACGCGGACTGCGCTCATGGAGGCCGCCCTGAAGCAGGTTGCGCGCGGGCGCAGCTTCGAAGCCATGAGTCTGCGCAAGCTGGCCCAGTCAGTGGATATCGTGCCCACGGCGTTCTATCGCCATTTCGAGAGCATGGAGGCGCTCGGGCTGGCGCTGGTGGATGAGTGTCTGCGCACGCTCCGGCGGATGATGCGGGAGGCGCGGGAACGCGAGCTGCCCGACTCGCAGATTCTGCGCGATTCGGTTGAAACCTATTTCCGCTACGTACAGGCCAATCGCCTGCATTTCACTTTCATCATGCGGGAGCGCTACGGCGGCGTGGCCGCGCTGCGGCACGCCATTCGTGCCGGTATTGCGCTGTTTGTCAGCGAACTGGCGACCGATCTGGGCCGCTTCCCGGGGCTGACCCGGTGGACGTCGGAAGATCTGCGCATGATTGCGGGGCTGATCGTGAGCACAGTGACGGAAGCCACCGAGTCGGTACTGGAGGCCGACGGCCATCACCCCGAGCAGGTGGACCTGGAGCTGGCGCTGACCGAGAAAAAGCTCCGTCTGGTGCTGCTGGCGGTGCCGCATTGGCGCAGCGGCTAGGCCGCAGCTGCCGGCTGCCGGCGGGCGGCTACTCGTAATGTCGCCGGTCGAAGCGTCGGTGGCCCCAGAAATACTGTTCCGGGTAGCGGCGGACCATCTCCTCGAACCAGTAGTTCGCCTGCTGCAGGTAATGGGCCAGGGTTTCGTCCGGTGATCCCTGGTCGGTGACGCGGAAGATGTCGGAGCAGTGCCAGGTCAGGCCGCCGGTCTCGTCGTACACTGCCACGTGCAGCAAGAAGGGGATACGGTTCTCCACCACGTAGCGCCAGGCGCCGATCTGCGTGGGCGTGTCGGGTACGCCGAGCACATTGATTTTCATGCCCGTGCGGGTGTGCTGGTCGGCCACGAAACCGATCCCGCTGTTGTTGGCCCAGAGTGCCTCGATCTCGGATCGGATGCTCCGGGCGGGCAATTTCTGTCGCTTGCCGTCCACGGACCGATGCCGTGAAGAGGGCACTTCGATCAGCCCGGCGCCGGCCGCCAGGCGTTTGCGGCCCACGTAGCGATCAAACCAGGGGCTGTGCAGGCCCTTGTACAGCGCATAACCGTCATAACCGGCTTCGGTAAGCAGGCGCAGCAGCATCTCCGGATTGCCCAGATGACAGGACACCACGGCGGAGCCGCGCCCGATGTCCTGCAGCTCGTCCAGCTTGGCCTTGGCGTCCGAGTTCACCGACGCGGCCACCCGCTCGTTGGGCCAGTAGATCCGGTCGTAGAACAGGTCCAGAAGTCCGCGCGCGAAATGCCGGAACATGACCGACACGATCCGCGATTTTTCCGCATCGGACAGGCGGTCGCCGAAAACCAGGTCCAGATTGGTTCTGGCCACGCGCCGTTTCTCTGGCACTACCCGGTAGGCCAGCGCGCCCAGCCCGGCAATGATCGCGCGCTTGAGCGGCGCGCCCCCCAGGCGCAGCAGCAGGCCGAAACCGACGGCCAGCGTGTCGCCTACCTGCATCAGGCAGCGCTCGCGCAGGCTGCTGTCGCGGTGAAGAAAACTTGCGTGACCGGAGACCTGTCCCGGGTGTCGAATGGGGGGATGGGAAGAGGGCATGTGCGCCTGGCTACGATGAAACTAACGGCCAGTATGGCACGGTGGCCAGTGTCCCCGGCTCGGGCGCCGGAGCGGTCGCAGGCGCTTCAGATCTGATCGAAATCGCCGTGCCGGCCGCGTCCCTCGCTGAAGCGGCCCGCGCCGGCCACGCCTTCGGAAGCGAGTGTGTGAACGCTGTTGCGCCATTCGTTGCGCAGCGCCTGCATCTCCGGCAGCCCGTACTGGGCATGCACCGAGCGGCGGTCGGCGCGCATGCAGGCCTGGGGAAACCGGGCGATCTGCTGCGCCATGGCTTCGGCCGCCTGGCGCGCCTGACCGGTGGGGACGACCTGTTCGCAGGCGCCGATACGCAGCGCCTCGTCGGCGGTGACCTGGCGGCCGGTCATGATGATCTCCAGCGCCCGCCCCTGACCGACCAGCCGCGGCAGGCGGACCGTGCCGCCGTCGATCAGCGGGATGCCCCAGCGCCGGCAATACACGCCGAAATAGGCGTCGGCCTCCATGATGCGCACGTCGCACCAGAGCGCCAGCTCGAAGCCGCCGGCCACGGCCGGGCCGGCGACCGCCGCGATGACCGGCTTGGACAGCTGCAGGCGGCTGGGCCCCATCGGGCCGCGGGGAATGTCGGTCTCGTCGTCCGGAAAATCCAGATCGGCCAGCGGTGCGTCCTCATCGCCCAGCCGGCTGGCGTGCTTCAGGTCCCAGCCGGCGCAGAACGCCCCGCCTTCACCCCAGAATACGGCGACATGCTGTGTGTCGTCGGCGTCGAAGGCCTCGAAAGCGTCCGCCAGCTGTGCCGCATGGGCCGGGTCCATGGCGTTGCGGGATTCCGGGCGGCTATGGATGACGGTGGTTACCGGTCCGTCGATTTCAACGCGTACGGGCATGGCGGACTTCCTTTGCAGACGTAATCGGAATCAGCCGGCGGCGCTCATGGCGTTTTCGGCCAGGGTAAGCACATCGATGTGCGCTGCTTTTTTCAGCTCGGGGTGCTTGAGCCGACGGTTGGTCTCGCGAACGATATTGTCCGCCACAGCTATTGCCAGCGGATTCAGCCGGTCCAGCAGATGGGTCGGCAGCATGCGCAGCTCTTTCGGCATTTCGGTGGTCACGCGCACGTTCCGGTGCGTCAGCGGTCGCGGCTCGAGCTGAATGGTGAGCGGGGCGAGCGTGCGCACGTCGATATCCACCTTGATTTTCACTTCCAGCGGCAGCCCCACACCGATGCCCATGGCCTTGACCTTCAGCGTCAGCCGGCCGTCCACCAGAAGGGCAAACGCCACTTCCGCCGTGTCGCTGACCTGGCGCTCGATATCCATCTTGCGGGGCGCGAAGCGGTAGGAGGCCACCAGCATTTCATTGGGCAGGGCCTCGACCGACCCCTCCACCGTGTCCTGCACGGCACCTTCCAGTTCGTCGCGCAGGCGCGGCACGGTCACCAGATAGCGGATGAAATTCTCGCCAAAGGTCTGATAGCTGATGGGCGTACCGGCAGGCGGCTCTTCCGGGGCGCTGATGTCGAGGTGGGTCGGATTGTCGGTGTCGCTCATGGGTCTTGTTGCTGAGGAGTGTGCGGCAAATGATGCGCCAGTATTCGCATCGGCCGGCCGCATCACAAGCGGCGGGGGCCGGATTCAGTCGCGGGTCTGCTGTTCGGCAATGAGCGCCTCCAGCCGGGCAATGGCCTCGCGCGCGTCGTCTCCGTCGGGTATTTCCCGGCCGGAGTCACGCCAGTCGACCGCGGCCTTGAAGCCGTGGGCCTGCGCCTGTCGCCGAAACCAGAGGCCTTCCGGGTTGTGGCGGGTGATGCCGTCAAACAGGGTGGCCAGCGTCTGGCTGGACAGCAGGCCCTGTCGTTCCACCGCCTCGTTGACGACCATTTTCTGCATGGCCAGCATGCCGGCCGGTACACCCGCCATGCGCCGGGCGAGCCGGTTGACGGCCGCCGCCAGCGCATCGGCCGGGACCGATTCGCTGACCAGCCCCCAATCGGCAGCGGTGCGGCCGTCGATCAGCTCACCGGTGAGCAGCAGCCGTTTGGCGCGCTCCGGGCCCAGCCGGTAGGTCCAGTGCGCGGTGGTGGGACGACCCCAGACCCGAACCGGCATGTAGCCGATTTTTGCATTGTCCGCCATGACCACCTGGTCGCAGCACAGCGCAATATCGGAGCCGCCCGCAATGGCGTAGCCCTGCACCTGCGCGATGGTTGGCTTGGCGGAATGCCACAGCGACATGAAATCGTCCGTGCACTGCCGCATGAAACGATAGTCTAGCATCGGGTCCCAGGGCGTCTTCTCCTGCTTGCAGGGGTGGTCGTCCTGCGCTTCGCCGAACAATCCCAGGTCATAACCGGCGCAAAAGGCGGGGCCCTCGCCTTCCAGCACGATTACGCGCGTGTGCTCGTCCGTGTTGGCGGCCGCTACGGCGCGGCGGATTTCGCCGGGCATGACCTGGGAAATGGCGTTCAGCCTTGCCGGTCGGGCCAGCACGATACGGGCTATGCGGGCGTGCCCCCTGTCGCGAACCAGGCGCAGGGTGCGAAACTCGTCGCTCGCCGCGAGCGGTGGCAGGTCGGTCTGATTCATGGTCTGACGGAGTCCGGTAGTCGGGCCTCGGCCGGCCACGGGACACCCCGACCCCGGGTCGGCGTTGGCGGCGGGTTGGTCGTATTCATTCGGGTCGGATTATCAATGGCGATGAACACAAGTCGAATTCTATGCGCTCTGCTCCTGACGGTGGCCAGCACCGCCGCGTCGGCCGCCGAGCCGTTGTCGGCCAGCGAGCTCGCCGAGTGCGCTCGTCTGTCGCTCGACATGGAGCAGACCGCCGCCACCCTGCGCGAAAATGCGGCGCAGTTCGAGGCCGACCACGCCGAGCTGGACCGCCTGCACGCCGACGTGCGGCCGATGGAGAAAGGCGCGGGCGACCGGTGGTCGCGCTACAACCGGGCCATAGACGCCTATCAGGAGAAGATCGGGCCGCTGGAAACACAGGTAGAGCAGATCAACCGCCAGCAGGCGCGTTTTGCCGAACTGTGCGCCGGGCGGCCCTATAACCCGGCCGATCTCGAAGCGCTTCCGGACGCACAGCGTCAAGCCATGGAGTCCGGACCTTCGGACATCAGCATCCCGCGTATTCGCAGGCGTTAGCGGGGCGGCGGCGCCGGCTGCGGTTGTCAGGCGGGCATGCCGTCGCTGTCCAGGTCGGGCAGGTCGGGAAACAGGCGCACGCCGGTTTCCAGAAAGTCGCCCTGAATGGACGGGCACAGGGCCTTGCGGGCCACGATGCGCCACCGGTCATCAATGCGGGCCAGTTCATCCTGATACACCGCGCCGATTATCCAGTGGTTGTGGCTGCCGTCATCGCGGATCTGCAGGTGAACGGCATGCACGGGGCTGCTGGCCCGGGCGCGGTCGCCCTCCAGTGACAGCAGCTGCGGCGAGACCAGATGCTGAGTCCAGTAGCAGCGATCATGAAAATGCTTGAACAGGGCTATGCCGTCCGGCATGGAACAGTCGATTCGCTGTCCGCGAATCCGGTAGAGGATGCTCGCGTCTTCGGTGAAGACCACTGGCAAAAGCTCGGCGTGGCGTTTTTCGGCGAACGCACGCGCGGCCTCGCGGATGACGTGATGGATGGCGAGTTCGTCGGTAACGCGCTGTGACTGCGACACGGTAGTGCTCCAGGGTGGACAGATGATGAGGTTATCTAATACTTACCCTGCCAGCACGGACCGCACACTGTGGCGGATTCCTGCCTGCGGCAGGGTGGTTGACTTGTCTGTAATATCGACCCGGAGGGGCCGGCCGCTTGCCTGCGGGCGAGCCACCGGCCTCCGGCGACAAACAATAACGATCATGCGGCGAGACAGGGTGTGCGATTCAGCTTCCATACCGGCCGGTAGCGACGGCCGCGTGACGCGTGGGCCGCGGCGAACGCTCCGGAGCGCAGGGGCGTGGGTTTGATGTTGATCATCGAAATTGCCGGTCACCCGAGGCCGGACGATGCCTCGAGCGAGCGCCGCCTGTTTTCCCGACAGGGCGGCAGCATTGGCCGCTCCTCGCAGTGCGATCTGGTGCTGAGCGCGCCGGGCGTGTCGCGCCGGCACGCCGATATCTTTTGCCGGGACGGGACGTACTACCTCAACGATCGAAGCCGCAACGGCACCCGCCTGAACGGCCGCGCCATGGCGCGGGGGGAAACAGCCAGCCTGGCCTCCGGTGACCGCTTCGAGATCGACCGCTTCGAGCTACGCGTGCGCATCGGCGAGGAAAGCGAAATCGATCTGCCGTTTCCGCCCGAATTCGACGCCGTGTCGGCGCCTGCGGCTCGACGGCGGGAGGACGATACCGGCGGGCAGGCCCGGCGCGACGCGTCCGGTAGCGGCAACGGCAACGGTTTCTATTCGTTTCGCGGACCGGATCGCCGCCGATCGTCGGCTGATCTGCCGCCGACCGGTCGCGACAATGATATCTCGCAGGCCGGCGCTTCGGCCCGGGCGCATATCGATCGCATGGGGCGCGAGGAGCTGCACGCCATCCTGCGTGCGGTCGTGGAGGGGCTGATGCACAACCTGCGAACGCGCTCCGAAATCAAGAACACGTTTCGCCTGTCCGCAACGCGCCTGCAGGACCGGCAGAACAACCCGCTGAAATTTGCGCCGGATGCCGAAGAGGCACTCGACAGAGTACTGGCGCACAGCGCAGACCCGAAGGTGCTGACCGGAGAAGAAGCGCTGGACGATGCCTTCTCCGACATACGGGACCACCAGGTCGCCATGCTGGCAGGCATGCGCGCCGCCTTCGACAGGATGCTCGTGAATTTCGATCCGGCGCATTTCGAACGTACGGTCGACAAGCGGCTGGAAACGCGCGGGTCGAGACTGGTCCGCCTGGGCCGCTCCGGCGAGAGAGCCAGCGCGTACTGGACGCAATACCGCGAGGAATTCGAGCGCCTGTCGGATAACCCGGAAGAACGCTTTCAGCGGCTATTCGGTGACGAGTTCGTGAAAGCCTACGAAGAACAGCTGGCGCTCCTGCGCATGCGCAAGGACTAAAAAAAACGCGGAAGATTCAGTGCGTACCCGTGCCTGCAGGGCTGGTGGGCGAGCCGGGTTGGTCCTCCTCGGGCAGATCCGCAGGCTCTTCGGCCGGCATGGTTTCGACAGGCTTCGCGGAGCGCCGGTTGAGCAGCAGCCGGGTGACGTCGGGTCGCGAATAGTGCCCCACCGGGTCGGCCACCGATTTCGCCAGGGTGATCTGGTCCAGATCAATCTCTGCCAGCAGCAGGCCCTCGGCGTCCGGCGCCAGCGGTTCGCCCAGCGGGCGGCCGTCCGGCGCAAACGCCACGGCGTAGCCGCCGCCGGTCTGGAGCAGCTGCCGTTTGGTCTCGGTATCCGCCAGTTCTTCCAGCATGGCCGGCGACACGGTTGCGCAGGGCCCCAGCACGAAGCACTGGCCCTCGACCGCATAGATTCGCGAGGCGGCCGTATTCACTTCGGGTCCCAGCGCGTAGGCCGCGCCGGGGTAGACGCTGAAGCTGGGCCAGCCGCCAATGTGAATCTGCTCCTGCATGCCGTACATGGCGTACTTGGTCAGCGGCTGCAAATGCTCCCAGCAGCACAGCGCGCCCACGCGGCCCAGGGCGGTATCAGTCACGACGAGATCGCTGCCGTCCCCCTCGCCGAAAATCGCCCGCTCCACGTGAGTGGGCTTGAGCTTGCGACGCCGCATGAGCAGGTCGCCATTGTCGCCGATCAGCCACTGGCCCATGTAGAGACTGCTGCCGATACGCTCCGATTGTCCGGTCATCACGAACAGGCCATTGCGTTTCGCGGCGGCCTGTAGCGCGCGGGCCTGCGGGCTGTCGGCCTGCAGCGAGTTGGCGTGATAGCGCGCCACGAAGGGCATGCCGGCGGCCGGTGAGTCGAGCCATATCCACCAGGGGTAGCCGGGAAACCAGGTCTCCGGAAATGCAATCAGGCGCGCGCCACTCGCGTGGGCCTGATCCATCAGGCCGATCGCCTTGTCGACGCAATCATCGAGTCTCAGAAATTCCGGTGCGGCCTGTACCACCGCGGCCTTGAAGCGTGCCGGCATGTGCGTGCGTCCCTGCTGCTGACTGTTCGAGTCGATCTTAACCAAAAACCTTGGTCGACGAAGGGCGTCAGCGCTGCATCGGGTAGTATCCTGTCTGTTGCGCAGCGAGGAGAGAGGGGGGACGACATGGAGACCGCGGGATTCGTTGTTATCGCGTTCATCTACGCCACGGTGGGGGTGTTTGCCGTCATCGGATCGGCCGTGCTGACGCAGCGCCTGCTGCCGGTTCGCTGGGAGCAGGCTTTCTATGCGCTGTTTCTCATTGCGATCGCCGCGTTCTATCTGGCGTTTGTCGCCTATTTTCGTGCCTCGGGCGCATGGATCACGGAAAGCGTGGCGGTGCTGATTTTTGGCGCTATCGCCGTGGCGGGTATTCGCTCGGTTCCCCTGCTGGTGCTGGGCTATCTCCTGCACGGCGCCTGGGACTTTCTGCATGAACTGCAGGCGCACGCCGGCGGGCCGCTGGCCGGCGATGGATTTACCGGCATTCCGCTGGCATACGGCATTTTCTGCGCGACCTTCGATGTGGGTATTGCGGTCTATGCGTTGCGGCGCCGAGCGGTCTGGGCCGGCGCTGTTTCCAGCAGTGCGGACGCGGATCCATTCCCGGCGACCCGTTAGACGGGCGGGCCGAGGTGCGGACCTCAGCATCCAGCAAAGGGGAAGCCATGAGAAGCGAACACGATGCCGCCCGCGCCGCGGCAACGCTCGGCGCGGGCGGCGTGGCCCACGAGCATCCGCAGCGATATGCGTTGACCAACGAGCTGCACGCACGGCCGTTCGAGCAGCTCAGCCCGCCGGCGCGGCTGAGCATGCACGCCAACCTGATCGGCGAGCATGACGATGGCATTCACGATCATCTGGAAGATATTTGCGCGCGTTTTGGCTTGGACCCGCCGGCGCGCAACAAGAACCAGTTTTCGGCCGATTTCGGGCCGTTTCGCCTGCGGTTCGAGCGCCACACCGAGTTTGCGAGCTACACGATCATCCGGCTCGGCGCGTTTGACGACCCGTTCGCCGTGCCGGCCGCCGGATATCTGCCGGAAGGCTGGCTGGATGCCATGCCCGGCGAATCACTGGTGGCCACTCATCTGGCGCTCATGCCGGCGCAGCAGACCCGACCGGACGCCGATGCGCTGACCGAGTGGTTCATGCCGGAGAGCCTGGTGTCCAGCCTGCTGTCTGATGATGCGGCCCAGGTCTGGACCGATCTACGCATTCATCCCGACGGTCACAATCGTATTCTGGTGCAGGCTCACGATATGCCGGCGCACAAGGCCGGACGCATGGTGCAGTGGCTGCTTGAGATAGCCGCCTACCGGAACTTTGCGCTGTTGGCGCTGCCGATCGCGCGTCAGCTCAGCCCGCGCCTGTCGCGGATCGACGTGGGGCTGGCGGAGCTGACGGCGGAGATGGCCGCGCTGGCCGATGGCGGCGTCAACGATGTGCCGGCCTCCCGCGAGTCGGAACTGCTGGAACATCTCATGCAGCTGTCCTCGGAAATCGAGCGACTGAATTCCGGGCACTATTACCGGTTCGCGGCCTCCCGGGCCTACTTCGCGCTGGTCTGGGCGCGTCTGGACGAGCTGCGGGAAATCCATTACGACGACTATCAGACCATCGGTGAATTCCTGCGCCGCCGGCTCACGCCCGCCATGCGCACCTGCGAGTCGGTGAGCGAACGGCTGATGGCGCTGTCAGAACGGGCCACGCGCGCGGCGAATCTTTTGCAGACGCGGGTGGATTTCTTTCTCAAACGCCAGAATCAGGGCTTGCTCAACTCCATGGACCGCCGGGCCAACCTGCAGCTTCGGCTGCAGCAGACGGTGGAAGGCCTGTCTGTCGTTGCCATTTCCTATTACGCGGTCGGGCTGGTGGGGTACGCCGCCAAGGGGCTGCACTCGGCCGGGGTCGGCGTGTCCGTTACCCTCGTTCAGGGTGTGGCCGTGCCCGTGATTGTGCTGATGGTCGGGTGGGGATTGCACCGTCTGCGCGGCAGGATCGAGAAGAACGCCTGACGCACCGCAGCTGTCGGCCGGCGGGTCACCCCGCCGGCCGCCGCGGGCCTACCGGGTCAGACCGGCGCGAAAAAGCACAGCTTGTTGCCGTCTAGATCGCGGAAATAGCCGATGTAGAAGCGCTCTGCGCGAACGCCCGGTTCACCCTCGGTGCTGCCGCCGAGTTCCAGCGCCTTTCGGTGGAGGCGATCAACGTCTTCCCGGCTGCCCGCCGCCAGCGCAATCATGGTGCCGTTACCCGGCGTAGCGGCCTGCTCGTCATAAGGCGTGCACACCGCCATCATGGGCGCATCCGGCGCGCTGGCCCAGAGCACGATTCGGTCGGTTTCCAGAAAGCGCTGCCCGCCGAGTTCGCCCAGCAGTGCGTCGTAGTAGGTGCAGGCCCGTGCGAAATCGTTCGTGCCCAGCGTTGCGTAAGCGATCATGGTTCATCTCCTGAAATGTTTTTATCGCCGCCGGATTGTATGCCTTTTCGTCCATCGGGCGCGTGACCAGGTCAACGCATTTGAGCTATGCAGGCGGCTCACGGCCGGTCGATACAGTTCATGCCCGTCCGGGTCGCGAACGACCGACCGAGAGGAGTCTTCATATGAACCGTCTGCTGATGACTTTCATGGTGCCCGCCGTAGTGCTGGCGCTACCCGTCCAGGCGCAGAACGCCAATGTGGTGCAGGGCCTGCTCGGCGGCGGCGCGTCCGGACCGGGCGGTATCCCGGTCGGGGCAGGCCCGGGTCCGCTGGGCCTCGGGTCGAGTATCGGGCCTGGCGGTCTGTCGGCGCCGCTGTCCGGGGTGCTGAACAGCGCGAACACGGCCCGGTTAAGCCAGGCGCTGGGCGGCGCACTGCCTGCAGGCAGCCTGCCGGCCGACCTGGCGGTGCCTGCCGGCGCGCTGGAGGGGGGCGCGCTGGAGACGGTGCTGAGCAGTGGCCTGCGGTCGCTGCCTGCGGCGAGTCTGCCGGCCGATTTTCCGGTACCGGTCTCCAGTCTCGGCGCCATCAACCCGCGGATGTTGCGGCTGATCGTCGAGGACGTGATCCCGGCCGGATCGCTGCCGGAGAATTTCCCGGTGCTGGTCAGCGGCCTGCGCCCGGCGGATTTGCTGAGCGTGCCGGCTGGCCTGCTGCCGGCCGCTACCACCATCCCGCTTGACCGGCTTGATCTGGCGCAGCTTCAGGCGCTGACGCAGTCTGCTGCGGCGCTCCCGGGTCTGCCGTCGCTGCCCTGATTACCGCCGCGTGTGGCGTGAGGACGGGTCAGCTCCACAGGGCGGCGGCGAGGACGCTGCCGCCCGCGATGACAACCCAGCCGTCGCAGCACCGGCGAAGCCCCCGCGGCGCCTGCCGCACGTGCATGAAGTACCGCAGGATCAGCCAGAGCTTGAAAAAGGCCACCGCGAGGATCACCGTGCGGGCCAGCGCGGGACTCGTCCCGTCGCCCGGCGCGTGACCGGTGCCCAGCCACCAGCTGAACAGCGTGGCGAGCATGAGCGTGACCCACACGGTGGCGGCGTTCACGGGCACAGGTAGATCAGCGGAAACAGCACGATCCACAGCAGGTCCACCATGTGCCAGAAGCAGGCGCCGGTCTCCATATGGGACAGATTGCGGCGGCCGTCGGCAAGGCGACGCGCCTGGCTGATCATCCACAGCAGCACGCCGCATCCAATCAGCACGTGCAGGAAATGCACGCCGGTGAAGACGAAGTAGTACGTGAAGAATTCGTTTGTCCGGGGCGTCAGGCCCTGGCCGATCTTGTCGGCGTACTCGTAGATTTTCACCGCGCAGAAACCCACGCCGCAGGCCAGTCCGCCGACCAGCCAGCGCACGCTCGCCGAGGCGTCCAGCCGCGCCGCCGCCCGCATACCGACGACCACGCACCAGGAGCTGGTGAGCAGCAACAGGGTATTGGCCGCGCCCAGGTGGGGATTCAGCCGGTCCTGCGAGGCCGCGGACAGCGCCGGGTCGTCGGCCCGGTAGTACAGAAACACGTGAAAGAACAGCGCGAAGACCGTCATGTCCGCCAGGAAGAAGACCCAGGCGCCGGACTCGCCGGGCATGCGCTCGCCCGAGGACGTCTGAGCGGTTGCGGATTCGCCAGGCATGAGCGGCAGGCCTCCCGAGGAGTCAGGCCCGCGGCGCGCCGCCGGCCGCGGGCTTGGCAGTTGATCGTATGAAAGCATACCAATAAGCTCTTCTCCAGCTGGAAAAACACGATCGCGGCGCGACAGGCGCGGGAGGAGGACTGATGAGTAACATCAAGTCGCAGAAAATCGGAATCTGGTGTACGTGGATATTTTCCGCGTTGACGGCGGTGGGCTGGCTGGGCATTGCGCACTTCTACCAGCCGGCGCCGGCCGATCTGGGTCTGGCGGGCACTCACGAGTGGTATTCGCAGATCAACACCACCGGCACGCTGATCGGATGCACGCTGTTCTATATTGCCGCCGGAATTCTGGTGCCCGGATCCATCCAGTTCGGCATCATGCTGTCGAAGATGGAGGGGCGCTTTCCGCTCTGGTCTCTCACCACGGCGGTGTGCGGCATCTTCATTTCGCTGATCATCTTTTTCAACGCCTGCACCTGGATTGTGGCGGCCTACCGGCCAGAGTTCGGCGCGGATGTCATACAGGCATTGAACGATTGGGCCTGGATGGGCTTTCTGCTGGGCTGGTTCTATCTGGCGGTAGAGATGGCGGCGTCGGCCATTGTGGAACTGTCCGACAGCCGCGATGTGCCCATGGTGCCGCGTCCGGTGGCCTGGGCGACGCTTGCCGGCGCCATCACGCTCATGACGGCGGCCGGGCCGGCCTTTTTCAAGAGCGGACCGTTCGCCTATCACGGGCTGCTCGGCTTCTATCTGCCGGTCCTCGTCTGGGGTGTCTACCTCAACGGCACGGCCTACCTGATGTACCGGGAGCTGCGCCGCGAGGAACAGGCCGCCGGCCGTGTACCGCGGGCCGCGCCTGCCGCGGCGGGTCATGCCTGACGTATGATGACGGCCGATAGCCGGGGCCGCCCCGCCCGCTGATCAACGGGATGGCGCCCGGCGAGTTGCGCCGGCGCAGCGCAGGCGGCCGGCACTGATCACCGCCGGCAAAGGGGCAGGGACGTGTCGAATCCGTTTCAGATCTGGGTGGATGCCGACGCCTGCCCGGTCGTCATCAAGGACATTCTCTTCCGCGCCGCCACGCGCCGCGGCATAGCGCTGACGCTGGTGGCCAATCAGCCCATTCGCGTGCCCCGTTCGCCGCATATCCGCATGCTGCAGGTGGGCGCGGGTTTCGATGTGGCCGATAACGAAATCGTTCGCCTTGCGCAGTCGGGCGATCTCGTCATCACCAGCGATATCCCGCTGGCGGCCGAGGTGATCGACAAGGGCGGTTTCGCCCTGAGTCCGCGGGGCGAGTTCCACAATCGGGACAATATCGGCGCCCGTCTGAACATGCGTGATTTTCTGGATACCATGCGCGCCAGCGGCTTCGACACGGGTGGCCCGCCCGCGTTGACCCAGAACGACAGAAAAGCCTTTGCCGATCACCTGGACCGGTTTATCTCGGGGCATCGTCCCCGCGTCTAGCGGCGGGGTTCAGGGGGTGCGGTTCGGGAGCCTGCACATGAACAAGTTCGTCATTGCCACGGTGTCCGTCTTTCTTGCGTGGTCGTTTCTCGACTTCATCGTTCACGGCCTGTTGCTCGCCGGCAGCTATGCGGACACCGCATCCCTGTGGCGGCCGCAGCCGGAGATGAAGCTCGGGCTGATATCGCTGACCACCCTTGCCTCGGCGGCGGGCTTTTCGGCGATCTACAAGTTTCTGGTGAATTCCGGCAGCCAGCGAACCGGCATCATCTACGGTCTGCTTTTTGCGATGGCTACCGGCGTGGCGGCCGGACCGGGCGTGTACGCCGTCATGCCCGTGCCGATGGGCCTGGGCCTTGCCTGGATGGCGGCGGTTTTCGTGGAGGGGCTTCTCGGCGGCCTGATCGTGGCCGGCATCACCGGGATAGGGGAACACGACGACTAGGGGGCTGCTGAAATGCGAAGCGTTTTGGTAGTTTCCGAGCAGTATATGGACGTACCGCCAAAATCGAGCACGCTAAGTGCTTGATTGTGAGAGCAAGTGAAAACCGCGTTTTCGCGCAGCGACGCTTAAAAGAGCCAGGATGGCTCCTTTTCAGCAACCCCCTAGGGCGACTGGCCCGGAACGCATTGGCCGGTGGCCTGCGAGAAGCCGAGCCCAACCGTAAACCACTGAATTCACACCTGTCTGACAACCATGTCAGTTGCGCAATCCGGCCCGGAATGGCATATACTGCGCGGGCAGTGCGGGCACCCACCGGTTCGGTGCCATGCTGCTCTCACGTTATCGGCCCGTTCGAGCGCCGATAACGGTAGTCATGATTGACCCACCCGCGCAGGCTCTGATGCCGCGCTTTCTCAAGAGTCGTCTGGACCGGGCGTAGCGCGCAGGCGCTAGTGCAGATTGCCCCGTATAAGGACACCCATGTCGTTTGAATCCCTTGGCCTCGACCAGGCGCTGGTCGAGTCGGTCGGCCGCGCCGGTTATCACCAACCCACGCCCATTCAGCTGCAGTCCATTCCGGCGATTCTGAATGGCCGGGATCTGCTCGCTGCAGCACAAACCGGTACCGGCAAGACAGCTGCTTTCGCGCTGCCGCTTCTGCAGCAGCTTTCCCGCCCGGCCAACGCCGGCGGCAAAGCCCGCGGGCCGCGGGCCGTCATTCTGACGCCGACGCGTGAACTGGCGGCGCAGGTCGCGGAGAGCTTTCGCGAGTACGGTGGCGCATTGTCGCTGCGCGGTGTAACCGTGTTCGGCGGCGTGGCCTACGGGCCGCAGGCCAAGGCGTTCGCCCGGGGTGTGGACTACGTGGTTGCCACGCCGGGCCGGCTGCTTGATCACCTGCGGCAGAACACGGTCAGCTTTGCCGGCGTGCAGACGCTTGTGCTGGACGAGGCGGACCGCATGCTCGACATGGGCTTCATTCACGATATCCGCCGCGTGATCAAGGCCATGCCCACGCAGCGGCAGAATCTCATGTTCTCCGCCACCTTCTCGTCCGACATTCGCAAGCTGGCGCAGACGCTGCTGGACAACCCGCAGGAAATCGACGTTGCGCCGCGCAATGCGCCTGCCGAGCTGGTTGCGCAGAGTCTGGTCATGGTCGCAAAAGGGCAGAAGCGGGCGCTGCTTTCCTGGCTGATTGGCAGCCGGGACTGGCGCCAGGTGCTGGTCTTCACGCGCACCAAGCACGGTGCCAACCGGCTGTGCAAGCAGCTGGAGGCGGACGGGCTGCCCGCGGCGGCGCTGCACGGCAACAAGAGCCAGGGCGCCCGTACGCGCTCGCTGGCGGAGTTCAAGGCCGGTCGCATTCGCGTGCTGGTGGCCACGGACATCGCCGCCCGCGGCATCGACATCGATGCGCTGCCGCACGTCATCAACTATGAGCTGCCCAACGTGCCGGCCGACTACGTTCACCGTATCGGGCGCACCGGTCGGGCCGGCAGCGAGGGCCAGGCCCTGTCGCTGGTTTCCGGTGACGAGCGCGCCTATCTGAAGGACATCCAGAAGTTGCTGGGTCGAACCATTCCGGCCTTCGACGTGACCGGTTTTGAGCTGGAGCGGGACACCGCGCAGCCCGAAGCCCGGCCGGCACGGTCTTCCGGCAAGCCCAAGCCGAAGGGCAACGGCGGTCGGGGCCGTCCCGGCAAGCAGGGCGGGTCGCGAGGCGAAGGCGCCAGCGCCGGAAGACGTGACGCGGGTAACGAATCGGGCGCGCCGTCCAGTCGTCGCAAGCGGCGACGGCGCCCGGGCGGCCGGCCGCAGGGCAACCGCTCCGCACGATAAGACCGTTGTCGTGTTGCCCGCAATATATTCTTTTAATCAAGCTGTTAGCATATTGTCTCCTACACCAGTCCCCTATTGAGGAAACATCATGACGATCCGATCAAAGTCCCTTTGTGCCGGTTTTGCAGTGTTGAGCCTGTCGGCCACGGCCGCGCTGGCGCAGGGTGAGCCCGAGAAGGCCCGCGCCTCGACCGCCAAGAACACGGCCACGCAATGGACCGGCTGGCACGTGGGCGCGCAGGCCGGCGTCGGCTTCAGCACGGGCGATGACGGCGAGCTCGAGTTTCGCCGCGTGGATGGCAGCGACAACACCGCGGCCATCAACAATGCCTTCGGTGACAACTTCGACGGCGAATTCGACGCCGGCTACCTGGTCGGCGTTCGCGGTGGCTATGACTGGCGCGCCGGCGACTGGGTCTACGGCGTGCTGGCCGATTTCTCGGATATCGAGCTCACCCAGGACCAGACCGCGTTTTCCGCCACGCCGGCCACCTACATCGAGCGCCGCGAGCTGAAGAATCTGGGCACGTTGCGCGGCCGTCTCGGCTGGGCAGGGCACAACACCATCATGCCTTACGTCTCCGGCGGCCTGGCCTACGGCGATGTGCAGTACTCCTGGGAAGGCAATTCGGGCGCCTTTCGCGGTGATAACGGCCAGGATGGCGGCTGGACGGCCGGCTATACGGTCGGCGCGGGCGTTGAAGTCATTATCAATCCCGAATGGAGCTTCGGCGTCGAGTACGCCTATACCAACATGGGTGACGAGGACTTCCAGACCCGCTTTGACGGGGGTCCCAACGACCCGCTGGGTCAGAGCGGCGCCACCATGGCGTTCGGCTCGCCGGCTAGCGGCGGCACCGTGGCCGAGGGCACGGATGACGATTTCGATTTCCAGACCATCAGCTTCAACCTGATCTACCGCCCGGGCGAGTAGCCACGCTCGCCTGAATCGATTAGATCGAGAAAAGCAGCCGGGCGGTCTTGAAAGGGCCGCCCGGTTTTTTATTGAGAGCGAATTTCAGTGTTCGGTGGCGCCCGCTTCGGTCCGAGTCCCGCGTGGCTGCAGGCTGACCACCCCGGCCGTCAGCGGCCCGGGGGTTACTGCTCGGCGGCGAGCTTTTCGGCCTTGCGCAGCACCGTGGCGGCCATGTCTTCGCGGAAGGCCTTGATGCGGGCGCGGATCGAGGCATCGCTTGCCCCCAGTATTTGCGCCGCCAGCAGCCCCGCATTGCGGGCGTTGTCGATGGCCACGGTGGCCACCGGAATGCCGGCGGGCATCTGCACAATGGACATCAGCGCGTCCTGGCCCGCCAGCTTGGTGGCGCTGACCGGCACGCCGATCACGGGCAGGGGGGTGAGCGCCGCCACCATGCCGGGCAGATGAGCGGCTCCGCCCGCGCCCGCGATGATGACCGACAGGCCCCTGTCTTCCGCCGACTGCGCGTAGTCGAACATGCGCTGCGGCGTACGATGGGCGCTGACGATGGCCAGCTCGCAGTCGATCTGCAGCTGCTTGAGTACGGTTTCCGCTTCTCGCATCACCGGCAGATCGGAATCGCTGCCCATGATGATGCCGACTCGAACACTCATGCCTCGGCCCCGGTTTTCGAATAAAGGCTGTTGATGGCCTCGGCGGCGAAGCGGCGCGCGCCGTCCAGGTCGTCCGCCGTGGCGGTGACGTGGCCCATTTTCCGCATGGGCTTGCCGTCGGATTTGCCGTACCAGTGCACGTGGGTGGAATCGGACCAGCGGCTGGCGCCCATGGCCAGCGAGTCCGACTGAAGCGCATCGGTGTAGAGGATATTGCGCATCACCGCCGGCGCAATCTGCCCCGTATCGCCCAGCGGCATGCCGGAGATGGCGCGCAGATGCTGCTCGTACTGGCTGGTTACGTGGGCGTCCAGGGTCATGTGACCGCTGTTGTGCACGCGGGGGGAGATTTCGTTGACCAGGATCTCGTCGCTGCCCGTCAGGAAGAGCTCGATGGCGAACACGCCCACCCCGTCCAGCTGCTCGACGATGTCCGTACCCAATTTGCGGGCGCGCTCGGCGATGGCCGGGCTGACGCCGGCCGGGCTGACGGCTACATCCAGGATATTGGCCGCGCCCTCGAACTCCATTTCCACCACGGGGTAGCAGGCGATATTGCCGGTCGTGTCCCGGGCCACCAGAATCGCCAGCTCACGCCGGTCGCTGATGAACTGCTCGGCAAAGGCGTTGCCCTGCCAGAGCGTCTGATCTGCGCCGGTGACGACCTGCACGCCCTGGCCGTCGTAGCCATCCCGGTGCGTTTTCTGCACGAACGGCAGGCCGAGTTCGGCCTGGATGCCGTCGAGCGTAATACCGTCCGGGCAATCCATGAACGGCGCGGTCGGAAAACCGTGCTGCATCAGCCATTGCTTCTGGTGAAACTTGTTCTGTATCAGCCGCATGACCGCCGCCGATGGCGCAATGCGCAGATGGCCCTGCGCCGCGATCTGCTCGGCAAGCTCGAGCTGGGCCAGCGGCACCTTCTCTATCTCGAAGGTCAGCACGTCCGATCGCTCAAGCAGTTGCCGCAGCGCGTCGCGGTCGCCGGCGTCGGCCACCACGGAGAAATCCGCGTACTCGATGGCCATGCTGTCTTCGGTGAAGGCCAGCACCGAGGTTTTCAGGCCCAGGTCAGCCGCCGCCTGGCACAGGTAAGCCCCCAGCTGCCCGGCCCCGAAAATTCCGATCCGCGGTTTCATGTCCGTCATCAACCCTGTTCATGTCGGCGACCCGCTATCGTCGCAGCCCGATTCGGCGATGCTGCGCCTGAATGAGTCGGCGGGTGTGAAACGTGCAGAATACCATGCGGTGCGTGATGCGGACGGACTGAACGGCCCGGCCGGAACGTGCCCTGGCCGGGCGTCTGGCGGCGCCTGTCAGGCGGGCAGGATACGAATGCCCGCCAGCCACGGATGGATAAAGATCAGCAGCGCCGCCACGGCCAGCCCGACCAGGGCGCTGCCGGCCGTCTTGACCGGCCCCATGCGGGGCGGTTTCACGCGAGCTCCGTCGCGCCGGTTGATGAATATGACTTCCAGGACGGCCCAGGCCAGCAGGCCGCCAAACAGCAGCAGCGAACGCCATTCGCCGTTGCTCAGCAGGTGGGCTATCGCCCATAGCTTCACGCCCGTCAGCTGGGGGTGGCGAATGACCTGCCTGATGTCGGTGGGGGCTCGCGCGCTGATGAAGAGCACCACCGCAATCGGCACCAGCAGCATGGTCAGGTGGCGCAGGCCCGCGGGCGGCAGCCAGGCAGACGTCGCCGGCGCGGCTCGCCAGCCGATGATCATGAGCGCCAGGGCGCCCACCAGGACCAGCGAGAACAGTCCCTTGTAGGGCAGCAGACCCAGCTTCCGGACCAGGCCGGCACGAATCGCCGGTGCCATTGAAACCATGAGGTGGGTGGAAGCCCAGAGCAGCAGGCCGGTGGCGAGTAGCAGCATGTTTTCTCCCCCGAATCACGCGCCGCGCGGGCGCTTTTGGTGGCTGCAGTATAGAACCGATGGGCGCCATGAGCACGACGACGCGGCGCCGGCGGCGTCAACAGACTGACGGAACCCGTCAAGAATCCGGCTGGTCCGTCCTTCGCTGATGGCGGAGACCGCCCGATCAATGCCAATACGGGCCCGGAACGCGTCGCCGATAGCCTAAAAAGGCCATGCCCTCGATCACGATGCGCTCTGAAAATGATCTCTTGGTTACGACAGTCAGGCGATTCGAGCTGCTGCGGCCCCTGCTTGTAGCGGGGGTCGTGACGCTGGCGGGATGCGGCGGGGGCGGAGGCGGCGGAAGCGACGCCGCGCCGGTCGAATCGACGCCCGCGCCGGCGGCCGCGATGGATGGCGACACCGACACGGACGCCAGCGCAGAGCCGACTCCCGCCAACCCGCCGCCACCGCTCGCGCTGGACGTGATTCCCGAATCCAGGCGGCCGGTGTGGTCGGCTGGTGTTGTGGGCGGGATTCCGGCTTATGCCGTGAAGACATCGGTGACGGATTACGGCGCCCGGGCGAACGACGGCGGCAATGACGCGCCGGCGCTGCAGGCAGCCATCGATGCGGTCACGCCGCCGGCGGCAGTTTATGTGCCGGCCGGCGAGTTTCACCTGAACGCGCCCATCCGCATGCGCAGCGGAGTGGTATTGCGCGGTGCCGGGCCAGGAGCCACCCGGCTGCTGATGAACCACGGTGATAACGGCTTTGACTTCGCCGCGTTCGCAGGCGGCAGTGATCGGCCCGTCACGCAGGGCGCCGACCTGAACTCCCGCAGCCTGACGCTCCAGTCGGCTGCCGGCTTCGTGCCGGGCGGCTACGGCGTCATCGCCCAGGCCAATGACCCGGCCAAGCTCTACACGCAGGCGGGCTGGAACCAGAGCTGGGCCCAGGAAGCCGTCGGGCAGATGTTCAGGGTGGTGGCGGTATCCGGCAACCGGATCACGCTCGAAGCGCCGCTGAGCATACAGTTCGATCCGGCCTTTGCGCCCCGCGCCCGGCCACTGACGGACATCGTCGAGAACGCCGGCCTCGAAGACCTGGCCCTCACGCGGTTGGACAGCAGTGACCGCTTCATCGTGCGTATCCGCCAGGGCGCGAATCTGTGGTTTCGCAACATCGCCAGTCATCGGGCACGCAAGGCGCACATCCACGCGCGCGAGGGCTACCGCATCGAGGTGCGCGACAGCTATTTTCACGATGCCAGCGATCACGGCGTGGGCGGTCACGGCTATGGCGTCATGCTCAGCCGGCACAGCAGCCACTCGCTTATCGAGAACAACATATTCCGGCGGCTGCGCCACGCCCTTATCCTGCAGATCGGCGCCAGCGGCAACGTCATGGCCTACAACTACGTGCGTGAAGCGCTGTCCGAAGGCAACTATGTGCCCACCGACATTTCGCTGCACGGGCATTATCCCTCGGCCAACCTGTTCGAGGGCAACGTGGTGGACCTGATCGGCATCGGCGATTTCTGGGGGCCGGCCGGGCCGTGGAATACCTTTCACCGCAATCGCGTGGGCGCGGAAGGCATCTACCTGCACGACCATTCCGACTTCCAGAACATAACGGCCAATGTGCTCAATACACGCAGCGGCCGTGAAATACGCTGGGACGGCACGGTCGATCCGGCCACCCTGCTCGTACACATGAACCTGCAGAACGGGCTGCTGCTGCTTGCCGACCAGGTTCCGGTGGACGCCCTGTTCCCCGATTCCTATTTTCATGCGGCCCGGCCGGATTTCTATGACAACCGGCCCTGGCCGAGTATCGGGCCGGATGCGGCCGCCCCGACCAATCCGGCTGAACAGCGGTATCTCGCCGGAGATTTCCCGGCATTCGACTAGCCCGGATATTTCACGAGGGATCGCGAGTGAATTGCGAATTCGCAGCAAGTAGCGCGCAGTCTTGGAGCGCACACCCTAGCCGTAGCTAGGGTGTGCGTGAAAAACAAGCGATACGCCGCGAGAAACGCAAGGCACCGCGATAGATTGGCGCGGAATCCAAACTGTACCGATCAAATTGCCCCTAAAATTGGTTTTATTCTCATTCGTATCAGTTGTTTATACGACCGCGTCAATCGCCCTCGTGAAATATCCGGGCTAGCGGCAACCCGCGAGCGGGATGGCCCGGCTGCGCTGTCGAATGGTTAATAGCCGGACGGAATTAAACAGGCCTCCTGTTGTCACACATCGAGCTAAAACCCTCGATTCAAAAGGAGTCTTCGCGCGTGCGCAGGCCTTATGTACCCACTGCCGCGATCCGGAATTTCTTCCGTCTGGAAGCCTCCGGTGGCATCGTGCTCATGTTCACCGCGCTGGCGGCCATGATCGTGGCCAATTCGGCCTGGAGCGGGCACTACGATGCGCTGCTGGACCTGACGTTCGCCGTCACGCTCGGCGGGGTGGGTCTGGAAAAGCCACTGGTGCTGTGGATCAACGACGGTCTCATGGCGATTTTCTTCCTGCTGGTCGGCATGGAGCTGAAGCGGGAAATACTCGAGGGCCATCTGTCGACGCTGCGCCAGGCGACACTGCCGGCGTTTGCCGCGGTGGGCGGCATGCTGGTCCCGGCGTTGTGTTACGCGGTGCTGAATCTGGGCGATCCGGCGGCCATGAAAGGGTGGGCCATTCCCACCGCCACCGATATCGCCTTTGCCCTGGG
The DNA here is from genome assembly GCA_002683405.1 of Salinisphaeraceae bacterium. Classification (GTDB taxonomy): domain Bacteria; phylum Pseudomonadota; class Gammaproteobacteria; order Nevskiales; family Salinisphaeraceae. The sequence goes on along the minus strand of NYTH01000032.1, from coordinate 24,666 downwards.
TATCCTCGCGCTGCTCGGGCCGCGCGTGCCGGCCGCGCTGAAGGCCTTTCTGCTCAGCATTGCGATTTTCGATGACCTGGGCGCCATCCTGGTTATTGCGCTGTTCTACACGGCCGACCTCTCGCTTTTCTCGCTGGTGTTCGCGGCGCTGGCCATCGCGGGCCTGGCGGTTCTGAACCGCAGCGGCGTCACCCGCCCGGCCGCCTATTTCCTGCTGGGTATCCCGCTGTGGGTGGCGCTGCTCAAATCCGGCGTACACGCCACGCTGGCAGGCGTGGTGCTCGCCATGTTCATTCCCCTTCGACAGCCCGAAGGCCAGTCCGGGCACGGGTTGTTGTATCACCTGGAGCACGCGCTGCATCCCTGGGTGGCTTTCCTGGTGCTGCCGGTCTTCGCATTCGCCAACGCCGGCGTGACCCTGGCCAACGTCCAGGTGGCGGACATGCTGCACAGCGTGCCGGTGGGCATCATCATCGGCCTGTTCGTGGGCAAGCAGATTGGCATTCTGGGCATGAGCTGGCTGGCGGTGCGTCTGGGTATGGCCGAACGGCCCGTGGGCGTCAGCTGGCTGCAGATCTACGGGGTGAGCATGATCTGCGGCGTGGGCTTCACCATGAGCCTGTTCATAGCCTCTCTGGCGTTCGAGCAGGGCGGTGGAGCCGTGTATCTGGGCCTTGAGCGGCTGGGTATTCTGGTCGGCTCCCTGATCTCCGGCGCGGCCGGCTATCTCGTGTTGCGCAAGGCGCTCGCGCCCGAGCCCGAAACCGCCTGAAAGAGCTGCGGGCCGGTCAGCGCCGGCCCGTCACGCTCATCGCTGCCAAACAGAGCGGGTGCACCGGGGTAGTTTTTCGGTCGAACTGCTCCGGGAAGCGGATGGCAGGAGGCTGTCTCTGCTCCTGCCATCATCGCCGCGCGAATTGGCGGCTTTCCCTTGCCTTTGTTTTATCGGGCGAACGCTCGGCCCGGGCATTCCAGTGCGCGGATCCGGGGCATCGAACTGGTGCGGCCGGGCCGCAAGGTGGCTGACCACGCGCAGCGCCAGAGCTGATCCAGTCGGCCTGAATGAATTGCCTGGCGTGGCTTGCGGGCAGGCTGGGCGTTGGCGCGGCTGCAGCTGGCCTGGCTATTGCATCGACCATCGTGCCGATGCCGGCGTTTGTCAGGTCGTTCCGCCTGTCTGACGCGCCATCCGCGCCGGCATCGGTCTGTCCCACTCATCGCCCTGTGCTGGAGGTTGTTATCAACGCTCGCACTGTATGTCCCGGCCGTGTCCCGCGGCGCCTGTTTCCCTTCTTCAAGCCTGCCGCTGCGCAACCGCCCGGGCGCTTCCGGGTTGCTGCCGTGCTGATCGCGGCCCTATGTTCCGCCCTGGGCGGCTGTGTACAGACGCTCGACCCGCCGGGGTTCCGGATCGTGGGGTCTGATCCGCAGTCGACCGCAGCGCCGTCCGGAATTCTGCTGTCGCAAGGCAATCGACTGTCGCTGAAGGCGCCCACGGGCGAAATCGAAACCGGCGGTCTGGGCGTATTCATCAACCCGGCCTACGTGTTGGGCGGGTGGTACCTGATGGTGGAGCACGTCGTGGGCGCGGAAGTCCGCAACGCCTATTTTCGTCGTCTGAATGCCGTGCAGACGCTGGAGATCAACGCCGATGGCGAGGTCTTTATCATTCAGCCCAGCGACCTCGGGCACCTCTCGCGGCCGTACCTCATGGCTTCGCCGGGTGTTGGGCCGATGGTGGGCGACCGGCAGCCGTCGGTGGCTTATCGCGAGATGGCCACGTTCCGCCTGAGCGAGTTGCAGCTGACCGCCATGATCAAGGCTTCCCGGCTGGCCATTACCGTCGTCGGCAGTGCGGTCAGACTGGACGTCGGTGGCAACAACGTCGCCGGCAATTTCCAGCGAAATCTGGATCGCTTTTATACCCGGGCCACGGGTCGCGCCAGCGGTGCTGGCTGAGTGGCCGCATCGCCGGGCTGTCAGAGCAGGCCGCGGGAAGTGAGCCAGTCGTAGCTGTCCTGCACGCAGCGGTCGATGTCGGTCGCGGCAAAGCCCAGATCCCGCTCGGCTTTCGCGGAGTCGGCGCGGTTGTCGTGGCTCATGAATGCGGCACCTTCCGGCGTGATGTCCGGCTCCTTGCCGGTCACGCGCGCCACGGTTGCCAGCACCGCGGCAAAGCCGGCCAGAACGACACGCGGCGCGACCATGCGGGGGGCCTTGTAGCCCGCAACACCCGCCATGCGGCGGAACAGATCGGCCAGCTTGACGTTATGGCCGCCCAGGACGTACTCGCTGCCGGGCGAGGCCGTTTCCGCAGCCTTGATGTGCGCGGTGACGATTTCGCGAACGTGGTTCAGCGGCACGGCGCCCGGCGGCAGGGCGGCCAGCTTGCCGTCGCGCAGCAGGTAGAACACCTGGGCCCAGGTGGCCGTATCGAAGGGCCCCATGATGGCGCCCGGCTGAAGGATCACCGTATCCAGGCCCTCCTGTCCCGCCTGGCGAACGAGCTGTTCGGCCGCATACTTGCTGCGCTCGTAATTGATGACCGATTGCGGCGCATTCGAGGTCGTGGACTCGCTGACCGGCCTGTCGTGGCGGCCGATGGCCGAAATGGTGGAGGTGTGAATGAAGCGGCGCGCGCCGCGTGCGCGGGCGGCGGCCAGCATATTCCGGGTGCCCTCCACGTTGATCCGCGTCTGGCGATCATTGTTCGCCGACCACAGGTTGGTGTCACCGGCTACGTGGAATACGGCATCCACATTGTCAGGCATGGCGGCCTGAATGGAGGCGGCGTCGGTGATGTCGCCCGGGACTCGCGTGATGTCGAGCTCATCCAGATAGCGCGTGTCCGAGCTTACGCGGTGGACCGCGGTGACCGTCCAGCCCTGATCAATAAGCGCGCGAATGAGATTCAGACCCACGAAGCCGGTGCCGCCGGTCACGAAGGCGTGGCGGGATGCGGGTCGGGTTGAGACGTCTGTCATGTTCGGTCCGGTCGATGAAGCGGGGTTGCCCACATGATGAATCAAAGACTTTCCTCGAGCCATCCGCGAACACGCCCGGCATGCCAAGGCCGCGACAGGCGCCGGGGCTCGAACATGGCCGGATACACGCGGGGACGGTCGGCCTGCTCGTGATTCAGCGTGAAACGGCGCCATATGCCGACGGGGCGCCTGCTGGAGCCATGCAGGAAGACGATGCGCGCGCTCAGCGAGCGGCAACGATGCTGCTGATCCTGGGGTACGGTCCAGCGCACCAGGTCACGAAAGGCGCCCAGCTCCATGTAGCCGCCCGAGGACAGCGTGCCCTGGGCGGTGGTGCGCGATGTGGCGTCCGGATCGTCGCCGGTGGCGTGCAGTTCAACATCGGTGAGCACCTGCGTGAACGCCCGATCGTCTGTCTGCACGTCGGCCAGCAGCCCCTGTATGAAGACCGGCTGCTCGCCCATGTTGGCCACCAGCAGCGTGGCGTCCAGGTCCTTGCCCTTGATCTGGTTGATCAACAGCCTCGAGCGCCGATACTGCCAGTAGCTGGACAGCAGCAGCTGGGCGTAGAGCACCCACACCAGCAGCACGCAGGCGTTGATGAAGATGTTGATGATGTTGCTGTATTGGCTGAGCCAGTCGAGCATGGCGAGTCTGTCCGGTCGAGTGTCCGGCAGAGGTTGGTTCGGCTGTCCCGGGTTTCAAACGCGATCATTACGGATGCGCATGGAGACAGTCCTATTCGGCGGTGGTAGGCAGTCGGGAGGCCGCGAGCAACTCTCCCGGGCCACCGGGTAGCCGATTGTTGGGTGGTCTGATCTGCGTCAGCGCAAGCCGGTAGGCGTTGAGTGTCCTGATCGCGCAAAGCCGCGCCGTGAACTGATCCTCCACGCGTCGTCTCCCCGCCCGGCCCATCATCGCCGCGGCGTGGCGATCATCGGCCAGTCTGCCGATGGCTCGCGCCAGCGCCTGCGCCGAGCCGTGCGACACCACCAGGCCTTCGACCTCGTGATTGACGATTTCCGGCAGTCCTCCGTAGTCCGACACGATGACCGGCTTCTGCAGCGCCATGATTTCCTTGATGGCAAGACAGGACGTTTCGATGCCTACCGACGGCTGAATACCGATATCCACGATCTGCAGGAGTGTGCCGACATCGTCCACGTACCCGGCGAAATGGACCCTTGAAGCGACGCCAATGTCGGCTGCGTAAGCTTGCATGATCTGCAGCCCCGGGCCGTCGCCGATCACGAGCAATTTGAGGTCCGGCCTGTTCAGGGCAGCCATGGCGTCGAGCAGATAGCGATGGCCCTTGTCCGGATGTACCCGCGCGGAGATGCCGAGCACGCAGTCGCTTTCAGAAAAGCCAAGCGACGCCCGCAGGCGGCTTCGGTGCGCGGCGTCGGTCCGGGTCCTGTCAAGATAGACGCCCTGATGGATCGACACGAGCGTTTTCTTCAGGAACGCCGGGTGGTTCTGGTAATCCTTGATGAGTAATTCGCAGGCGGTAATCTGCAAGTCCGTCCAGCGCTGATTCAACAGCCGGTTCGACCAGGTGTTCGCCACTTTTTTCGTATTGTGCCGCGTGCGTACCAGCGCCATTTTTCTGCGGGTCAACCGGATGGCGAAAGCCGCCAGCCAGTGATCCTGCGAACCATTGACATGAATCAGGTCGAAATCGTTCCGAACGATGTATCGACACAGCCGGAACAGGTCGGCCAGCCGCTTTCGCGGCCGGAAACCACCGATGAGATACAGCGCGGGCCATACGTTCCAGCCCCGCTGTCGGCCCATCTCCACGAACAGGCTGTCGCTGCGACAGGCCAGAACCACGTGATGTCCGAGCGCCTGCATCTCGTCCATGAGCGTCGCGACTGCATGTAGCTGACCACTCCAGGATTTATGAAAGTCGACCATCAGGACGCGCAACGGCGGACGATCGGATTCAGTGCTCTTCAAAGTATTTCTCGACTTGCCGCCGCAGGCGGCCTGAAGGGGAAACGCGTCGCGAGGAATATATCGGCGGCTGCCAGCTTTTGCCGCAGGTACGTTCAAGGATATTTGCGCACCGCTGCAGCCTTGGTGGGTTGAAGACAACACACAGACTCAGGCGTTCGCACAACAGCGGATATCCTGAGCAGTCCGACACCCCCCACCGGTCTGCCGGGCAACGGCTACGCTCCGGCGCGCTTGAGGCGAGGACTTAAGGGGCTGGCGCAACAATCATCTAGTATGCAAGCATACAAAAATCCACAGGACGTGGCCGATGCCCGTCGATGACGTTGCCATTTCTGCGAGGAGGAAAAGCACAGTGTCACAGGCCCAGACCCGCGAAGAAACCATCATCCCGGACCACATCGCCCGTCAGATCGTGCTGCCCGCAGGGCACGCCGACCTCGACGCGCTGCACGAGGCCTACAGGTGGTTGCGGGAAAACATGCCAGTGGGCAAGGCCGTCGTGGAAGGCTATGACCCGCTATGGTTGGTCACCAAGCATGCGGACATCCAGGAAGTGGAGAGTAAACCCGAAGTGTTCTGTGCCGGCGGCGGGCCGGACAAGCCCGGCACGCACAACCCGATTCTGACGAACAAGGCGGGCGACGACTTTACCCGGGAAATGCTCGACGGCAGCGTGCGCGTACTCGAGGCCCTGCCGTTCCTCGACCCACCCGAACACACTGAGGCGCGGCAGGCCGTGTTTCCTTCGCTGAAGCCGGTCAGCCTCAAGCAGTACGAAGAGCAGATTCGCGAGCTGGCCCGGCAATCCATAGCTCACCTGGAGAAGATCAGCGCTTCGGGCCAGACGATCGATGTGGTCGACGATTTTGCCATGGAATACCCACTCCGCGCGCTGATGTCGATGGTCGGCATCCCGCAGGATGACTATCCGCGGATGCTCCGGCTCACGCAGGAGTTCTTCGGGGCGGCAGACCCCGAGCACCAGCGCGAGGGCATCGAAGCCACGCCGGAACAGATGGCGCAGCAGTTTTCGGCCACCGTGCAGGACTACTACCAGTACTTCGATACCATCGTCGAAGACCGCCGCAAGTGTCCCATGAACGACCTGGCCAGCGTTGTCGCCAACGCCAAGACCGAGAATGGCGAGCTGTTCTCCAAAACGGCTTGCTACGGCCGCTACATCGAGTTCGCCACCGCCGGCCACGATACGACTTCGGCAACGCTGACCGGCACGCTGAAACTGCTGGCCCAGCACCCGGACGTGCTGGACCGGGTCAAGGCAGACACGTCGCTGGTTCCACGTTTGATCAACGAGTCGCTGCGGCTCATTTCGCCGGTCAAGCACTTCATGCGGCAGGCTCTGTCCGACTACGAACTGAGAGGGCAGACCATCAAGGCGGGTGATCGCCTCATGCCGCTGTTCCAGTCCGCCAACCGCGATGCCGAGGTGTTCGACAAGCCGGACGAGTTCAATATTGATCGGCGACCCAATCCGCATCTGGCCTTTGGTTATGGTCAGCACATCTGCCCGGGCCAGTTCGTGGGCAAGCTCGAGCTGAAGATCATGCTCGATGAGCTGCTGCCCCGGCTCGAGTCCGTCGAGTCGGCCGGCTCCGGGGAGGTTGTCCATACCAATTTCGTGGGCGGTCTGAAGCACTGGCCCGCAAGGTTCAGGTTTGCAGCCTGAGGCCTGACAGGGCCGGGGTCTTGCGTATCGCCTTGCCCGTCGGTGGAGTAGACCCGTTGGTCGCCCGCCTATCGGCACGGACGGAGTGGCGCCACGGCGGCGAGCACGAACACGCAATGACTGAATCACCGTCGACCGATGCGGTCGACGGTGTCTGCGGCCCGCCCGAGGCGACTTGGGCCCGCATGCATTAGGCAAGTCGTTGCGTCGATGGCGCGAGCGGCGCGATGCATTCAGCTTGCCGATCACCGCGACACCCACTGTGAATTGCGGCTGTCGGGGAACATCAGTCTGACTCTTGCCCCGCGTCCAGACCCCGGCGGCCCTATCGCTTGTCGCCAATCCGGAATCAGTAGCACGACCTAGACCTTTGGAGATCCGTTTCCGCTTCCGGGGGCGACCGGCCCCACGGCGGGTCGTCCAGATGCGCCAGTCAGCTGTGCCGGCAAGCGCCCGCCCGCGCTCGCCGGAACACGGGACAGGCTTTCACCCTGGCTTTCCCGTTACACTGTCCCGGCATTGTTGATACACGCTGACAAACCCCCTCGGCCGGCTTACGGTTTCGCGCGAAGATATGGGCGGATTGGCAGCCGGAAAGATCGCGAGTTTGGAATTGACCCAGTCGCACAACACCCCCCGGAGCATTCTCATTGTCGGCGGCGGCACGGCGGGCTGGATGGCGGCCGTGCTTTTTGCAAAGGCCTGGGGCCGGCAGGACTGTCGCATTACGCTGATGGAATCCAGCGATATCGGCACCATTGGCGTAGGCGAGGGCTCAACCCCGCGCATGCGGGATTTCTTTCGCCAGCTCGATATTCCCGAGTCGGAATGGATGCCGGCCTGCAACGCCACCTACAAATGCGGCATCCGGTTTCCCGACTGGTCAACGCGTCCGGGCTATCCCAGCTATTACCACCCGTTTTTCACGCTGAGCGACAACGAGTTCGTTCGCTCGTTCTTCAACAACGTCACGCTGCGCAATCACAAGCGGGCCAAGGTGCATGCGCATCCGGACGCGTTCTTCGTCTCCCAGTATCTTGCGAAGAGTCGGCGCGCGCCGCTGGCGCCGGACGGCATTGAATACCAGACGGACTATGCCTATCACTTCGATGCCGGCCTGCTGGGTGAATTTCTCAAGCAGAAGGCCCTGGCCTGGGGGGTGGACCACCGAATCGACACCGTCACCGCGGTCAATCAGGCGGACGACGGCGCCATCGCCAGCGTCGACACCGAGGGCAGTGGCGCGCTGGCAGCGGATCTGTTCGTCGATTGCACCGGCTTTGCCGGCCTGCTTATCGGCAAGACGCTGGACGAGCCCTTCGTGTCCTACAGCGACAGCCTGCTTAATGACCGCGCCGTGGCCCTGCCGACGCCGCCCGAGCAGGATCAGGGCTTACCGTCCGAAACCCTGTCCACCGCCCTGAAATACGGCTGGGCCTGGAAGATTCCGCTGACGGGCCGTTTCGGCAACGGTTATGTCTATTCTTCGACCTATTGCGAGCCCGAGCAGGCGGAGGCCGAGCTGCGCGAGCACATTGGTCAGCACGATGCATCGGTGCAGGCGCGTCATCTGAAGATGCGCATTGGCCGCCGCGAGCGCTGCTGGGCGCGTAACTGCCTGGCAGTGGGCCTGTCGCAGGGTTTCATTGAGCCGCTGGAGGCCACCGCCCTCATGCTGGTGCAGGAAACCATCGAGGACTTCATCGAGCATCAGCCGCGCGACGGCGCCGATGGTCGGGCGCGTGAGGCACTGAACGCGACAATCGCCGCCAAGTTTGACGGCGTGCGCGATTACGTCTTCATGCATTACAAGCTCAATACCCGCGCCGACACCGCCTACTGGCGGGATTGTCGTGACCTGCCGCCATGCTCCGACCTTGTGGCCGAACTACTGCGGACCTGGGACCGCGGCGGCGACATTGTGGAACTTCTGAAGCAGAACAGCCAGCGTGTCGTGTATTCGCCAACTTCATGGCTTTGCATTCTGGCCGGCATGGGGCGCTTTCCGAGCAACCCCAAAAAGCCCAAGAAGAACCAGCGAGTGGCTGACCCGGACATTGTTCGGCAGCACTGCGAGGCTCTGCTGGGGCACTTTCCGGACCATCGGAGCGCCGTGGAGGGCCTGCGTACGTCCGGCTCCGCCGCGTCGTAGCGTCTGGGTGCAGCGGCTTGGCCACAGGATCGAGCCGTGTCGGGGACCGCGTTCTTGCGCGACGTGATCGGTAAAAAAGGTTTGGGAAGAGTTAACTACCTGAACTGGTATTGACGGCAGCGGCTGGGATCGAGTATCACTAATGGGAACATTCAGCGCTGCATCCGTGTCCAAAGAGCCATCGTAAGGCGAATTAAGCGCCGGGATCATGGCGGAAAGGCCGGACCCAACAGCGACGAATCACCGAACTCACCTGGAGGAGTATACGAATGCATATCCGCAAATACGATTTCGATTACGGTCGGCGCAAGCTCATGGAAAAAGCCGCCATGGGCGTAGGCTCCGTCGGTGCGCTGGGCAGCGTGTGGCCCATGATCGCCAAGGCCGATACGCCTGACATCAGCAAGGCCTACCCGGAAGAGTTGACGTCGATCGAAGCCAACACCAAGGGCAAGATCAAGCCGGGCGATACAATCAACGCCGACAACGTCGAACACGTGAAGCATCTGCTCGACGAAGTGGAACTTCATCAGATCCAGAACGACGGCCGTGAAATCCAGATTGGTGAAGGCACCTCGAACATGGAAGACCTGTTCGAAGCGCCGTATCTGGAAGCCACGCTCAAGTACGGCGGTCAGGCCAAGTTTGGCGACGATGGCAACCTGTGGCACAAGGGCGAAAAGGGCGTTCCGGCCAAGGGTGGTATGGCGTTTCCCGAGCCCAAGACGGCGCTCGAGGCGCAGGCCAACATCAACTACTCTTGGGGCCGGCACAACTACTCCCAGTACGCCATTCCGGATTGGGACATCGGGCCCAGCGGCAACATCGAATATCAATACGAGTTCGTGTGGTCGGAGCTGCAGGTCACCGCGCGTCCCGACGGTTCGGTGTGGGACGAGCGCAACGACAAGCTGCGCTATCAGTCCGTTTTCTTCACCGACCCGAACGAGCAGGCAGGCACGTCGTTTCTGAGCATCTGGTACTACGACCAGCGCCGCTTCCCCGATCTCATCGGCTACCTGCCGGCGTTCAAGCGCGTGCGTGAGTACCCGACCAACCAGCGCTTCGAGCCACTGGTGCCGGGTATCACCGTGTTCCTGTCGGCCGCTTGGTCGGCCGGCGACCCCATGCTCACCTGGGGTGAATACAAGATTGTCGGCCGCGAGCCCATGCTGGGTGACCACGTGGGCGGCTGGTCGCGTGACAAGGACAACCCCAACTGGGGACCCGGCGTGCACGGTGGTCCGAAGGGCAACACCTACTGGAACGTCGGCATGCAGCTGGTGCCCGAGTGCATCGTTATCGATACCAAGCCGGTCAAGTACCCGCGCAGCCCGGTGGGTCGACGTCGCACCTGGCTGGATGCGCGCAATGGTGCGCCGGTCCGCCATATCGATTACGACAACAAGGACAAGCCGTGGAAGGGCTGGCACTTCGGCCTGAGCAAGTACCCGGGCATGAAGACCGGCATGGGTCACGAGCCCTGGAGCTGGCACTGGGTTGAGAGCCACGACATACAGGCCAACCGCATGAGCCGGTTCTACCAGGCCAAGGAAGTGTCGGGTGGTTACCAGTCAGCCTGGGACACCGACAACGACGACGCCTACAACAAGTATCTGACGTCGCAGGCCATGCGTCGCCTGGGTGCCTGATATGGGCAGCCGTCGCGCTCCGGTTGGCGGAGCGCGACGGATTTCATCGCGATTGGCTATTGCAAGATAGCGTTACCGCCGGGCCGGCTGCTGCCGAGCCCGGCGTTTTTATACCCGTCTCTCCGGCGCCACTTGCGCGCCAGAATATCCACATAGGCGGTTGCGGCGGTTTTTTTGGGGCCAGTCGCGGCTTGTGCTGCGGCGTTGGCAGGCGCTATCTGGCCTTGGCCGTGAGCTTGACCATCTGCCTTTCATAGCCCTTCACGAAGTTGGACTGCACGTACTCCGGCTCGCCCACGGTTTCGATCTTGTCGAAGCGCGCCAGCAGCTCCTCCCAGAGGATGCGCAGCTGCAGTTCGGCCAGGCGGTTGCCCATGCAGCGGTGGATGCCGAAGCCGAAGGACATGTGCTCACGTGCCTTTTCGCGGTCGATTATCAGTTCGCTGGGCCGCTCGAACTTGCTCTCGTCGCGATTGCCGGATACGTACCACATGACTACCTTGTCGCCTTTCTTGATGGTCTGGCCACCCAGCTCGACATCCTCCTTGGCGACCCGGCGCATATAGGCCAATGGTGTTTGCCAGCGGATGATTTCCGAGACCATGTTGGGAATCAGGCTGTGGTCGTTTTTCACCTTCTCGAACTGCTCCGGAAAGCGGTTGAGGGCGATTACGCCGCCGGTCATGGAATTGCGGGTGGTGTCGTTGCCGCCGACGATCAGCAGCACCAGGTTGCCGATGAACTCCATGGGGCGTTTGATCAGATCCTTCGTGTCGTTATTGGTCTGCAGCAGGCTGATCAGGTCGAAGCCGGGCTCCTCGCCATCGGCAATGCGGCGGGCCTTGTCGTGCCAGAGCCGGGAAAAACTCTGGCTCATGTCCATGACCCCGGCGTAAAACTCCTCCTCGTCGTTGGGCCCGCCCGTGGTTTCCGGGCTGGCAGCGGCCAGATCGGACCAGTACACCAGCTTCTGGCGCTGGTCGTAGGGGAAGTCCAGCAACGTCGCGAGCATTCGGGCGGTCAGCTCGATCGACACGGTTTCCACCCAGTCGAAAGGCTCGCCCACGGGCAGATCATCCAGCACTTCCTGCACGCGGCTGCGGATCAGGCTTTCCATCTCCTTGAGATTTTTCGGCGACACCACCTGCTGGGCGGCCATGCGCTGCTCATCGTGTTTGGGCGGGTCCATGGCGATGAACATTTCGATAGGCAGCCCGTCGGGCTGATCTCCCAGAACGATAATCGGCTCGGCGGAAAACTTGTCGTGCTGCTTGTCGACATACTTGATGTCGTCATAGCGGGTGATGGACCAGAAGGGCCCGAACGGGCTGTTCTTCTGGTAATGCACGGGGCATTCATCGCGCAGGCGCTTGAAGTAGGCCTCCCACTGGTTCTGCTTGAACAGGAAAGGGTTGCTGACGTCGATGTCCTCGATCGCCAGCGTGGACACATCAGGTATCGGCGATTCCACAAACTCGGGAAAAGCGGAGGTGCCGAGCACCTTGCGCTTGCCCTTCACGAACAGATGCGCGGCTTTGACCTGCAGGTGAATGGGAATAACCGCTGAGGCCTTGTTCACCACTGTCGATTTCAGATTCATTTGTCTTCCTCGGTTCTCGCCGGTTACGGGCGCTCAGGCCCGGTGGATCTGGCAGGGCGCAAGCGCCCACTCTACTACTTTTATGCTGGCAGGTTAGAGCCGGGCAGGGCCTGCTGCTTGTCATTAATTGACAAATAATTGTCATTTCAGGACAAACAGAAAGGCGGCGGCTGCGATATGCTCCGCAGATTGACGCCCGGGCTCTCGCTTATGGCCGGGCCGGTACAGCATCATCGGAGTGGGCCTCGTGAGCATAGAGTTAACAGGCTCCCTGCAGCGTTGGCGGTCTGAAGTATGAGCACGCCGCCGCCGGGGCAGCATTATCTGGAGCGGTTTCCGCGTTTTGGCCTGGGCCGGTTCGCCAATTACGGCCCGGCGGCGCCGGGCAGCCTGCATCTGAGCCTCAAGGGAGATGTGTCGCACCCGGTTGAACTGACCAAGGAAGATCTGGCCTCGCTTGAGTCCATCTCGCTCAAGGCCGATTTCCACTGCGTCACCACCTGGTCGTATTCCGGCCTGCTGTGGGGCGGTTATCGGTTTGTCGACTTCTACCGGACCATTGTCCAGCCCCGCTGCCGGCCTGAGCCCGCGGCACGTCTCGTCGTTTTCCGGGCGGCGGACGGATACGCCTGCAGCCTGCCGCTCGGCGATCTGCTGGCAGAGGATGTCATGCTGGCCGACCGTCTGAACGGCGAATCGCTGGGTTTTGATCACGGCGCGCCGCTCAGGCTGGTCGCGCCCGCCCACTACGGTTACAAGAACGTCAAGCATCTCGTGGCCATCGAATTCTGGCGCGACGCGCGCCACTACCGGTTTCCCAGACCCTATCCGAGATTCATGGATCATCCGCGGGCCAGAGTCGCCCGTGAAGAGCGCGCACGCTGGGTGCCCGCCTGGCTGATCCGCCCCTTCTACGCGCGCCTGGTGCAGCCCACTATTGCGAGATTCGAGCGACGACGGGATGGGCGGTGAAGTTGCCAGTGCCCCGCTTGTGGGACCAACCCGGCAGCCCCTAGACCACAGCCAGATACGCGGCGCCCAGAAGGCCGGTGAGTATGATCAGCGCCCACGAACTGGGATTGTTGAATTCATAGTCGGGGTGGCGGCGGAAAACATAGTGAAGACCGACATGAACGATGGCAAATGCTGCGAGGCCAATCCGGGTCATGCTTTCCGGCGCCCCGTCACCGGCCCACAACAGCAGCGCAAACAGGGGCACGTGCATCCAGATGAACAGCTGTTCGCCAATGCGCTCCGGCAGAAAACTCGTAATCGGCAGTACGCGCCATTCGTGCCGCTTCACGGCATCCAGTTCATGCGTGAAGAACGCCCCCACCATGGCGTAGTAGATGATATCCGGCATGAAAGCCTCGGCGAACAGCGTGTACCATTTGCTACATATTGCATGAATGTACCAGGTGGTACAAGCGCCGATGACACACGAAAGCAGTAAGGTTGAACAGCGGAAAAACGAGGTCCTCGAGCCGATCTGCGATTTTCTGCTTGACCGCGGGATTGATTCGGCCAACTTGCGCGCCCTGGCCGGAGCGGCCGGGACCAGCAACCGCATGCTGCTGTACTACTTCGCCGACAAGGACGACCTGCTCACGCAGGCGCTGCACCGGCTTGGCCAACGCCTGGCCGAACGGCTTGCATCTCGAACGCCAAGCCAGCCTGCCCGCTCGGACGAGCTGATCGACCGTTTGTGGACTTCGGTACAGGAGCCGGCGGTATGGCCGTACATGATCCTGTTCCTGGAGATCATTGCCCGGGGATGGCGTGTCGGCGAGCCCTTCTCGAGTGCTTCGCGCGCCATCACGAACGCGTTTATCGACTGGGTTTCCTCGCGCCTGCTGGTCGAGCCCGGGGCTGACCGGCACGTGGCGGCCAGGGAGGTGCTTGCAGTACTCGATGGCCGGGCGCTGATACGGATCGCCACGAGTTCCTGATTTACGCGCGGTTCCTGCCGCCGCAGCAATCCTCGATCGTCATCCTGGATTTGCTCAGGCCGCCATTGGGCGAAAATTACCATCGACCGCAGGCGATCCTCGAAATAGACTTCATGACAGAGGGGTGTTTGTTGCCCCCAGAAAAGCGGCTCGTGGCCGCAAGCAGATGTCCTGAACGGCACCGGGGAAAAGCATGAATACACGTCATTCCTGTCTGGCCGAGGCAAAGCAGTCGCCGCATGGCAAGGCCTCAGCCGTTGTCGCAGCCGTCCTCTCACTGGCCCTGGCGGCCTGCGGCGGGTCTGGCGGTGGTTCCGGTAGCGGCTCTTCGGCCCCGGTCCCCATCGACAACGGCGGCAATCCTTCGGCCAATGCCCTGGGCCGATACGATCTGTTCAACCAGTGCTGGGTCATGCGGGCCAACGGTGCCTATGTCAGGCGTGACGGCGCGGATTTCGTTGCCGACGCGGATGCCACCGCCGATACCGCCGAGCGTTTCTACATGCGCGCGGCCAACCTCGCGCGCTACCTGTTCTACACGCAGGACGAGAGGCTGATGACCGCAAGCGGGCCGGGTGTCTCCACGGCGGCATTGTCTGAGCCCGAGGGCGGTTCGGACTGGACGTTCACCGAAGCCGGCAATGCACTGAACGCGGCAACGCTGGATGGCGCGCTGGCCGTGGCCGGTGACGGTAGCCTCGTGCTCGGGCAGACCCCGGCTGCGCTGCGCTTCGAGCCCGCGACCGGCTGCGCCGAGTACCCGGAAATGCCGCTGGGCATGATCGGACAGAGCTATACCGGCAACGCCAACGAACCGGTCCTGGGCTTCGCCGAGGTGCACGCCCACATGTCGATGGGCAGCGAAATGTCGGACGGCAGCCGCAATGTCGGCCCGACGGCCGGGGGCGTACAGTGGGGGCATGCGGCCAACCGTTTTGGCGTGCCGCATGCGCTTGGCGACTGCGAGCAGTTTCACGGACCGAACGGCACGCTGGATCCGGAAGCCCTGATTCTGGACCTGACGCCCGGTACCACTCACGACACCCAGGGCTGGCCGACGTTCGTCGACTGGCCGGCCAATGACTCGCAGCTACACCAGCAGATGTACTGGCGCTGGGTGGAGCGTGCCTGGATGTCGGGCCTGCGCATCATGACGGTGCTGGGCACCAATATCGAGGCGCTGTGTCAGGTGGCTCAGGCAACCGGCCCGACGCGCGGGCAGAATCCGGCTGATCTGGACTGCGTGGACATGAGCGTCGGCATGAAGCAGGTCGAGTACCTGTTCGGCATACAGGATTATATCGACGCTCAGTTCGGCGGACCCGGCAAGGGCTTCTTCCGGATTGTCGGCTCGCCGGCCGAGGCGCGCGAAGTCATTGCGGAGGGCAAGCTGGCGGTCATCCCGGGCCTGGAATTCACCAACATCTGGGGCTGCAACGTGACCTTCCTGCCGGACGGGAGCGAGCAGCGGGCCTGCACCAGGGAGGACATAGACGCCGAGATCGATCGCGTCTGGGACGCCGGCGTGCGTCAGGTCTTTCCCTTCCACGACGTGGACAGCGCGCTGGGCGGGGCCGGCCTGTTCAGCAATATTCTCGAGATCATCAACTTCGTAGGCACGGGCCGGTTCTTCGAGACCTACGCCTGCGAGGACGGAGGCGAGGGCGAGAATTTCCTGTTTAATGCGGGCCTGACCTCGCTGGCCGCTGACGCGCCGTTGCTAGGGCAGATTCTGGGCAACGACAACCCGATTACATCGACTCTGCTCGGGCTGACCAACGGCGCCGTGCCGACGGCGGAAAGCGGGCGGCGATGCAATGTTCGCACCGTGACCGACCTGGGCATCTACGCGATCGACAAGATGATGAAAAAGGGCTTCATCATCGACATCGACCACGCCGAGATTCGCAGCAAGCAGATCATGCTGGACTACACCGCGACCACCGAGCCGGATTACCCCATGGTGTCCGGCCACGGCGGGCAGGGCGGTATCAACAACGAACAGGCCAAGCAGATCATCGCCCAGGGCGGTGTGATCTACCCGGGCAACTTCAATGGCTTCGGGCACGAGACCTTTCTCCAGCAGCTGCGGCCGCTGTGGGATGCTTCGGGCACGACGCGTGAGTTTTCTGTCGGGTACGGCGCCGATGCCAATGGCCTGCGCAACCTGCCGGGGCCCCGCGGTATGGGCCGCATCATGGCGACCGGCGCGGTGAACTATCCGTTCCAGCTGTTCCAGGGACCGGGCTGGGGGCCGCAGTTCGACAACATCGCGCCGGTCACCGTCGAGATGCTGTCGGTGCCCGGCAACGACGGCCGCATGTGGAACGTCAACGAGGGCGGCATGTACCACTACGGCATGATCCCCGACATCGTGGAGGAAATCCGGCTGGAAGGCGGGAAAGACGCCCTGGACTCCTACTACAACTCGGCCGAGACTTATCTGCAGATGTGGGAGCAGACCCTGACCGCTTCGCAAAACGCCCGCAGCCTGCCCGTCCCGCAAGAGGTGCCGCGCTGATACGGCTTCCCGAGCAGGCCGGCCGGCGCTAGGCGGCCGGTTCGGTTCCATGCGGCTGTACCGCTGGATGGGCGCGATCGCCCTGATCATGCCTGGCGTGGCGCTCGCGCACGGCTTTGGCGCGCTTTACAACCTGCCCGTGCCCTTCTGGCTCTACGGCTGGAGCGCCTCGGCTACCCTGATTGTTTCCTTTGTCGTGGCCGGCGTATTCCTGTCCGGGCGGCCACCGCGGGCCGAGGCGGCAGGCCGAGACATCAGTCACACCGTCTGGGTTCGCGGCTTGCGTCGCTTACTCCCCCTGCTGCGCCTGATGTCGGTTTTCCTGCTGCTGTTGTGCATCGCCACCGGCTTCTTCGGTCATCGGGATCCGCTGCGCAATTTCAGCCTGACGTTCTTCTGGATCATATTCCTGCTGCTGTTCACCTACCTCACGGCGCTGCTGGGCAACATCTACGCCGCAATCAATCCCTGGCAGACGATCACGGGCAGCATCAACCGACCGTGGCGCGGTTACAGCCGCGGCAGGCTGCATTACCCTGCCTGGCTGGCCGACTGGCCTGCGCTCGTGCTGTATATGGGATTCATCTGGTTCGAGCTGTTCGGCACCGGCCGGCCCCAGCCGCTGGCGACGTTCCTGACGATCTATACGGTGCTCAATCTCGGCGGTGTCTGGCTGGTGGGGAGCCGTGCGTGGTTCCGGCACTGCGAATTCTTTGGCGTGTTCCTGCGTCTGATGGCGCTGCTGGCGCCGTTTGACTTCCGGCGGGATCAGCAAAGCGGCAGGGCAAGGCTGCGTTTACGCTGGCCTTTCGCCGGCCTGATCACCGAACGGCCCACCCACATCAGTACGGTGGCCTTTGCGCTGGCCATGCTGGCCACCACCGCCTTCGACGGTCTCAAGGCCACGCAGTGGTGGGTGTCGCTGTTCTGGGGTGACCCGACCGGCTGGCTGACGGCGTGGGCCGGCGCGCCCCCGGTCAACGCCATAGCCACCTTGCGGCCCTGGTTTATCGCCTGGGAGAGCTTCTGGTTATTCGCCGCGCCGTTTTTGTACCTGGGTGCTTATCTGGTGACCATCTGGCTGGCCAGAAGCCTGACCCGATCAACGCGCCCGGTCAGCCAGCTGGCGCTGGATTTCGGCTATACGCTGCTTCCGATTGCCATTGTCTACAACATCACCCACTACGCCACGCTGATTCTCACCCACGGGCTGAAGATCATCAGCCTGGCCTCCGACCCCTTCGGCTGGCGCTGGGATCTGTTCGGCACCGCGCTGCACTTCCGCGCGCCCATCCTGCCGGACATGGGGGTGGTCTGGCATTCGCAGGTGGGGCTTATCCTGTTCGGTCACATCGTCAGCGTATGGGTGGCTCACCTCATCGCGCTCAGGATTTTTCCCTCACGCGGCAGGGCGCTGCTCAGTCAACTGCCCATGCTGGCGCTCATGGTCGGCTTCACCGTGGCCGGCCTGTGGATTCTGGCTCAGCCGCTGACGGTGATGTTGCTGCGTTGAATCGTTTTCGAGCCGGATGACCCGGCGGC
This sequence comes from Salinisphaeraceae bacterium, assembly GCA_002683405.1. Classification (GTDB taxonomy): domain Bacteria; phylum Pseudomonadota; class Gammaproteobacteria; order Nevskiales; family Salinisphaeraceae. Next base: position 6,620 of record NYTH01000032.1, on the reverse strand, counting down.
CTCGTACTCCCTCGGGATGAGCGCTTGAGGCTTCAGGTTTCTTCTTCTGCCTGCGCGAAGTGCGGCATAGTCAGCGCTGCAAATCAGGTCATTGCGCGGGCCGCATTGAATGGGATGGCAAGGGAAGCGGTCTTGTGCTGAAAAAATCAGCAGGTCTCGCTGCAGTATCGAATAGAAAGCCACTCCCTGGATACGATCCTTTCAACTGCCGCGCTGGCCCGAACTCTTCAGCCGGTTGGAGTTTCTCACGAGTCCCAGGCGGGCATCGATCAGGTATTGCTCCAGGTTTCGTATTTGCTGATCGACGCCCGCCGCAATTGCCTCGTGTGCCCGCACGATTTCCTCTTCTGCAGCCTGCTCAAGCCGGTCGCGCAGGCGCTTGGGGCCGTCATGTTCGGCTACCGCCAACTGCAGGCCTTTCAGGTGCCGGTAGTTTTGTGCATGCGCCCGGAATCGGCCCTCGGTGAATATTCTTTCCAGGTTGCCGGTGCGCGGGAGTGAGCCGGCATCATCGCTCAGTATGGCCTCGCGAAAGTTGCCCTGGCGCAGGCGCTTGGCGGCCCCGCGTAGCTGACCTGCGATTTGGGTATAGGCATCGATGGCGTTCTGGTACCCACGCACCGCGCGTTCGTAATGCCCGAACTGCTCGTGAGCGTAGGGCACGCTAATCAGGGCCTCCTGCACGGCGGGATCGAGTCGGTCACGGCTAGCCAGCAGTTCCCAGGCGGCCAATGCGCGGCGCAGGCGGCTGGCGTCCGGATTGTCTTGCGCACCGGCGATTTCCGCCCAGCCCAGCGCCAGCAGGCCGCTATTGGCATAGGGACCGTTCAGGGGCAGACGTTGCAGTGCCGATTTGGCGCCGTCGCCGCCTGCCTGGTCCAGCAAATGATAGGCCAGCACAAGATTGGCGCGTTCGCGCAGCCTGGCCTCGCTCGCCTGGCCTGCGCCGACCGCATTCAGCTCGGCCCGGCCGCGTGCAGTGTTGCCACTCTTAATGAGCGCCACCGCGTGGTTATAGCGTAATAACGGCGCTGGATTTGCGATGCCGCCCAGCAGCGCGGCAGCTTGCCCGTATTCTCCCTGTGCCATGAAGATGCGCGCACGCAAATCGAGGAAATCGGCCTGCTGCGCTTCGGGCACATCTGCGGGTATTTGCGCTATGGCGTACGCGGCGCCTGCGTAGTTGCCGTTCTTGTAATCAAGCTGCGCCAGCTGTAACCAGACGTGGGTGAGCGCTGTCGGCTCGGGTTCGCTGTCCCGCGCGGCCATGGCGCTGCGCTTGGCGTGATCGCGCATGCCGAAGTTCAGATACGCCTCGGCCATTAATGTGTCAAAGCCGGGTGCCGACGGTTCATCCGTATTGGCGGGCCCGGCTGCCCGTAGTAATTCCATCAGGCCGGGCAGGTATCGGTCGGTATCCCACAGATAGCGCACGTAATCCAGGCGCGGGTCGTCGGCTACGCTCTTCCAGTTCCAGGTGGCGCGTTCGCCGAGATCGCTGAAGGTGCGCACGGGCCGCAGAATCTTTGGCGCGGCCGGCATGATGAAGGCCTGTGAGTTGGGCTTGGTTTCGAACTCCAGCTCAAGCGTGTCGTCAATCACCAGGTCCTGGCCATTGGGGCGCTCCAGAGCGCCGCTGAATTCCAGCGTCAGGCGGTGCGTGCCTGGCGCGGCATTAAACCGCAATAGGCGGTCGGCGCCGCGCTCCAGCAACGCTAGCGCCTGTTTGCGAGTGTATTTTTTTACGATGGGCTCGCCGGCATCGACACGCAGTGATACGTTTCTGAGCACGAATTGCGCAACCGGCGCTTCAAGATAGACCGACACACGACTGCGCGTCGGGAATTGTGCATCGACTTCGCGCGTCAGGCTTTCACGCAGCGCCATCAGCGCGTCGTATTTCACCTGTTCCACCGCGCGCTCATGCGCAGCCGCGCTGTTGTCAGCTGTAGCGGCAGTGCCAACCGCGAGCAGGCACGCACACAACAGAGCGTTGCCTAAGCGGGAGCGCATTACAGATATAAGTGTTTGAACATGGCGTGATTATAGTGTGCCCGCCAGTCTGCCCGAGTGCCAAAAACAAGGTTGGCATAGCCAGTAGAGAATCGGGTTTTCAATGCGCACCGCCATGCTCGGGCTGCCCCCCGCGCAAATGGCCGCCATGGCGCAGGGGGGGGCTGCTCTGATTGCGCTGAACCTCAACGAAGGCTCATGGCGGGCTTATGAAGTGATCTTCTGAAGCGCACACTCTGGCAATGTAATACCTGACCCCGCTTCGCCGTTGACGCCGATCAGGAATCGGGTGTACCGGCGGCGTCCTGCTGCGGGGGCTAGGGTTTCGGCTGAACACCCTCGCGAGGCGTTGATCCTGATTTTGCATCGAGCTCTCTGTTGCGCTTCTCCCAAAGTTTGCGTGCGAGCGCCTGCATATCGCGGGAAGCATCGAGCTCGTCCACGATTTCCACGCCCAGAAGCGTTTCAATCACGTCTTCCATGGTCACTACGCCGGCCAGGCCGCCGAAACGGTCGACGGCCACTGCGATGTGCTCCCGTTTGCCAATCAGGCGATCAAACAAATCCGGCAGTGGGAGGTCTTCCGGCACCGTCAGGATAGGCCGGCGGAAGCTTTCGATTGTCCGCTCGCCCTCATCGTCGACCAGTGCCTCCAGCAGGTCACTCTTGAGCACGTATCCCGTCACGTGCTCAGGCTCGCCGCTGACGTGGCAGGGAATGCGAGAAAAGCTTATCGACTCGTGCGCGGCGTGAAAATTCGCTGCGGTTTCGGAAGCATCCGCGGCAAGCACCACGGTGCGCGGCGTCATGATGTCGCGTGCCGTCACGTCGCGAAACAGCAGCAAGTTGCGGATGGTCTCGCTTTCGGTTTTTTCCAGCACGCCATGCGACTCACCCAGGTCCGCCATCGCCAGAAAGTCCGATCGCGACAGCACGCTCACACCTTCCGGGGGTTTGAGAAAGCGCGTAATGAACTGGCTCATCACCACGAAGGGCCACATCAATACGCCCACCACCCGCAGGCTTTGCACGGTAAATCCGGTCAATGAGCGCCAGTAGGTGGCGCCGAGCGTCTTCGGGATGATCTCCGACAGCACAAGAATCGCCAGAGTCATCCCGGCCGGTACGAGAAAAGCGGTGATCAGCGGATTGGCATCACTCCAAATGGCAGTGGCCTGGCTGCCCACGCCAATGGCGCCGGCCGTATGCGCAATCGTATTCAGGGTGAGAATCGCCGCCAGCGGCCGGTCAATATTCTCCTTGAAATCGGCCAGATGGCTACCCAGCGCCGTGCCCTTCTGCTGCTGCGTCTGGGCGAAACTCGGCGTGATGCTGAGCAGCACCGCCTCCCACATTGAACACAAAAAGGAAAAGACGATCGAGATCAGGAAAAAGACAATCAGCAGTGAAATCATGATCGGGCCGATAGCGGAACATGGCCGAAGTGTACCGAAAGGGCGATTCATCCAAGACGACTATCGGCGAGCCTCAGACGCCAGAGATTGCGCCACGTTTGAGTGCAGGCACGCCTTTGGGTAATGATCGCTTGGGGGAAGAAATTGAGCGGATAGTGAGGCGAGAGATAGACCAGGCGCGACGGTGCATGTCCGCTGGTTTGACTCCGGAACCGAAAGGGGCGGACCGGCAGGATGAAGGCGAGTATCGGCTTAAAGGACTACGCCCCCTTAAGCCTCCCAGGTTTCTGGTCACGCGGGATGTGATTTTTCCCACCCGCGGACGTCAACTACTTTTAATCGAACAGGACACTAACGCGCCGATGAATTCGCATCCGCCTCGACCGGCTCGCGGCTGAAAATGCCGACTATGGGCGTGCCATGCGCCCGCAGGATCGGTTCTATTTCACGATGCAGCGCGTGGTATCGATAGAACGGTACGCGTGGGAACAGATGATGTATCGAGTGCAGATTCTGCCCCATCCAAAACCACTCTATTGGCTTCATCCAGCGCGGCATGATCAGACTGTTCGTGTTGCGATAACGCGCAGGCTCCTTGTAGGGAACATGCGGCCGGTAGGCAAACCAGTAAGCCGTAAAGAAGCCACCGATCAAGTAGCCCAGGATGATAACCACGGCCGTGCCTGCCTGAGGTGATAACGCGATGAATACCGCACGCCAGCCCAGCGCAACAGAAATTTCAGCAAGATAGATCGCACGCTCGCGTGAAGTGGCCTTCGACCAATGATTCTGAAAAAAGAAGCTGTTCTGCAGCCACAGGAACCGGAGCGTGGTGATCATCGCCCAGATTGGCCCCCTGGCCATATCGCTGACCATGTAGTCCGGGTCCTTGTCCGGCTGATTGGTATAGCGGTGATGCGTGAAATGCTCAACCTTATGCGACGCATAGGGCACCATGAAGATGGCCGCAACCAGATACCCGCAGGCATCGTTCAGCCATGTAAGCGAGGCACGTCCACTGGAGATATTACCGTGCACCGCTTCATGCAGCGGCGTATAGGACAAGTATGTAATAGCGGCGACCAGCGGGATTGCTGCCCAGACCGGCAGCATACCGGCCGCGAACAGGCCAAGTGTTGTCGTCAGACAAGCCAGCAGGATGATTACCAACATGACCGTTGGCCAGGCCACATGGCCCATGTACTGCCTGGCGACTTGAACGGCCTGTTTGTTCAATGCGGCGAGATCGGCGTCCATAAGCAGCTCCTATTGATGACGCGTAACAGATTGCACTGACAATCGAAGCGCCGACAGGACTTATCCGGACAGCCGGCATGCAGTTCCGGCCAGATTCACTACAATGGCTTTCATGGGCTCCGGTTCCGACATCCTGCACCCTGTAACCATCAGCCAGGTGATGCTCAATTTTGCCGCCAGCCATGGCGTGGATTCCGACAGCTGCCTGCTCGGCACCGGCATCGATACAGCAACCCTGCATGAATCGGAGGCGCTCATCACTCGCGACCAGGAAATGCGCCTGATTGAAAACCTGATGCTGTCGCTGCCGGGCGTCTCCGCCCTGGGGCTCAAGGTCGGCTTTCGCTACAGCGTCTCCACGTTCGGCGTCTTGGGCTTTGCAATACGCACCAGCCGCAGCCTGCACGAAGCCCTGAAACATTGCCTGCGCTATCTACCATTAAGCACCGCCTATTGCCGGATCGACCTGCTCGAATCAGGGAACACGCTGAGTCTTGTTTTTGACCCGAGCGACATTCCGCAGCGCCTGCGGCAATTCCTGCTTGAGCGTGACATGGCGACAGCCATCAACCTGGTACATGAACTCAGCCTTAGCGGCGTGGCCATACAGCGTATTCAGATGCAGGGGCCTGAGCTCCCCTACGCCGAAGAAATGGAAGAACTGTGTGGCGTTACACCACAGTTCCAGTGCGATCGGAGCGCCCTGGTATTCCCCCGCGACGAGGCCAACTGGACCCTGCCTACTTACGACGCCCATCTCTTTCGAATGCTGGAAGATCAGTGCCGGCATCAGCTGGAGCGACGCCAGCAAACGGGTTTGACCGGGCAAGTACGGGCGCTTCTGCTGGGCAGGCTCGGGTTGGTCTCCGGCATTGAGGAAGTTGCCGCGTCTCTGTCCATATCAACCCGCAGCCTGCGGCGCAAACTCGAAGCCGAAGGCAACAGCTACCGCCAGATTGTGGAAGCGGAGCGGCGCCAGCTGGCCGAACAGTTCCTGTGTTCGAGCCAGGTGACCCTGGACGAAATGGCCATCCATCTCGGCTATTCCGACACTGCCAGCTTTACCCGCGCGTTTCGCCGTTGGTTTGGAATGTCCCCGGGCGCATACAGAGATCAGCATTTATCACGGATCGCAGACCCGAGTTAAATGGATTTTGTCGAGGGCGCGTCCGCTCCGACTGGAACTTTCCAATGGTGTTTGTTCGCGTGACAGCTCACTGTGATCGACCCGGATTAACGGAGTCGGACTGCGATTGTCCTGGGCTCGATTTCCGCCAGAACGCCTTTGCGTTAATGAATTTTGGCGCGTCGTGCTAGAGGTTCTGCTTAAGCAGCGCAACCGCTTCGTCAAATGCTTCACGGGCCACCGGTATCTTTCCCGCAACATTGATGAAGGGGTGAGCGACAGCGTCGTAAAGTCTGTAGTGAGTTGGCACGCCAGCTAAAGGGGTCAGAGCCCTTTAGTTGATTAACACACTCGGACAGGCTCAAAGGTCCGGTTCATCGAGGTCATCAAGGTCCGAGTCGATATCCGGAAAAGGCAGGGGAATCGTTTCCAGTGCCGCAAGCTTTTCCATCAACTCGTGCTTTCGCGCGCGCTTGACGATGCGTAGATCACTCTCTTGGTAAATGCGGCGATCAATTAAATTTGGCATAAGCATTCTCCGAGCAACACTTAGCTGCGCAGAATATCGTCCACCGCTACGCCTGCCTGATTAAGAATGGCCTTGAGGGTGCCTTCCGGCATATCCCCGGGATGATTCGGAATAGTGGTATAGCGCCCGGTCTCGGGGTTGTGCCAGATTTCATGGCTACCGGCGGCCTGCCGGTCAAACTGGGTTCGGTCCCGCTTACACGGACGGTTTGGTAAGGGCTGCAAACTGCTGATCGACCTTGTTGATTCTACGTCGCATCCTGGGGTTATGAAATCGCTCG
>NYTH01000031.1 GCA_002683405.1 Salinisphaeraceae bacterium | reverse complement strand
TTTTCGTCAGGCAAGGCGCGCCGACGAGTCATAGCCGTAGCTATGGCGAGGAGGTGCAACGCCGCATGGCGGAAAATGGGGCCGGTATAAGTGCCAGACAGTGTGGCGCACTACGCTAGGTCAATCCGCAGCATCATGGCGCTCGAATATGTAGGTGTCATGAACGCTGGGTTCGCCGCGCAGACGCGGCCACGGGCGCTGGCCGAGGTGGCGGCATGCGAGAGCCCCGATCGGGCCCGCGCCACACAGACCTCACCGGCCCGGCGGCATTGAACGGTTCATATGGGCCGGAACGGCCCGGTCAGCCATGCGGTTCACACGCCATGTGGTGATCAAAACCGCAGTTCGGCCGCAACAGGCCGGCGTACTCGCCGATCGTCCTGTTCAGTCCGCCAGCGCAATACAGACTTTCCCACGCGTATGCCGGCTCTCAATCTGCCGATGCGCGTTGCCCGCCCGGTCGAGCGGGAAAGCTGCGCTCAGGCAAGGGGAAAGCAATCCCTGGTCCACCCACTGCGCCAGGGTTGTCAGGTCCGTGCCGCGGCCGCGAACGATGACCAGGCGGTTGTTCCGGCACAGCCCGAGCCGCGCGGTGGCTTCCGGCAGCACCGTGGCCAGCTTGGGTACGGTGCTGATGAACATGCCGTCGCGTCCGAGCTGATCGGAAAAGTCGCTGCGGCGGTATTTGCCGAAGACGTCGAAGACCACGTCGAACCGTTCCTCAAGCGCCGTCGCGGGCTGGCGGGCGTAGTCGTGAACCGCATCCGCCCCGATGGATTGAGCGAACTCCAGATTGGCCTGGCCACAGACGGCGTGGACGCGGGCACCCAGAATTCGGGCGATCTGCACGGCGAAATGGCCGACGCCGCCACTGGCGCCATTGATCAGCACCCGGTCTCCAGCCTGCAATCGTACGCAGTCGGTAAAGGCCTGCAGGGCCGTGAGCGCGGCCAGCGGCATGCTGGCGGCTTCGGTGGGGTTCAGCTTGTGCGGCGCGTGCGCCACTTCTGATTCGCGGAAGCAGAAGCGCTCGGCCATGACGCCGCCGCAGAAGCGGTTGGTCATCGCGTAGACCTGATCGCCGGGCTTGAAGCGCGTGACGGCGTGGCCTGTCGCCACCACCTCACCGGCACCATCCAGCCCGGTCGCGCGTGGCAGCGCGGTTCGCGCCAGGCTGCCCTGGAACTTGCCCTTGCGAAGCAGCACGTCCTTGGGATTGACGCTGCCGGCAAGCATGCGGACGCACACACCATCGCGAGGCAATGCCGGTTCTGGCCAGTCCGACCTCACCTGCAGAACATCCGGCGGACCGAACGCCTGATAGACCAGAGCTCTCATCGTTGTTTGCGGGGCGCAGTCTGGCGGGGCCCGGAACGCTCGGACAGCCATTCGACCGAATCGGCCCAAACGCCGTCCGGCGCCTTGCTGCCGAGGATCACGCCCATGTGGCCGCCCGGCCGGATCCGGAAGGTCTTGTCCTGGCTGGCCACGATTTCCATGATTTTCTGCGCAATCGGAGGCTTGACAAGAATGTCGGTTTCACCTGCGAAGACGAGGATGGGGCAATCGATTTCCGAAAGCTCGGCCACCCGGTCGCCGATGACGATGCGACCGGACGCCAGATCGTTGTCGACCGCCATCTTGATCGTCAGATCCTGAACGACCCCGCCGGGATAAAGCAGCATGTTGTTCAGGTAATTCGCTGTCGTGGAGTGGGCCACGACGAACTCGCGATCCCAGAGGCGCGTGACCAGATCCCAGTAGGTGGCCACGCTGCCCACCGGATCGGTCATCTTGAAGGCCAGCGTGGTCATCCAGCCGGGCAGGTGCAACCGCGCCGGGTCCAGCTTCTCGAGCCGGAAATCCGTGTACTTGCGAATCAGGTGGGCGGGTGCGTTCAGCGCCTGGGCCGCGCCCGCCACGATACCGCCGCCCCGTAGATTGATGGGGCTGGCCACCATGACGATATTGCGGATATCCGGATCGTGGTTCAGGCCCTGGAATATCAGGCTCAGCAAGCCGCCCATGCACCAGCCCATCAGCGACACTTCGCGGCTACCCGAATGGGCGCGGATGTGCTCCAGCGCGGTGGCGTACATCTGGTCGGCGTAGTCGACCATGCCCAGGTGGGCGTGCTCGCGCCCGGGTGTGCCCCAGTCGATGAGGTAAGTGCGAAAGCCGCAGGCCGCCATGTAGCGCACCAGACTGCGCTGCGGCATCAGGTCGAAGGTCTCGGTTGTGACACCCAGCGGGGGCACCAGGACCAGCGGCACCGGATACTTGTTGCGGTTGATGGGCATGCGGCTGCCATCGGCCAGGTTGATATGCGTTTCGTCCGCCAGGTCGTAGTAACGGACCTTCATGAGGTCGCTGTCGTACACCAGCTCGAAGGGGGTCCGCCCGGAGGTGACCAGTCGATCACGCCGAAAGATCCAGTCAAAGCCGTTGCCGATCAGGCCGGCAACCCGCTCATTCAGCAGCAGCAGCCGGCTGCGCGACTCGCGCTTGATGGAGCTTTCGGTCATTTTGGCGGCGTACCTTCGGGTTTTGGCGGGCTTTCAAGGCGCGCTATTGTAAACGCAGCCGGTCTGCGGGTGACGGCGCAGCACGCCGGGTCTGTTCCGAGCGAGGAGGTATCGAATATGACCAATGATCAGATCGTGACCGATTTCTGCATGAGCCTGGAGCACAGCGAAGCCGGATTCGAACCGGGCCGCTACCTGGCGGAGGAGGTTGAATACCTGAACGTGCCGCTCGAACCCATATACGGCCGGGAAGCGGCAAAAGCCTTCCTGACGCCGTTCGTGGGGGCAGGCTCCAACTGTCTGGCGCGCATGGAAATTCCGGTTACCACGTCGGCCGGGAATTTCGTCATGAACGAGCGCATGGAGTACTGGGTCAAGGGCGATGTGCGCGTCGATCTGCCCGTGGCCGGTGTGTTCGAGCTGCGCGACGGACTCATCGTGTCCTGGCGCGATTATTTCGACCTGCCAACGCTTCAACCGCTGCTCGATGCGGTCCTCGGCTGACGCTCAGCCGCGGGACATGCGGTGGCCATAGCGCGCCAGCAGGGCACCGAACATCAACATCAGTACGCTGTAGACGGAAGGCGCAATACCCATTTCCGGGTCGTTGAGCAGCGTGAGGGTCACAAGCAGCCCGATGGTGCCGTTCTTGATGCCTACCTCAATGGCAATGGTCAGGGCATCGGCGTGACTCATGCGGAACAGCCGGCCGCTCAGAAAACCCAGGCCCACACCCGCGAGAATCAGCGCGATGCTGGCTGGCCCGGCCAGCGCAAACAGATTGAGTGCCCGGCCGCCGGTCTTCATGACCAGCACCACGATGATCAGCGCCAGTACGATCAGGCCGACCCGGCTGACCCACTTTTCCGAGCGCGCCGCAAAGACCGGTTGCCAGACCTTCACCGCCATGCCCACGGCCACGGGCAGGATGACGACGGTGGATAGCATGATGACCGTGCGAAGGAAGGGCAGCTGCGCCACCGACTGCGTATCGCCGGCCGCGAAGTAGTCCAGCGCGAGGTTGGTGAACACGGGAATCGTGGAGATGGTCAGCAGACTGGCGATCACCGTGAGAAGAATCGACAGGGCCACGTTGCCGAGCGCCAGAAACGCGAACACGTTGGACGTGGCGCCGCCGGGGCAGGCCGCGATGACGATCAGGCCCACCGCGATCGCCGGCGGCAGGGCCAGCGTGACCGCAATCACGAAGGCCACCACCGGCATGACGAGCATCTGTACCACGCTGCCCACCACCAGCGCCCGCGGGTAGACGATGACGTTTCGAAAGTCGGCGAGCGACAGCGTGAGCCCCAGTCCCGCCATGATGATCATGAGCGAAACGGGCAGCACCGCCTCGATGATGAAGTTGCTTTCCACCTGCTTCTCCTCGTCGCCTCTTGCCGGGCGTCCCGGGGTTTCGTCGTCCGCGTGCCGCTAGCTGCTCCGGACAGGGCCGGTCAGCCCGATACGGCGGTCCGCCGTCACTCGTCGTCTTGTGCGCCGTCGTGCCGGGCTTTCTTGACCTCGTACATCAGCGCATCACCCTCGGCCAGCAGGGCCTCGATCGAGTCGTGCCGCTTCGGGTCGTATTCAACAATACCGTGTGAGAAGCCAACGTCGTAGCCCCGTGCGGCCTCACGGTTGTATTGGTCCAGCGCCTCGTGCAGGCGATTGATCAGCTTGACGGTGTTTTCGCCTTCGGAGTTGACCATCAGAGCCGCGAATTCGTCACCCCCCAGGCGCGCCAGCACATCCGCATCGCGTCCCACCTTTCGCATCTGTGCGGCGAACCCCGCCAGCGCGCGATCGCCTTCGGCGTGGCCATAGCTGTCGTTGATCGCCTTGAAATCGTTCAGGTCGATAAAGGCGAGCGAGACCGTGAAATGCTGACGCGCGCACATGTCCAGGCAGTGCCTCGCCAGGGTCATGAACCCGAGGCGGTTCGAAATCTGGGTCAGCGAATCGATGGTGGCCAGCTGCACGGCGCCGATTTCCCGCTCGACCATGGCAGCCAGATCAGTCAGCGCCTGCAGATCCTCGTTGTGAAACGTTCGCGGCCGACGATCAATGATGCAGAGGGTGCCCAGCGTGTGCCCGTTGGGCGCCCTAAACGGACATCCGGCGTAAAACCGGATGTAAGGCTTGCCCGTCACCAGGGGATTGTCGGCGAATCGGGCGTCTTCGAGCGCGTCGGGGATGACGAAAACCCCGTTGCCGAGAATCGCGTGGCCGCAGAAGGAGATATCCCGATCGCTCTGGCGGATGCCCAGACCCGTGCAGGACTTGAACCACTGCCGGTTTGCGTCGACCAAGCTCACCAGCGCAATGGGCACGTCGAAGAGCTTCCGAGCCATTCTCGTGACCCGGTCAAAGCGCTCCTCCGGCTCGGTGTCCAGGATGACCAGTGAACGCAGCGTATCCAGACGGGCCTGCTCGTCGGCGGGTTTTTCGGCAGCTTTCATGACCTTCGAAATCGGTATTCAGGCGTTGAACCGGGGAAGAGGCTTTTGGCCCCCCGGTATCTGACGGCCCCCACCGCGCGCGAGTATAAGCGAAGTTCGACGTCCTGTTGGCGCGTGCCCCACCAGGACGCCGGCGCTCACGGTGCCATGTCGAACAGCGATTTCAGGCCGTAAGGTCGGGATTCGCCGATGAAAAGCTGTTCGAGCATCGCGCGGCCGTTTTCCTGCGTGCCATCGGGCAGATGAAGCACGGCGCGGCTGCAGGCCTGGACGTGATTGTTGTGCCACTCGGTTTCGTCAATCTCGCTGTTGATCGACTGCTCGAAATGGGTGGCGTACTCGCCCTGATAGGCGCTGTGGCCCCATTCCGGGTGCCCATAGCCCACCGATTTCATGTAGAAATTCCATTCCGGGAAGAGTTCCATGGCGACCGGCCCGTTCGGCGTCTCGCCTGTCAGACGGGCATACTCCAGATGCCGCGTGCCCGAGCGGAACTTCAGTTCGGCGCGGGGCATTTCCACCTCGACCGGCGCGCCGCCGTGCAGCGGTACCAGCAAGGACGACCGGTTCCAGGGCTTGCCGGTGGCGTCATCATTGGTATGCCAGTACATCAGGTGGTTGTCACCGTTGAACGGGCACCAGATCCAGAAGAACTGCGGGTCCATCTCCGGCGGGAACGGGCTCTGGTTGGCGCCGCCGACCGAGCGCACGCCCCAGGACCGGTCCCGCGTACCCCACCAGCCGTCGACGTCGATACGTTCGCCGTCCATTTTCAGCCAGCCGTTGATCACGCAGCTCTGCGACATCCGGGTCAGGTCCATGATGGTCCGCGTGCCCAGGCGCCAGGTGAAGCGGGGTTCCTGAATGGGGCTGGCGCGACCGGTCAGCACCAGTTCGCCTTCGATACCGTATTCGTTGGAGTCAATGCGGATGCTGATCTGCTCGAGCGGCTTGTCCACCGAGACGCTCATCGGCTTGACCGTCAGATTCAGGCGGTCCAGGCCAAGCAGCCGCGACGCGAACAGGCTCTGCTGACGGTCGTTGTGGACGATGCAGGCGGCCGCGTCGTGCACGTTCAGGTTCGGGTAGAGCCCCATGGCCATGGCAAACAGGGAGCGTCCGTCCCGGCTGTAGGCGTTGAACCAGAACCGGTCGTAGAAGTTGTTGTCGCTGCCCGAGACCGCGATGGGCTCGGGCGTCTGGTGGATGGGGTATTCATCCGCTGCGCTAAGTAATTCGTTCATGAGCTCCTCTTCTTGAACGCATACCGGTTCTTCGGTGACGCCGCAGGCGGGTGCCGCGGGCCCTGATCACTTTAACTTCAACAACCTTACTCGACGGCGTGCTGAGGGTTTTCTTTCAGCATCAATCCGGCGATCAGGCCAATGGTCGAACCGCCCAGCAGCAGCGCCACCGCAGCCACGAAATTACCCTGGGGGTAGGCGGGGCTCGTGGTGAGCGACAGGACCCAGCCGAGCACGAGCTGCAGCACGGCTGCCGCCCCGAATAGCCCGGTGTTGACCACGGCAATCGAAAAGCCCACCGCTGCGGGCGGGGATTGTTCCTTGGTTATGGCGAAAATGGCGACCATGGCGCCGCCGGCAATGCCGTAGGCGCAGAGCAGCAGGAGCATCATCCAGTAGCCTGGCGATGGCCAGGCGGCCAGGACCAGCCAGATCACGGCACAGGCCGCAGCGCAGATCACGATCAACGGCTTGCGGCCGATCACGCGATCGGCTAACCAGCCGCAGACCGGTACGCCGGCGGCCAGGGCGAACAGCGACACCGTCAGGATGTCCGCCGCCTGCTGCTGCGACAGCCCGGACCGCACTTCCATGTAGGGCACCGCCCAGACGCCCGTGAAACCGAAATAGCCGCCCATGATCCCGCCGCCTGCCAGCAGCGATAGCCAGATATTGCGCTGCCGCAGCGCATCCTTCAGACGTGGCCATATCGCGCCGCCGGTACCGGTGGGCCCGATGCCGGGGCTGCTCGCAAAGCCGGCGCGGGCCGGCGTGTCGCGAACCAGCCAAAGCACCGCCAGCGCCAGCGCCACGGAAAACAGCCCGATACCGAAAAACACGCTGCGCCAGCTGACGTAGTTGAGCAGCCAGGCCAGGGGGGATCCGGCGAGCACGGCCCCCGCGTTGCCGGCCAGAATAATCCAGCTCGTGGCCATGGCGTAGGCCCGCGGGTCGAACCAGCTCGCGGCCGCGCGCATGGTGCCAACAAAGGCAAAAGCCACGCCCAGGCCGATGATCAGCCGGCCCAGATTGGCCGTGAATACGTCGGGCGAAAGCGCGAACACGATGGAGCCCAGACCGCCCAGAATCATGGAGCCGCCCACGCTCAGCCTCGGCCCGATCCGGTCGGCCAGGATACCGGAGGGAATCTGCATCAGGCTGTAGGCGTAGTAATACATCGCCCCGATCGACCCGATGGCAAAAGCCGAGGCGCCCAGCGATTCCGCCATGTCGCTGGCGATGACCGTGGGGGCCACCCGGTGAAAAAAGGCTACGGCAAACGCCAGGTACAGCAGGGTGAAGGTCAGTGCCCGCCAACGCCGGAACATGTGCATATCTCGCGTCATGGCGCGGGCATGTTAACCGACATCGCGTCCGGCGATACGCCTGAGCGGGGCGACGCGGAGTTGCGGCCAGCTTTTTGTGCGCACCAAGACCGGCCAGGGGTGTTGACCTGTGCGCGCTGGCCGATATATTCCACCGGCTTCGCGACCGGAAATAATCAAGACAACATGGACTTATGCCGTCGTACCCGCCAAGGGCGCAAACAGGGGAATGCATGACTGACCAGCCCGGCAGACAGGAGCCTCGCTCGCTGCCCGAAGGCCTGCGTTACTTTCGAAAGAGAACCCTACCGCAGGGCTGGTGGCCCTGGGGCGTGCTGCCGGTCGCCGGATTGCTGGTGCTTTTCCTGGTGGGCGCGTTCGGCATTGCCGGACAGATGCAGAGGCAAACCGCCGATGCCGTCAGCGAAACCCTCAAGTCCTTCGGCATTTCCGGTGCGCAGATCACGGCCGAGGGTCAGGCTATCCGCGTACGCGCCGTAGCGCCGGAATATGCCGCGCCCCAGATACAGATGCTCGCGGCGTCGGCGGCCTGTCCGACCTGGCTTGGCCGCATGACCTGTCCCACGAGCGTGCAGGTCACGCTCATCGAGCCGGGCAGCGGCCGCGTGCTGGCCCGGGCCGGCGGTGCATCCGAGGCCGGTTCCCAAACGTCGGCGGCGCCGTCCGCGGGCGATACCGGGCGGTCAGGTGCGCAGCAGCCGCCCATCCGGGCGCACGATTTCGAATTCCAGAGCACGGGCGATGCCATCGTGCTGCATGGAGAAGTGCCGTCCGAAGCGGTCAAGCAGCGCCTGATCGAACAGGCCGGCGAGCGGTTTTCCCGCGTCACGGCGAAGCTCGTGGAGACGGGCGACCGGGCGACCGACCAGTATGAGCTGGCGACCCAGCGCGCCGTCTTCGTGCTCGAAAAGGCTCGCAGCGGCCACGCTCGCTGGGTGGGTGGTCGCCTGGATATTCAGGTTGACGCCGACAGCGCCGCGCGTGGCAGCTTGCGTCAGGCCTTCAATCAGCCTCAATTCGCGCCGCCGCTCGGGCAGCTTCGCATTCATGAAGAAAGTGCGGAGCAGGATTGTGCCGACGCCCTCGCGGCCACGCTGGCCGAGGGCCCCGTGACTTTCGAGCGCGGCAACGACCGACTGACCGATGCCGGTCGCAAGCGTGTTGGCGCGCTCGCCGCGGTGGCGAACCGCTGTCCCGGTCAGCTGATTGTCGAGGGCCACACCGACAATATCGGGCGGCAGTCCGATAATCAGGCGCTTAGCCTGCGCCGCGCGCGGGCGGTGGCGGTAGCGCTGGCCGAACACGGCATCGATGCCGGGCGCATGCGCACGCGCGGCGTGGGCGAAAGCGAACCGGTGGCCGACAATGCCACCGAGGCGGGCCGTGCGCGCAACCGCCGCATCGTGGTTCGGCTCGACGCGCCACCATCGCCGTCGCCGGCTACGTCTGTGTCCACGAACGTCGACTGTGCGACCGGGATCGATGACCTGGCAAGGCGTGATGCCCTGAATTTCGAAACCGGGCAGAGCGCGCTGGATCAGGCCGGTCGCGAGGCCATGGATGCCCTGGCTTCCATCCTGGGGCGCTGTGAGGGTGTGTTGTTCATTGAAAGTCATACCGACAACGGCGGTCTGCAGGGCGACAATCGAAGCCTCAGTCTGAGTCGCGCCGCCGCCGTAGCAGGCGCGCTGGAAGAGCGGGGCATTGCCTCGCAGCGCTTGCGTACCCTGGGTCTGGGCGAGGACTTGCCGGTGGCCAGCAATGACGATGCGGCCGGCCGCGAGACCAACCGCCGCCTGCAATTCGAGCTGGTCGACCCGGCGGCGTTGCCGGATGCGGCCGACTGCAACACGGGTCTGGACTCACTGCTCGCCGAGTCTGGCATTCAGTTTCGGGTGGGTAGCCACGATATTACCGACGACAGCCAGCTGGTCATCAGCCGTCTGGCCCGGCAGCTTCAACGCTGCCCGGGCCCCGCGGTGATCGCGGGACACACCGACGCCATGGGCGATGAAATCGACAATCAGCGCCTGAGCTGGCGTCGAGCGCGTGAAGTCAGCCGCGGCCTGTCGAGCCGTGGTCTGCAGCATGTTGCGCTGTACCCTGTTGGATTTGGCGAAAGCGAGCCTGCGGCCAGCAACGACAGCGAGGCCGGCCGGGCCCGCAATCGGCGGATCGAAGTCCGGGTCGAGCCGCAATCGCCGCCCGCCGCGCAAGCCCGCGCCTGCAACAACGAATTGGCGGGGCTGCTGACGCCGGGCGCGATCGAGTTCGATACGGGCAGCGACCGGCTCAGCGCGGCCAGTCGCGACGCCGTGACCGACCTGGCCGCCGTGGTGAAGCGCTGTCCGGGGTCGCTGATCATCGCCGGACACACCGACGATGTGGGCGAGGCAGACAACAATCAGCAGTTGAGCTGGCAGCGCGCCCGGGCCGTGAAAGCGGCGCTGGTGACGGCCGGTGTACGGTCGGAGCGACTGCGGGCGGTGGGTTTTGGCGAGGCGCGTCCGGTGGCGGTGAACGATTCCAGCGACGGCCGGGCGCTGAATCGCCGCATCGAGATTTACAGCGCGCCCGGGAAATAGAGACAAGCGGATGTGCCCGCCGGGCGCATCCGGTCAGAGACAGTCAATGACATACCTCATAGCAAAATTCAGCGTGATCTTTCTGCTGGCAGCCGCACTGAGCTTCGTGCTCGGGCACTGGTGGGCCCGGCGCCGGTTCGTGGATGTCACCCGCAGCTTCGAGTCGATGTGGGCCGCGCGGGATCAGGATGCCGCACCGCAACGGAATCTGTCGGCGCAACTTGACGAGATCAGCGAACTGCTCAAGCGGCCTGGCAGCGCGCGCGCGGGCCGATCGACGGGTGGATCGCCGGGGAAGGTGGATCTGAGCGCCGTGCAGAACCGGCTCAGCAGCATCGAGCAGAAAATCGAGGGCATTCGGATTCCGCAGCCGCGGGAAATCGATATTGACGACCTGCTGGCCCGCATCGACCGCGTGGATCAGCGCCTGACCAACCTCCGTATTCCGGAGCCACCGGTCATCACCCCGCTCGAGTCCCGCATGGATCAGATTGGTCAGCAGATCGCGCGCCTGGGGCAGGGCGGCGGCGTGGCGTCGGACAAGGGTATCGATTTCTCGCCTCTGTTGTCGCGGTTGTCCGATCTTGAAACCACCATGAACAACATGGTGATTTCCACCGGCATCGACGAGGCGCTGGAAAACGACGAGATGCTCGCCCGGCTGGACGGTATTGAACAGCGGCTCGAGCGTCTGGCCGCGCGCCTGGCGGATGACGCGCGCCATGCGAATGTGAATCAGGTCGTCTCCGCCATCGAAAAACTCGCCACGCCATCCGATGGCGATGACGGCGATGATGCAGACCGCCCGGCAACGCTGGAATACGCCTCCACCGGTGAGCCGGATGATCTGACCCGGATTGATGGTGTCAATCGGCGCCAGGCGAAGTTGCTCAATGCCAACGGCATCTATTACTTCTGGCAGATTGCCGAATGGTCGGGCGCCCATGCGGACTGGATGAACCAGCGGCTGGCGCACAAGGACGCCCGGATTCAGAAGGAAAAATGGGTGGCCCAGGCTGGCCGGCTGGCGGGTCAGCCGGATGCGTCAAGCCGGCCCGCCCGGTAGCCACCCATAGCCGCCTATAGCGCGGCTGCAAGCTCGCTGGCTTCGCGTATCGCGCGCTTGGCGTCCAGCTCGGCGGCCAGTTTGGCCCCCCCGATTACGTGCGGCGTGACGCCCAGGGTCTTCAGTTCTTCGGCCAGTCCGACGTTCGACTCCTGGCCGGCACAGATGACGACGTGGTCCACGGCCAGCGTCCGGGCCTCGTCGTGCACCCGGATATGCAGCCCGGCATCGTCGATGCGTTCGTAGGTCACCGCCGCCATCATCTGCACGTTTTTTGACTGCAGCGACAGTCGATGCGCCCAGCCGGAGGTCTTGCCCAGCCCGCGCCCCGGCTTCTCGTCCTTGCGCTGGAGCAGGTAGAGCTCGCGGGGTGAGGCGGCCGGCTCGGCGGGCACCAGACCGCCCGGCGTCTGCACGCTGGCATCCACGCCCCATTCGCGAAAGAACAGGGCCGGATCGGTGCTGGGCGACGCACCCTCGTGGCTCAGAAATTCCGCCACGTCGAAGCCGATGCCGCCCGCGCCCACGATCGCCGCCCGCGGTCCCACGGTGGCGTTACCCAGTAGTACATCGATGTAGGACAGCACGCTCGGATGATCGATGCCCGCGATACCCGGCTGGCGTGCGGTCACGCCGGTGGCGACGATGATCTCGTCGTAGCCCCCATCCGCCAGCGTCTGCGCGCTGACCATTTCGCCCAGGCGTAGCTCGACGCCGGTTAGCTCGATCTGCCGCCGGTAGTAGCGCAGCGTCTCGTGAAACTCTTCCTTGCCGGGAATTCTCTTGGCCATATTGAACTGGCCGCCGATATCGTCCGCCGCTTCGAACAGCGTAACGCCGTGACCGCGCCCGGCGAGCGTGGTCGCCGCGGCGAGGCCGGCGGGTCCGGCGCCCACAACGGCGATTCGCCGAGCCTGTTTTGCGGGCTCGTAATTCAGCTCGGTTTCGTGACAGGCCCGCGGGTTGACCAGGCAGCTCGCCCGCTTCCAGCGGAAGGTGTGATCCAGGCAGGCCTGATTGCAGGCGATGCAGGTGTTGATCTCGTCGGCCCGGTTGCTCGCCGCCTTGTTGACGAAATCGGCGTCGGCGAGAAAGGGCCGCGCCATGGACACCATGTCCGCCGTACCCTCGGCGATGAGCTGCTCGGCCACTTCCGGCGCATTGATGCGGTTGGTGGTGCACAGCGGGATATCCACCGCGTCCTTGAGCTTACCCGTCACGAATGCAAAGGCCGCGCGGGGCACCCGCGTGACGATGGTGGGGATCCGCGCCTCGTGCCAGCCAATACCGGTATTGATGAGGGTTGCGCCGGCGGCCTGGATTTTCTGCGCCAGCGTCACGATGTCGTCCCAGCGGCTGCCGCCCTCGACCAGGTCGAGCATGGACAGGCGATAGATCACGATGAAGTCGTCGCCGGCGGCTTCACGGACCCGGCGAACCGCTTCCACGGCAAACCGGTGCCGGTTTTCCAGGCTGCCGCCGAACTCGTCGTCGCGCTGATTGGTTCGCTCCACCAGAAACTGGTTGATCAGATAGCCTTCCGAGCCCATGACCTCGACGCCGTCGTAGCCGGCCTCGCGGGCCAGGGCGGCGCAGCGACCGTAGTCGTCAATCTGCTTCCATACGTCCCGGGTCGACAGGGCCCTGGGCTTGAACATGGAGATCGGCGACTTGCCTGCCGACGACGACACCACGAAGGGGTGATAGCCGTAGCGGCCAGCGTGCAGGATCTGCATGCAGATCTTGCCGTCCGCGTCATGCACGGCGCGGGTGACCTTGCGGTGGGGCAGCACGTGCAGGCGGTTGGACATTTCGCCGGCAAACGGCGCAACCCAGCCCTGCCGATTCGGGGCGATGCCGCCCGTCACGATCAGGCCCACGCCGCCGCGGGCGCGCTCGGCGAAGTAGGCCGCCAGCTTGTCGTATTGCCAGAAATGATCCTCCAGACCGGTATGCATCGAGCCCATGAGCACGCGGTTTTTCAGTGTGGTGAAACCCAGATCAAGGGGTTGCAGCAAGTGCGGGTAGGGCGAAGAGCTCATGTATGCGGGTCGCTGGCAGGGGATCGACCGGATTCTATATCAGGAAAGCGTTCTTGTCGTATTGGTCTGCTAGGCTGGATCGAAGCCTCGACCCGGGAGAGATGAATGGCCCGCCCAATGAACACGAAACAGGACCCCGCAGCCGCTCTGGTCTTTCGCGTCGAAGCCGGCGTGGCGCGCCTTCGGTTGAACCAGCCCGAGCGTTTCAATCCGCTCTCGCGCGCCGTCATACAGGCCTTTCAGGACGCCGTGGACGCTATTGCGGACGATCCGTCCGTGCGTGTGCTGGTCATCGAAGCGGCGGGACGGGCCTTCTGCGCCGGGCATGATCTGGCCGAAATGCGCGCGCATCCGGATGCGGCGTGGCAGCGCGGGCTGTTCGAGGCCTGTGGCCGTCTGATGCAGTCTATGGTCGATCTGCCGCAGCCGGTCATCGCGCGGGTACAGGGCGTTGCGACCGCGGCGGGTTGTCAGCTGGTGGCCAGCTGTGATCTGGCGGTCGCGAGCGAGGACGCCCGCTTTGCGGTGTCCGGTGTCAATCTCGGCCTGTTCTGCAGTACGCCGGCCGTCGCGCTATCGCGCAAGATATCGCGCGGCAAGGCGCTTGAAATGCTGCTCACCGGTGCCTTCATCGATGCCGGAACCGCGTGTTCAGAGGGGCTGGTAAACCGGGTCGTGCCGGCGGCCGAACTGGACAGCGCAGTGGATGAATACGTGGATACGCTGCAACGCAAGCCGGCCCGGGTGCTGGCCCTGGGCAAGACCCTGTTCAACGCGCAGCTGGACGCACCGCTGGACCAGGCGTATTCGATGGCGGCGGCGGCCATGGCGGACAACATGATGCTGTCGGAGGCGCAGGACGGCATCGACGCGTTTCTGGGTCGCGATCGACCCGCGCGCTGACGCGATCAGACCTCAGGGCTCCCGGATGGCCCCGGCGGTCTTCGTGTCGTTGCGGATGGCCTTGCGCGCCTGAAACCTGACGTAGTGCCGGATGGCGTCCAGGTCGTCGTCGTCGAGCTCGTCGAAAACCGGCATCCCGCGCTGCAGCAGCGCGCCATCGACCACGATGCTGCGAAAGCCGCTGTCGGACTGCACAACGCTCGATGCGCGCAGGTCCGGAGCCGCCCCGCCGGAAATCGCGGCGGGACCGTGACAGTGCGTGCACTTGTAGCCAAACAGCTTCTTCCCGGCGGCCACCTTGGCGTCATCCAGCTCGAAGTCGGGCGCTGCGATCAAGGTCGGGCCTTCGCCCTGTTCGGCCTCGGGCAGGGTGGCCTGACCGTCCAGCGTCAGAATCAGCAGGCGTTTGGGCTGCTCGCGCGCAGTCCAGTCGGTGTGACCGGCGTTGGCCATGGCCATGGCGCCGGTCTGACCGGAGATCAGCGCAAAATACTGCCGTCCGTCGTGGGCAAAGGTGATCGGCGGGGAAATGAGCGCGCCGCCGGTGTCGTAGGACCAGAGCAGCTTGCCGCTCTCGGCATCACGCGCCACGAACTGCCCATCGGCCTGGCCCTGGAACACGAGATTGTTGCTGGTGACGAAGGTGCCGCCGTTGACGACGAAAGGCGTGGGTTCGCGCCAGGCTGCCTTCTGGCTGACCGGATCCCAGGCCACGAGGCTGCTCGAACCAAAGTCTGGACTGGGTTCGGCATCGAGAGAGTCGACGCCGGAATTGAGCTGAACGTGCTCGCTCTGACGCCAGGTCGCCACATCAATGGCCGTGTCGTTGTAATAGCCGGGCAATTCGATGGCGGGCATGTAAACCAGTCCCGTCCGGGGACTGAAAGCCATGGGCAGCCAGTTGTGGGCGCCGATCGGCCCCGGCCACATGAGCACCTCGCCGTTTTCGTAGCGGGTACCGGGGACCTCGATGGGGCGGCCGGTCTGTTCGTCTATTCCTTCCGCCCAGGTCACCTTGGCGTGGGCTTCGGCGGAAATGAGCTCACCGGTCTGCCGGTCAAGCACGTAGAAGAAGCCGTTCTTGGGGGCCTGCATCAGCACCTTGCGGGACTGACCGTCAATCTCCAGATCGGCGAGGATCATTTCCATGGCCGCGTTGTAATCCCAGGTCTCCCCCGGATTCACCTGGTAGTGCCAGATGTATTCGCCGGTATCGGCATCCAGCGCCACGATGCTGCACAGGAACAGGTTGTCGCCGCCGCCGGGACTGCGAATCTTCCGGTTCCAGGGGGCGCCATTGCCGGTGCCCAGATAAATGCGGTTGAGGTCCGGGTCGTAGGTCATGGCATTCCAGACGGTGCCGCCGCCGCCCAGCTCCCACCAGTCGCCTTTCCAGGTCTTGGCCGCCATGGCCTGGGCCTTGTCCTCGAAGCCGTCCGCGGGATTACCCGGCACGGTGTAGAAACGCCACAGCTGTTCGCCGGTCTTGGCGTCATATGTGGTGACATAACCGCGCACGGCGCCTACGTCAGCCCCGCCATGACCGATGATGACCTTGCCGTTGAACACCCGCGGCGGGCCGGAAACATAGCGGCGATCATCGGGTTCGACGGTCATCACGCTCCAGACCAGTTCGCCGCTGCCGGCCTTGACCGCCAGCAGCCGGCCGTCGCCGGTGCCCCAGTAGATCAGGCCGTCGCTGAAGGTAATACCGCGGCTGCCCCAGCCGATACGCATTTTCTCGCCGGCATGCTTGATGACTTCCGGATCATAGGTCCACAGGAGTTTGCCGGTGGCTGCCTCGACCGCATGCAGCACCGACAGTCCGCTGGAAAAGTAGACGACGCCGTTCACGGCAATGGGCGCCGTGACAATGTGAGCGTACCGGGACAGGTCGAAACTGGAGATCAGGCCGATTCGGTCCAGGTTGTCGCGGTTGACCGTTTCAAGCGGTACGTAGCGCTGTTCATTGTGCGCCAGGCCAATGGCGGGCCAGTCGAAGCGGGTATTAGCGCTGTCGCTGTCGCCCGGTTCAGATGACGCCTGGATGGGCGCAACGGCATCCTCGCTGGAACACCCGGGCAGCAGCAGGAAAGGCAGGTAGGCCACCATCAGCATGATCGTGGCGGGATACAAGCGTATAGACATGGCGGCTCCCCGGTGCACCCGGTCCGTCGTGGCACACGCGCCGCGACGGCATATTGTGTTTTTTGTCGTCTTGCATCGGCGACTCTGCCTGCAAAACACGGCGGCTTTGTCTAAGATACCGGCCGGAGCTGCGAGGCAGACGCGAGCGTCTTGCTCATTGCCGTGTTCGGGCAGTGTAACGGTCGCCGCGTTGGCCGCAAAGAGCGTAATCAAACGGCAGGGAATCTTGAAGATGGGTCCACTCCAGGGCGTGCGAATTATTGAACTGGCCGGTCTTGGGCCAGCGCCCATGGCGGGCATGATCCTGGCCGACATGGGCGCGGAGGTCATCCGGATCGAGCGTGGCCTGAAAATACCCATGGATACGGGCACCGACCCGAGCCTGCGAGGCAAGCAATCGATTGCCCTGAATCTCAAGTCGGAGGCCGGGCAGGAAGCCTTCTTTCGCCTGATCGAGGGGGCCGATGCGCTGCTGGAAGGCTATCGGCCGGGCGTGACCGAGCGGCTGGGCATTGGTCCTGACGACTGTCTCGCGCGCAACTCGAAACTGGTGTACGGCCGCATGACCGGCTGGGGCCAGGAGGGTCCGCTGGCGCAGGCAGCCGGACACGACATCAATTACGTGGCCCTCACCGGCGCGCTGCACGCCATCGGCGAGCGTGATGGTCCCCCCGTGCTGCCGCTGAATCTGGTGGGGGACATGGGCGGCGGCGGCATGCTGCTGGCCTTCGGCGTGGCCTGCGCGCTGTTCGAAACCGGGCGCTCGGGCGAGGGGCAGGTGGTGGACGCGGCCAT
Source organism: Salinisphaeraceae bacterium (assembly GCA_002683405.1). Classification (GTDB taxonomy): domain Bacteria; phylum Pseudomonadota; class Gammaproteobacteria; order Nevskiales; family Salinisphaeraceae. Next base: position 1,201 of record NYTH01000031.1, on the reverse strand, counting down.
GGTCGACGGCGCCTCGCTGCTCATGTGGATGCAGTACGGCTGGCTGGCTTCCGGCCACTGGAACGACCAGCGCGGCAGCAACATGCTGGATGGAGCCGCGCATTTCTACGGCGTATACGAGACCGCCGACGGCAAGTACGTGTCCATCGGCGCCATTGAACCGCAGTTCTATGCCGAGCTGCTGCGGTTGGCCGAACTGGATACCGACACCTTTTCACCGCAGCTTGATCCGCGCCAGTGGGTGGCACTGCGCAAGCAGCTGGAAGCGCGGTTCAGGGAAAAGACCCGCGATGAATGGTGCGCCATCATGGAAGGCAGCGACGTCTGTTTCGCCCCCGTCCTGTCGATGCACGAGGCGCCGGAGCACGCCCATAACCGCGCACGCGGCACGTTCGTCGAGGTCGATGGCTACAAGCAGCCCGGGCCCGCACCGCGGTTTTCGCGCACCCGTCCCGAAATTCGCCACGGTCGTCAGCCGGTTGGCGGTAACGCCGACCAAGTGCTGCGCCAGGCCGGCTATACTGCCGCCGAAGTCGAACGGCTCAAACGCGACGGCGCCGTCATCTCGGAATAGAGCGCCGGTCGAATTGGCTGCTTCGCGGCGGTAGGAAAAATCCTACAGCCCCTGTCCCGATTGGCTGATGGTGCAGTCACGGCCAACTCAATAATCTAGATCCATCGCACGATCAAGCCGTGCGCCGTCTCAACCAACGCAATAACTATTCGCGATCAAGGAGAACCCATCATGAAACGCATCCTCGCTACCGTCGTGCTCACCGTAGGCGCCAGCGGCATGGCCTCGGCCCAGAACCCCACCGCCGCGCTGAACGCGGTTACCGGCGCCATCTCGGGCGGCCAGGACACGGTTGCCTCCCTGCTGAACATGAACTTCTCCGGCGCCATCCTGACCGGCGCCGACACGGTCAATGGCCTGACCACCGGCCTGGCGGCCGGCACGCCTGCCGCGCCGCTGGCTGACCTGGGCGCCATGTACACCAACACCGGCGCGCTTGCCTTGGTCAACGTGGTGGACGGTCTGACGGCCCTGGCCCCGACGGGTGGCGCTGCCGGCCTGCCGGGCCTGCCTGCATTGCCGGGTCTGCCGACGGGCGGCCTGAACGGACTGCCGATCCTGGGCGACGCAGCCGGCGGCCTGCCGCTGGCCGGCGGACTGGATACGCTTCCGGTGATTGGCGGGCTG